>DASRAJ010000095.1:0-96183 GCA_035638255.1 Chitinophagales bacterium
ACAAGCTTTCCATTCACATCATACAATGCGATGGTGAGTGATTCATTTTTTGTGAGGGTGTATTCGAGGGTTTCGGTTTGTTGGATGGGATTGGGATAGATGAGAGGGGAAGATTGGGAGGAAGAAAAATTGAGAATACCAATATTTAAACCGGAGAGATAGCGCACCAAAGCCACGCCCTCGAAGGTTGCGTTTCCTGCAGCAACTATTTTTCCATCAGGTTGTATAGCGATTGAATTCGGCTCAGAGTAGCCGCCAACGGGATTTGTTTTGCCATAGTTGCCGAAACCATAATCCAAAGAGCCATTGATATTGTATCGGTTTAAAACAAAACCATTCTGGAATGATGTGTTTCCTGCGGCTACAATTTTTCCATCCGGTTGGATTACAACTGAATTTGCGCCATCCTGATATGAACCATTATCGGTAGTTACCTTGCCATCTGTACCGAAACTATTATCAAGTGTACCGTCGGTATTATACCGAACCAAAGTAAAGTCCTCATAGGTATTGCTCCAGGAGACGCCCGCTGCCACAATTTTCTGATCAGATTGTACTGCAAGAGCGTTAATCCAGGAACCGTACAAACCAATAGAAGTAATCACTTTCCCGTCAACTCCGAAGCTGTTATCAAGAGTAGCATCTGCATTATATCGAACCAAAGCGAAATAAGAAGTGGTACCGTCGTTTGAGCTTCCTGCCTCAATAATTTTTCCATCGGACTGGATTGCCACCGATGTTGCACCATCGTTTAAATTAAACGCAGTTATTACTATTCCATCAGTACTTAAGCTGCTATCAAGAGAGCCATCAATATTGTATCGGGCCAGAACAAAATGACCACCAAAAATTCCATCGTCAGATGATGTACCCGCTACAACAATTTTCCCATCAGATTGTACAGCCACAGCAGAGGCAAAGCTTCCATCGGAATCAATTTCTGTGAGTACTTTGCCGTCTGTACCAAAACCAGTATCAAGAGTACCATCAGTATTAAAGCGAACCAAAGCGAAATCATCCCTGCTGCCGTTGTATGAGACTCCGGCTTCTATGATTTTTCCATCGGGTTGCACCGCTACCGAGTATACCGCTTCTGAGTAAGAACTATCAGCAGTTATAACAACACCATCGTTGCTAAAGCTGCTATCAGGAGTGCCATCACTATTAAATCTGGCTAAAGCAAAGTCACCATCATAGGGACCGTTGGCTGATGCTCCTGCTACTACAATTTTACCATCGGATTGAATTGCTATTGAAAATGCTACATCATTTATACCAATGGAAATAGGTACAATTCCATCTCCGCCAAACGTACTATCCAACTCCCCCGCCTGTGCAAACACAGTAGCAGAAAAAATTGTGAAGATGATAATTGCAGAGAGTGATTTCATCTAAAGTTTTGAGTTTATTGCTTCATCATTTTCACGGTCATCTTCTCCGAGCCATTGCTGAGTGTGAGAAAATAATTCCCTGAAGTAAGCTCACCGATGCTGAGTATTTCTTTGTGAGCTCCTGCGGTACGCTGTTCATTCGAAATAAAATTCCTGACAAGCTTTCCATTCACATCATACAATGCGATGGTGAGTGATTCATTTTTTGTGAGGGTGAATTCGAGGGTTTCGGTTTGGTGGATGGGATTGGGGTAGATGAGCGGAGAAGATGGACAGGAAGAAAAGTTGAGGATGCCGACATTCAATCCGGAGAGATAGCGGGCTAAAGCAATACTGGCGGAAAATGTATCTAAGGCAGCTAATGAGCTTCCTGCCATTACAATTTTTCCATCGGGTTGAATGGTCATGTGAGTCCCCCAATCCTGACTCGAGTCAAAGTCACTGGTTACTTTGCCGCCGCTGCCGAAGCTATTGTCGAGGGTTCCATCTTTGTTGTATCGAACCAAAGCAAAGTCAGCATCAAGCGTATTACTAATTGAATAACCACTCGCAACAATTTTGTCGTCAAGCTGTATTGCCACAGAGGAGGCTCGATCATCACCCGAACCAATGGCGGTGATCACTTTTCCGTTAATGCCAAAGCTGCTGTCGGGAACACCTTCAGTAGTGTATCGCACTAAACCGAAGTCTATAGTTGTTCCGTTCCAGCAATATCCTGCTTCTACAATTTTTCCATCAGATTGAATTGCCACAGAATACGCCTCCTCGTCATCACTCGAACCAATGGTAGTAAGTACTTTGCCGTAAGTGCCGAATGTACTGTCAAGAGTACCATCTGTGTTGTATCTTATCAAACTGAAATAAGTTTGATACATCATGAGATTGGATGAGTACCCTGCTTCAATAATTTTTCCGTCGGGTTGCACTGTCACTGCGAATGCCCAATCGTCGCTCAATCCAAAATCGGTAGTAACTTTTCCATTTGTGCCGAAGCTGCTGTCAAGCGCACCATTAGTATTGTAACGAACCAAAGCAAAGTCAACATTGAAGCCGTTGTTTGCAACTCCGGCTGCTACAATTTTGCTGTTGGGCTGAATAGCTACAGAGAACGCAATACCTCCACCCGAACCAATACCACCGGTAGTCACTATTCCATTATTACCGAAGGTGGCATCAAGAGCACCATCTGTATTATACCGGGCCACGGCGAAACCTGGGCTCGATTGTCCTGCCGCTATAATTTTGCCATCGGGTTGAATTGCTACCGCGTATGCTTCATCAAGCACCCCAATGGCAGTGATCACTTTGCCATCAATACCAAAACTACTATCGAGAGCACCATTACTTTTAAATCGAAGCAACCCGAAGTCATTGTTTGCTCCATTGAATGAAACTCCCGCTGTAACAATTTTCCCGTCAGGTTGTATGGCAATTGATTCCGGACCAATCCAGTGTGGGCCATTGTGAATGATTACTTTGCCGTATGTACCAAACGAACTATCCAATTCCCCCGCCTGCGCAAATACAGCCGCAGAAAAAAATGTGATAATGATAATTAAGGAGAGTGATTTCAATTTGAAACAGTTTTTAAATTTATTGTTTCACCATTTTCACACTCATCTTCTGTGAGCCATTGCTGAGTGTAAGAAAATAATTTCCTGAAGTCAGCTCGCCGATGTTGAGTGTTTCTTTGTGCTCACCTGCCGCGCGCTGTTCATTCGAAATAAAATTCCTGATCAGCTCTCCATTCACATCATACAGCGCGATGGTGAGTGATTCATTTTTTTCGAGAGTGTATTCGAGCGTTTCGGTTTGGTGGATGGGGTTGGGGTAAATGAGCGGGGAAGATTCGGAAGAAGAGAAATTGATAACGCCTAAAGCCAACCCCGAGAGATAGCGGGCTAAAGCGAAGGTATATTGCCCCCCGCTGCTTGAGTATCCTGCGGCCACAATTTTCCCATCGGGTTGTATTGCTGCCGACCATGCCTGATCATCTTCAGAACCAATTGCAGTGGTTACCACGCCGTCTGCGCTAAAGGTGCTGTCAAGAGTTCCATCAGTATCATATCGAACCAAAGCGAAGTCAAGATCAAAGTTGATACCTGTGGCTCCCATTGCTATAATTTTCCCGTCGGGTTGTATTGCGACCGAATATGCGAGATCATTGCCCGAAGAAATAGCAGTGGTTACCTGGCCTCCCGTGCCGAAGCTGGTATCGAGAGTGCCATCAGCATTATACCGGACTAAGGCGAAGTCACCATCGGTACCGTTGTGGGAGAATCCTGCCACTAAAATTTTCCCATCGGATTGTATTGCCACAGGATAAGCACGATCATCACCGGAACCAACAGCTGTGGTTACTTTGCCGCCGGTGCCGAAGCCGTTATCAAGAGTGCCATTGGTATTATATCGAACCAAAGCGAAGTCATTGTCAATGCCGTTGAATGAGTATCCTGCTGCTACAATTTTCCCATCGGGTTGTATTGCCACAGAATATAAATCATCATCACCGGAACCAATTGCAGTGGTTACTATGCCAGCAGTGCCGAAGCTGTTATCAAGAGTGCCGTCGGTATTGTATCGAATCAAAGCGAAGTCATCATCAGTTCCATTGTTTGTGTATCCTGCTGCCACAATTTCCCCATCGGTCTGCATTGCGACTGAAAATGCCTTATCATAGTCCAAACCAATAGCAGTGGTTACTTTGCCATCAGTGCTGAAGGTGTTATCGAGAGTACCATCGGTATTGTACCGAACCAAAGCGAAGTCATAGGTGGTACCGATGGCTGAGTATCCTGCTGCTACAATTTTACCATCGGATTGTATTGCCACCGAGTATGCCGCGTCAGTGCCCGTACCAACGGCCGTGGTTAGTTTTCCGTTTGAACTGAAGCTGTTATCCAAGGACCCATTTGTATTGTACCGAACCAGTGCGAAGTCATAATTCGAACCGTTGAATGAGTACCCTGCCGCTACAATTTTACCATCGGGCTGCAGTGCGATTGAGTATGCAAGATCCGAGACCGAGCCAAGGGCAGTAGTTAGTTTGCCGTCGGCACTAAAGGTGCTATCGAGGTTTCCAGCCTGTGCAGAGGATGTATTAGTTAGTGCTGTGAGAAGAATGGTGAAAAGAAAATTTAGTTTTTTCATTCGGGAGTATTTTGGTAATGATGAGTGCAGAGAAATGATCTCATTTGGAAAACATTTCTCCAACCAAATGTAGCTGAAACCTTTTAAGCGAAGGGGAATTATTGCTTCACTACTTTCACCGTCATCTTTTGTGAGCCATTGCTGACCGTGAGAAAATAATTTCCTGGAGCAACTTCACCGATGTTAAGCGTTTCTTTATGCGCACCTGATGCGCGCTCTTCATTCGAAATAAAATTCCTGATCAGCTTTCCATTCACATCATACAATGCGATGGTGAGTGATTCATTTTGTGTGAGGGTGTATTCGAGTGTTTCGTTTTGGTGAATGGGGTTTGGGTAGATAACGGGAGAAGGTTGAGGTGAAGAGAAATTGAGAATGCCAATATTTAAACCCGAGAGATAACGCGCCAGGGCAAAGTCGTCTTCTGTTGTATTTCCCAGGTATCCTGCTGCTACGATTTTTCCATCAGGCTCCAGCGCCAGTGAATACACCACATCGCTGGATAAACCAATTTCTGTAGTCACCTTGCCATTGTTCCCGAAGCTGCTGTCGGGAGTACCATCAATATTATATCGCACTAATGCGAAGTCCCCATTCAGGCCATTCGATATAGTTCCGGCTTCTATAATTTTTCCATCGGGCTGTATGGCTATCGCATAGGTCCAACCACCTGTGGCTCCAACTTCAGTAGTTACTTTGCCACCATTCCCGAAGCTATTGTCAAACGTGCCATCCGTATTGTACCGAACTAAAGCAAAATCAGGATACGTGCCGCTGTATGAATATCCTGCCTGGACAATTTTTCCATCGGGTTGAATTGCTGCTGACCATCCCACATCATCACCTGATCCTATATCGGTGATTACTTTGCCTCCTGAACCGAAACTGTTATCAAGTGTACCATCAGGAGTATATCGCACTAAAGCAAAAGCAAACGTTGAACCGTTGCCACAGTTTCCTCCTGCTACAATTTTTCCGTCGGTTTGAAGTGCAAGTGACCTTACCTGGCTATTGTTTGAACCTATCACTGTAGTTACTTTTCCATCAGTACTGAAGCTATTATCAAGTGTGCCATTAGCATTATATCGCGCCAAAGCAAAGTATCTGTTTGAACCATTGTATGAATATCCTGCGACAACAATCTTTCCATCAGGTTGTATGGTTATCGAGTATACTTTATCATCATGCAATCCGATCGCAGTGGTTACCTTTCCGTCAGTGCTGAAGCTGCTGTCAAGAGAGCCATCTGTATTATATCGTACCAATGCAAAGTAATCTTCAGGACCATTGGTGGAAAATCCTGCTGCTACAATTTTCCCATCAGGTTGAATTGCTGCGGCGTATGCCTGGTCATTAGTTCCGCCAACAGCAGTGGTTACTTTACCATCAGTATTGAAGGTGCTATCGAACGAACCATCCTCATTGTATCGAACCAAAGCAAATTCAATAGTTGTACCGCCAGATGAATATCCTGTCGCCACAATTTTTCCATCAGCCTGAACCGCCACCGAGTACGCCAAATCATTAGACTGACCAATAGCAGTACTTACTTTGCCATCGCCACTAAACGTACTATCCAGAGTTCCGTCCTGTGCAAATGCAGCAGCAGAAAAAAAAGTGATTAGGATAATTGCGGAGAGTGATTTCATTTGAAAAAGTTTTGAAGTCTATTGCTTCACCATTTTCACACTCATCTTTTGCTCGCCGTTGCTGATAGTGAGAAAATAATTTCCTGAATGCAACTCACCGATGTTGAGTGTTTCTTTGTGTGCTCCCACCGCGCGTTGTTCATTCGAAATAAAATTCCTGATCAGCTTTCCATTCACATCATACAGTGCGATGGTGAGGGATTCATTTTTTGTGAGGGTGTATTCGAGGGTTTCGGTTTGGTGGATGGGATTGGGGTAGATGAGCGGGGAATTTTGAGGGGAAGAAAAATTTACCATGCCAACATTTAATCCCGATAGGTAGCGAGCTAATGCAAAACCACCATTAGTACCGGCGGTTGAATATCCTACTGCTACAATTCTTCCATCGGTTTGCATCGCCACCGAGTATGCCCCATCAACGCACGAATCAAAATCAGTGGTTAATATCCCTGTTACGTTAAAGCTGCTGTCAAGAGTACCGTTGATATTGTATCGAACTAAAGCGAAGTCATCATGCAAACCGTTGGAGTATCCTGCTGCAACAATTTTCCCGTCCGGTTGTATTACCAGGGAGAATGCCTCGTCCACGCTCGAGTCTACAGCAGTTCTTACAATACCGTCTGTACCGAAGCTGCTATCAAGAGTACCATCAGTCTTATATCGAACCAGGGCGAAGTCAAGATCTTCATTGTAGTATGCATATCCAATGTACAAGAATCCTGCTGCGACAATTTTTCCATCAGTTTGTATTGCCACCGCCGATGCCCCATCATTGCCTGAAGTAATTGCTGTGATTACTTTGCCGTCTGTGCCAAAGTTGCTATCAGGAGTACCATCAGTATTATAGCGAACCAAACTAAAGTTATTATCCGTGCCACCCACCCACGCAATTCCTGCTACTACAATTTTCCCATCCGGCTGTAGCGCTGTCGAGAATGCCTTACCGCCACTTGTACCAACAACAGTAGCCACTTCCCCACTTGTGCCAAAGCTGCTATCAAGAGTACCATCAATATTATAGCGAACCAAAGCGAAGTCATAACCTGAACTGTTGTATGCATATCCTGCTGCAATAACTTTTCCATCGGGCTGTATTGCCATCGAGTTTGCTCCATCATGGTACGAACCAAAAGCAGTTGTCAGTTTACCACCTGTGCCGAAACTGTTATCAAGAGAGCCATCAGGATTATATCGAACCAAAGCGAAGTCATCATCAAAACCGTTGTATGAGTAACCTGCTGCTACAATCTTTCCATCCGTTTGTATTGCCACAGAGCGTGCCTCATCATCATAATTAATCACATTAATTACAGTAGTTACTTTACCGCCTGTGCCGAAGCTATTGTCAAGAGTTCCATCTATATTATATCGAACGAGAGCGAAGTCCCTCCTATGCGCATAGTTTTCTGAATAACCGGCAACAACAATTTTCTCATCAGATTGTATTGCGACCGAGTATCCCACATCGCTGCCAATGACATCAATATCAGTCGTCACCTTTCCATCCCCACCAAACGTACTATCCAACTCCCCCGCCTGAGCAAATGCAGCAGCAGAAAAAAATACGATGATAATAATTGCTGAGAGTGTTTTCATTCGAAAGAGTTTTGAAATTTATTGCTTCACCATTTTCACCGTCATCTTTTGTGAGCCGTTGCTGATAGTGAGAAAATAATTTCCTGAATGCAACGCACCGATGTTGAGCGTTTCTTTGTGTGCGCCTGCCGTCCGCTGTTCATTCGAAATAAAATTCCTGATCAGTTTTCCATTCACATCATACAATGCGATGGTGAGTGATTCATTTTTCGTGAGGGTGTATTCGAGGGTTTCGGTTTGGTGTATGGGGTTGGGGTAGATGAGAGAGGAAGCTGAAACAGGATTGAAGATTCCCAAGTTAAGGTCTGAAAGAAACCTGGCAATAGAAATGTCTTCATTAAAATTTTTGGATGAATATCCTGAAACAACTATTCTTCCATCTGATTGAACCAGGATTTTACGTGCGTAATCATCACTCGAATCAATATCTGTGAGCAATTTACCATTGCTACCAAAACTACTGTCTAAACTTCCGTCGGCGTTATATTGAACCAAAGCGAAATCAAGACCATAACCCACTACTGATCCTGCTACAATTATTTTTCCGCTTGGTAAAATTGATGCTGATGCTGCAGTAGCATAGCCATTCGGAAAAGAGGTAATCACTTTTCCATCTCCATTAAAACTAACATCAAGACTACCATCAACATTATAGCGTGCTAAGGCGAATTCATCATTTGATCCTCCGTCTCCGGTATAACCTACTGCTAAAATTTTTCCGTCTGTTTGCAAGGAGATTGAAAGTATCCAATCATGCTGATTTCCGATACCAGTAGTTACTATGCCATTTGTTCCGAAGGTTGGATCCAGCGTGCCATTGGTTGTGTACCTTGCCATCGCAAAATCATCGTTAGTTCCGTTAAATGCATATCCGGCTTCTAAGATCTTACCATCAGGTTGAATGACAACAGCATAAGCATCATCAACGCCTGTGCTAATTGCTGTTACAACTTTTCCGCCTGTGCCGAAACTACTATCAAAAGTTCCAATCTCATTGTAACGAAGTAAAGCGAAATTATAGTCAGTACCTGTTTCTGTAAATCCCGCCACAAGAATTTTATTATCCGATTGCAACGCAATTGCAAAACCCCTGTCATCGGCGGTTCCAATCATGGAAACTACCTTTCCATTATTGCCAAAACCCGAATCAAGAGAACCATCCGGATTGCATCGAACTAAGGCAACATCATATCCTCCGGCATTCCAGGTATATCCTGCAACTATTATTTTCCCATTATCCTGAATTGCTACTGAACGCCCATAATCACCTGAAGAACCTACAGCAATTGAATCTATTCCATCAGAATCAAAACTGGTGTCAAGATACCCATCTGTATTGTATCTAAGCAGGACGATATCATTATTGGTTCCGTTATAGGAATTTCCAACTAATATAACTTTTCCATCCGTTTGCAGTTCCATCGAAAATGACACATCATCGCTGTCTCCAATTGCAATAATAGCTTTTCCATCTTGTGAGAATGTACTATCTAATGTAACGGCCTGAGCAAATGCAGCAGAAGAAAAAAAAGTGATGATGATAATTGCGGAGAGTGATTTCATGAGGTGTGTATGTTGAAAGTTTCTTTTTCATTGATTCACCATTTTCACCGTCATCTTTTGCGTGCCATTGCTGATGGTGAGAAAATAATTTCCCGAAGTTAACTCACCGATGTTGAGTGTTTCTTTGTGTGCTCCCACCGCGCGTTGTTCACTCGAAATAAAATTTTTGATCAGTTTTCCATTCACATCATACAATGTCATGGTGAGTGATTCATTTTTTGTGAGGGTGTATTCGAGGGTTTCGGTTTGGTGGATGGGGTTGGGGTAGATGAGCGGGGAAGATTGAGATAAAGAAAAATTCAGGATGCCTACATTCAACTCTGAAAGATAGCGTGCTAATTCAATCCTGGAATCAGAGCCTCCGGCTATCACAATCTTTCCATCAGGTTCGATAGCCACACAAATTGCTTTATCAATTTCATTATCAAAATCAGTCGTTGTTACTCCGTTCGTTCCGAATGAAGAATCAATAGAACCATCTTCGTTGAGAACAATCAATGCAAAATCATCAGGAAGGTTCAAGGTCGCTCCTGTTGCAACAATTTTTCCATCAACCTGGAGGGCAAATGAACCTGTTGATTCAAAAGTAGAATCAGTTGCTATTCCATTTGTTCCAAAAGTGGTATCCAAACTACCATCTGAATTATATCTCACTAAAGTAAATGTGCCAGGTGCGCTTACTAAAATTTTCCCATCCGGTTGAATAGCTATTGCATTAATAGCTGTGTTGCTCATTGCAGTAGTCACAATTCCTTGTATGCCGAAACTGCTGTCAAGAGTTCCGTTTGAATTGTAGCGGACAAGTGCCCAGTCAGTATTATTTCCGGTCTGTGTATAACCACCTGCTACAATCTTATTATCGGATTGAATCGCTACGGCGTAAATTCCGCTCTCTGAACCAATGAGTGTAGATACAATCCCATTTGAGGAGAAGCTGGTATCAAAAAGTCCAGTCGAATCGTAACGAAGAAGCATGAAACCTTCATCGCCATACATAAATCCTCCGACAACAATTTTTCCATCTGCTTGCAATGCCGCGGTAGTTTCACCAAATGAATAATACTGGTAATTAAGGGCAAAGGGGTCAAGAAGACCACTCGAAGTGTATCTGGCAAGATTATAACCCTCGGCAAACCTTTGAACCACCACAATTTTCCCATCTTGTTGTACCGCCAAAGAAAACACTTCACAATCTTCATTCCCGCCGAGTCCAATACTAATATCTACTGTACCATCTGTATTGTATCTTGAAATAAAACTCTTATGGTAGGAGGATGCATTAGGGGTTGTTCCTCCAATTAAAATTTTTCCATCCGGTTGAATTGTCATGGTTGAGACACTACCATAAGATCCTCCAAAAGGAAATGGGGTTTTTACTTTTCCATCTCCGCTAAACGTATTGTCGAGCTGACCCGCCTGTGCAAATGCAGTAGCAGACAAAACTGAGATTATGATAATTGAGGAAAGCGTTCTCATAAAGTTATTGCTTAGTGACTTTCACACTCACACTGCGTGAGCCATTACTAATTGTGAGCATATAATTTCCCACAGCAAGATTTTCATTCATCTTCAATTGCTCTTTGAGCTCACCTGCTGTTCTGTTTTCATTGGTGATGAATGATTGCACCATCTTTCCGCTTGCATCATACAATGTGATGGTGAGAGTTTGATCCTTCGTGAGTGTGTATTCGAGCGTTTCGTTTTGCTGGATGGGGTTAGGGTAAACCAGAGGAGAGGATTGGGGTGCAGAGAAACTCAGGATGCCAACGTTAAACTCTGAGAGATATCGTGCTAATTCAATTTCGGAAGAGTTCCCGCCAACAACAATTTTTCTGTCAGGTGCGATAGCCACACAACATGGATAATCATTACTACCGAAGTCAGTTGTCACTAAGCCGTTTGTACCGAATGAAGAGTCGATTGAGCCGTCCTGATTCAAAACAATTAATGCAAAATCATGAGGATGATCTGAAGTCGCCCCAGCTGCAACAATTTTTCCATCAACCTGGAGGGCAAATGAACCTGTTGATTCAAAAGAAGAATCAGTTACTATTCCGTTTGTTCCAAAAGTGGTGTCCAAACTACCATCTGAATTATATCTCACTAAAGTAAGCGTGCCAGGTGCGCTTGCTAAAATTTTCCCATCCGGTTGAATAGCTATTACATTTATAGTCGTGTTGCTCATTGCAGTAGTCACAATTCCTTGTGTGCCGAAACTGCTGTCAAGAGTTCCATTTGAATTGTAGCGGGCGAGTGCCCAATCAGTGTTCATTCCTGTCTGTGTAAAGCCACCTGCCACGATCTTATTATCAGGTTGAATCGCTATAGCGTGAATTCCGCTCTCTGAACCAATGAATGTATTAACAATCCCGTTTGAATCGAAGCTGGAATCAAGATCTCCATTCGAAGTGTAACGAATTAGCATGAATCCTTCACCACCAAACATAATGCCGCCGACTACTACCTTTTCATCAGATTGTGACGCTGCAGCGTATTCATTAAACGTGTTGTAGAATGTATGCGCACTGAAGCTGGTATCGAAAGTACCGTTTGAATTGAAGCGTAATGTAGAGTACCAGAATTCGCCCATACATACAACTGCTACAATTTTCCAATCTTCGCACACCGTTAAAGAAAAGACAACAGCGCTCGTTTCCTGTCCGCTCACTATCGCCCCACCGTAGCCAAAATCATTATCAAACGAACCATCTGTATTATATCTGGAAATAGTCCACCGATTAGGGATTGCGCCATTTACGTAAACATCCGAAGATGCAACCAATATTTTACCATCTGGCTGAATTGCTATAGCCGAAACGCTTCCCCAATAACCATAAGCAGGAAAACCATCCTTCACTTTTCCATCTCCGCTAAACGTACTATCCAACTCTCCTGCCTGTGCAAACGCAGCAGCAGAAAAAAATGCGATGACGATAATTGCAGAGAGTGTTTTCATTCGAAAGATTTTTGAAATTTATTGCTTCACAATTTTTACACTCATCTTTTGCTCACCATTGCTGATGGTGAGAAAATAATTTCCTGAAGTTAACTCGCCGATGTTGAGTGTTTCCTTGTGTGCACCTGCTGCTTGATCCTCATTCGAAATAAAATTCCTGATCAGCCTTCCATTCACATCATACAATGCGATGGTGAGTGATTCATTTTTAGTGAGGGTGTATTCGAGGGTTTCGGTTTGATGGATGGGGTTGGGGTAGATGAGTAGGGAGGTAGGTGATGAAGAAAAGTTGAGAATGCCCAACTCTAATCCGGATAAGTAACGAGCAACTGCGAACTCCGTCCAGGGATAAATGCTTTTTGCATACCCTGCAACTACAATTGTTTGATCCGGTTCTATTGCTACTGAGAATGCTGCATCATCCAGGTCATTAAAGTCAGTAGACAAAATTCCATTCGTACCAAAAGTATCATCAAGAGCGCCATTAGAATTAAATCGGGCCACAGCAAAATCAGAAGCGTAGTTTCCTGCAACCCCAACAGCAATAATTTTTCCATCGGATTGTAAAGCCATGGACGATAGGGTGCTGTTGGTTAGGTAAGTTGTCGCTTGTCCTCCCAATCCAAAGCTGCTATCCGGCATTCCATTAGTATTATATCGAGCCATCGCAAAATCAAGCCCGGAAGAACCTGCAACGATGATTTTGCCATCGGGTTGAATAATAACTGGTGACGAAGTGAATTCTATTCCAATGTTGGTCGCTACAATTCCGTTCGAGTTGAAGCTACTATCAAGAGTCCCATCAGTATTGAGACGCACTAAACACGAAGACGTAAAATATGAAGACGTAACTGTCAAAATTTTCCCATCTGTTTGGATAACGACCGAAAGTGCATTTGTCAGGTTTGAATTAGTGACTATACCGCCAATACCGAAAGTGCTGTCACGAGTGCCATCTTCATTATATCGAATCACAGTGAAACCTCCTCCGCCTGCCGCAATAATTTTTCCATCCGTTTGAATGGCTAAAGAATGTGCGAAAGTAAAACTTGGGTCTTCAAAAATTCCACCTATGCCGAAACTTGCATCAATAATTCCATCCGTATTTAATCGAGCTATATAGCCAGTGTTAAAATCGTCGCCGACAAATACAATTTTACCGTCAGATTGTATTGCTACTGATACGGCATTGCGATAAGGCAACCCGCCATAAATAGATATTCCGCTACCATTAAAGCTGCTGTCAACCGTGCCATTTGTATTATATCGAGCTAAACAACCTGCCGAATGCGATACGCCAGACTTTGAAGTTCCTGCAGCTACGATTTTCCCATCTGTCTGTATTGCTAATGAATGAATTTCAGCGCCAAAGGATTGAATGTAAGTTGTCACTTTTCCATCTCCACCAAACGTATTATCCAACTCTCCCGCCTGGGCAAATGCAGCAACAGAAAAAAGAATGATGATAATAATTTCAGAGAGTGTTTTCATTTCAAAAATATTTCTCTTACCAAAGGTAACCCCATTTCTCACCATCACTATGAAAAGAAAAACCCCGGCACCAAGCCAGGGTCCTGTTTTTTTGCAAATTGAAAATTGCCAACTGCCAACTGATTCTTAATTCGTCCACGGAGCATTGCCTTCCACCGTCAATCCCATCGACCGCGCCGTACCCGCCACCATCTTCATCGCAGATTCAATGGTGAAGCAATTGAGATCACTCATTTTTTCTTCCGCAATCTTTTTTACCTGATCCCAATCTACCGAGCCAATTTTTGTCCGGTTAGGAACGCCGCTGCCTTTGGGTTGCTTTGCAGCTTCAAGAAGCGATACGGCCACAGGTGGCTGTTTGATGATGAAGTCAAAGGACTTATCCTTATAAACGGTGATAATAACCGGAAGCACCTTGCCTTGTTTCTCCTGCGTTTGCGCATTAAACCGCTTGCAGAATTCCATGATGTTAATTCCTTTAGAACCCAGTGCCGGACCAATCGGAGGAGCAGGATTCGCCTGTCCGCCTTTGCACTGAAGCTTTACATAAGTTTCGATTTCTTTTGCCATTACTTGTTAGTTTATTGGGTTATTGGGATATTGGGTTATTGGGAATGAAGGCTATTAATTTCCCAATTCCCAAATTTCCTATTATACTTTCTCCACCTGCGCATAATTCAATTCCACAGGAGTTTTCCTTCCGAAAATCTTCACGTTCACTTTGATCTTTTTCTTCTCTTCATTCACTTCTTCAATCACGCCGATGAAATCATTGAAAGGTCCGTCGGTGATCTTCACATTTTCTCCCACTAAGAATGGCTCGTTGATCGCTTCACCGGCTTCTGCTAATTCATCCACCTTGCCAAGGATGCGGTTCACTTCTGTCTTGCGCAACGCCTGCGGCTTTGCTCCTCCGAGAAAATTGATAACGCCGGAAATATTTTTAATAGTGCCGAACATATCAGGAGTTGTTCTCAGTTCATCTGCTTCCATCAATATATAGCCCGGGAAAAAGGTGCGCTCCTTAATTACTTTCTTACCATTCTTTACCTTGTAAATCTTTTCCATCGGCACCAGCACCTGCGTTACAATTTCTTTCCAGCCGCTGCGGGTCACTTCGTTTTCGATGTACTCCTTGATCTTGCGTTCCTTACCACTGATCACACGCATCACATACCATTTCTTTTCTTCGTTCATTGCAAAAAATATTTTTTATTGGAAAAAGTGATAGAATGTATGCATGGCAAAATTAGCCGCCTCATTCATCACCCAAACTATAAGCGCCAAAATCAACATGGCAATGGTAACAACAATTAAGCTTCCCTGCAGATCTTCAAGGGTTGGCCATGAAACTTTGTGAACAAGCTCAGTCCATGTTTCTGAAAAAAATAAGTTGATGCGATTCATAAGATTCAGTTATTTGTTATTTATTACTCGATAAACGGACAGAATTCTATTTGTCCGTCTAACTACTAATCATTTACTATTCACTCCTTCTGGCAGGGGTGGAGAGACTCGAACTCCCAGCCAACGGTTTTGGAGACCGCTACTCTGCCAATTGAGCTACACCCCTTTGTTCAGTTTGCAGTTTACAGTTTGCAATTTGTTTTTTGCTAACTGCCAACTGCCAATTGCCAACTTATTTTAAAATCTCCGTCACCTGACCAGCGCCAACGGTTTTGCCACCTTCACGTATGGCGAAGCGCAAACCTTTTTCCATAGCCACCGGCATGATCAGCTTCACTGTCATGGCGATGTTATCACCGGCCATCACCATTTCAACGCCATCGGGTAATTTGATTTCTCCCGTTACGTCAGTAGTGCGCAGGTAAAACTGCGGACGATAGTTGTTGAAGAAGGGAGTGTGACGACCGCCTTCTTCCTTGCTCAGCACATACACTTCGCATTTGAATTCAGTGTGCGGAGTGATGGAACCCGGAGCGCATACGACCATGCCGCGGCGGATGTCATCTTTTTCAATTCCGCGCAGCAGCAATCCAACGTTGTCACCGGCCTCACCTTCATCCAGAATCTTGCGGAACATTTCAACACCGGTAACTGTAGACTTCAATGATTGCTCAATCAAGCCAATAATTTCCACTGCATCGCCTGTATGAATAATGCCGCGTTCAATACGTCCTGTGGCCACTGTGCCACGACCTGTGATGGAGAACACGTCCTCCACCGGCATGAGAAACGGCTTGTCCTTGGCGCGCAATGGAATTGGAATCTCCTTATCAACAGCAGCCATTAATTCATCAATTGATTTGGTCCAGTTCGGATCGTTGTTCAGCGCGAGCAATGCAGAACCACGAATAACGGCCGCTTTATCGCCATCGAATTGATAAAAGCTCAGCAATTCGCGCACTTCCATTTCAACGAGATCAAGCAATTCGGGATCATCCACAAGATCACACTTGTTCATGTACACCACCACCGCCGGCACACCTACCTGGCGCGCAAGCAAAATGTGCTCACGGGTTTGAGGCATAGGGCCATCTGTGGCGGCAACAACAAGTATGGCGCCGTCCATTTGAGCGGCACCTGTTACCATATTCTTGATGTAGTCGGCATGACCAGGGCAATCTACGTGAGCATAGTGACGGTTCATCGTTGAATATTCAACGTGAGCTGTATTAATAGTGATGCCGCGCTCTTTTTCTTCGGGAGCATTATCAATCGAATCGTACGATTTCATTTCCGCCAATCCCTGTTTTGAAAGAACAAAAGTGATTGCAGAAGTAAGCGTGGTTTTACCATGATCAACGTGTCCGATGGTTCCGATGTTAACGTGCGGTTTCGTGCGTTCAAATTTTTCCTTAGCCATAGCTAATAAGTTGTTGAGGTTAAAATGATTTTTTTATTTCAAAGAAGATCATCGCTGATCCTGAGTTCATGACCGGAATCGAACCGGTAATTTCCCCCGACCTGTCGGGGTTGCTCTTCCATTGAGCTGCATCAACTGACTTAATTTTTTTTCAGAGCCAATGGTCCCGATCAAATCGGGACGATCCTCCTGTTCCATCCGGAACCGCCACCTCCGTCCACAGTAACTGTTTCACTTTTCCCCTTTCCAGAGCCAATGGCCAGAATCGGACTGGCGACCCCATCCTTACCATGGATGTGCTCTACCGACTGAGCTACATTGGCCGATTGATTTCGGATTTAAGATTTCGGATTTGCTTTTCAGTTCCCAATTTATAATCGTTGATCCTTCATTGTTATTTATTAATCACAATACACAAATAATTTTTTTCCTTCCGAGCGGGAGACGAGGCTCGAACCCGCGACCTTCAGCTTGGAAGGCTGACGCTCTACCAACTGAGCTACTCCCGCTTGTTCACGAGTCGCGATACGCGTATCGCGATTCGCGACTTAACAATTAGTTTTCTCAAAGAACTGTTCCGTGGGGAGAGCAGGATTCGAACCTACGAAGGCATGAGCCACCTGATTTACAGTCAGGCCCGGTTGGCCACTTTGGTATCTCCCCTTTACTTAGGTTGCAATTGGCAATTTGCAGTTGGCAAAAAAATTTGCTCTCATTGCAACTTGCCTGTTCCGTCCCGATGCATCGGGATTCGGGATAACTGCATCCTGCCAACTGGATCCGAGCCGATGGAGGGACTCGAACCCCCGACCTACTGATTACAAATCAGTAGCTCTAACCAGCTGAGCTACATCGGCATTAATTTCAAAACGTTTCAGTGAAAAATTCATCTCAGGAAACGACACACTTCAGTTTTCCTTTCAAAAAAGGTGGGCAAATATACTGTAATAATCCAGAAAGGAAAGTGGAGGAAACAATTATTGTTGAATCTTTTCCTTGTGCTTCTTCACTTGCCGCACAATAGAATCAGTAGCGAGTTCGATGGATTCTTCAAAGAGCTTGCTGCGTTCTTCAGCAAATAATGTTTTGCCGGGAATTTGTAATCGTATCTCTGCGATTTTATCTCTCACGCTGCCTTTGTTGTGATCCAGTTTCAAAATCACCTGCGCATCTATGATATGATTTACAAAGCGTTCAATTTTCTGCAGCTTGTCTGTGATAAACTGCTCCAGCTTATCATCGGTGTTGAAATGAATCGAATGAATTTTGATGTTCATAGCTATTAGAATTTACTGTGAAGAAAAATATTTTCTGATGCTCATGCCTTGGGATGAGCTTTCCTGTAAACATCTTTTAGCTTTTCAATAGTGTTGTGCGTGTATACTTGCGTAGCTGCCAGTGAGGCGTGACCCAGCAACTCCTTTATTGCATTGATCTCCGCGCCGTTGTTCAGCATGTGTGTTGCGAATGTGTGCCGAAGTACATGCGGACTTTTCTTTTCAACGGTTGTGATTTGTTTAAGAACGGTATTCACAATGTTGTATACAGAGCGTGCATACATTTTATTTCCCGTATCAGAAACGATCAGCGAAGAAAATAATCCGGAAGGAAAAGTCTTATGACGAAGATCATTATACTCTTTGATGAACTGTTTCAATTCCCTGCTGATGGGAATGATGCGCTCCTTGTTTCCTTTCCCAAGAACTTTTACCGCACCACTGTGCAGGTCAATATTCTTCTCTGAAAGGTTAACCAATTCTGAAACACGCATGCCGGTTCCGTAAAGCAGCTCAAAGATCAGGCGGTTTCTTGCTCCGGAAAATCCTTCGCCAAAATCAAAATGCTGCCAGAGCAATTCCATTTGATTTTTGTTGATGAAGACGGGAAGTCGCTTCGACATTTTGGGAGCGATCACTTTGCTCATCGGGTTTTGCTGAATGGCATTTTTCTTCAGTTGAAATTTGAAGAATGTTTTTAATGAGGAAAGCTTCCTGTTGATGCTCCGGGAACCGATGCCTTCTTCCATCAGCGATACTAACCACGAACGCACATGCGTGTGACGCACATTCAGCAGGTCATCGAACTCATAAATTTTGGAAAGGAAGACTGAGAATTGCGTAAGGTCATTCTCATACGCTGTTATTGTGTGAGCTGAATATCGTTTCTCGTATTCGAGATATTGAAGAAAGCTCCTGAAATCCATCATACCAATCGCTTCACGTACAAATATACGAAGAGGCGAATGGGATGTGAAGAATTTTTCCAACAAAATAGTTTACGAGTGTGCAAAAAAAAAGTTCGACTCCGGGGAAACGAAATCGAACTTCAAATCTTTAGCCGGGAAAATCTACGCTTCGCTCTCGCGATTCATTTGCTCACGATATGCGGCACGCTTAATCTCACCGCGTCGTTCTACTGAAGGTTTTGTGAATGCCTGGCGGTACCTCAACTGTTTGAGCGTACCGGCTTTCTCAAATTTTTTTTTGTACTTTTTTAAAGCTTTGTCGAGTGACTCAGAATCGCGGGCATCAATGATTAGCATGAAGGATGTTGATTTGATTTAGTGCGGCAAAGATAATGGGTGAGAGGGAAATAGCAAATTGAGTTTGCAGTCCCGATAAATCGGGATCTTCGCTTTGCTTCGATTTGCAGTTTTCCCGAATCCCGATGCATCGGGACGGGACAAGACAGTTTGCAAACCAAACTTATAATTTCTCGCTTTTACCAATGAGTGTCAAAAGATTTTCAGCAAAACTTCTCCATGAAAATCTTTTTTTCTCTTCCGGAATTCCCGCTTCAAAATTCTTCGACAAATTATTTTCAAAGAAATTGAGGATTGCATCGGCGATTGCTTTTGGAGTTGGATCAACACACAAACCCACTTTTCCATCCGGCACTAATTCGGGCAAACCGCCAACATTGGTTACGATCATAGGCTTGTTGAACTGATATGCGATTTGCGTGACACCGCTCTGCGTTGCGCTACGGTAGGGTTGAACAACCACATCAGCAGCAGAAAAATATTTTTTCACTTCTTCTTCTGCAATGAAATCAGTTTTGAGAATGACATGACTTTGCAGATTCAATTTCGAAATCAAATCGAGATACGGTTTTGAGTTTTCATAAAATTCGCCCGCTACAATAAGCTTCAAAGGAAATTTTCTCAGCTGCTCATCTGCAAAGGCTTCGAGCAGAAGATCGAGCCCTTTGTATTTGCGAATGAAGCCGAAGAAAAGAAGGTAATGAAAACCGGGATCGAGACTCAATTGCTTCTGCGCCTCCTCCATCGTAATGGCCGCTCCAAAATTATCATAGAGGGGATGCGGATTTTGAATGAAAGGTTTTCGCGGAACAAATTTTTTCAGATCAACACTTACCGAATCTGACATGGTGACAAAACCATCGCAGGCGGTGAGAAAATATTTTGTGAAGGCAACATCGCCGGTTCTTTTCTCATGAGGAATCACATTGTCAAGAATGGAAATCACCCGGGTGTGATGATTCTTCTTCGATCTTCTTGCAATCGTTCCAAAGCAGGGACCCATAAGCGGCAACCAAAATTTGTAAAGCAGCAGGTCAGGTTTTTTCTTTCGAATTTCATTTCCAACCAAAATCCAGTTGAGCGGATTGATGGAATTTACTCTTCGGGAAATTTTGAGATCCGCAGGTGCAGGTGCATCCGTGAATTGAGATTTTCCGGGAAATAAAAATGAAGGATATTGAACGGTGAACGTGTAAATTTCAACTTCATGTCCCATCGC
The DNA here is from genome assembly GCA_035638255.1 of Chitinophagales bacterium. Lineage (GTDB taxonomy): Bacteria > Bacteroidota > Bacteroidia > Chitinophagales > UBA10324 > DASRAJ01. The sequence goes on from DASRAJ010000095.1 coordinate 20,385, forward strand.
AATCAACTCACGGCTTAACCGCTCATTGAATGTAGCAAGTCCGCCGCGAAAAGGATGTGCTGAACCGATGAAGATGATTTTCATTCAGCAGCAAAAGTGAAGAAATAAGATGTAAGACGTAAGAAATAAGATGTAAGAAATAAGACAGTAGAAGGTAGAAGGTAGAAGTTAGAAGTAAAAGAGTTAAGACGAAGATGTAAGATGGGACTTCGGTCTGTAGTATGGTCTTCAGTAATCATAGATGAGGGCGAGAGTAAATCCGAAATCATTTTATTGCTGCACTAAAATCTTCCTTCCATAAGTTCTTCCATCTTGTTCTGCCTTCACTAAATACAATCCGTTACCCCATTTGCTGCAATCAATTTCTTCCATCACATCCAGGGAAATGCTGTACTGCTGACGCCATAGCACATGCCCAAGTTCATCACAGATGCTCATGAGGACGGGTGATTTTTGGTGAGAAGTAAAATAAATAGTGAATGTTTCGGCTGCTGGATTAGGGCCCATGGCCATTTCCAGTTCAGGAGTTTCATCATTATTATAAATCGAAAACCGCTCTCCGCTAGTTATGAGATTACAGATTTTTTTCCTTGGCTCAGGATCAGAATAAACTGTGCGTAAACTATCGAGTAATATGCGGCGCGCCGCAATGGTAGATTGATACCCGGAATTGAAAATCAGGTTGGTGTTGTTGAGCGAATCGGTAACCAAATCATAATACTCTTCAGTAGTGGTTTTGCAATAGGACCGAATGTAAATATCCGTGAGCGATCGCACGGCTCGTAACTTCGGAAGCGACGGATCCCATCCGCTTTCATAGAAAAAGTTCTTTCGCTGTGCTTGTCCATTGGCGAGTTGGTGAAGTGAAAGTCCCTGAAAGCCATAGTTGTTCGGCAGCGCTGTAAAATCAAGAAGCGTAGCTGCAATATCAACGTTAGAACCAATTTCATCAGTGATCACACTGTTCGAACCAAACCATTTCGGGTAACGGATGAAAAGCGGAACACGAATAGATTCTTCAAGAGCCAAAATCTTTTCATGTAAATGATGCTCGCCCATCAGGTAACCATTATCACTGGTGAAAATAATAAGCGTGCTGTCCAGGGTGCCGTCGCGCTGCTGAATCCACTTCAACAAGCTGTCAACATTATCATCAACGCTCTTGAGTGTTTGATACATTGCAAGTTTCAGGGCATTGACTTTGGGAGTGTCAACGTTCCATATTTGATCACTGTAAAATGAAGGGTAATTGCTGGTGTAAAAAGTATAGTTAGAAGCAAAGGGTATAGTTTCATTCAGATACAACAATGAATCCTGGGGGCGCGGAGTAGTGGGACCGTGCGGAACGCGTGTGAAATAATAGAGCACAAAATTTTGCCCCGCAGGAACTGTATTCAAAAATGTTTTCGCAAGCTGCGGATATACATCGCTGATATGACCGCTAATCGTGGTATCCTTTCCGTTAATTGTGTATGGAGGATCAACATAAGTCTCGGTACTGCTTACTGCCCACCAGTTAAATCCTTTAGGATCACCCATAAACTGACCATACTTTCCAATAAAGCCGGTATAATAACCATGATCTTTAAGTATTTGCTGAATAAGTGGAAAAGAAGAGTTGAGTGTGTCTCCGTTACTCTCCAGTCCATTGATGTGCGGATACACACCCGTGTAAATGCATGCACGACTCGGGGCACATTGGGAAGTAGTGGGGATCATGAGCTTGAAATTCACACCTTCATTTGCAATCCTGTTGATTGCCGGGGTATTCAGCCATGATGGCGCTCCATTGGGGATGAAGGCATCATAGCGCGCATCATCCAGAACAATCATCAGGATATTTTTCTTCTGCACTCCGTGATTGAGTGTTGTGACCACGTGCGTGGCGCACCAGGCTGATTTGGCCGCACCGAAATTTGTTTCTATGCGATTCTCATACGTGGTGTTAGGTTGAAGATTCGTGAGCGGGCAACTTGATGCTGTAATGTTGGAAACTTTAGTCCATGCACTTGCTCCCTGAGCCCGATAGTTAAGAGTGTAGCTGTTGCTTCCGCAAGCAGGTTCCCAACTGATGAGTACCGAATTGGCAGTGACCGATGAGGAAGAAATATTTATTGGTGGCGAACATTTCTTTGTGGTTTTTGAAATTGAAGGAGAATACCCCACCGTAGTATTATTACTGCAGAAACTGGCTACAGCGAAATCATAGGAAGTATTCAGCTCTAATCCCGAAATAGTGACCGAATTCCCTGTAATGCTGTTGCTAAACATCCATTCACTACTGCCGGAGACTTTGTACTCAAGAAGATAATAGGAAACGCCGGTAACTTTCTTCCACGAAGCCTCTACCGAGCAGCTTGTTATATTTTTTAGTTTCAAATTAACAGGAATCGAAGGAGTACAGGTTCCGAAAACTAATTCACTGGAAAAGGGAATAAGCAAAATGAGAGCGAGCGAAAAGAGTTTCATTAAAGGTTTTTAGGAGAAAATGAAGCTAAACGATAATGGCATGTAATACGGAGCTGAAGGGCAAACGGTTACATAAACTCACATTATAACTTAAGGGCATCTCTAAAAACCTTCATTTTATTTCCTCATCCTGATTCCTTGACCTGAAGGAGAAAGGTTAGTGGTAGGTTTTTAGAGATGCCCTTAAGAGTCAAATAAATCTCCGGGTTAAATTGCTAAATTTGATCTTTGTCAAACTAAGCTGCTATGAAAACACTTCTCACACTTTCAGTATTTGTCTTTTTGTCGTACGATACAAGAGCTCAACTCATTTTTCAGCATATAAAAGCTGAAGTAATATCTCTTGATGATGACGACAACAAACTGAACAATCAAATTCAATTGGGTGACACTCTAATGGGCACGTTATCTTATTCTCATAATGTGACTGACAGCAACTCTGATCCCACCGTTGGAGATTATTTGTATTCCACTACGCCATATGGTATCTCATTAATCGGGCCCGGAAATCTTCTTTTCCAATCCGATGGCAACAATGTTGACTTTCTCTGTGAAGCCGTTGACCTTCCCGTAGTAGATGGCGGTGATGCAATTACGTTTCGGAGCTACAATAATTATTACTCGCTGGGCAATGCAGCAACTGACAAACTTATTTCGTGGACGGTTAATAATGATGACGGAACTAACCTGAGCAGTGATGCCCTCCCGATCATTCTCGACTTGTCAATCTGGGACCAACTTTATGGCTTAACCATTGGTGCCGATGATTTTCCCGATGGAACCCTTGGTTATTTTATCAGGGCAACAGTTGTTGAAATTGAAACCGATGAAGGCACAGGAGTAAACAATTTAGTTTCAGGAAATGAAGAAAGAATTTTTCCGAATCCCGTGCACTCATCTTTTACAATATCAAATCCGGTTGCTGATGGCACGCTGGTAATTGAAGATGTGAATGGAAAAGTGATGATGAGCAAAACTGCGGTGACATCTGAAGTTGATATTTCTGATTTTCTACCGGGGTTGTATGTGGTGAAGATTATTGGGAAGAAAGAAGTGAAGGTGATAAGGATGGTGAAGAGTTGATTTTCGCGGATTGTGTACTGGTTATGAAGGCACAAGTCAACTGCTTAGAAATAAATAATATTGGTATTAAGTCCCCATTCTTTGTTCCGGTTCAATTCAAGATAGCCAGTTACGTCTTGAATAGTTGAGATGTCATGAAAGCATATACCTTTCCACAAGTCCACAATCTTACTGTCTTTAAACTTTACTAGTAGTAGGTGCGATGTTCGAACATAACCACCTTCAAGATATTGCATGACGAGTAGATCGTTACTCTGAGCAAGAAACACCAACTGCCTGCCCGGCATGCTTCTAATGATTATATCTGTAGAATTATAGGGCTCATCAGGATTGGCGATCCTGAAATTACCTGTAAAGCAATCAAGCTGTCTTTTAATGAATTTTGGAATGTTTTTTTTATTATTGGTGATATCGAAGTTGTCACTTTTCAAATCTGCTATGAAGCTATCTAGATTTCTATTAGCTAAGATTTTTGCAGTGTCAATTTGAAAACTACATTTTTTTTGTCCTTCCGAAATCTGCGTTGTCAGAAGAATAATTGAAAGAATAAGTGTTTGTATTTGTCTCATTAAGTTAGGATGAAGTCTCCCCTTTTGGATCCAACCAAGACGATAATCCGAAATTGAAAATTCGAAATTCGAAATTCGAAATTAATTAATCCTCTTCTCCACCTGATAGCTATTCCTGTCATGCGCGCTGCGCGAAATCATTTCCGCCATAAATCCCGCCGAGAATAATTGAACTCCGATGACCATGCTTACCAGTGCGAAATAAAATAAAGGACGCTCGGTCATGTGATATTGCAGATAGACGAACTTTTGAATGGTAAGCACAATGGAGATGATGAAGCCGATGAAGAACGAAAGCAACCCGAGCGTGCCGAAGAGATGCATCGGTCTTTTTCCGAAGCGTGTTACAAAAGACAAAGTGAGCAAATCAAGAAAGCCGCGAATGAATCGCTCCCATCCGAATTTTGTTACTCCGTATTTCCTAGGGTAATGCACCACTTCCTTCTCCGAAATTTTTGTGAAGCCATTCCACTTTGCAATTACCGGAATGTAACGATGCATTTCACCATACACTTCGAGGTTCTTTACCACATCGTTCTTGTAGGCTTTCAAGCCACAGTTAAAATCATGCAGCGGAATTCCGCTGATCCATGCCGTTGTGCGATTGAAAAATTTGGAAGGAATTCTTTTTGAAAAAGGATCGTGACGCTTTTTCTTCCACCCTGAAACCAAATCAAATCCATCATCATGAATCATTTTGTACAACGCAGGAATTTCATCAGGGCTGTCCTGCATGTCAGCATCCATCGTGATCACCACTTCTCCTTGTGCAATTTTGAAACCTTCATTGAGTGCAGCACTCTTCCCATAATTTCTTCTGAACTTGATTCCTTTGATATGCGAATCTTCTAACGCCAATTTCTCAATGACGCTCCACGATTGATCGCGGCTCCCATCATCCACAAATATGATTTCGTAAGTGAGAGGATTCGCTTCTATCACTCTCCTGATCCACGAAGTTAATTCCGGAAGCGATTCCTGTTCGTTCAATAAAGGAATAACGACAGAGAGTTGCATGAAAGGTCTATGTTCTAAGCTGCGCTTAATGTACTTCGGGAGGATTTGGAATGGTCATGGGGCCAAATTCGGCCATTGGATTTTTTCTCTTTACTATGGCAGCAATGATGAGAATAATAATTGCGTCGAGACCCACTCCCATTGGAAGGCCAATCAGCATATTCTTAACAGACATCCCGTAATCCTTCCCTTCCATTTCTTTCAGTGTCTCCTGAATCTTTTCGTCAGGCACCTTGCCATTCATCCAGTTATAAGTCCAGTCCATCCAGTACTTCTTTACTTCATCGGGAAGATTGGGGTCAATAACCGTTTGAAGAATGTATGCGAAAATCGTGTTGATGACCACGACTACAGCGCTGCAAATGATGAGCGCAACAAATACATCCTTAAAAGAAATGAATCCACCCTGCGCCTTGCGTAATTGAAAGGCTCCTATCAGAAACAAAACATAATAAAGGATTGAAGGCATAAACCTGAAGAATCCTGCGAAGTATTTTATTCCCATGATATAAAGAATCATTATTGCGATCACGCAATAAATTCCGCAAATAATTCCCCATTGAAGTCCGAATTTGATGGGAGTTTTTGTTTTCATTGTCTCAGAAGAATTTAATTTGATTGTGATTAATTATTGCCACCGGTTTTCCCTTGAATTTCTTTCCGATAAAGGGTGTGTTCACCGATTTTGATTGACTGTCTTCGCGTTTCAATTCCCATTGCACCTCCGAATCAAAGATAGTAAAGTTGGCTTCTGAATTTTCCTGTAAGGAAGGAACCGGTAAACCAAGAATTCTCCTCGGCGCAATGGAAATTTTTTCAACGAGCTGCTCCGGTTTCATTCTTCCTTCCAATGCTTCATTTGCCAGGGCAAAACATGTCTGCAAGTTGATGATGCCTGCTGCCGCGTATTCAAACTCCACATTTTTCGATTCATCGTTTTGCGGTTGATGCGCCGAACAAATCACATCTACGGTACCGTCTTCGAGGCCTTTTTTTAATGCTTCAATGTCTTCTTTCGTTCTGAGCGGCGGAAAAATTTTGTAGTTGCTGTCGTAATCATTCAGCTCCGAATCGTCGAGGATGAGATGAATCGGATTCACCCCTGCCGTTACCGGAATTCCTTTCTTCTTTGCTTCACGAATCCGGTCCACAGCTTCTTTTGTCGAGATGCAACTAAAATGTATGCGCGATCCTGTGTACTCGGCAAGCTCGATGTCACGCACCACCATCAGGTCTTCAGCGAGAGCAGGGATTCCGCTCATGCCGAGAAACACGCTCGATACTCCTTCATTCATCATGCCGCCCGGTGCAATCGTTTCATCATGCGGATGACTGATGATGACGCCATTGATTTTTTTTACGTACAGCAAACCGCGCATCATGAGACCGGCCACCATGATGGGCTTCGGCGCATCACTGAATGCAATGGCGCCTGCTTCATGCATGTCATAAATTTCTGCAAGCTCTTTGCCCTCACAATTTTTTGTGACAGCACCAATGGGGAAAATGTCAACGATGTTTCCTTTTGCCTTATTGATGATGTACTGGACTCCGGCTTTTGAGTCAGTCACCGGAAATGTATCAGGCATCAATGCCACTCCTGTAAAACCGCCGGCGGCGGCGGCTTTAGCGCCACTTTCAATATCTTCCTTGTATTCAAATCCCGGGTCGCAGAAGTTAGCGAACATATCAAACCATCCCGGTGAAAGAAATTTTCCTTCCGCATCAAATTCTTCAGCATCCTTTGAATCAATGCGATGCTTTACGGAACGAATGATTCCGCCATCAATTAAAATGTCTTTTGTTTGAAGATGAAATGGAGAATTGGGATCGAGGATGGTAGCAGCTCTGATTAGCAGCGTGGGCACGGGGCGAAGATAGAAGAAAGTTTTTTTGAATGCGCCTTACAATTGATCTTTGATTTCACATTCTTAGTTACAGGTGAGAACCTTATAGCTCATTCAATAACTCCTTTAGTGGTTTTGTCCTCAACTTTCCTTTCTTGACGAAATTGAGATTTTCAATCGCTTCGCTCATTTCACTGAGCTGTTGTGCTTTTGCAGGAGATATCTGTTTTGTTTTTGTGAATGGCAAACTATTCAATAGTTCAACTACGAAGGCCACCTTGCTTTCTTTTACATCAACAAGCAATTTCATGATCTTTAGTTTTCAATTGGCAAAGTTAAGAGAAGCAAAGATTTCTGCAGCAGTTCTTTAGAACTTTTTTGTTCATCTATTTCCAGAATTTCAGAAGAGCAATTTCAAACGCAATAAACAGCAGCACAAACAAGATAGAAACTTTCCACAGAGGTATTCCAAGTTTTTGTCCTGTTACGAATACGCCAAGATCACGCTCAGTATTTGTAATCACCTTCACCTTAAGCGGTGAAGAAACCTTTTGAAGTTCATCGTTGGAAAGAAATGTGAGATCAGATTCCTGGCGATTGTAGTTCATCGCAAACCACGCACTTGTTGCGCCCGTAGGATCTTCGAGTGCATAGAATCCCGATCGCGTAATGGAATTGTCGAAAAAGACAATCACGCTGCTTCCGCTTTTTCTTTGAGCAGGAAAAAATTCCGTGTTGTTTCCCTTCAGCCGCAGCACCTGCTCATCACTGCCCAGGTCAACATTCACCATCGCCTTGCCTTCATTACCGATGATGTACGCGTTGGCATTCGCACTGGTGTGCACGATCGCCATGTTGTACATCATGGGCGCAAACACTGCATTCAGCGGAAGGTCAGATACATCCTTATCGAGGGGCACTGCAGCAACATAAAGCAACCCTTTTCCAACCTGGTATTTTGTGATGAGCGAAGATCCATCATTGCACGTGAGCAATGGTTCTGCATTCGTCAATGTTTTTTTAGGGAAGGAAAAACTACCGCTGCATTTCGGGAGGGTGATGTTTTGAGAAAAATGTTGAAACACGTTTCTGAAAAGCGGATCATGGGTGTTCACGGTTGTCACTTGCTTTGGGGCATTTTCGAATGACGAAATCAAATCAGCATTCACTCCGGAGAGAAATAAATTGTAAGAAGAAAGATCTGCCGCCAGATCCGGGAACATACACACGCTTCCACCCTGTTCTAAAAATGTCTTCAGTTGCGAAGTCAATCCCGATGAAAGTTGCTTAACGCTATTGATGATCACGAATTGATTTTTGAAAAGATCAGCGTAGTTGAGCTGATTGAACGGAACATTTTTCAAAACAAAAAAACTATCTCTGCTGAAGAGTGCATTGAGATATTGACTCCCGGTGGCTTCATTGATCACCATCACGTTCAGACTTTGAGCAACGAGATAACTGAAATAATAGGTATCATCAAAAGTGATCGGATGATCAATAATGGAAAGCTCAGCCCGGTTCCAGCCTTTATCACTCACGTTGTAAGTTATGGTGTCTGACGCTATTCCGTTAGGGTCAGCGGTGAAATCACTGATGGCTTTTATCTGGTCATTGATCTTTAGTGTTAGTCTTCCATTCTCCCTGGTTTCATTCGAGTGATTCACAATGCGCACCAGCAGCTTTGCCGCCTGACCTGCTACCTGTTCCGGCGATTCAAACCAGCATGTGTCAATATAAACGTTTGCTGCTTCACGGGAATGCAGCGGTACAAAACTCAGCCTGATGGTGCTGTCAGCTTTCACTTGCGAAACATCGGCGAAGCTTTTCTGAAAGTCAGAAATTACATACCCCAGCTTTGTTCCGCTTCCTTTAACAATCGCTTCCCGCTGTCTCATAATCACTTCATCAAGCGTTCGTGTCACGGGAGAAAGCTGGACATCCTTGATCTCGTTGAGCATCTCCTGCTTGTCAATTAAGCGTTGCTGTTTCCCTTCAAAATCATTTGTGAGCAACTGGAAAAGATCATCATCATTGCTTGCTGAAACAATTTCACCTGCCTTCTTCTTTGCAATTTCGAGCAGTGGCACATCACTTTGTGTCTGTCCCATGCTGAAGGAATTATCAAGGAAGATGCTCACGGTTTTTCTTCCTGCTGTTTCTGTAGCCCCGCCGTGCTTTATGTAGGGCTGAGCGAAAGCAAAAACCAAAAATGTAATTGCAAGAATCCGGCAGAGCAGCACGAGCAAATGTTTTATCCGCGAGCGGGAATCAGTTTGCTCCTTTACCTCTTTGAGGAATTTTGTGTTGGAGAAATAAACTGTTTTGTATCTGCGGAAATTGAAGAGGTGAATGATGATGGGAATCGAGATAGCAGCGAGCGCAAATAAGAAGGCGGGATAGAGAAAAGACATTCAGGATTTCGGATTGCCTTGTTGAAGTAGAAAAAAAAATTTCGGTTGGCGAATTAACGAAGGAAAATCAGTATTCTTTTTCAGAATTGCTATCAGCAAAAAATCTGCTCACTATTTAACGTGTCCTCTCGGCACATTAGGGCTTTCAGGGTTGACTGATAATTTTAAAAGTTTTGGAAGAATGACCAAGTCCATATCCTCCATTGACACTGCACCGAGTAAAACTTCATCACCCATGATAAGCGCCCCAACAAAACAATTTCGATTTTCAAAAGTTACTTTCACCGGACCTGCATAGGGAACTGTATGTGAACTACCATCTGCGGTGGTTGCTTCACGAGTCTCAAGTATATTTAGTTGAAGCTGCGTCGCAACGTGTTCAGGTATTACGAGGTAGGTTGAACCACAATCAACAAGGCATTTCACGTGCAATGACTTCAAATCACTTTTTACAGGATTCGACAAAATGATCTCAGAATAAACTAAACCCATCTTCAAATTTCTTTGCTCAAAATTAAAATAAGCACCTACACCATTCAAATTGACTTTCCGGTCATCTTTAGACAACCCGGATTTGTAATTCATTTTCCGCATTCGCCTGCTCACTGTTGCGGAATATCCTGCATCATATCAGTATTGCCACGCAGGTTTTTTCTTTTAAACAGTGAAGTATCAAATTTCCCGAAGCGAAAACTGAAATTCAAGCGCACAAACTGAGGATCTCGAAATCGTGAAGATGTTTGCATAAAGAAATCAGTATCGTAAAATGTTATGTACTTGCGCGTGCGAAAAATATCAGAGAAGCTTAGCGTGATGGATGCTGCTTTCGCTTTCAGAAAATCTTTTTTGAACGAGAGATCAACTCCGTAAACAGGTTTAATGTAGCCCTGAAGTGTCGACGGAGATCCTCCACCAAATCCGCCACCACCGCCGCCACCAAACATTCTTCCGCCACCACCGCCACCGCCACCGCTTCCCTGCGGAATGGCTGCTTTTGATTGATAATCTCCCGTGAGCTGGATCGTAAAATTCTTTGGCAATTTGAAACTCGAATTCAATTTTGCAAACCAGCTCAACTGCTGATTGGTGAGATCACTCTCGATGTTCTTGCCATTTATGTAGGAGTCGTACACGTTCACATCAACTGAAATGGTAAACCACTTTTTAATGCTGTTGGTGGAAGTGATTTCTACTCCATACAAGTAGCTCGAATTTGCATTCACATACGTGTTGATGATCACATCATTGTTCAGCGAAGAATCAAACTGCAGCTCCTGGAAGCGCGTCATCAGGTTGTTTGTGTTTTTGAAATAAGCGGAAGTGAGTATGCTGTTACTGTGATCAAAATTTTTCTCGAAAGAAAATTCAATCGTATTCGTGAACTGTGGTTTGAGATCAGGATTTCCCCTCTGTAAATTCAGCGAATCAGAATAATCAGTGAAAGGCATCAACTGGTAAAAACCGGGACGATCAATTTTACGGGAGTAGTTGAGCTGAAGATCGCTCGTGCTGCTGAGTTCATAGCTGAGAAAGCCGCTCGGGAATAAACTGACGGGGAAATTATTTTTGAATGATTCATTCACATCGGTAAGCGTGCCCGTGTAAAAAGAACTCTCGACTCTTAACCCTGCCTGGTAACGCAACTTTTTGATCTTGTTGCTGAAGGTGAAATACGCCGCATACACCTGGTCATCGAACTTGTAATTATTCAGATCAGGCACCTCGATAAATTGCTGAGCAGAGTCATCGAAAACGAGTACATGATTTTCTGAAGTGAATTCGCGAAGGGCGGCACGTGCACCGGCTTCAATCTTCATAGAGTCAGAGAGGGGATCTTCCACGTCAGTTTGTGCTGTGAAGAAACGATTGGCACCGCTTCCGTTTTGCTGCTGTTGTATTAAATTTCCGAGAGGCTGCTGCGCATCATCATAATATTGAGTGGTAAAAAATCCCTTGCCATCACTCTTGCTTTGATTGTAGTTTAAATCGGCAGTCCAATCCTGACCATCCTTTGGAAACAGGTGCTTAAAAGAAAGAGCACCGCCAAAGTTTTGAAAGTTGCGTGCATTGTTGCTATACCGGATCGCATTGCTGGTGCTTATGGAGGAAGGAAGCAGTGTGTCCGTGCTAAGATGAATGTTATCAACCGGGTCGAATTTTCCCTGGACATAGTTACCGCTCAGTGTGATTGTATTCCTGTTGTTCAGAAAATAATCGAAGCCAAGACTTCCGAACGCGAAATGATTTTTCGAGGTAACTGTATCCTTCTGAAAAATATTTGTGAGCGGGGAATCAATCAGGTTGTAGCGATCGGTTGAATTGTAGCTGATGGATTTTCGCTGATTGAAATTTCCGGCAGCGAACACATTTACTTTTCCCTGCCGCAAATTGATATCGCCGCCGAAATTTATTTTTCCCCGCTTATCAATCCCGGCGCGAATGCCCCCGTTATAACCAATGCGGTGGTTTTTCTTCATCACGATGTTGATGATGCCTGCCTGCCCGCCCGAGGCATCATACTTCGCAGAGGGATTCGTGATCACTTCAATCTTCTCAATCACATCGGAAGGAATCTGATCAATCGTAAGTGTTGTCGGCCTTCCATCCACAAAAATGGTGGGCGACGCATTCCGCAAGGTGACGTTGTTATCGAGGTCAACATTCACTCCCGGAATTTTTTTCAGCAATTCATCGGCAGTAGTTCCGGCGCTCGACGGGTCTTTCGCCACGTTGTACACTTTCTTGTCGAGTTCCATTCTATAAACCTGTTCATCGCCGCTCACCACCACTTCGCTCAGTTGAATCGCCAATGAATTGAGCTTAATGTTGCCAAGGTCTTTGTCAACGGCGCTCAACAGCTTCTGATAATTTCCATTCTTCACATCATCGAAATTGATGGGGAAAGAAATTTTTTGAACGGAGGAATCGTACCCGATAGCTGTGATCTTCAAAGTATATTCTCCCATCACCGGCAAACTCTCTAAACTGAAATCGCCGTTCGACTCTGTGAGCGCACCCGAAACAAGCATGGGTCGCGTCTTTTTTCTTACCGTATCAAAGCGGGTTTGAAATAACTGGAGGGTGGCGAACTCCACTCCTTTCCCGGTTTTCGCATCCACAATTCTGCCGTAGAAATGACCAACATTGAATTTGGGATTATTGAAGTTTCCTTTATTACCCTGTGGAAATTGTGCGAACAACGGCAGCGAAGAAAATAGCAGCGCAATTAAAACGAAAATATGCTTCATACTTTATTGGACGTTGAATCAAAGACAAAATTGGCGATCAATGATGGAAAAATTTTCTTTCATCAAACACTATTCGACATAAGAAGAATTTGCTTCGACTATTTTTTCGGGAGCAAAAGTATTCTATGGCTGCTGTATGGAAGAAAAGAAAAAAGTTTAACCATTCGTTAAGTATTGAATGCAAAAGGAAAAGCGCAGAGATTTTCTGCGCTGCCAACAAAAAAGTCCGATGGATTTCACCGGACTTCGTCGGGGTGGCCAGACTCGAACTGGCGGCCCCCAGCACCCCATGCTGGTGCGCTAGCCAACTGCGCCACACCCCGAATGATTCATGGTCGCAAAGGTAATTTGAAAATTCAATCACTTAGAATTGAAATCTCAATGCATGAAGAGCAGGAGCATCCTGAGCAATAGATTTATCAGGAGTTTTTAATTCAGAAAAATCAATCGCATCATTTGCGTTTTCATATTTAGCGGGAATTCCTCCGGTTATAATTGTAATATCCTCTATACGTTCGGCAGGAAGTATTAGTCCACAACACGGCATGCCATCAATGCAGTAAACATTTCCATTCACTCTGCCTCCAATGTTAAGAGAAGTATAATTGTCACTTTGCGAGACTCCGGAGACTGATAAACAACCTCCTGCAGCATGATCGGCAGAACCAGCGACTGCATTTTGATCCACAGCAGTTGCGCGTGCTGGCGTACAATTCACATAGTTTGGATTGCTCCTAACCGATGCATTTAAATTCTGCACAGATAGTTGCATTGAAATATTCTGAAATGAAATCATCCCTGAAGTAATTCTGATTCCTTGCAAGTATACTGGTACATACCCGAGGTATTGCACTCTCAATTCATAACTGCCGGGAACGATTGGCTTTATGATATAGTTGCCGTCGTCATCTGTTTGCCCGATTCCTTTTTGCATTCCATCGCTTTCAAGCACAACCGCAGCAAATGGAATTCCTTCATGGGTAGATGCATCGAAAAGGCGCCCCTGTAATTCGCCAGCAGAATCTGTCTGTGATTTCGCACTGGTGACCACGCAGACGATAATCAAAATTGTGATGATTGTTTTCATGGCTGTTTGTTTTTAGGTGAGGAAAAAATTGAGATAGGAAAGTTACGATGTGACAATAGCGATTGTCAAGTGCACGAGTCTCTTATGACTGAGGATTTACAATGAGAGATTGATATGACATTTCCGTGTCAGAAAGCCGGAGCGAATCTTCGGAGTGAAATAAGTTTCCAGACCAGAGCTATACGGCTTGCTTCCAGTATCTCTTTCCTTTCTGCGCCTTTTCAAATTCCTCTTTACTCAGAATATTTTCTTCCAGCACCATATCAGTCCTGCAATAGTTTCTGAAAAATTCATCGAGCCGTTCTTTTGATTTCATCACTTCATCGGTTATGTAGTTCACATCAATGTTGATGCAGACGGCGCCGATCAGTCCGTAATCTTTCCTGAAGATGGGAATGGTAGTGCACTTGAACTTGCGCGAAGCGATGTCGAGCTCGTAATTCAGCTTGTCTTCATTGAGCGCTTTACGTTTCTTCAGATCAAGAACAAGGACTGTTGTTCCCATTCCCGATTTTCTTCCGGTTACTTCTCCGTTTTCAATTTCAATTATTGACTTGGATGGATTCATGAGGTTGTGAAGAAGAATTTCAATTCCCATGTCATGGAACGTTTGCTCGATAAGTCTAACAATGCGCCGGTAGTTTTCAAGGAACTCATTGTTGTCGTCAATGATCTTGTCACCATCGTACATCCTGAAAAGCCTTTCGTACTGCTGAAGTTCTGCATGCTCTAATTGGTGACGCACATTGTTTTGTTCACCGATAAAAATGAGCTGACGTGCCGCGGTAAAATCTTTATTCTTCAAAAAATAATGAACCGCCAGCCTGAAATCTATGATGCTGAACTCCGGAAAATTATTCTTGTCTGCTTCGAATGGATAGAAGTCATACTCGTCAAGATTTTTCCCGTGTGCTTTTTTCTTCTCACGGTATTTGCCGATTGTGAATCCCCCGGCAAATAAAATCAGCGACACAATTACTTCTGCTGCAACCGGCACAGCAATGGACTCCGAAATATCAAACAGTAAAATCATAACCGAAACGATTTTGAAAAATCCAAAGATAAATGGAGAACGAAGTCAATTGAAATAGTAATTGGGAAATTTTCGGAATTACTCTCTATGTGTTATTCGTCTTTTTGAATTCTGATTCTTGACAGAAGAGATTAACTTCGTTTTCTAAAACTATCCTATGAAAGAAGTATCCTTCAAAAAAAAATTAGCCAGCTATTCTGCTTTATCGAGTGCGTTACTTGCATCTGCATTCTCCGCCGAAGCACAAATTCTTTACACGGATGTTATACCAGACGACACTCTTAATACCTTACCTGATCTAGGGGGTGAATGGAGGTCTCTCGACTTGAATAATGATGGTGTGGTTGATTTTTATCTTGTACAAGCACATGCATTGTTTAACTACCGAACCGGAGAAGTAATTGGTAACAATCTTACTTCTGCTATGAACTCAGTAGCAGGGATCGCGGTTTATACATCTTCTACAAGTGCTGGTATGAAGTTTCCATTCCTCCTTTGGCAAAATGATGTAATTGACTCCAATCTTGAATGGGTTAAGCCCAGCCCAGGAGCTGATGCCGCATTTCAAAATGGATATGAAGAGGCCATCTTTAATGCACTGTTCTTCTCTACATTCTACGGGATTTGGCAAAACGGTGTTGAAGACGGATATGCGGGCTTGAGAATAAATTTCAATGGTGATCAGTATTATGGTTGGGTACGGCTTGATGTAGATTCCGCTGCGCAATGGATGATCGTTAAAGACTATGCTGTAAACTTAACCCCTAATAGTCCGATTCTGGCAGGTCAATGTTTCTGTCCCCCGACAGGAATTCAGGAAGCAAGCGATGCCGGAAATATTATTTTTCCAAACCCCGCTTCAAGCAGAATTTTTATTTCCGGTTTAAATGAGAACTTGAGCGATGCTGAAGTTTCCATTTTTGATTTGTCGGGAAGAAAAATGCTTACCCAAAATATTTCTTCGGTTCAAAATGAAATTGATGTGTCGTCCCTCAATGATGGAATCTATTTACTTGAGCTGAAGAACAAATATCAATCCCGGGTGGAGAAAGTTGAAGTAAGGAAATAACCACCAATAGAATTTACAGCGCAAGGTGCTAATTGAATAGCATTCCCGGATTCCTGGGAATCACCTTTCCCAGATGTTTGAACGCAAGTTCTGTAGCTTCTCTGCCGCGAGCAGTTCGCTTGAGATAACCTTCCTGGATTAAGAATGGCTCATACACTTCTTCAATCGTTCCGGACTCCTCTCCTACTGCAGTAGCAATCGTATTCAATCCTACAGGTCCGCCTTTGAATTTTTCGATGATGGTGGAAAGAATTTTGTTGTCCATTTCATCAAGTCCGTGTTCATCTACGTTCAATGCATTCAATCCGTAGCGTGCTATTTCAACATCAATGTTCCCGGTGCCTTTGATCTGCGCGAAGTCACGAACCCTGCGCAGGAGAGAATTCGCAATGCGCGGTGTGCCGCGGCTGCGGCGGGAAATTTCATCGGCGCCATCGAGGTTGATTTCTGTGTTCAGAATTTTTGCAGAGCGAAGAATAATTTTCTTCAGGGTCCCTGCATCGTAATAATCCATGCGCGAAGCGATGCTGAAACGTGAACGAAGCGGCGATGAAAGCAATCCCGATCGTGTAGTAGCCCCGATCAGTGTAAATGGATGAAGCTGAATTTGAATCGAACGCGCATTCGGCCCCGAATCAAGCATGATGTCAATCTTAAAATCTTCCATGGCAGAATACAGGTACTCTTCAACCACGGTACTCAGCCGGTGAATCTCATCAATGAATAACACATCATTTGCTTCGAGATTGGTGAGCAATCCGGCAAGATCACCGGGCTTTTCCAGCACAGGCCCTGAAGTAGTTTTCAAATTCACACCCAGCTCATGTGCGATGATATTTGCGAGAGTTGTCTTTCCCAAACCGGGAGGACCATGCAACAGAACATGATCAAGTGCTTCACCGCGTTGTTTCGCTGCGGCAATAAAAACTTTCAGGTTGGCGACTACATTTTCCTGTCCGGCAAAATCTTCAAAGGCAGAGGGGCGTAACACCTTCTCGACTTCGAGTTCAGCGGCTGATAAATTTTCTTCGGCGGGATTCAGGTTGGGGTTGCGCATCAATCAATCTTGGAATCTTTTGGATAAATATTCTTAAGTGAATCAGGAGTCACCAAGCGAATTCCTTTTTCCTCTAATTCAGATAAATCTTTTCCTTCTCGAATGTATTCGTGAATTAATTTTTGCGCTTCATAGATTTTGATGATCGGATTTTCAGAAATTTTTTTGGGGCGTTTTCCGATTCGAAATTTCATTGGCAATTATCATTTGAATTGAAAAGTTACAACGAGAGATAATGTTACAACCATTCAATCAGCATTTGTTGTTGTTTTTATTGGCTTGCTCGTCGTTCTCAATTTACTTCTCAAAATTACTCAAATTCCATATTGCCCATCCTTCTTAAAACAATGTTAAACTCTTTCCGTTAAGCTTTCTCTTCTTAATTTCGAAGCATGAAGCGAATTTTCTTTTTAATCAGTGCGATGCTGTTGATGCAACAAGCATTTGCATCCATGGTCCTCATCCCGATGGATCCCAAGCAAACTGATCACCTCAAGGCTTATGGTGTTGCTTACTGGATTCTCACCAAAGGTGTGAAGGTGGATTGGATGTTAAATTACCGGGGAGGAAGTTTTGCTTTCCCATATTTCACTGAAGGTGAAAATGAATGTGTGGTGCGTGGTGTGAGCTATGAAATTGTTCCTGATGTTCAGTACAACAGCATACTCGCCGGCATTGCAAACCCTGAAGTGAATGAAGACATCGTTAAACTGGAGAAGGCGCCAAAGATCGCCGTGTATTCGCCGAAGAATAAACGCCCCTGGGATGATGCCGTCACGCTTGTGCTTACGTATGCCGAGATCCCTTACGATATTATTTATGATGATGATGTACTGGAAGGAAAGCTTCCGCTTTACGACTGGCTGCATTTGCATCACGAAGATTTCACGGGGCAGTACGGAAAATTTTACGCTGCGTATGCCAACGCTTCCTGGTACATCGAGGATGTGAAGCTGCAGGAAGCCACGGCAGCCAAGTGGGGATTTACCAAAGTGTCGCAATTGAAATTAGCGGTCGCAAAAAGAATCCGGGATTATGTTGCCGGCGGCGGTTTCATGTTTGCCATGTGCTCTGCAACCGATTCCTATGACATTGCCCTGGCGGCTGAAGGCACTGACATTTGCGACTGGATGTATGACGGCGACGGACAAGATCCAAACTCACAGCAGAAGCTCGACTTCTCAAAATGTTTTGCGTTTCAGAACTTCACCGTCGTGCGCGATCCGCTCACGTATGAGTTCTCTAATATTGATGCGACCAATACCCGGCGTGTCCCCCTGGAACAGGATTATTTCACACTCTTTGATTTTTCTGCAAAGTGGGATCCCGTTCCTACGATGTTGTGCCAGGATCATACACAAGTGATTAAGGCTTTCATGGGTCAAACCACCGCCTTTCGTGATGAAACAATAAAGCCAACCGTACTCGTGATGGGAGAAAATAAAGCAGCGGGTGAAGCGCGTTACATACACGGTGAATATGGCAAGGGCACCTGGACTTTTTATGGTGGTCATGATCCGGAAGATTATCAGCACCAGGTTGGTGATCCGCCTACGGATTTAGCACTGCATCCTAATTCACCCGGCTACCGGTTGATATTAAACAATGTATTATTTCCGGCAGCGAAAAAGAAAAAGCAGAAGACGTGATAAAATCAGCTATGAGTCTTGAGTTATGGGCTTTGCGCCTTAAAAATTAAATTGACTTCATTTTGAAAAAAATTTCTCTCATCTTATTTCTTCTCCTCTCATGCGCAGGTACTCAGGCTCAAAACATTGACAATTTGGTGAAGGACCTGAAATGCTATGATGAAACAGCTTTCAATGCTATTGACATGCTCATCAGCAGCAGAAGCGCGGGTGAATATGATCCGGTGGCCGAGTGGAGTGAAAAAGTTTCGTCCGATAAAATTGTACAAAAAGTTTTTCCGCTCGAAGGAGGCATTCAATATGTAATTGTTCTCACGACCGAAGAAAACGTGGATGGAACTGCCATTGAAATTCGCAATAGCTTAGGGGAGAAGTTAGAATACGTTTCGGAAGTGAATGATCTTGACAGAAATGAAATCAATTTTTTCTATACCCCGCCCTATGATGATAAGTATAGAATCAGCTTTCGGGTAGTGAACAGCCACAAGCCCCTTACGTGTATGTACATGGGAATCTTCGAGGGAGAACCCGATCCGCAGGAGCAGTAAAAAAAGTAGGCAGTAGGCAATAGGCAGTAGGCAACAAAAAATCCCCGGATTGTAAGATTTATCCAATTGTAAAACTCTAAATTGCAACTGCAAATTGATTTCTCAGTTCCAGAACATCCATTGCAATCCTACTTTGAAGGCGCGATCGGGCATTGGGTAATGGTAAGCGGAAAAATTTCCGTTCCCAAGAATTCCCTGGGTGAGATTTTGAATCATGAGAAAACCACGCACGGCTTTCACTTTCACCGCTACAAACAAATCAGCTACGGGGTAATAATGCACCGATGAATTATGCTGAACAGGAAATTGCCCGATAGCGGGCTGGTACCCGGGCGCGAAATAATCATCGTTGTAATGGACTTCAATTCCTGTCTTCGTTTGCAGTGCATGCTTGAAATCGTCATCCTCATAATACAAACTGCTGCGAAGGATGATTGATGGAAATGCTATGACCGTGTCAGCGCTGAATGTTTGATACCTTATTTCATTATCGAGATGGATACGCCATACTCTGAAATTTTTTACGAGAGAAATATTAAAACCCGTGAGCGAACCGTCAAGCTGAACAGGCGTTCCGTATCCCACCCAATAGATGAAATTGCTTTGTGAAAAAAAGCTCGCTGTGATTTTTATTTTTAATTTTTGATCAATATAAAATATGCTTTCGGCAGTCGTTGTCATCGGGACAAAACTGCTGTCCCAATTAAAGTATGCAGATTGATATTCCTGCTCTATCACGCTTGGATGATTTCTTGAAATCTTCGCCTCAACACCCATCGTTCTTCCTTTCGCAACAAAATAATCCAGGGAAGCATCAAGCACAAAATCCCCGCTGTTCCGGTCAATAAGATTCAGCTCACCAAACGAATTCAATTTTAATTTTGAAAAGAAAAGCGTACTGAAAGCACCGCCAATAATTGCTGATTGAAAATTTTCCTTCAAATCTTTGTTTTGAATTTTGAATACCGAATGCCGAAGAAAAGCATCTACTGAAAATTTGAACGCAAGAGCGGAAGTATCGTTTTGAAGTTTTGAAAGTCGGATTTCGTTGGTGATCCGGTGAAGGATGAGCGAATCAGCAGCACGAATTAAGTCAAGTGTATCTCCGGTATAAAACGGTCCGTCATGAGAAGCATCGCTGTAGAAATAACTCCTTTTCTCCCACTCAAAGCGATGTTGCAAACGAACCTTAGGGTCAATTCTCTTCTTCACCACGGAATCTTTTTTCTCAGTGATGATCCATTTGCCAAAGTTCAATGCATTGAGCAAAAGCAGTTCATCATTCTTCCAGATTGAATTTGCGGAGTCAAGAAAGACCGGGGCGAGTGATTTATCAAAGAGTGTTGAGTCGGAGAAAATTTTTTGATTCGGCACACCACCATTCAACTGCACATTGAGATCATTCAGCACAAATGCCACCATGCCCTGATAGAGATTATTTGGCGAATGATAACGCACATACGCATTGAAGTTGCTGATCTTGGCTGTCTGTCTTTGGTACCACCCGTCAGCGCGCATGCGGCCGAAATCAATTCCAAAACTCAGGTTAGGAGTAATGTTTTGCGAATGAATGACAGAAGCAAGAATTTCATTTCGCGATCCCTGTTGATAGCCGATGGAAGTAAATGGCTCGTGTGTATCATAAAACTTGACATCATCAATTGTTCGCCAATACAAATCGAATTGATGAAACCCAATGTCAATGTCTGCATCATCAGGCGGGATGAAGAACAAGGGGCTTTCCGGCGCACCGAGATAACCGAGATACCGGTAACCAAATGGTCTTTCCGCAGGGTGATAGCGATAGAAAAAATTGATTGCGGTATCGAGTGAATGAACGCTGTCGGGTTGATTGAGGAGTGTGTACTTTGTGAACTGCGGGTAGTAGCGGAAGGTGGTGTCCTGGGAAAAAGAAGTCAGAGGATAGAAGATAGAAAAGAGAAAAGCGGTAATGAGTAATCGAAAATTGAAAATTGAAAATTGAAAATTGGAAGATGATTGTTCACTCATCGCAGGCGAATTTGAAATACACTCCGAAATCATAAGTGAGCAAGAAGTTCTTTCAGGATCAGTTCCATTCGCGGCTCTGCGTCCTTCGCTGCACGAACCACGTCCTCATGAGAAATTTTAACCGGTATTGCAGGATTCCCTTCATCGCAAATTACTGAGAGGCAAAAGATGCGCATGCCTGAGTGATTCGCAACAATCACTTCAGGAACCGTTGACATTCCGACAACATCACCACCAATGAGGCGCATATACTTGTATTCAGCAGGTGTTTCAAACGTAGGACCCGGCACACCCACATATACACCGCGATGAAGTTTGATTTGATTCCTCTCTGCAATTTCGCCTGCTTTTTGGATGAGGGTATTATCATAAATAGCATGTTGATCAGGAAAGCGCGGACCGAGCTCATCATTGTTTTTTCCCCGAAGCGGATTCTCAGAAATGAGATTGATGTGATCCGTTACAGCCATCAAATCTCCTGCTTTGATTTCAGGATTCAATCCGCCGCTGGCGTTGGTGATAAGAATAGTATTAGCACCAAGCTGTTTCATCACACGAATCGGAAATGTGACTTGCTGCATGGTGTAGCCTTCGTAATAATGAATCCTGCCGGACATCACCACCACTCTCTTCTTATTCCAAACACCGAGCAATAACTTCCCGGAATGTCCTTCCACTGTGCTTTGCGGAAAATCAGGAATGGCAGCATAATCAATTTCTGCATCAAGCCGGACTTCTTTTACAAGATCCGTTAATCCTGAGCCTATAACGACTGCAACTTCAGGTATCAGCGACGTTTGGTTTCGAATGAAATCAGTGGCTCCGTTGAGTTGCTTTAGTAATTCATTCATGAAATTCTTTCAGCTAATTTTTTATTTGCAAAATCTCCAACGAGGGAATCAAACTTTTCTTTCTCTGTGGCTGAAAATTGCACTTCAACAGGGATGCAAGTTATTTCAAGTTGCTGACTCACGAGGAAGTTGCGGAATGGAAGCAGGCGCACACCGTCTTTTTCTGTCGTGAGAATCGCCGTTGTTGGTGTTTGTCCGCCAACAACTGAAGCGCGGGAAATTTTCTGAAATCCCTCCGCGATTATTTTTAAATCGTGTTGTGTGAACGAATGATGATCGCTGAATTTCAGGTGGTGAACATTTTTGATTTTGCTCCTGAGATAACTCAACAAGCTATCCGGAGAAGCAATGCCGGTGATGATCAATGCTGAATCAATTTTATCAAGAGGAGTTTTCTTTTCGGGTTCAAATAAGTTGTACGCATCAGCATATTTCAGAAAAGAGAAAAATACTTCCTGATCATTTCTTTGAGTCATCTCATTGCTCATTAAAGCTTTTTCTTCGGAAGAAACTTCACCAGGGCACTTCGTTACTACAATTACATCTGCCCTTGAGGCATTTTGTTTCGGTTCACGAAGATTACCTGACGGCAGCAAAAAATCTTTTGTAAATGGCTTTGCATAATCAGTGAGCAGTATGGAAAGCCCGGGCTTCACTCTCCTGTGCTGAAATGCATCATCGAGCACAATCACTTCAAGTTGCGGATCATCAAGCAGCATGATTGGAATTCCAATCGCACGCTCTTCACAAACAGCAACAGTGGCTTGTGGAAATTTTCTTTTGATCTGCAGCGGTTCATCTCCGGTTTCTTCAGCAGCAGAATTTTCTTCTACCAAAAAGTATCCGCTTGTCTTTCTTCTGTATCCGCGACTCAAAACTCCGACGTGATATTTCTCACTCAGCAGTTTTACGATGTATTCAACGTGCGGCGTCTTTCCTGTTCCTCCCGTAGAAAGATTCCCAACGCTGATCACTGGCAATTCAAACTCTACACTTTTCTTGATTTGAAGATCAAAAAGTTTGTTGTGCAAAAACACTCCCGCACCATATAGCCATGAAAACGGTAGAAGCAGCTTGCGCATTTTCAAAGGGGAAAGGAATGTTGAAGGGGACAAAGATGCAGAGAAAGTTAGTTGAATGAAGATTCATCTTGCCTACTTTTATTGAGTCGAAATTTTTACTGATGAAAAATTCTTCATTCCGTTTTATCCTGATGGCTTTGAATTGCATCTTGTTTTGCCATTGCAATTCTTCTCATCATAAAGAACCAAAATCCCTGACTACTAAGTTCACAGCTACTGAACCATTTGCATCGAGCATGGTCGCCAGTGAATTCTTTGAGATTAACACGGCAAAGGATAATGTGGTTGCTTCTTCGAAAGGAATGCATATTGCTATTCCTGAAAACTGTTTTCATGACGCAAAAGGGAAAACGGCAACAGGCAACGTGAAAATTGAATTGGCTGAAGCGCCTGATCTCAGCAGCATGATTCTTTCAAACCTTACCACCACCTCAAATGGAAAGCCGCTGATAACAGATGGTATGTTTTACTTCAATGCTACTACTTCAGGCGGCGAGCAACTCTTCATTGATGAAAATAATCCTGTGTATGTGGAGATTCCTGCCGCCAATCGTGAAGAAGGTATGATGATTTACCAGGGTGAGCGCGATACTGATGGCAATATGAATTGGGTGGATCCGAAAAAACCGGAAAATTTTTTAATCCCCATTGATCTTGATCAGCTCGATTTTTATCCTGAAGGTTTTGAAGAAGAAGTGGATGCTGGTTTGCCATTTGCGAATCATGCCATTGCCACCCCCATATTAATTGACAGCTTATACAACTCGATGCAGACATTTCATTTGACTGATTTCAGTGAGCAGGAAAGGTTATTGAAAATCAATGAAGCGTATTATGAGCAGCAAGAAAGTAAGGACAGTAATGCGTTGCTTCGGGAGAATAGCGGACGTGATACACTACCATCATCATCATCAAATGCAGCGGACTCTTCCTCCAAACCATGCGGAATTGAACCTGCAAGAATTTCAGTGCTAAAAAAACCGGCCTTCCAAAACACCATCATTTCCACGAGGGAATTTGAAACACGATTGAAAACGATCTTTAAAACTTGTGATGCCTCCGTTCTTGATTTGTACGTAGACAATCCCGACAAGAACCTTTGGGAAATTGACGAAATGGCTGCTGCAAAAACTGCATCAACTCCTTATGCCGCTGCTTTCAAAAGGTTTGCTGATGAAAAACTAACGACAATAAAACATGAAAAACCATTTCAGTCGCTTTCGAATTATTATCATGATGAACTTCAAAAGCTAAAAAACACATTGAATGATTTGCAGGCAAGAGCAGATAAGCAATTGAAAAAGAATAATAAATTGACAGAACAAATAGTCGCGGAGTACAAAGAAGTTTTGACAAAGCGTGAATCAGTCCGCATGGTGACGTATGGATTTACAATGACGAAAACAGGATGGGTGAACATTGACACAGGAACTGTTCCAAAATGGTGGGGACCTGAACCACTCAATGTTGCGCTTCAAAACAATTTTCGTTTTGATCATGTATCTTCTTACCTGATTTTTCCAGGAATAAAAAGCTTGTATCGCCTCAACAGCGACGATGGAAAAAATTTTTACGCCGGTAATTCCACTGATAAAGAAATGTTGATGCCGAAAAATTCATCTGCCGTCGTGATCAGCATTGGGTTCAGGAATGCCGCAAAGTTCATAAGCGTTCAACCTTTCATCACCGGTGTTGACGTGGATTTAAAAACAGAGTTGAAGGAAGCTAATGATTCGTCAATCAGGGAAGCCATTCAACCTTATGAATTCTCGAGAGAAAATTCTATTGCTACCGATTTGCAATTTCAAACGAAGTTGTATGCGGCCCAAAAGCGAATTGATAAGATGAAAGCTGAACAAGACTTTTTATATCGCTTGTACCAAATTGTTTATCCCTGCTGCAGTTCGCCTGCAGATGGTGAATATCTTTTCAAAATGTACTGTACTCAATGTCATAGCATTTCTCATAAGTTAGTCGGCCCGGCTTTAGAAGGCTCAGCGACCCGGCATTCTTTCAACTGGTTTCTTCAATGGACCAGAGATTCTCACTCGCTGATTGATGCAGGTGATCCGGATGCTAATGCTATTTGGAATGAGTATGGTAAGCTGGAGCAGCCGCATTTTTTGTCACTTACTGTTCCCCAGGTACGGGCGATCTATAAGTATATTGATTCAGCGGCAACGGTGGCTAAGTAATTAATTATCATAACATAAATCAATCCGGAGCAGAATCTCCATTAAGTCGCGCAAAGAAATATTAGCAGGATAAATATTCCAGGCATTTATGATATTACTTATTCCGCATGTGCATGCAGAGTTTTTAAAAATTCCGGGAGAGTTATTATTAAGGTGCTCTCAAATTGTTTCATTACAAGTAAGTCTTTATCCCGGGTAATTAAATATTTCACCCCGGCATCTTTAGAAAGGGCCAAAAGAAAATTATCTTTTACGTCGCGGCAAGCTGTTACCTGTGTTACAACTTTTATGTTGGTTACTGCAGCAGAATAGTTAAGCAGAAAGTCAAGAACAAAATCCTGATCAAGATACTTGCTTATTGAAGGATCGGTTAGTGTTTCAAATAGTTCCAACTCTAATTCTCCGATGAATAAATACTGATCGCATCATTTATCAAAACTTCGATTAAAGAATTCCTGAATTTACTTATGACAAAACTGATCCACCAATTAGTATCAATGACAATCTTTATCTTATCTGTTGCCATATCGCTTTGCTCTCACCCTTTCTACAACTTCAGAAATATCATCCATAGAAATATTTGCAGACTTGCTCTTTCTGATCAGACTTGCAAGTTTGTTTCGGGCATCCGTTTGAGAATCTGATGTTGTTACACCGCTGTAGCCTAAGCGGCTTAAAAGTTCAAGAATGAAATTGCGATCTTTCTTAGAAGGCACTCTGACAACAATTGTTTCCATCTGATTAAAAGATTAAGATTCAGGTGTTGGAATCAAAATTACCGAATTCAAGCTTCAAAAAATCACTTCTTTATTCAATCTCTACTTTTGTTATCAAACTTGCTCAATGAAGCTTAAAGAAATTAATACCCGGTAATAAACATGGATTTTTTTCAGCTATTGCCCGAATGAATGAACCCAGCAATCCGGCGAATAGAAACTACGAGCAAAAGTGAACTCGTATTCCTACTTTATCTGCCGCTTCAAAATAAATTACCTTTCAAAAAAATATTTGAAATGAAAAATTTCCCCATCATCATTTCTTGCCTTGCAGTTTTTCTTGCCGCACAATTTTTCCTCACATCAAACGCATGCGCCACCATCTTCGATGTAAACTCGACTGCTGACACCAATACAGGAAGCGGTACGAGCGGCACATTACGCTGGTGCATAAACCAGGCAAACCTATCTGCCGGTCCGCATACGATAAACTTCAGTGTTGCAGCAACTATCACCATCACCTCATCGCTGCCGGCATTGTTGCAATCCATAGTGATTGATGGTTCTACCGCTCCCGGTTTTGCAGGGTTGCCCGTGATCATCCTCGATGGCAATGGATATGGCAACGGAGACGGACTGACGATTCAACACAGCGATTGCAAACTATTTGCATTGGAAATTGCCAACTTCCCTTACCGTGGCATTTACATCAACGGCGACAATGCCGATCACTTTCAAATTGGGGATGCGGGAAAAGGAAATGTGATCAGGAATAACAACTACTACGGCATTTCTATTTACCAGGCTGACGATGGAAAAATCATGCACAACAAAGTCGGGACAGATGCGAGCGGTAATAATTGCGCCGGCAATGGCTATGATGGCATAGATGTACAGAGCGATGCCCACAATGATTCAATTCTCTTCAACCAAATTTCCTGCAACAATTATAACGGCATTCAAATAGGAGGCAGCAGCTACAATGTGATCAGGGGAAATGTGATTGGCCCGCTGAATGGAAGCTGTTCCGGAAACCTTTATCGCGGCATTGATATTGAAGACGGTTCGAACAACAACATAGTCGGCGGATCAAACCCGGCTGACTTCAATAAGATCGCCGTTAATCTTTATTGGGGGATTGAAGTAAAAAATAATTCCGCCAATAATTTGCTCAGCGGAAACAGCTATTCCTGCAATGATTATGGAGCCATTGCTTTGAACTACGGCGGAAACAACAACATGGCTTCGCCTATAATTACCACTGCAAATGCAACCACTGTGTCCGGAACTTCTTCCGCCAATGCTGTGATAGAAATTTTCAAAAGTCAAAACACCAACCCTATTCTTTGCAGCAGTACTCCTTTAAACCAGGGCACCGATTTTTTAGGAACCACTATTGCTGATGCCAGCGGCAACTGGACGATGAACGGAACTTTCGGCGGCTATCTGACTGCAACCGCTCGTGATGCCAACAACAACACCTCGGCATTTTCTTCCAACTTCAACTCCGGCATTACTGACACGTTGATCAATGACTGTACAGGATACATTATACAAGTCTCTGCAGCTTTCAACACGGGCGCACCCTATCTGTGTGAAAAGCATTGCATTGATTTTACCGATCAATCTCAGAATGCAATTTCATGGCAATGGTATTTTGATGGCGGCACCCCCGCATCCTCCACCGATCAGAACCCGGCGAATATCTGTTACAACAACCCGGGAATTTTCGAAGTGAAACAGGTAGTGTACGCTGTCAACGGTGATTCTTCAGTGGCTGTGCAAAATCTTACCGTATATCCTACGCCACCTATTCCGGCATTCATACAACAGGGCGATTCCCTCATTTGCACTTCTGCTTCTTACAGTTATCAATGGTATTTTAATGACAGCATCATCGCCGGAGCAACGAATCAATCTTATACCCCCATCACGAGCGGATATTATTATGTTGAAGTGATTGACAGCTTCGGTTGCAATTCCATCTCACCAACGGTTTACATTGATCTTACAGGAATATCTTCTTCAATTAACACCAATCCCTCTGTGAGCATCACCGGCTCACCAATGAACAATAGCTTTCAGCTTTGCATTCGTTCAATGCAAGGCAGCAATTTTTCACTGAGCGTTTTTAATGTTGGAGGCAGAAAATGTTATGAGGTGTCCTTTCCTGCAGATCAGGAAATTTTCAATAAAGAGGTTTGTATGCCTAAGGTTCCTGCAGGAATGTATTTGGTGGAAGCTACATCAGATCAATATCGCTCCATCGCAAAAGTTGTTTTAGAATAATTGTTTTCTGAAAAGTAACAACTGCTCAATTGTTCTCAAATCAAAAATCATTTTAATGAAGCTGAAAGAAATAATCGCCGTGCTGGAAGAATTTGCTCCCCCGGCACTCCAGGAAAGTTATGATAACGCAGGATTGATCACCGGCAATCCTGAAATGGAAATCACAGAAGCGATGCTTTGTCTTGATGCGACGGAAGAAGTAATTGAGGAAGCGATTCAAACCAAATGCAATCTTGTTATTGCTCATCACCCGATAATTTTTTCCGGTTTAAAAAAAATTACAGGATCAAATTATGTTGAGCGAGTCATTATCAGAGCGATTAAGAATGACATCGCGATTTACGCAGCTCACACTAATCTCGACAACGTTCATTACGGCGTGAACAAAAAAATCTGCGAGAGGCTTCAACTCCGGAACACAAGAATTCTCTCACCGCTGAAAGGAAAACTGATGAAGCTTTTCACGTTTGCGCCGAATGAGCATGCATTGAAAGTTCGTGAAGCGCTGTTCGCAGCGGGGGCAGGGATGATCGGCAACTATGATGAATGCAGCTTTAACTCAGAAGGATACGGTACGTTTCGCGGGAATGATGAAACAAATCCTTTTGTGGGAGCGAAAGGAATTCAGCATCGTGAAGAGGAAACAAAGATTGAGGTAATTTTTCCCGGATGGCTTCAAAGTAAAATTGTTTCCGCGCTGAAAGAAAGTCACCCGTATGAAGAAGTGGCGTATGATGTAATCGCTCTCAGCAATGATTGGGCGAACACAGGAGCAGGCATGATTGGTGAACTCGAACATCCAATGGTTGCAAATGACTTTCTAAGTTTCCTGAAAGAAAAAATGAATACGCAAACAATTCGATACACGAAGTTCACAGCCCGCCCCGATAAGTCGGGGACTCACGATTCACGACTCACGACCATTGCCGTCTGCGGCGGCGCCGGAAGTTTCCTTCTAAAAGATGCCATCAACGCAAAAGCCGATGCTTTCGTCACCGGGGATTTCAAGTACCATCAGTTCTTCGATGCAGAAAACAAAATCATGATCTGCGACATAGGACATTATGAGAGCGAACAATTCACACCCGGGATTTTTGCAGAGGTGCTAAGGCGAAAATTTCCTACATTTGCGACCCGTTTTACTTCTATAAATACAAATCCCATAAAATACTACTGATGACCAAGACAAAAGAAACCCACAAGGTTGATACGTCAATTGAAGAAAAGCTCCGGCACCTGTACAGGCTGCAGAAACTTGATTCCAAGGTGGATGAAATTCAGATTCTGAAAGGTGAATTGCCGATGGAGGTGAAAGACCTTGACGATGAACTCACAGGTTTGAAAACGCGAATTGCAAAAATCGAAGAGGACCTCGGAAAGGTGGAAGAAAACATTTCGAACCGCAAAAACGCTATTAAAGAATCTGATTCGCTGATCAAGAAATACCAGAAGCAGCAGAACAACGTGAAGAACAATCGTGAGTACGACGCGCTGAGTAAAGAAATTGAATTGCAAAAACTCGAGATTCAACTAAACGAAAAGAGAATCAGGGAAGCAGAGGAAGAATCAAAGGTGAAAGAGGAATTGCTCGAGGTGGCCAAGAAATCCATTAAGGAGAAAGAGAAAAACCTGAAGGTGAAAAAAGAAGAGCTGGAGCACATCATTGAAGAAACCGATACTGAAGAAAAAGCGCTTCAGAAAAAATCAAAAGAGCAACAGGCAAAGATTGAAGACCGGTTGCTGCAGGCCTATCACCGCATTCGCGGAAGCTACAGAAATGGGCTTGCGGTAGTCACTGTCAACCGTGATTCCTGTGGCGGTTGCCACAATGCCATTCCGCCTCAAACGCAAATGGAAATCAGGCAGCACAAGAAGATCATCATCTGCGAACACTGCGGAAGAATTTTGGTGGATGAGTCGCTGGATAAGGTGCACGCCTGATTCTGAAAACTGAATCTGAATGCAAAGGGGACGAGAGTCCCCTTTTGTATTTTCGCAGCAAGCACGAAACATCATCGCCCCTGTATTTATGCGCATCTGTTTTTTCACTTGTGTCTTCGTGCTCTGCACTCAATTTTCTTCCGCTGAAAAAAAATTTGAATTCAACATCACCTGCCAGCGCGCATACTTTGCAATGATGTCCATGCATTTTCAAGAGGGCGATTCACTATTAGCTATTGAAGAAGCACTGCATCCTGACAATCTCATCCCCTATTTTATTGCTGACATTCAGGACTTCTTTACACTTTCATTCAACGAAGACCCTGCCGAGATTAAACAACGTGAACCCAATAAACAATTACGCATTGACCGGATGCAGTCAGGACCGAAATATTCACCCTACTATCTCTACACTCAAGCGGAAATTTTGGTGCATTGGTCATTCATACACATCGCCAACGAGCAGAATACCACAGGTTTTTTTGAGCTTAGAAAAGCGTATCATCTTCTTGAGGAGAATCAAAAAAAATTTCCGGACTTCATCGCGAACAAAAAATTCCTCGGGCTAATTCACTCCGTTGTCGGAACCATTCCCGATAGCTACAAGTGGGCCGCAACTTTTTTGGGATTGAAAGGAACAGTCCCGCAGGGAATCGCAGAATTAAAGGAAGTGATGGACTATGCACAATCGCATTCCTTCCTCTTTGCCGATGAAGCACGTTACGTCTATCTGTTCATGAAACTATGGATGGACAACGATCCAAAAGCGGCATGGCAACTAACTGAGGACCCGCAATATCCTTCCCTGAAAAATAATCCGCTGAGCATTTACGTCAAGGCATTTCTTGCCGCTAAGATTGAGAACAACGATCTGGCTATTCAGATTTATTCCTCCACCAATTCCGGCAGTGATGCTTTTGTTCCCTGGTTCATGTATTACATGTTTGGCGTTTCAAAACTTCGAAGATTGGATGCGGACGCCAATGTGCAACTGGAAAAGTTCGTTCAGAATTTTAAAGGAACGAATTACTTAAAGGATGCGTACCGGGAGATTGCATGGGCATATTTATTAAAAGGCGATGAGGCAAAGTATCATTACTTCATGGCTTTTTGTAAACAGAAAGGAAGACTGTTTACCGATGCTGACAAGGATGCTCTTGATGAATTGAATTCCGGAATTCCGCCGAATGTTCTGCTCCTCAAAGCGCGATTGCTTACCGATGGAGCGTACTTTGACCGTGCGCTTCAACTGTTAGAGGGAAAAACCACAGATGATTTCTCCAGCGAAAAGGATAAACTTGAGTTCACGTACCGCCTCGGGAGAATTTACGACGAATCCGATGCGCCCGACAAAGCAATCCCATATTACAAAGCAACCCTTGATCGCGGTGCAAGCCTCTCTTATTATTTCGCTGAAAATGCATCGCTTCAGTTAGCGCAGATTTATGAAGCCGGGAAAGACTTTGAACAGGCGCGATACTATTATTCCAAATGTCTTTCAATGAAAGACAATGTTTACAAAACGAGCATTGATCAAAAAGCGAAAGCGGGATTGAACCGAATAAACAATTTGCAGAAAAAGTGAGCTTGAAAACTTCTTTTATCGGCGGGTGTTTTCACTCCGCCGATATTTTGGTTTTGATCGGTGAGGACAGAGACCGATAGAGAAATGAGGGCGTGTAGTTACATTCACCGCAGCTAATGAAATTCTTTCTTCGAACGACGCTGCCAATTATCATTGGCGTTTTATTGCTTGTCTACATTGTCGCAAGAGCTATTCTGCTCCCGATCACCATTGATGAAGCGGATACTTGCCTCAAGCATGCTACAGCTTCCTTTCATGATATTGTAACCTTTGCCGATCCAATTCCAAACAATCATATTCTCAACACGCTCCTCATTAAACTATCGGCAAGCATTTTCGGAATGCACACGTTGCCTGCCCGCCTCCCAAACATCCTCGGTTTTGTATTGTATTTCACCATGATTTTTTTGATCACAAGAAGAATCAGCGACAACCCCATCATTATTTTATTGGGCATTGTGGTGATGACGTTCAATCCGTACCTGATTGATTTTTTTTCACTCGCGCGGGGCTATGCTCTTTCTATTTCTTTCATGGCTGCATCTCTGTATTTCGCGTGGTGTTTTGTTGAGAGAAAATCAAATCGTGACCTCGCATGGTCTGTTTTTTTCGCAATAGTTTCTGCGTATTCCAATTTCACTACCCTGAATTTTTTCGTCGCTTTGGTGGCATTGCTTGGAATCATTTTGTTCCAGGAAAATTTTTCTTCAGCAAAAACTCCTGAATTTCTAAAGCGAACGTGGAAAGCGTTTGCGATCATTTTCTCCGGATGCCTGCTTCTTGCAGTGATCAGCTATCTCCCGATAAAAGTAATGGAAGGAACAAATCAATTTGTTTTTTGGGGATCAAAGGGAATTTATGAAAGCACGCTAATTCCGCTCGTGGCCGCTTCGCAATACCACATCAATTACTTCAGCATTTCTGAGAAAACTTTTTCAAACATGCTGATCGTTTTTCTCATCATCATTCTGCTTCCTGCAATTTGGGTTTGGAAAAGTGATCGATGGCAAATCGGAAAGCATCCGCAGGTTTTCTTTATGATGATTTTTATCGGCACTCTTGCAGTAAACATTCTTCAATTTCACCTGATTCATACTCCTTACCTCGATGCGAGAGCAGGATTATTTTTCTATCCGCTCATGGCAATCAACATTGTTTTGTTTGCTTCGTGGCTGCATGCGAAGACCAAAGCTTCACTCTATTTTTTTTCAATACCTGTAATTCTTCTCGCAATGTTGCATATAAGCCGCTCTATTAATTTTAA
This sequence comes from Chitinophagales bacterium, assembly GCA_035638255.1. Lineage (GTDB taxonomy): Bacteria > Bacteroidota > Bacteroidia > Chitinophagales > UBA10324 > DASRAJ01. The sequence continues at coordinate 53,408 of DASRAJ010000095.1, forward strand.
GTATTGTTACCAGTGGTGGTTTAATCAGCATACCTATACCGTTCTAAACTACCTTCGGGAGGAGCATGAAAAGAACACTGTATCGCCTGTTTCACTGGATGTATCTTGGTTGTTCTACGGATCACTGTATTTTCATATCGTAACTGATCCTGAAGATTGGATTCAACTTAAGCCATTTCACATGGATGTGAAACCGGACTCAGCTTTCGAATACTATTACCTTTTTGAAAATGAAAAATCAACATTGGATTCACAGTACGTCAGCGTTTTATCTTTCCCTGACGGTCAAAATCTCATGAGGAGAAAAGATTTTTCCGGAGAAAAAAAATAATCCCCATTGGCGAGACTCAATCATTTCCGGGAGTCTTAACTGGTCAGGATGCAGCATGAATTCCTCAAAGTATTGCACTTCAAGGATGAAAGATTCTCTCTGTATTTTTATTTCGTGAAATCCATGATCCCGTTGCATTGGGAGTGACAACATTTTTTTGCAGAATCAAGGGGCGCAAATTCTTTTAGTTTCACCACCCAAATTTCTTATGATGCCGTACTCGTCATTGTTAATAAAATCAATGGTACAATCACACCTGTCACGATTTTCCCGGGGATTTTATTCCCGGAAGAAAAAAGTTTTCTGCATTTCTCTTCTGCTAATGGCTTGCGGAAAAATTGCATTTTCCCAAACAGCGAATACACCCGCTGAAAATTTTTCCAAACCCAAATTGGTTGTTGGAATTGTAGTAGATCAAATGCGCTACGATCTTCTCTGGAGATTTTGGGATCAATTCGGGAATGGAGGATTCAAGCGATTGGTGAATGAAGGATTTCTCTTCCGTGATGCACGCTTCAATTATTTTCTCACCGTGACTGCTGCCGGACATTCTACTATTTACACAGGAACCACGCCGGCTATTCACGGTGTGGTTGACAATTTCTTTTTTGATCGCCTTTCCAATAAGGATGTGTATGTGATGACCGATACGAGTATGAGAACAGTTGGAAATGCTACCGCGACCACGGGCGCTTCACCTTTTCGGTTGATGAGCACAACAGTAACCGACGAGTTGAAGCTTGCAAGCAGAAATTCCAAAGTGTTCGGCATTGCAGAAAAAGACAGAAGCGCGATGATGCCCGCAGGACATTTTGCCGACGGAGCATTTTATTTCGATGCAAAAACCGGCAACTGGATCAGCAGCACATGGTACATGAAAAAACTTCCGGGCTGGTTGGAGCAATTCAATACTTCAAAAGATGTAAATGATTATGTAAGCAGCGATTGGAATTTACTTCTTCCGCGCAGCGCATACATGATGTGCACGAACGACACGAATACTTATGAGCATTCCCTTCCGGGAGAACCGCTTCCTGTTTTTCCTCACAAGCTGAGCAAGGACAATTATGCAAACCTTCCATTCACACCTTTCGGAAACACGATGACGAAAGATGTTGCAATCGAAGCAATCAAGAATGAAAAGATGGGAAAGAGAAATGCTACTGACTTTCTCTGCATCAGTTTTTCTTCCACTGATCTGGTTGCTCACTGGTTTGGTCCGAATTCATTGGAAGTTGCCGATTGCTATTTGCGGCTTGACAGGGACATTGAAGGATTCCTCAAGTTCCTCGATGATTACATCGGGAAGGAAAATGTGCTGGTGTTTCTCACTGCCGATCATGGGGGGGCCATCAATCCTGACTTTGGAAAAGAACATCACATCAGCGGAGGTGTAATGCTGGCCGATAGTCTTCTTTACACTATGAATAAGTATATATCTTCTTTTTACGGGGAAGGAAAATGGGTTTCGGCGGTAATTGTACAACAGGTCTATCTGAATAAAGCTTTTATCGCTTCAACAAAAATTTCAGAAGAAGATGTAGCAAAAAAAGTTTCTGACTTCTTAATGCAGCAACCGGGAATTCTTTGCATCACTTCTCCCGCATACAATATGAATATCTGCTCCCCTTATGTTCAAAAGACGATTATGAACGGATATTATCCCGAGCGCTCCGGTGATTTATTTTACTCCATGAAGCCGGGATGGATAGATTGGATTTTTGAAGGAGGTACCTCTCACGGTACGGTGTTCGACTATGATCAGCACGTGCCCCTCCTCTGGTATGGCTGGCATATTCAGCACGGCTCATCAGCAGAGAAAGTCGAAATCACCGACATTGCTCCTACGATTTCTGATTGGCTGAACATTGCCTTTCCCAGTGGCTGTACGGGAAATCCGATCACGGTTATTCCGCTGAAATAATATTTTGCAATTCCCGATACCCACAGCAGGTTTTTGACAACTCCGCAGTACTGCGGAGTTGTCAAAACATCCTTCCACTTCTTCCCTCTCCTGATTTTTTTAAGAAAGACTTGCACAATCCATTTTAAAACATTTACTTTGTATTTCAAAGTACTCCTGAATTCAAATGAATATGGAACCCGAACCTAATCTCGAAGACCTTAAAAAAATCCGCTCGCTCATGGAACGGTCATCCATGTATCGCTCACTCAGCGGGCTTTCCGGTGTTGCAGCCGGTGTCATCGGACTGATTGTTTACGCCATTGTTTATGGAATCGTAGACCCTATGGTGGAAAAGCGACCGGAAATGAAATCCACTGACGAGGGACAACTTTATCTTATCAAAATATTTTTCACTGCCTCTGTGATTTGCCTCATCCTTGTTTTTGCAGCCATCTTCTATTTCAACCGGAGAAAAGCAAAACGACATGAGCTTCCATTCTTTGAGCCGGCAATGCAAAAAATGTTTTTGAATCTTTTTATCCCGCTCATCGCCGGTGGCGTGTATTGCCTTATGCTGATTCATGAAAAGCAATTTCTCCTGATTGCACCCTCGATGCTTATCTTCTATGGGCTGGGAATGATCAATGCAAGCCGCCATACCATCATTGAGATTCGCTATCTCGGCCTGGTGGAATTGATTTTAGGACTGATCGCAATTTTTATGAAGGAATATGGAATGTGGTTTTGGCTCGCCGGATTCGGAATCGTGAATCTGATTTACGGCGCTTACATCTACCTACGCTACGAAAAATCCTCACACGATTCACAATTCACGTAACACGACTCTCTTTAAAATTCACGACTCACGTTTCACGTTTCACGAATGAAAGAGCATCTCGAAAATATTGATAAGGCATTTGAGAACAGCATCCGGCTTGGGATCATGGCATTGCTGATGGTGAACCGATCGATGGATTTTAATTCACTGAAGAAAATGCTCGGCACTACCGACGGAAATCTTTCGAGCAACCTCAGTTACCTCGTTGACCAAAAATACATCGGAGTGAAAAAACAATTCATCAACAACAAACCAAACACTTCTTATTCAGCAATGGAATCAGGGAAGAAAGCTTTTAAAGTGCACATTGATGCGATGGAAAAAATAATTTCTCACGGAAAGAAGAAATGAGTTCATAAGACATAAGACTCGTGGATGTAAGACTTGTGGACGTAAGACTCGTGGATGTAAGACTTGTGGACGTAAGACTCGAGGATGTAAGACTTGTGGACGTAAGACTCGAGGATGTAAGACTCGTGGATGTAAAACTTGTGGACGTAAGACACGTGGACGTAAGACGCGTGGACGTAAGACGCGTGGACGTTTGACTTGTGGACGCCTTGTGGATTTAAAACTTGAAAAAAACTCAAATGATAAAATTTCAAATTCTAAACTTTAAAATTGAACAACTATGAAATCAATCACCTTCATTCAATTCAACAAACCGTTCATTTACGGAATGATGCTAATGACGCTGCCTACACTTTTTTGGTTTGGTGTTTTTCTCGAGCAAATTTTTGGCAACTCTATAATTACTGATGGTGTCTTCGTTCAACTTGATCACGTTACTCCGGTGTTTTCAATTCTCATTATGTTGATAATGCCTCTAAGCACCGCGACGATCAATTTTAATTTTTTACGAAAGGCATCGCTACCGGGTCGCTCTGTTTCTTTTGATCACTTCGCGAATGTTCTTGTCTTCGCTTATGCCGTTTGCACCATCGTGCTGATTCTCGGATATCTGTTCACTGAAAATTTCTTAGGAAAAGGAGCTTAATACCTACAAAAAAAAGAACTCACATGAAAAACAATTGGTTCAAAAAAAAGGGATGGATGTACCTTCCGATTTCAACAATGGGTTTTATTACTTCCCTCGCAGCTATTGCCTTTTGTATGAATGTGTTTTGGGCTATTGATCGCAATTCACACTCAGTTAGTGATACATTCTATGGCGTTTTCCCTTACTTTGTTTGCACACTGTTTCTTTTCAACTGGGTTGGAGGAAATACTTCTAAACAAAAAGACGTCTGAATTTCTCTCAGCGAAAAACAACGAGCGGCGCAGTTGAAAATTGAGCACCATTTGAGTTTACATAAACCCTGTATGCTCCGGATGGGAATTGCTCAACAGGAATCATCGTATGTGATGATGAAATCTTTGAAAAATAAATTTTCTGTCCTAAAGAATTGAACACGCTGATTTCATTTCCTACAAAATTCATATTCGAAAATGAAACATTCACGAAGGTGCTTGCCGGGTTGGGATACAGCATCAACACGTTTTCCTTTGACGACACTTCATCAATACCTGTGTTGTTGTCGATGGCAATGTTATCAATGTAAAGATTGTTTCCATGACCATTCACCGCGTCAAACTTGATGATAACATTGGAATTGCCTGTGTATTGAGAAATATCAACTGTTTCATTTCGCCACTGCGCTGATCCGGGAACAAAGAAAACATCTGTTGCAGGAGCCGTTGCAAGATCATCCTTCTGCTTATCGTACACTACATCCCAATTATTCCCGCAATCTGTGCTCACCATTACTTTCAATTCGTCCCAATAGTATTCACTGTAATAGGTGTATGCTACGTCAAAGCTGAGTTGCGCCTGAGACACGTTACTGAGATCAATGTTCCTCATGTACAGATCATCAATGTCGCCGCTCACATCATTAATATAAAAGGGCATTCGTACACAACTGAGGAGTGTAAAGTATCCATCGAGTAAGAAATGATCCCAGGAAGGACCGCCATTGCTGTTCTCCACAAAAAATCCGGTAGGCAAAAAAGGCTGACTGAACGATTCAGCATACGGTACAGGCTCACTGCTGCCTACCACGTTGAATTGAACGCTGCCGTTATTACCGCCGTTAAAATCAACTGTACCGTTTGCCTCCGTAACAAGAATGCTGAGTGTATGACTTCCTTCTGATACGCTCATTTGTGGAAGTACAATCGTATCCATCCAGTATGGCGGCAGCGCGCCCTGCCAGTAGTAATATTCAGGAGTTCCTTCATCAATAAAATATTGCAGTGTGGCTGTGGTGAGAACATCAGATCCAAAATTTTCTATTACTACCGATGGAGAAATAGTGGTGTTGCATTGAAACCCGGGTATAGAATTGATGCCGGAAATTCCACCATCATTGTCAATCAGAAAAAACATGTGCTGGCAACTCTTACCGTGATGCCCAAATAGGATGTATTCATAGGAGGGAAAAGCGTTTTTTGACGGTTGCTGTGCAATCATGGACTTTCCGCAGAAGAGCGTAACCACAAGCAGAAAGGTAACACGGGATTTCACGTGGCTGTTTGGTTCAATTGAAGATGTTAAAGCTAAAGTTTTTTTTCTGAAGAACAGAGTTTTGTCATGAAAAAATGTCATCAGGATGACAATGACAGGAATCTCAAAGCTGCATTCGATCCCATCACAGCAAGTGATAATGTTCGTTTGGCTCTTTTGCTAACTTCGCCGATTCAAATTTTTTGAATGGAAGTTTTATCACAACGCATCACCAGGCTCAATGAATCAGAGACGCTGCAGATGGCTAAACTGAGCCGCGAGTTACGAAGCAAGGGGTATGATATTATTGATCTCTCCCTCGGTGAACCCGACTTCCCCACGCCGCTGTACATTTGCGAAGCAGCTAAGAAAGCAATTGACGATGGCTTCACAAAGTATCCTCCTGTTGCCGGCTATCTTGACCTGCGGCAAGCGATCTCAGAAAAATTCAAGCGCGATAACAACTTAAATTTTTCTCCGGATCAAATCATCGTGTCCACCGGTGCAAAACAATCTATTGCCAACGTGATGATGGTGCTCGTCAATCCCGGTGATGAAGTGATTCTGCCAAGCCCCTATTGGGTGAGTTATCGCGAGATCATCAAACTTGCGGAAGGAACTATAGTAATGATTCCTTCTTCGGTAGAGAAAAATTTCAAGATCAGCGCGCAGGACCTTGAAGAAGCGATTACCCCAAGGACAAAAGTTTTTTGTTTCTCTTCTCCATGCAATCCGACAGGCTCCGTTTATACACGGGAGGAACTGAAATCATTTGCGGAAGTGCTTGCAAAGCATCCCGGAATTTTTGTGATCAGCGATGAGATTTATGAGTTCATCAATTTCCTGAGACATCACGAGACCATCGCCCAATTTGCAGAGTTGAAAGACCGGGTGATCGTTGTGAACGGATGCTCCAAAGCATATTCAATGACGGGCTGGCGATTGGGTTACATCGGTGCACCGTTGTGGATAACGAAGGCATGTGATAAGATGCAGGGACAAATTACTTCAGGGGCTTCATCTATTTCTCAGCGGGCAGCCCTGGCAGCAATCACTTCAGATCAGGCAGAAACTGTGAAGATGTGTGATGCCTTTCATCACCGTCGTGATTTGGTGATGAAGATGCTGAGTGAAATTCCGGGCATTAAAGCGAATCACCCTGATGGCGCTTTTTATTTTTTTCCTGACATCAGTTCTTTCTTCGGAAAATCAGACGGAAAAAACATCATCATGAGTGCTGATGATCTTTGCATGTATCTTATTTACAACGCTAGCGTGACCGTAGTGACAGGAAAAGCCTTTGGAGATGAAAACTGTGTTCGTATTTCATACGCAACTTCTGAAGAGAAACTCACTGAAGGTCTGAAACGAATGAAGGAAGCGCTTTCTAAATTGAAGTGAACAGATAAAAGTTAATTATTAATCGTGAGTCATCAATCGTCCATCGTACCCATCCCGCATAAAGCAGGAAATCGTCAGCCCTCCATTGGTGCAGACGAATTCAAGTCTATTCTTAAAAAATTTTCTCAGCTCAAAATCCTTGTTATCGGCGATGTGATGCTCGATGCTTACGTGTGGGGCACAGCAGAAAGAATCTCACCGGAAGCACCTGTGCCGGTTGTTGATGTTGAGAAAATGGAAGAACGATTGGGCGGAGCAGCCAACGTGGCGATGAATGTGAATGCCCTGGGAGCTACTCCCGTTTTGTGTTCACTCATCGGTCATGATTATGCCGGGGAAAAGGTTCTTGGTATCTTAAAGAGCCATCAGATGAAGACGGATGGAATTATTCAATTAGCAGGTAGAATAACAGGCATTAAAACCAGAGTACTCAGTAAGAGCCATCATCTTCTTCGGTTTGACATGGAATCTACATCTGACCTTGACAAAGAGGAGGAGCAGCAGTTTTTGAAAATATTAAAAACTCTTATCGCTAAAGAAAAACCGCATGCAGTGATCCTTGAGGATTATAATAAAGGAGTTCTTACAGAAAATATTATCAACTCAGTGATTAAGTTATGCCGCGATAAAAAAATCCTTACGGCTGTTGATCCGAAGAAGAAAAATTTCTTCGCCTATAAAAATGCTGACATTTTCAAACCCAATCTCAGAGAAGTTCGCGAAGCATTCAATCACGAAATGAATGTTAGCACGGAATCATCTCTTCAGCAGGTTCATGCACAACTGAAGAAAAAAATTCAGCACAAGATTACCCTGATCACTTTGGGTGATCACGGGATTTTCTACAGTGATGGAAAACAATCAGGAATTATACCGGCATACAAGCGCGACATAAGCGATGTGTCAGGAGCCGGTGATACAGTGATTGCAGTTGCAACACTTGCAATAGCAGGGGGCATGAAATTGAATGATGCCGCGAGCATTGCCAATTTAGCCGGAGGTATGGTCTGTGAATATGCAGGAGTGATTCCTGTCACCAAAGAAATGCTGAGTAAAGAAATTGAATTAACCAACAATCAAATGAATGAGCAATGACTATTGACCATCGACCATTCACTATTCACCATATCTTCACCTCATGGCAGTATCGAAGAAGTCAGTAACGCCAACAAAAATTACCGCTAAACTTTCTCTTGTTATCCCGTGCTACAATGAAGAGCATCGGGTAACGCAAATGATTGACGGTCTTCGTGAATTTGCTCAACGGGTTTCATTTGATTATGAAGTGATCATTGTTGATGACGGAAGCAGTGACCAAACCGCCACTGCCATTCGGGAAAATGATTTCATCAAGCAACTTGATGCTTCAGGAAAATTCATACTCATTTCACTTCCCGTCAACAAAGGAAAAGGCGCAGCGCTAAAAGCAGGAGTTGCAGCCGCCCGTGGCACACACATTCTCACCCTCGATGCAGACATGGCCACACGGCCACTCGAAATTTTCAAGTGGCTTGCTATGAACAATCATCAATTTCCGGCGGGAGAAATTTGGATTGCCTCCCGTGAACGTGCTGAGTCAAAAGTGACTGAAATTGCTTCCCGCAGAAGAACGGGTCGCCTGTTCAATTTAATTGTGCGCCTGCTTACGCCGCTGAATTTGCACGACACGCAGTGCGGCTTCAAACTCTATCCGGCAACTATTGCAAAAGAACTTTTCAGCCGGCAAAAATCTTCCGGCTGGGCGCATGATGTAGAGCTTTTGTACCGCGCACACAATCTTGGAATCCCAATAAAAGATTTGCCTGTGACATGGGCTGCACAGGCAGGAAGTAAAATTTCTCCGGCCAAAGATGCAGTGCCTATGCTGTTGAGCGTGATCGGTGTTTCGCTCCGGTTGAAGTGGGATTACTTCATTGGAATGCCGATAGAAATCTTGCAAAGGAAAAACGCTGCCCCGATTTCAATTGCTCAAAAACAAGATTCCATTTTCAGAATGCTGTTCTTCATTGCTTCGATGATTTTATTTTTTCTAATGACGTCACTCAGTTCACACTATGGAATTACCGGTGATGACCTCGATCAAAAACTTTATGGCGAGAAGGTGCTGAACTTTTATACCTCATTCGGAAAAGATACTTCATGCCTCCATCTGAAAGTTGGCAACAAAGAAAATCTCTACATCTATGGCGGATTGTTCAACATGATTTCTGCCGCTGCTAACCGCTACATCGGCGGACTTGATGAATATGACATGCGCCATCTCGTGAATGCCCTCGCAGGATTTCTTGCCATTCTTTTTGCAGGATTACTTGCGCGGAGAATTGGAAACTGGATGACAGGTTTCCTTGCACTGCTCCTGCTTGCAACGTGGCCGCAATTCTTCGGGCAATCCATGAACAACCCGAAAGACATTCCATTTGCACTGGGGTACGTGATGACGATTTATTACCTCGTCAAACTGGTAAAAGAGCTCCCAAGACCTTCTGCAAAAACATGGGTAATGACAACGATCGCCATTGCATTCACCATCAACATCCGTGTTGGTGGTTTACTGCTCATTGGAATGTTGTTCGCGTTTGTTATCGGCACTTACGTTCTTGACCCGGTGAAAAGAAAATTGATTGCCGCGAACAAAGGATTTCTTTTTCGGAGAATGATTCTCGTTTCTCTTCTCGGCTACTTCGGCGGATTAATTTTTTGGCCATACGGACTTACGGGGCCGCTCTCCCATCCATTTTCTGCCTTAAAAGAAATGTCGAACTTCTCTATGGGCATCGGTTTGTTATTCGATGGAAAGATGATGAGCTCAAAAGAAATTACCTGGACCTATATTCCTCAATGGCTTTGGATCACTGCACCGCTCGTGGTTTTGTTTGCCGCGTTTGCCTTCGGAATTCTCTGGTATTTCAGCAGGAAAATGTTTCCGCCGTCACTTACATTGCTTCTGATTTTTGCAACAGTTTTTCCATGGGCTTATGCTGTTTATTCAAAGTCGCCGCTGTATGATGGCATGAGGCAATTTCTTTTTATCGTGCCGCTCATTGCAGTGCTGGCTTCATTAACGTGGCATTATCTTCTTTCCATCCCAAAACAAAAGTGGATGCGCTATGCAGTAGCATCATTGTTCGTGGTTGGAATTTTTCTGCCTGTGCGTTTCTCGTTTGCAAATCACCCGAACGAGTATGTTTATTTTAACGAATTGATCGGCGGCATCAAAGGTGCCTATGGAAAGTATGATACCGATTACTACATGAACAGCATTCGAAAAACTTCCGACTGGTTTAAGGAGAGTGATATGTATAAGAATGCTTCGAAAGAAAAAAAGATTTTGCTTGCGACGAACGCCGCTGATCCCGTCAATTGGTATTTCAGGAATGACACTGACAAGGTGAAAATTATTTACACCAAGTGGGATTGGCCGAATAATCCGAAAACACGTGGCGCGCGTGATTGGGATTATGGAATTTATTTCTCACGCGACATTGACCCTTCCATGCTGAAGACAGGAACATGGCCTTCGAAAAAAGCGATCTATATCAATTCGGCTGATGATGTTCCTCTTTCTGTAGTAGTTGAGCGAAAAGACAAATCAGATTTCCTCGGCTTCCAGGCAATGCAAAAGGATAGCTTTCAAGCAGCAGAGAAATATTTTGCAGAGGCGCTTAAATACAATCCGCAAAATGAGGAGGCAGCATTGAACATGGTTCAGGTAGAATTGAAACTGAATAAGCCCAAAGAAGCAGTTCAATATGCTAAGATGTATTTGCAACTCTATCCCACAAGCCCTTACGCCGATCAGATTAATTCGTTAATTGCAAGTTACCATTGATTCAAAAAGGGACAGTGGAAGTGAGGGTGAAATCAGAAATAAAAAATCCGAAATAAAAAGATGGATTTAAAAGAACTCGAGAGCGGTGTTGATCCAAAAACACATTGGTATTATCAATCCAAAAAAATTCCGCTCATTGCATTCGTAAAGAAAATTTTTCAGAAGAAGAAAATTCCGCTCACACTTATTGATGTCGGTTCGGGTTCAGGTTTCTTCATGTATGAATTGCAGGATGCAATTCCTGAAATGATCTCAAAAATTTATTTAGTTGACATCGGGTATTCTGAAGAAGAAATTCTTCCGACAAAAAATCAACGAATCGAAAAGACAACATCACTTCCTGACAAAATTGAAAATGCCATTGTGGTGATGATGGATGTGCTGGAACATTTGGAAGATGATCATGCGATGTTAAAGGCGATCAAAGAAAAATCTGCCGGTGAAAACTATTTCTTCATCACTGTTCCGGCTTTCATGAGTTTGTGGAGCGGGCATGATGTGTACCTCGGACATTACCGGCGCTATACGCTGGCATTGCTGCGTAAGCTTCTTTACGATTCACGATATACGAATCACGACCTGTACTTTCTCTATGGATTTATTTTTCCTGCGGTGTGGGTGGCTAGAAAAATGAAGAAGGAAAATTCTTCAGCCCAATCAGATATGAAACCGATGAGCACAACAGTGAACCGGATTTTGAAACTGATTTGCTCGATAGAAATTCCATTAAGAAAGATGAATCATCTGGCCGGTGTTACTTGTGTTGCTGAAGGGAAAATCTGAATTTCATTCCATGAATATCCCTTCATCGAAATTTTAATTCTCAAATCTTAAATTAAAAATCGCAACTCAACTTCATCCTCAAACTTCTCCAGTTTGAAATGAAGACGGTTGAAAGGTTTTACTTTGATAAAAACAAAGCCAATGAAAAAGCGATTTACACTCTTAGTATTTATTATTTGCCTGGCAAATGAAAGCTGTGCTCAAAATGGAATCATTACAACTGTGGCAGGAAACGGGATCGCAGGGTTTAGCGGGGATGGCGGTATCGCCACATCAGCAGAATTATATAATGCTATAGCAGTAGGGTTTGATGGCGCCGGCAATATGTATATAGCCGAACCCGGTAATCAACGAATCCGAAAAGTAGATACCCTTGGGATCATCACCACTATAGCCGGAAATGGAATAGGAGGCTTTAGCGGTGATGGAGGAGCTGCCACTGCAGCCGAATTAAATTATCCTCAGGGAATAGGAGTTGATTTTGCCGGAAATGTATATTTTGCTGATGCTCTCAATCACAGGATTCGAAAGATAAGTACCGCCGGGATAATCACTACTGTGGCAGGCACCGGAGTTCAGGGTTATACAGGGGATGGTTCACTAGCTACTCTGGCAGAAATAAATACACCGAATGATGTAACGGTTGATACGGCGGGAAATATCTTTATTTCAGATGAGGATAATGAAGTGATTCGCAAAGTAGATACAGCAGGTATAATCACAACAATAGCAGGAAACGGAATACCAGGGTATAATGGAGATGGGGGGCAGGCTATCAATGCACAATTGAATAGCCCTAAAAGAATTACGGTTGATCCGGCAGGTAACTTATATATTGCTGATGCGGCAAACAGCAGGATACGAAAAGTTGCAATCAATGGTATCATCACTACGATTGCAGGAAACGGAACAGCCGGCAACAACAGCGATGGTGGACTTGCAACTGCAGCGGAATTGACTTATCCTGCTGAAATAGTCCTTGATGTATTGGGTGATCTGTACATTGATGATCAAAATGCAAATACAATTCGTAAAGTAAACACAGCCGGTATTATTACTACCATAGCAGGAAACGGCACAGCGGGCTACAGCGGTGATGGAGGAACTGCAACAGCAGCCGAGTTATATTATCCAACAGGCATAGCCCTCGATGCAAGCGGAAACATTTATATCGCTGATTGGAATAACAACAGAGTTCGCAAGGTAAATAATACCATCACCAACTTTTCCGGGATTGAAACTTCTCTCTGCGAAAAATTGTGCACCGGCTTTTTAGATCAATCCACCGATAATCCTACCTCATGGCTTTGGATTTTTCCGGGCGGCGCTCCTTCGTCTTCAACAGATCAAAATCCGGCCGGCATCTGTTACAATGCTCCCGGCACTTATGATGTTACGCTCATCACCACCAATGCTTTTGGCAATGATACACTCACGCTCACCAATTACATCACCGTCTATCCAACTCCGCCTCCTCCAACGATCACGCAAAATGGAAATGTGCTCACGAGCAGTGCTGCTGTAAGCTATCAATGGCAACTTAATAGCGTAGATATTCCTGGAGCAACCATGCAGAATTACACTTATACACAACCGGGTTTGTATACGGTTTATGCTGGTGATTCAAATGGTTGCGCTAATTATGCCAGCTTACTTATCACGGCAGTAGAGAATGTAGCGAATGAGTTTCCTGTTTCTGTTTCCCCGAATCCTTCCAATGGAAATTTCACTATTGAATTGATTAATTGCTCAGCACAACATATATCGCTACGAATACTGAATACACTGGGAGAAGAAATAGTGATGCAAAATTTTACGTACCTGCAGAACGATTATAAAAAAGAAGTTGATCTGCATTATATAGCAGCAGGTGTTTACTTTATTGAGATGAAGACAGAAAATGAATTTATAAGGAAGAAAATTATTGTCGCGCGTTAAGCTGTTGCATCGGTAACACTTCGACAAGCTCAGCGTAACTTCCTCCGCGGGTGTTGCAGATCATATCGCCGCGGGCTATCACATAATGAATACGAGCCGAAGATTATTCCCCGGCTCGCACTCGCACTCTTTATAATCTGCTTTCAGGCGATCACATGGCTGGTGTCTTTTTCAATACTTCGTTGCGGATGAGCGCATAATCAATTCCGTTGAAATTGTAAATGGCAACCTGCTTATAGAGCGCATTCGCTTTGTCAGCATTGCCGGCCGATTCATTCGCCATAGCCAGCCAATATTGGTAGTACACGTTATTCTCAGGATGGTCCTGTTCAAAATGACTCACAGCATCACCATAATCCTTTTGCTTCATTGAAATGTATCCCATCACAAAGTGATATGGATCCAGTTTGTTCGGATCGTTGACAGATTCCAGTGTTGACTTTATCTGCTCTGCTCTTGTTTTTGCGTCACCATAGTTTTCTTCCATTGCTGCAAGAACCGATTGCCAATACAAGTTTGTTGCCTGTTGTGTGAGCTTCGCCTGTTCAGTGCCAATGTCATTTCCGGTTTCAGTAACCATGGGTTCAGTCATTGGAATTAAACTCTTCAACGCGGCAGCATCCCCTGTTTGCATTGCGATGCGCTCGCAATCTCCGAGGTAGGTGAGTTTGGCATTCTTTATCACCGCAGGCGATTCGCCCGATGAATCGGCTTTCATTTCAAATTCCATCAGCTTGTCATTGCCTGTTTTGAAATCGCCCTGGTACAAATAGGTTAAGGCAATGTATTCGTTCGAGGTAGTTTTTGAAACATCATGCGTGCCTGCGTCAGAGTAGTTTTGGCGTGCTTCATCATAGTTGCCGAGGAATGTGTTGGCATGCCCTTTCTTGAAATATCCTTCTGAAGCATTTGGATCCAGCTCGACAGCTTTGGAGTAAGCATCTCTCGCTTTTGCCAGATCATTTTCTGCACGGTAGCAATCGCCGAGTGCGATTTCTGCACCCGGGCTTTTTGGAGCCAGCGAGACTGTCCGTAACGCATATCCTTCTGCCGTCTTAAAATCTCTTGGCTCAAAAAAAAGATACGAGCCCGTCAGTGCTGCGTATCCGCCAACCCAATTGGAATCAAGCTCTACTGCTTTTTGATAACAGGCTCTCGAGTTTTGAATGTCGTTACCTCCCGCGTACGTTGCTCCCAAATCAACCTGCGCTCTCGCAGCATCGGGAAATGAATCAGCAATGGTTTTGGTTATTTCCAAACGCTTGTTCCAATCACTGGTCAGGAAGGTTTCCAGGTAATCGTAGTACCATTTTTCCCAATTGCTTACACCTGAAAGATTTTCTTTTGCCTTTTTCATATCCTCCGCGAATTCCTGGGTCGTGTTACTGATGCCCGCCCGCAGCACGTAAGCGATTGCAAGTTTAGGATCCTGCTCAATGGCTTTTGTAAATAACATTCTTGCCTGTTGCTGGTCACCCTGGTCTTGCATCTCCAATCCCTGCTGCACGGAAGTTCTTGCATCATTCGATTGCGTAGTGACGGGGATGTCTGTGATCTTTGTTTTCGCTTGCTTTTGAGCACAACCGACCATTGCTATCGCGATTGCCAGGCATGCAATCATTGAGATGTGTTTTGATTTTTTCATGGTAAAAAATTTTAGGGTTTGTGAATCGTGTTAGTCATTCAGGAGAATGATGACGAATGTTGCACAAGATAAATTGGATTCTTTAAAATATGAAGCCGGGGACTTAAAGCTTTATATCTTCAATAATTTCTTAGTCATGATCCCACTATTGGTTCTGACCGAGACGAAATACATTCCCTGAGGAAGTTTGTTGCAATCAATCTGTAATTGAAATCTGTCGCTTGTCGCTTGTGATTGCATCGGACACGTTACCTCCATTCCAATTTCACTAGTCACTCGAATTTCTGTAGCAGCAAAATTTTCTTCCGAAAAGAGTAAGCAAGTTGTGGCAACAGGATTTGGATAAATCATCAGATTATCCTCAACATCATCGTTCTCACTCACCGATGTTGCAAGACAAAGAACAGTGGCGGTGATTCCGGGATCAGTCGAGCTATCCGCAGCAGCAACACTTGACGATTGCGATGCGGCGGTTGCAGTTGGTGTTCTTGTCACAAGCGTTAGCGTATCCGCAGTAAATGTTACAAAGGTGTCTTCGCATCCAGAATTACCATTCTCATCTGTCTTGACAACTTCATCACCCATCGCCAAAATGAATCCATTGTCACTCGTTTGTTCAACCGTGTTGATGAAGTAACCTCCCGAATATTGTGATGTCCATTCGATGTTTCCAATGCTATCAGTCTTCATGAGGTATTGATTGTTGTTGAGGTCAAGCGATAGTATGATGAATCCTTTGTCAATGCACTGCTTCACTGAATATGCTCGCGGGTATATGAATGACGCGGAGTACGTCTTTGACCAAATTAATGTACCGTTGCTGTCAATTCTTGCTAAGTTAATTCCGGTGTTACCTCCACCACCGAGGAGATAGCCATGGTCATTTGTTTGACAAACATCATAGCAAAAATTATACGTGCTGCTTATCGCATAACCTCTTTGCCATTGAATGGAACCGGATGAATTTGTTTTCACAATCCACATCTCGTACGAGCCCAATTCGTTGTCATATCCTCCTACTATAATTCCACCATCACTTGTTTGCCTTCCCGGTTGCAGCACCCATGTTCCTGAACTCTTGCTGACTGTTTCCTGCCATGCAACGGTTCCGCTTGCATTCACTTTAGCGATGAATCCTTTTGATGAATTTCCAACCCAACCTGTCACATAACATCCACCACCGCTTGCATTCATCACACTCATTCCTTTATCGTAGCCGCCATTGTACAAAGTTTTCGACCAGAGTTTGTTTCCGTCGGAATCTGTTTTAAGAACATAAACTTCATAAGTGTTGTTAGTCTGATTCCAAAGCTGACCAGCAAGATAGAAACCTCCGTCACTTTCCGAATTCTCGATAGCATTTGCAGCAACATCTTTTGCACCGCTGTTTGTCTTGCAACCAAAAGTCTTACTCCAAACTATATTGCCAATGCTGTCTGTTTTAATCATCATAATGTCGCTCGAGCCAATCCCGTATGCACTCGAAGAATCCGTTATGATGTAACCGTGATCTTTAGTCTGACTTACGGAGGTGATTGTGACATCAGGATAGGTAATTCTGAATTGCACGGACTGCGCACTCAAGTTCATTATAGTCGCGCAAATACAGAGGAGAGAAAGAATGGTTGAGTGTTTCATTTCAGAAAAAATTTGATATGACAAGGTAATAAAGATTTGATTCTTTCTTCGCAATGCTTTCTAACCATTCTATTTGAAAACTCAGAGAACAGTAGAATTAAGACGTCTCGCTTAAACGGTCTGAATAGTTATACATGGATCCTTGTCTGAAGTAAAATTTCATAAATGTTTTCAGGAGAAATCAGAACTTCGCACCTCTTTGAAAATCCAAAGTCTTAAATCCGTCCACAGGGCCCTGTGGAAAATCCGAAATGTCAAAACTTCACCCACAAACACTAAAGTTTCTTTCTTCCATCAAGAAGAATAACAACAGGCCATGGTTTGAAAAAAACAAACCGACTTATGAAGCAATCAAGGACGATATGGTTGCATTCATGGCTGCGCTGATCAAAGAAGTGAGCAAGTTTGATCCGGCAGTCAAGGATGCAGATCCAAAAAAGTCAGTGATGCGCATCTATCGCGACATTCGTTTTTCTAAAGACAAATCTCCTTACAAGACAAACATTGGAGCCGGAATTTCCAGTGGAAAAATAACAGAATCGTCAGCCGGATATTACATTCATATTATGCCCGGCGAAAGTTTTCTCGGAGGTGGAATTTGGATGCCGGAGTCGGAGAAGCTGCAAAAAATCAGGCAGGAAATTGATTACAACTTCAAGGACTTTAAAAAGATTGTCGAGGCGAATTCATTCAAGAAAACTTTTGGTTCACTGGATAGAAATGAAAAGCTAACGCGCCCGCCAAAAAATTATTCACCCGATAATCCTGCTATTGAATACCTGATGCTGAAAAGTTTTACCTGCGGTTGCAAGCTTTCTGATGCCGATGTTCTCTCCGATAAATTGGTGAAGAGATGTGCTTCTGTTTTTAAAGAGATGTATCCCTTCGTTAAGTTTTTGAATCAAGCAGTCGCGTAGTTCGTCATTGCGAGGAACGAAGGGTTGGTTTCAAAGCGCAGATGTGACGACCTGTTCCGATTTTTCGGAAAGCAATCCCCTGGACAATTAATTTGAACGGATTGCTTCGTCGCCCCTCGCATTCATCTCCCCGGCTCCTCGCAATGACGATTCCCCGGACTGAAAAAATTTCCGCTTCTACTCTGCATTTAAGAAATACTGTCCTGATAAGTTTTTATTAGCAGAAAAACTGTCTGCTAAAATGCATTGGTTCTTCATTTGACTAATAAGGCACGTAACCAAAAAAATTTAAAAGCCATGTCATTAGTTAGATTCAAATCCAATCCGGTGGTGCCAACGTTCGACCGCTTGTTCCGAAACATCCTGAGTGATGATTTCGATGGTTTCTTTGTGAAGCCCTTTACCAACAATTTTTCACCCGCAGTAAATGTGGTGGAAGGAAAAGAAAATTTCCGTCTTGAGATTGCTGTTCCGGGGTTCTCAAAAAATGATTTCAATGTGAAGCTCGATAACAACCTGCTCACAGTATCTGCAGAAAAGAAAAATGAAGTGAAAAAGGATGAAGAGAACTACACCATGCGTGAATTCTCTCACAGTTCATTCAGCCGCACATTCACTTTGCCTGAAGCAGTTGATGCAAGCAAGATCTCCGCTGAATACACTGATGGAATTTTGAAGCTCGTGCTTCCGAAGAAAGAAGAAGTGAAACAAAAATCTCTCGAGATTAAAGTTTCGTAAGAGTTTGCATAGGGTTTTTAAGGGTGGAACCGGCGTTACAAATTGTGACGCCGGTTTTTTTTGAAATCATTTAGATGGTGATTTACTTATGATCTGCTTTTTGATTGCAAGTGCCAAGGAAATCATAATTGGCACTATAGGAAAGTAAAGACAGATAGTAACGACTCTCTCAGACAATTCCAGTTTTTTATCATAGCTTGGTTCACCATAAATTACATCAGTCGGAATAAAAATTTTAGAAATCAAAAACGAAAATGCAACACCTACGAACCACCAAACTAAACCCGACTCGAAAATTTTTGAAAAAGAAAGCAAGCGTTTAAAAAAGTATTTACTAATTAGAATTGCAGCGCCTGTAATTATCACAATGCTCAGGATATAGACAATCGCCCAGAGAAACAAGACTGCAATTGCCGGAGGTGAACCAAAACCAGCCATATAAATTTGTTGGACTTTAACAAATGCCTTGGATTGTTAGAAGAGATTTGGTTGTTTCATTCCACTCTCAAATTCCAGCAGCCATTTCTTCCTCCACAATCCGCCGCCATAACCCACCATACTTCCATCACTACCGATCACGCGGTGACAAGGGATAATGATTGCAATCGGGTTTTTTCCATTCGCTGTTCCGGCTGCCCGAATTTTCTTTTCATCACCAAGCTCTCTTGCTAATTGTAAATAAGAAATAGTTTTTGCGAAAGGAATTTTCTGAAGTTGATTCCAAACTTGTTTTTGAAATACAGTTCCGTCAGGAGCTAATGGAAGATCGAATGATTTTCGTTTTCCGGCAAAGTATTCTTCAAGCTGCCGGACACATTTGTCAGTGAGCTTAGAAGATTCTTCAGGCTTTTCTTTTTTCGCTTCAAACGAGAGTAAAACAATTGAAGCATCATTTGCTTCAATCAACAGCAAACCCACTGGCGAAGAATAATATGATGTGGCAATTTTCATTTCCAATTTTCAATTGTTTACATCTCGTTCCTACCGGATCTATGGATTTGCTGAGGGAATTGCCTGCTATAGACATTGCGTTCCTACAGAACTATCTGCCTTTGTTCTCGGTCCGCAAGTCTCATGTCCACAAGTCCCATGTCCATAAGTCTCACCTCCTTATTTATATCCAAGAATCTTCAGCATACTCGCAGAAGTTTGCTGCTTGGCAAACAGCCGATCTGTAATATTTCCCTTCTTGTCTTTCTGAATGAGGATGACTTTTGGTGAAGGAATCAAACAATGTTTAATGCCGCCATAGCCACTGAGCTGATCCTGGTAGGCTCCTGTATGAAAGAAGCCTATGTACAGCGGCTCGCCATTGGAATTCTTCGGCAGAAATACCTGGTTGATATGTACTTCACTATTGTAATAATCCTGTGAGTCGCAAGTGAGTCCGCCGAGGTTTACCCGCTGATAATCTTTATCCCATTTGTTGATCGGAAGCAGAAGAAAGCGTTGTCCGATTCCCCACGTGTCGGGAAGTGTGGTGATAAATGAACTGTCGACCATGTACCACAACTCTGCATCATTCTGTTGCTTCTGCGCAATGATCTTGTAAATGTTTGCACCGCTCTCTCCTACTGTAAAACTTCCGAACTCGGTGAAAATATTCGGCACAGGAATTTTGTTCTTCTTACAGGCATTCTTGATCTGCAGCACCACTTCCTTCACGATGTATTCATAGTCATAATCGAAGCCGAGAGAATTCTTGATTGGAAATCCACCGCCGATGTTGAGTGAATCGAGCGTCGGACAAATTTTTCGAAGCTGGCAATACACGTTCAGCGCTTTATTCAATTCACTCCAGTAATACACTTCATCCTTGATGCCGGTGTTGATGAAGAAGTGCAGCATCTTGAGCTGAAACTTTTTGTTGTTATGAAGCTTCTGAACATAATACTCAAGAATATCTCTCCAGCGAATTCCAAGTCGCGAAGTATAAAACTCAAACGTGGGCTCTTCCTCTGCGGCGATGCGAATCCCAATCTTGCAGGTGCCACGGACGGTGCGCTGGTACGCTTCAATCTCCTGCATGTTATCGAGCACCGGAATCACGTTGGCAAACCCATCATTGATAAGGGCAGCAATTTTACTTGTGTATGTTCTTGTTTTGAATCCGTTGCAGATGATGTAGCGCTCTTTATCAATCAATTTCTGCTCGTAGAGTTTACGAATGATATTGATATCGTACGCATACGATGTTTCGATGTGAACATCATTTTTCACCACTTCTTCCAGAATGTGAGAGAAATGCGAGCTCTTGGTACAATAACAGTAATAATACTTCGCGTGATACTTGTGCTCCTTAAATGCTTTTTTGAACAACCCCTTGGCTTTATTTATCTGGGAAGAAATTTTAGGGAGGTAAATCATCTTGAGCGGCGTACCGTATTTGTGAATGATCTCCATCACATTCACGCCGTTGAAGTAAAGTTCATTATCAATGACCTCGAAACCTTCTTGTGGAAAATCAAATGTCTGGTTGACAAGATCTCGGTAGGTGTTGGTCATTTTCTTTCGGGAAGAAAAAAGATTTTAACGCTGATTTTTTTTGACGTGCAAACGTAAATGATTTTTCAGTTCGTGAAGCAACCCCGTCAGAGGTTTTTTTCAACCCTGACGGCGGTTGAGGACGGGAAACCCCGTCAGTGGTTTTTTCAACCCTGACGGTGGTTGCGGGTAAGCCAAACTCCGTCAGTGGCTTTTCGCCCTGACGGTGGTTGTGCACGAGAAATTTTTCTACCTTTCGAAAATGCGCGAGATGACTCCCACTCGAAAGAGGAAAATATTACCATCTCTTCAACCGAGGCATTAACGGTGAAAATATTTTCAGAGAGGAAAGAAATTACATCTTCTTCCTTGAAAAATGGAAAGCATATCTCTCCTCCGTATTTGAAACATTTGCATACTGTCTTCTTAAAAATCATTTTCATTTCTTGATTCGAATCAAAGAGGAGGAAATCAAAATTCAGAATAAGGAAGGAATAGAGTACCTCGCTGATCCATCCCGTCAATTATCGCACGCGCTCAATAGCCATGCTCAGGCATTCAACAAAATTTACCATCGAACAGGCAGTCTTTTCGAGAGTCCCATTAAGCGAAAACTCGTTGATGATGAAACATATCTCTTGAAGTTAGTTGCGTATAATCATTTTAATCCGCAGAAACATCAATTTGTTGACGACTTCAAAATATATCCTCATTCTTCTTACCATAAAATTATCTCTGGCGAAAATTCCTTTTTAAACAAGAGGGAAGTAATCGAATGGTTTGGCGGTATCTCCAATTTCATTTTCTTTCATGATTCTTATCAGGAAGAAAAAGAATTCTTCTACGGGATTGAATGAAAGCCACCCGCAACCGCCTTCAGGGCTAAAAGCCACTGACGGGGTTTCCTTACCTTCGCCCCCATGCGTAACATCAAAATACTCGCAGTAGAATCCGAGATCGGTGCCGGTACTCGTGGTGCCAGTTTAGGATTTGAAGCGATCCGCATAGCAGCGCTCGACTTTGGCAGCAATTTCTTCAGGCAATTTCCAACCGAAAAAATCCCTGATGAAAATGCTATGCTTCTTGAGAGCGCCCGCTCGCTGCATGCACGCAGAGGAAAGTATGTGAAGATCGTTTGCGAGCGGGTGATGGAAGCCGTTAGCAGGACCTTGAAAGAAGGAAATTTTCCGATTCTGATTTCCGGCGACCATACATCGGCATCCGGAACCATCGCCGGAATAAAAATGGCTTATCCTGAAGCACGCATCGGCGTGATATGGATTGATGCGCATGCTGACCTGCATTCACCATACACAACGCCTTCCGGAAACATGCACGGCATGCCGCTCGCTGCTGCTTTAGGGGAAGACAACCTCTCCCAAAAGATCAACACACCCGATGAGAATACGATTTCTTTCTGGGAAGATTTTAAAATGATCGGTGGCATATCGCCGAAAATCCGCTATGAAAATCTCGTGTACGTTTCACTCCGCGACTTTGAGCCGCAGGAAGAATATCTCATCCGCCAAAACAAGGTGAAAGTGTTTTCGACAGATGAGATCAACAACCTCGGCATTGATAAAATCGGGAGAGAAATTTTGCAGGCTGTAGAACCATGCGATTACATCTACATCTCGTTCGATGTGGACAGCATGGATCCCACGATCTCGAGAGGAACAGGAACGCCCGCACCGAATGGCATTACTGAAAAACAAGCTGCCACCTTGCTGCAGCGCCTTGTTCAAAATCCGAAAGTGTGCTGCTTTGAAATCACAGAAGTGAATCCAACACTCGATAAAGAAAATCTGATGGCAGAAAATGTGTTTGAGATTTTGCTGAAAGTCACGAATCAATTGGTCAATGATTGAGCAAACGGACTTAGGACTTGCGGATGTGAGATTTGTGGACGTGAGACAGTGGACATGAGACTTATGGACGTGAGGCAATTGATAATTCACCATTCACTTATTCACCATTCACCCACTCACGTTTCAAGAAGGCATGGAGCAATCATTAAGAGAGAAAACCGCAGCTATCGTTGACAAGCTTTATGGTCAAAAAATTTCTCCTGAACAAATCCTGGTCAACATTCCCCCCAAGGAATATTCGTGCGATTTCACGGTAGTTGTTTTTCCTATTGCGAAGGTTGCAAAGAAATCTCCTGAAGAGACAGCGAAAGAAATCGGAAGCCAACTTCAAAATTCCATTCCTGAAATTGTAAGCTTCGAAGCAGTTAAAGGATTTTTGAATGTAACCCTGAGTGATCAGTACTGGATCAATTTTCTCTCGGCAAATTCACAGGATCAATCGTTCGCAGTTCTTCCAGCCACGGGAAAAAAAGTGATGATCGAATATTGCGGACCGAATACCAATAAGCCGCTTCACCTCGGTCACCTGCGAAATATTTTCATCGGCTACTCGATGAGCGGGATTCTGAAAGCCGCCGGAAATGAAGTAGTGAAAGTGAACATCTACAATGATCGTGGCGTGCACATCTGCAAAAGCATGGTCGCGTATCAGAAATTCGGTAATCATGAAACGCCGGAGAGCAGTGGAAAGAAAGGAGATCATTTCATCGGTGATTACTATGTGCGATATGACCAGGAGTTGAAAAAGGAAGTTGAAGAACTGAAAGCGCAAGGCGTTCCCGAAGAAGAAGCGAAAAAAAACGCGCCGTTGGCACAAGAGGTTCAGGCGATGCTTCGCAAGTGGGAAGAAGGTGACGCTGAAGTGAGAAGCCTGTGGAGCATGATGAATGGCTGGGTGCTCAGTGGTTTTGAAGAAACATATCGCATACTCGGCGTTGATTTCGACAAAGCATATTTCGAATCACAAACCTATCAGCTCGGAAAAACTTTTGTCGAAGAAGGATTGCAGAAAGGAATTTTTTTTAAGAAGGAAGACGGGAGCGTTTGGATTGATCTCACGAGTGACGGGCTCGATCAAAAACTTTTGCTCCGCGCCGACGGAACTTCCGTTTACATCACGCAGGATATTGGTACTGCCAATGAGCGGTGGAATGATTTCCATCCTGATAAAATGATTTACACCGTTGCCAATGAACAGGACTATCATTTTAAAGTGCTGAAATTGATTTGCAGCAAACTCGGGAAGCCTTATGCTGATGGCATGTATCATCTCAGCTACGGAATGGTTGATCTTCCTACGGGAAGGATGAAATCAAGAGAAGGAACTGTGGTGGATGCCGACGATCTGGTTGATGAAATGATTTCCACATCAGAGAAGAATACAAAAGAGTTGGGTAAGATTGATGACTTCTCTTCTGAGGAACAAAAAAATCTTAATCGCATGCTTGCCCTGGGTGCTCTCAAGTTTTTTATTCTGAAAGTGGATCCAAAGAAGCGAATGATTTTTAACCCTGAAGAATCTATTGACTTCCATGGCTTCACGGGACCCTTCATCCAGTACACGCATGCACGAATACAATCGGTGATGAGAAAAGCAGGAGAACCCAAAGCAGGTCAGCAAGCCGGTCCACGGGTGGCCATGCTGCAACCACAGGAACGCGAATTGATTTTACGCTTGCAGCGATTTCCTGCGATGATTCAGGAAGCGGCTTCTGCTTATGAACCGGCTGTGCTCGCAAACTATATCTATCACCTCGCCAAGGCATATAACCATTTTTACCAGGAACTGCCGATTCTCAATTCGCAGGAATCGAGTGCTCGTGATTTCCGGTTGCAGCTTTCTTCTTTTGTTGCTTCAGTGATTAAGAAAGGCATGAAGTTGTTGGGGATTGAAGTGCCGGAGAGAATGTGAGCACGCAAATGGTTAGATTTACAATACAGAATTTCTCCAATGAAAATTATTCTTTCAACGGTAGTATTGTTTACTCTCCTCCATCATGCTTCAGCGCAAACTCATTTACCAGACACAAGGAAATATTTTGAATATACAGATACCTCTTTTGCAGCCGATGAAGTAAAAAGAATTCTCCCATATAATTATCATAGCGTGGAGCCTTCATCTCTGGATTCACTCGAAATATTTCTTTACTACCACCCGGAGTTAAAAGTCGAAGTGGGAAGTCATACTGACAGCAAGGGAAAGGATAAGTATAATTTGAGGCTGTCACAGGCGAGAGCCCAATCAATTGTTGACTATCTGATTAGCAAGGGAATTTCATCAGACCGGCTCAGTGCAAAAGGTTACGGTGAAACTGTTCCAATTGCACCCAATGAAACATCCGAAGGAAAAGATTATCCTGAAGGTCGCCAGCGCAATCGAAGAACGGAATTGAAAATCGTTTCAATTGTTTTTCCTGAAGAAAAATTAATTCCCCCAACAATACTCAATCCCCCAATTGCTGTCATTCATTTTCTCTTCGGAGAGAAGACTTCTTCTTTTCCATTGTCGCTCTTCAATGCGCGCGCGATTGAAAATATTCTTGATGAAGACAAACCAGTTGATACATCTTTCATTTCTCACTACAAATCATTCGCAAGAAGTTATGTTGGTTTTATTGATGCAGCAGGTGACAGTATTGTAATGGCTACAATTAACTTTTCTTCTTCACGGCGATCTCAAAAAAATTCTTTGTTCGATAGCAATGCCCTCAGAGAAACACAAACTCTCTTCATCAATCTTTCAAAAAAAATTCGCCTGATGTCTGGTCATTGAGAAAAGGATTGTACCGCGCAAATAAAACCGGTTAAGAATTTCTTTCCTGATACGCAAATGCAAATAATAAATTTACAATCCCGAATTCCTCCAATGAAAACTATTCTTTCAACGGTAGTTTTGTGTACTCTCTTTCATCATGCTTCAGCACAAGTCAAATCAGATACTCTCAAGCGTTTTGAATATACTGATACTTCATTTGAAGTTGGTGAAGTAATGAAGCTTCGAATCTTCTTTGATATTGATCAGGCAGATATGCGTCCTGAATCCCGCACTGAGCTAAATTCGCTATTAGAATTTTTAAAAAGTCATGATCAATTGTGTATAGAAATTGACAACCACACGGGCGCTAAGGGAACTTCTGATTTTAATATGGGGCTATCTGAACGACGAGCCAAATCAATTTGTGATTCTCTCATATCTCACGGAATCTTAAAGGACCGATTATCATGGAGGGGATTTGGTGAAAGTTCGCCCATTTACACCCGCTTTGACAGCGATGAATTGGTATTGCGAGCAGTAAGCAGAACTGAAATAAAAATAACTTGCCTTTCAAATAAGTGAATGTTAATAATTCAATGGGACTTTCAATTGCTTTTCTATTTATTATTCTCTCTTGTTCTGCCTTCTCACAGAACAAATTGTTAGACACGCGAAAGCATTTTCAATTCAGAGATGGTGGTTCATTTCAAGTGGGTGAAGTGAAAATTCTTAGCAATTGGATTTATGAAAGAAGTAAACTTTCAATACTGGACTCTGTCGAAATTTTCCTCAAGCATCACCCTGCAATATGTATTGAAGTTGGATGCCATACGGATAGCAAGGGTAATGATGCCTTTAACTTAAAACTGTCTCAGGAAAGAGCACAGGCCTTTGTAGACTCGTTAGAGAATAGATGGATTGATCCTGTACGGTTTGTCGCAAAAGGTTATGGTGAAACATTTCCCATTGCTCCGAATGAAATTAATGGCAAGGATTATCCTGATGGAAGACAACAAAATAGAAGAATTGAACTTAAGATAATTTCAATTGATGGTTACCCGTGTTCATTAGACTATCGAAAACATTTTGAATACAGTGATACTTCATTTGAGGTCGCTGAAGTAAAAATTCTCTGTTGTATCTATTTCGCTTTTGGAACCGCAGAACTTTGGCATAAATCATTTGCTTCGATTGATTCATTAATCGATTTTCTTAATTCGCACCCCCGGCTCAATATTGAGATTGGAAATAACACTGATCCAAGGGGTACAGAGGAAGAGAAACAGAAGTTGTCGCAAGATCGGGCTGAGTCTTTGATGAATTACCTTATCGGAAAAGGAATTCCAGATTATCGTTTGCAGGCAAAAGGTTATGGTTCAACCTTTCGGCTTTACAACACTTGGCAACATCTGAACAGACGAACAGAAATAAAAATTACTTCGATTTCTCCTCCTCTTCAATCATTGGATATTCGAAAGCATTTTGAATACACTGATACTTCGTTTGAAGTTGGCCAGATAAAGAATCTGCATAACGTTCATTTTGGTTTTGGTGGAGGTACTCCATTTCTTCCTGGGTTTTATCCCATTATGGATTGTCTTTTGAACTTTCTTTACTATCATCCGGAATTAAAAATTGAGATTGGGAATCATACAGACAATAAAGGAAACGAGAAGTATAATTTGAGGCTATCACAAGCGAGATCACAATCTATAGTTGACTACCTTATGTCGAAAGGTGTGTCACCAGATCGTCTCAGTGCAAAAGGCTATGGGGAAAGCTTCTTTCTTGTACCTAATGAAACACCGGATGGAAAGGACAACCCGGCGGCTCGTGAACTCAACCGAAGAACGGAATTAAAAATAACTGCCATCAACCCGAATGAAAAACTCATTCGCCCTTCTCTATTAAATCCGGGCAGCGAAGTCACTCACTTTCTATTCGGGAAAAATGCTTCTCCCCTTTCATTATCACTCTTCGATGTTCGGGCAATCGAACTAATCATTGATTCAAACAAGGAGCTTGACAGTAATTTCAATAGCCAATACAGATTGTTCTCAAGAAGTTATGTTGGATTCATTGATGATAAAGGAAACAGCATTGTGATGGCGACAATAAATTTTTCTTTAAGCTCGAATCGACAAACATCCTCCATCTTCAACAGTGAATCCCCCGGCGAAACTCAAGTTCTTTTTGTCAACCTTACAAGAAGAACTTGTCTAACTTTATTTGGTCAATGAAAGTTTTTCTTTCCATGGTTATTTTATTCATCTCACCTTACTCTGCTTTAGCGCAGGATACAAGAAAGCATTTTGAGTACACTGACACTTCATTTGAGGTTGGTGAGGTGAAAATCCTTGGTAATGTGAATTACAATTTTGACACCATTTACGAACCTCCCCGACCTCAACCCTTACTGGATTCTCTTAGAGACTTCCTTCGCTTACATCCTCAGGTTTTCATTGAGATTGCTTGTCACACTGATAACAAGGGACGTGATGAGTACAATTTGAAGTTAAGTGAAGCACGAGCGAGAAGTGCTTATGAATATCTAAAGATGAAAGGTGTACCCGATCAGCAATTAACATTTAAGGGGTATGGGAAAGCATTTCCAATCGCTCCGAATGAAATTAATGGAAAAGATAATCCTGATGGACGTCAACAAAACAGAAGAACTGAAATACAAATTACTTACATCTTGCCATCACTAAAATCATTAGACCAGCGAAAGCATTTTGAATACAGCGATACTTCACTCGAAGTTGGTGAAGTAAAAATTCTATGCTGCATTTACTTTGGCTTTGATGCTGCTGAAATTCGCCCTGAATCTTTCCCGCATTTGGATTCTACTGCGAGTTTTCTTTATTATCATCCGGAATTGATCACTGAAGTCAGTTCACATACTGACAGCAAGGGAAATGACAAGTATAATTTGAAGTTATCACAAGCCAGATCACAAGCCATTGTTGATTATTTTATTTCCAAAGGAATTCCTAAGGGTCGTTTGGTTACAAAAGGATATGGCGAAACGTTACCGATTGCCCCAAATGAAATTTATGGGAAGGATAACCCTGAAGGGCGGCAACTCAATCGAAGAATGGAATTGAAAATTGTTTCAATTGTCTCTCCTGAAGAAAAGTTTATTCGTCCTTCAATACTCAATCCTGAAATTAGCGTCACCCATTTTCTATTCGGAGAAAATACTTCTGCTTTTCCATTGTCGCTCTTCAATGTGCGCGCGATTGAAAATATCCTTGATAAATACAAACAAGCTGATACATCTTTCAATACTCACTACAAATCGTTCACAAGAAGTTACGTTGGTTTTATTGATGCTGAAGGTGACAGTATTGTCATGGTCGCGATAGATTTTTCGGCACTTCCGCGAGCTCAAAAAAATTCCTTATTCGACAGCAATGCACTCAGCAAAACTCAATCTCTCTTTATCAACCTTTCAAAAAGAATTTGCCTGAAATCTTTTTAGCCCGGGAAAGATTGAGATTCCTGAACACAGCAATTCGTATCGTCATTCCCTCATAATTGTAAAGGCACTGTCAAACCATTCTACAATGGCACGATTTGTTGTTAATATTCTGCCAAATTGGAAACATGTCAGTCAGCAAATACGTTATATCATCGCACAGAATCTATTGCCATGAATCAACTGAATCCAGATTGGCTCACTGAAGGTCACATTGACTTCGAATACAAGAAGTATATTCTTCTTGCTTACCTGCAAAGCGTGAGCAAAAGTTTTGACGATAAAAAACTATATCCTTTTCTTGGTGACCTTCTCCTTCATTACAACAACCTTGTCACCATCAGGAAGAACAAAACATTCGTGAGCAATTTATTTCCGAAACAGATTTCGAAAATGGACCTGGAGAACTTTACAATGGAGTATGAGAAGATGCTCATGGATGAAAGTTATCTGGAAGAGGTTGAGGCGATCCTCGATTTCGCAATTCCGCAACTCTATTCATCAGTGGAAGAAGGGAAAGAAATTTACCAGGATGTGGAAGAGAATCTGAGCATTTTCCCGATCGGAATTGTTTCCCTCAATCCTGAAAGCGGTTACATGATGCTTACGAAATCGAGTTCCAAAGAGATGAGGGTGTACGGTTATCAGATCACGATCTTCGAAAGTGCCAGTGAAAAGTACCGCGGCATTAAGACTGACTTTATCGGCGAATATCTCCGCAGCTTTTCCAACACATTTGAAGAGATAAAATTTCAGCTCATGAAGCAATTCAGAAATTCAAGCAACCATGCCGCCTATGCCGTTGAGGCCCGCTTTGATTTTCCGCTGAATGAGACGCTGCTGCCCGTAGCAAAGCGTTCACTTGTTCGTTATCTGTATCATGCTGAAGAGGCATGAGAAAGGAAAATGTTTTTCTTCACATTTTGAGCCTGCTCCGCTCGCACAGGTTGAATGCGAAAGGACAGGAATAGCGGAACGAAGTTCTTTCAACTTTTATCGGATTACAATCTGCTGTTTCCCTTCCGAAATTCCCTGTGAAGTTTCAATTCGATACACATACGTTGCCGAAGGAAGATTGTCCGTTGAAACAAGAATGTATCGAAACAGATTACTCACCTGAAATCGCTTTACCTGATTTCCGTGCATGTCATAAAAGATGAGTGCACCATGCGTGATTCCATCCGGAAGATTGTAGAAAACTTTCGTAGAAGATTGGGAAGGATTGGGAAAAGAATTCACGGAAAAATTACCGGCAGGTTTGTTTGCATCCTCTTCACCCGTAAGCTGGAATCCGTCCTCGCAACAACACCCCTCGTAAAGTTTACCGGGTAACTTATAGAACTCAGTGTGATGGATATTAGGCACAGAACCTACACTTGTCAACCGCATGTATGTTCCGCTGTCAGTTGAAAAAATAGGTAAGTCATGACCTGTAACAGAGACAATACCCGAATAAACAAAAGCGGGGCTTAAGGTATCTCTCACAAAAAGAATGTTTCCCTGCTCATCAATAATATAGGTGTGTGGCAGGTACTGGTTATTTACGGCTTCCGACCCTATCATCAAATATTCAAAAGTTGAGGAATCGGTATCGAATAGTGATTCCGATAGATACTCGATACCGTAGCCGTTTGTATTTGTCGGAATGGAAGGAACATTAATTGTTTTGTAAACTGATTGATCGAGATTATAGAGGGTGATCACATTATTTAGGTAATCCGCATATATCAATTTGTCTCCGCAATTTTTGTATTTAGCATGGTAAATCAGGTTCTGTGGAAATGAAGACTGCAAAGTGATTTGAGAGAACGCATGCGAAAAGAAAAAGCACATTGAGGCAAGCAGGTAAATTTTTTTCATGGTGTGAATGGTTTTTGAAAAGGCAAGAACTAAAACTACACTTTAATTGGGTCGCATAAATTACTAAGATATTCATCTGCTTCATTTCCCAGATTAAAAATCAAATCAACAAAACTCACGTCAGGAATAAAGCCATGCTTTGACTCGAAAACCTGGTGATAAGGATGCAGGGTGCTGGATGCAGGGTGCAGGCAGTGCTCTCCATTTTCGCAAAACCGATTTATACGAATTGTTTTTTTCCAATGAAGAATTTCAAAACACAATCGAAGTAGTTCCGTATTGAAGTCAATCAAAAACTCAAATTGCTTTTCATAAAGCGCACGAAATTTCCCTTCATAAAAAATAAAGAACGAACTCTTGCCGTATGCGGTAATCATGCTTCGCCAATGGATGTTCTGCCACAACTGTTCGTTTGCAATGCGAACATCTTTTGTTTTGCTCCTCACTCCTCTTCCGCCAATGATGGGTATGGTAAGCAGCAATGGCCCGTTTGCGTTGATGATGGTGCACCGGTTTCTCCACGTTGACTTTTGAAAATTCTCATCACCGTCAATCACGATCGCCGAAAATGACTGCATCATGACAAACGCTGAAACCGGTGGCAGGTACTGCGTTTCGAGGAGAATAGAGCCGCTGTGTGATTCTGAATTCATCTTTTCTATCACTGCAATGGTCGAAGAAAGGAAAATGTTGGATGATAAGTTTGTAATTTTAAAACAGAAAATTCACAGCATCTCCAGATGAAAAAACTTTCTCAACAAATTTCGCATCTTAAGTCTTATGTCTTAAGTCTTACATCTTATTTCATTCGTATTGCATCGTATTTCTTTCTTCTAACCTCTGCCATCTTCCTTCTAACTTCTTCGACTAAAGCTCAAACCCTCCACGTCTTCATGCACAACTGCGCTTTTCTTCCTGTTAGTTCCGACACGTCGTATGTGGAAACGTACATCGTCGTTCCGGGATTTGAATTGAATTACGTGAAGAATGACTCGGGAAAATTTGAAGGCGCTCTTGAAGTTACGCTGCTGTATTTGAAAGATACCAATGTGTACAAATTCGATAAGTATGTGTTGCGCACACCGGAGATCGCTGACACTTCTCAGATTTCTTTTGACGTTCTTGATCTGCGAAGAGTTTCATTGCCTGACGGAGAATATACTGTGCATCTTGAAGTGAAAGATGCAAACAGGACCTCGAGCTATGCTGATGCGAACCAGGGATTGAAAGTGCAGTTCGACAGAAAAAATATTTCGCTTTCAGATATTGAATTCGTTCAGAATTATTCAGTCACTACAAAGAGAAATCTATATTCCAAAAGCGGGTACGACATTCATCCGATGGCGATCCCCTATTTTCCGAATGTCCAGAACACGCTCACATTCTACAATGAGATTTACAATGCAAAGGCCGTTGCTGGTGATGACGACATCCTCATCATGTACTCGGTGAAGGAAGCGCACAGCAACAATGTGGCGGATGAGTTGTTTCGCTTCACACGGCAAAAAGCCTCAACAGTCAATGTCCTGTTCTCATCATTTGACATTACTGATCTGCCTACGGGAAATTATGTACTCGATGTGCAGGTGAAAAGCAAAAAGAATGAATTGCTAGCGGAGCAAACAGCATTCTTCCAGCGCATGAATAAAAACTCAGTCTATCAACTGAACAGCATTGCGCTGATAGACATCAGCGACAAGTTCGTGAAATTTATGCCCGCCGATTCTATGAATTATTATCTCAAGTGCCTTCTGCCGCACGCCGAATTGTACGAACGAACATATATTCTGCATGGGCTGCAAACAAATGACACCCTGCTGATGAAACAATTCTTTTACAACTTCTGGCAGAGGCGCAATGCAACCGATCCGCACGGCGAGTGGAGTGCATACAAGCAAATGGTAGATGCAGTGAATTACAATTACAGCACACCGGTTTCACACGGTTTTGAGACAGACCGGGGAAGAGTGTATTTGCAATACGGACCCCCGAACCGTATTGATGGCAGTGACCGCGAGCCCAACGCCTATCCTTATGAGATTTGGCAGTACTACACACTGACTAATAACCAGAGCAACGTGAAGTTTGTCTTCTGCAATGCTGACCTGGCAACAAACGATTACAAGCTTATTCATTCGGACGCAAGAGGAGAATTGAGCGATCCCCGATGGAAGTTCAAAATCTTCAAGACCTTTAAAGATGTGAACGGCTATAGCAACTTTGATACAGAAACTTATCCTGATTCATTTGGCTCACAGGTAGATGAGTTGTATAACCGGTAGTCAGTTTGCAGTTCGCAAGATTGTACTCGAAGTTCTCCATACGCTATTCACTCATTCACCATCAATTACCTTTACGCACCACCTCATTTAATATCTCTTGAAGAAAGTTGCGGTCATTGTTTTGTGCTGGAACGGAAGAAAGTTCATGGAGGAGTTTCTTCCCACGCTGCTTCAGTTTCAACATGAAGATTCTGAAATCATTGTGGCGGATAATGCTTCCACTGATGATTCAGTCGGGTATGTGCGGCAGCATTTTCCCTCTGTAAAAATTATTCAGCTCGAAAAAAATTTTGGATTTGCAGGAGGATACAATGAAGCGATCAAACAGATCACTTCAGAATATGTCGTACTCATTAACCAGGATGTTGCCGTCACTGAAAACTGGTTGCCACCGATGCTGAAGATGATGGAAGAAGATGAAACAATTGGCGCGCTTCAGCCGCGCATACGCGCGCACCTGCAGCGCACGCACTTCGAGTATGCAGGCGCAGCGGGCGGATGGATTGACCGCTTCGGCTATACGTTTTGCCGCGGAAGAATTTTTGACGCGGTGGAAGAAGACACGAATCAATACAACACTCCTGCTGAAATTTTCTGGGCATCAGGTGCATGTATGCTCACGAGAAAAAAAATTTATGAATCCCTCGGCGGTCTCGATGAGGATTTCTTTGCGCACATGGAAGAAATTGATTTGTGCTGGCGAATGAAAAATGCCGGCTACAAAATCATGTATTGCCCTGATTCCGTCGTGTATCATCTCGGAGGCGGAAGCTTGCCGCAGGGAAATCCTTTCAAGACCTATCTGAATTACCGTAACAACATGATCATGCTCGTGAAAAATCTTCCTAAGCATCAGGTGACGAAGATTGTTTTTTCAAGAGCGTTGCTTGATGGTATTTCAGCGATTCGCTCCCTGCTGCGTGGTTATCCGCAGGATATTTCTTCCATCTGGAAAGCTCACGGTGATTTCAGGAAAGGATTATCGAAATGGAAGAGCAAGCGAAAAGGAAATGAAAAAGATTTCTTCTCGCTCAGCGGAGTTTATAATGGTTCTATTGTGAAAGAATTTTTTTTGAAACGGGGAAATAAATTCCCTGATCTGTTTTGTTAACTTCACATTACTCTATTGCAAATTACTTTTATTCTCTCCCGACGCTTGCATCTCTAATACATTTCGCCTCAACAGCTCCTTGAATTGTGAATACTCATTCTCAGTCATAGACTTCTTCGGAAAAAGGTAATGTGAAGATGAAGTATGAATATCAATGTAATCATCATATGTCTTGTACATAGTCACCAGGTTCCACTTTTCAAACTCTGACTTGGTTTTTTCACTTAGCTCAAATCCTGAATCGGAGATCGCCAGTTCGCAAGGCAACATGCCTTCAACTGTCGTTATGTAATCTTCAACCTTCCTTCTCCACCGTCTCAATGTAAAATATTCGATGAGCAGCACACCTTCGGAAATTAATGCGGCAAGAAAAAGAAATTGAGTCACCATGCCGAATGAAAATCCAGAAGCGATATAAGAAATAACAAAGAGAATAAAAATCACCACCGCCAAATAAAAGATTGGTTTCGATTTACGATTCTTATGAATCAAATGCTGATCATTCTTGTAAAAAATTTCCCTGAAATCATCGGGATTGAACTGCAGATGAATTTTAAGCAATGACATTTAGATTCGCATTAATCGTCATAAGATTATTTTTTTGAGAAGTAGATCGTGATGTAATCGCCTCCGCCATCTTTTGCTTTTACCGCTAATTGCGTCGCTGTGAGCTTGACAATTTTCATTTCCATTTTCTGAGGATAGCCCTTCGATTGTTTTTGAGTAACAACCAATATCATCTTAGATGAATTCATTGACCACGTTCCTTTCACGAGTCCTTCCTCCTCGATTGATTCAACGGTGCCATCTGCCTTGTACCACACGTATTGACTTTTTTCATCTTCAGAAACAGGATAAATCTTTCCGTCTGTTTCCAGATATTTTTCAGGGTACCATTTTCCGATCAGGTTTTTTCTAAACGTGGAAGTGTCTTGTGAAAATGCTGCTGATCCCATCAGCAGCAGCAGAAAAATGAAATGAATGCGATTCATTGAATACAGTTTAGAAGTTGTTTGGATTTCATTGAAAAGATTTGCTTCTCCCAGTGTTTCGACGAGCTCAGCATGACCTCCGCGCGCCTGTTACCCTGAGCTTGTCGAAGGGTTGCGTGGGCATAAGCGAATTTCTGAACCATTTCCAAACAGCTTCTTAGGAAAAAGTAAATATAAGAGTTTGAAAGAAGGCTTGAATGTAATGTGTTAATGATATTATTCTGACGTGATCATTCTTCAAAGCTTCTAACCGCTAACTCATAACTCTTCATTCCAAACCCCACAATACTTCCTTTGCATTTTCCAACCAACAAACTTTTGTGACGGAATTCTTCCCGTGAGTATGGA
Organism: Chitinophagales bacterium; assembly: GCA_035638255.1. Lineage (GTDB taxonomy): Bacteria > Bacteroidota > Bacteroidia > Chitinophagales > UBA10324 > DASRAJ01. The sequence continues at coordinate 89,059 of DASRAJ010000095.1, forward strand.
TTTGAAATGTGCACTTCAATCACCGGCGTTTTGATGGAAGCAATCGCATCAGCAATAGCAACAGAAGTATGTGTGTATCCTCCGGCGTTTAAAATAACTCCTTCCGCTGCAGGAGGAAATCCAACTTCATGAAGCTTGTTGATGATCTCTCCCTCCACATTACTTTGAAAATATTCAAGCTCATGCTGCGGAAATTTTCTCTTCAGCTCATCAAAATAATTTTCAAAAGTTTGATTGCCATAAATCTCAGGCTCACGCGTGCCGAGCAAATTCAGGTTGGGTCCGTTGATGACAATAATCTTCATAAATGATTTTCTGCTAAAATCCGACTTGTCCCGATTTTTCCATCGGGAAATCAAAAATCCGACCCGTCCCGATTTTTCGGGAAATCCGAAATTTTTGTGTGTTGTTCTCGTTGTACACTCTTCGCGAAGCAAGTTAGAAAATTGATTGCACCATTCACCATTCACCACTCACCATTCACCACTTTCGCCCCATGGATTGGAACAGCACCATCAAAGGATTCAAAGCATACCTGCGTTTAGAGCGCTCTCTTTCTCTCAACTCGATAGAAGCATATTTGCACGATGTCAATTTGCTCGCCCGCTACCTCGAACTCAGCCAATCACACAAGCAACCGGAAGACGTCACGTTCGAAGACCTGCAGCAGTTCATCGCTTTCATCAATGAAACCGGTCTTGGCGATCATACGCAGGCGCGAATCCTTTCGGGAGTGAGAAGCTTTTACAAATACCTGCTGATGGAAGATTTGATGACGACTGATCCCACCACACTTATTGAAGGTCCCAAGCTGCAACGGAAATTACCCGATGTGCTGCACCTTGATGAGATCAATGCACTCATGGACGCCATTGATCACAGCCGCCCCGATGGTATTCGCAACCGTGCCATTCTTGAAACACTCTACAGTTGCGGGCTGCGCGTGAGTGAGTGTGTCGAGCTGAAAATTTCCAATCTCTATTTTGATGTCGGCTTTATTAAAGTGATCGGAAAAGGAAACAAAGAGCGCCTCATTCCCATAGGGGGTTCTGCGATTAAGCACATCAATTTTTATTTTGAAGGCGTGCGCAATCATCTGAAAATTCATCCTCAGTCGGAAGACATTTTGTTTTTGAATCGGAGGGGAAAGAAACTTACGCGCGTGTACGTGTTCATGATGATCAAAGAGCTCGTGCAAAAAATCGGGTTGAAGAAATCCATCAGCCCGCATACGTTCCGTCATTCGTTCGCAACACACCTGATTGAAGGCGGCGCCGATCTTCGCGCTGTGCAGGAAATGCTAGGGCATGAAAGCATCACTACTACGGAAATCTATACGCATCTTGACCGGGATTTTTTAAGGCAGACGCTGATGCAGTTTCATCCGAGGTATCAGCAGCAGTAGGCAGTTGGCAGTTGGCAGTTGGCAGTTGGCAATTGGCAATTGGCAAAAAACTAATATTTCATTGCCGCACAAATTTTTTCACAAAATTTCCTTCTGCTGTTTTTATGGTTGCTAAGTAAACACCAAAAGGCAGTTGAGAAACATCTATGCTGCTTTCACTTCCAGTAATCATTTTATTTTTCAATGTCTCTCCCAAAAAATTTGTAATGATCAAATGATATGGCTGATAATAATTGTTGAAGGAAGTATTGAGTTGGGAGGTAACAGGATTGGGATAAATTTGAAATGAAGGCTCTGAGGAAATTGTTTCATTGATGTTCAGAGGATAACAAAGCACTTCTTCGACTATTTGCTCACCATGTTCTTTTGTATCTGCCGGATGAGCGGTTAAATAAACCATTTCAGGAGTAGCTCCTGTTGTATCGAATGAAGCAGCCGTTGTTACAGTAACATTTACGTTCTCAAAAAGGCAATTGTCAGTATCAATGTTGAGCAAATAAATTTTGGTGTAATCTAAATTGTTGAATCCACTTCCCGATATCAGAAAAGTACTCTGCGATGAAATGAACATGTTTTCGACGAAAGTATAATCAAATGCGCCCCACTGCTTTGACCATTGTAAATTCCCCGACCCATCGGTTTTAATCAAATAAACATTCGGTGCCCCGGGGTTATTTAGTGCAGCCACCAGGTATCCAGCACCCTCAATTTGTTGAACGTCATAAGCGGAGTTTGCATTAGCATTACCGTAAGTCTTTGACCATTCGAGGTTACCATTCTCATCAGTCTTGAGCAGGTAAATATCGCCCTGACTTTCTCCAAAACTACTTGTCGAGCCCGCAATAATATATCCGTGATCTGCTGTTTGCTTTACACGGTATGCATCATCTTCTAATGTGCCTCCAAAACTTTTTGACCACAGTAAGTTTCCCGCAGAGTCAGTTTTAATCAAGCTTACATTGCTATAGGTGTTATCCGGAAACTGAGTAGTGCCGGTCATTATATATCCATTGTCAGAAGTCTTTTGAAGATCGAAGGGATGTGTAGGGGAATAAGCTGTTGTCCATTCAACATTTCCCAGAGAATCCGTTTTTAAGATGAAGGCTACACCTGAACCCTCAGTTCCCCCTATCACATAACCTCCGTCATTTGCTTGAAGAACCATTCCACCCGAGGTGTTGAGGTTGTAGTAATTCGACCATTGCAAGTTTCCATTCTTATCACATTTCACTATGTATAAGTGCGGAGTTTGGTTGCCTGACATGTCATATTCCTGCCCGACCATGATATATCCTGAATCAGAGGCCTGAGAAAATCCATAGCCAATATTTCTGATGGAGTCGCCAAAGTATTTACCCCACTGCACATTGCCATTCACATCAACTTTAATAAGGGAAAAATCTAAGTCGGTACCTGGTCCGCAGACACCAAATAAGGCGCAACCTCCGTCAAGTGCAGGTTGCAAAAAACCATAGGAGGACCCGTAAATTGTATCCAAATAGCTCTTCTCAAATGTAGATTGCGCTGAAGTGGAATTGAGGTTTGAAAAATAGAAAGCGCAGAAGAGAAGGATTGCAAATTGTGTTTTCATAATTGCGTTTTCACAATAAGGTGAGCACAAGATAACAAGATTATTCGCTTGCAATAATCACTCTGCCTGTACGCGTCATCTGCGCATATTCGCTAAACTTCGGACGCCCGCGGGCCGGTACTCATGGTGCAAGTTGCATTAAAGCAACTTACTTCTCTTTTCACCGCATAAGAATCATCTTTCCAATATCAGTCTTCGCATCGGTTCTTAAAATGTAGTAATAGAGACCGGAAGGAAAACCGCTCGCTTCGAAGTTTATATGGTGGCTTCCTGCTGGAAGTAATTTATTATCGAGTAATGATTTCATGGGTTGGCCGTTTACATCAAATACCTCCAACGATGTTGCTGATGTTTTGTCGAGACTAAATTGGATTGTAGTTAAAGTAGTGAAAGGATTAGGAAAATTTTTAAGTGTCGTTGCACTCGTCGGTATGTTTTTAACCGGTGTAAGATTGCAAGTTTGATCATACGAATACCAGCTTTCATTTCCGTCAAACTGATCATCGGTACCATCGAGGGCATTGTCATAAGCGGTCACTGCATATACATCCGAAAAATTTGCTGCGCTGAAAGTATGTGAAGTCGTGTTGCCCACATCGAGAACATTATCGAAGAAGCAGCAGTCAGAAGTATGCCAGTAAATTTTGTATCCTGAAAGGTCGGTTTCAAGATTCGGGTCCCATTCAATTTTAATATTGCCTCCGCCTAAATCAGTCTTAAGAACATGCATTGGCGGGGAAATGGGTGCTATGATATCGGGTGTGGTAAGAAATGGAGAAGCATTGATAACGCCGAGAGTAAAGTTGTCAAAGAAGTCGTAGATACCGTTGTTTACTGTTGTTTGATCGCTTGAGCCCCACCAGTTTTGAGAGGCGTCAAAATCTGGTTGAGTGGAGGTAGAGTTGAATCCGAAATTGTAAAATGGCTCAGGATTCAGGGAATAATTATCGTGAATGTTATTACCGCTTAAAGTAAAATATTGCGGCTCGTAACCCTGAAGAACGTAAAATTCAGTTCCCCCGTAGTAGGGACTGATAGTATCTTCATTCATTGTAATAGTATTATGAACAAAGCTTGTGTTCATGCATACTGCAGTCATTTGATTCCAATAACATAAATTGTTTACAAAGGCATTGTTGCTAATGATACCTTCAAATGGTTGCCATGAAAAACCGGACGCCGCAAAAATCCTGTTGCATTTATTATTGGCTATAATATTATTCTTAAAATTAGGAAGGGTTCCTTCCTGTACATACGCCATATCTGAGCCGGTATTGCTGCACAAAAGATTTTTTATAGCATAACCATCTTCAGTCATAATAAATAATACAGCATAGTCACTCTTGAATGTATTGTTTACAATCTTGTTGTAGCTGCATTCGAGATGTTGTCCCTGCTGAATGGTTATGCCTGAAAAAGGTGCTATTCCATCTCCGTTGTTTTGAATAACATTGTTTTTTATCCGCTCAACACTTCCCTGCCTTGCGTCCAGAATTTTTATAGCACAACCGGCAAATTGCGAGAACCCCAAAAAACCAATATTATTTTGAAAAAGGTTATCAGAAATGTCCATGAAATGTGTGATATTGTAATTGGTATACCATATACAATTGCCAAGGTTTTTTCTGAAGGTACAATTGTGAATGTAGGGATATGCACCTACTGCCTGTACCGTTCCATATTCATCCGGGTAAGCCGTTTGAATTCTCCCTCCATACTCTATGGTGCAGTATTGCATGGTACATCCGCTATGAGTTACGGTGTCATACGGAGTGCTCTCATTGTCGAAAGTGATGTTAGCCCAGTCACCATAATAAGGAGTATCAACATTGCTGGTGAATGTAATATACCCCGTAGCGATGCCGATGGCGCGCAATGTTCCTCTTACAAGAATGGTTATTCCGGTATCCATTTTAACTGTTACGTTGGACTCAATTGTGAGCGTGACACCAGTGTTCACAAGGATGTTCTGAGTAACAATGTAGGGGCTGCCCGATTGTGCCCATGTTGTATTGGTGCTAATAAGCCCTCCAACATATGTTTGAGCATGAAGTTGAAGTGCGATGAAAACTGTGGCGATAATAAGTATGTGCTTTTTCATAAGGTGGAATTTTTGATTTGAATAATAAGATAAAAAAAATCTCTGCACTCGTTCCCGATTCTTTATGGTGTTATGAGCAGCGATATGAGTTTATGAGATCGCTTTTTGCTTAGACTCGCACCAGAAGGGTGAATTCTTCAGGTAAATTATCTTCCTACAACTAATTTTTGCCAAACCATTTTTCCATTATCAGTTAAAACCTGCAAAGGATAAATGCCGCAAGGCATCTGGGAAACATCTATTTCAGCTTCTCTACTGTTCCTGAAGTCTTCCTTAATAAGTCTTCTACCGTTCACGTCAAAAAGCTGAATGGTAAAGTTGGGTGTGGGAGCAGTCAGGTGAAAACTTGTGGAACTCGGATTGGGAAAGATGGATGCAACCGGGTCCTCATTTTCTTCGATGCCTACGTTATATCCAAGTTTCACTACCCAAAAATCCTCCGATCCATGGTTGCCCGAAACATCTCCATCAGTAGATGACGTCATCCCAACACAAATATATCCATTGTCGTTGGTGGGTCTCATCATAAATGGAGTATCTCCCCCGGAGCCCCCAAAACAAAATTGATTAAGAATAGTGGTCCCTGTTGCATCAAGAGTCAGCCACCAAAATTTATCTGTGGATTGAGTGTTACAAGTGATATCACCGTTTTGCGAGGAGGTTTGTCCGAGTACAGCGTAGGTTCCATCATCATTAACATTAACCGAGACAGCGTTATCATACCATGAACCTGAAAGATGTCTATCCCAAATTTCATTTCCGGAAGAATCAATTAACAGAACCCAGCCATCGTTCATTGCTGAATCAATTTGGCCTACAACAATGTATCCAATGCCTGGAACAACTTCAATGTCTTCTGCCTGTTGTGCGGGAAGAGGCAGACCATAAGTTTTAGCCCATTGCTGATTGCCGTTACTATCTGCTTTAACGACCCACCAATAATCTCCCATGCCAGGATATTCCACTCCCGCCATAATAAATCCTCCATCTTCCGCTTCTTCCACATCAAAGGGACGTTCTGAAGTTGAACCACCAAAAGTATTTGCCCATTCAATCGTACCGCTTGAGTTTAGTTTAACTAACCAAAAGTCAGTTTGACCGGCGACGGGAGGGTTGACATCTCCATCCGTGGAACCTGAATTGGTGACAAAAACATATCCACCATCACTGGTTGTTTTTACTCTGGCAGGGTACTCTTCCCCACCTGTTCCTCCATAGCATTTTGACCATTGAATATTGCCGCTTACATCAAATTTAATAATCCAAGTGTCAGAGCTTCCGTGATTACCACTTACATCTCCATCATTAGAATAAGCATGACCGCTGACAATTACTCCTCCATCCGGCGTTGCATCAATGCCATACCCTCCATCTTCACCACTGCCACCAAGACATTTTTGCCATTGCACTTGACCGGATGAACTCAGTTTCACAACCAGGTAATCTACTCCACCATGATTGCCCGTAGCATTTCCATTGGTAGATATAGCACCGCCAACAACCGCATAACCTCCATCGGCAGTCTGTGTGACGGCGTTACCTTGATCGTAATCTGTTCCACCTAAACAGACTTGCCATTCTATTTGAGGTACTTGAGCTGTTACTGAGAAGAAAATAAAAATTGAGAAAAAAGGTATGAGTTTTTTCATAGGAAGTGTTTTAATAAAAGTAATCAATTTTTGATCGAGATCCTCATTCATAAAAATTCATTACTGTACCCTCGCCGTGTCCGCCTGCAGGTTTTTGTGGTTGAGCGAAGGACACAGCGAAGTGTTTGCAGCAACCTCGCAAGTTGTTGCATCTCTCGATCCCCGATCACCATTTAATTTTTCCTTTTTACTTTTCCCCTATGTCGAAGAAGAAGAAAAAGGAAAAAATTTCTCCAAAGCAAAAAGCTTCTGTGCCTCCTGCGCCTTCTGTTCCTCTTAGTCCTCTTCAATTTATTTCCATCAAAAAAAATCAGCGATGGATTGTCTTTGCACTTGCCTGTGCGCTCTATGCAAATACCCTCTTCAACCAGTTTGCTCT
>DASRAJ010000096.1:0-53670 GCA_035638255.1 Chitinophagales bacterium
GGTCTGTACGTGGTATTCATATATAGTATTTGGTAGTAAGCCCGTAATGGTATATGAATTGGTAGTAGAGTATTGCGTAGTCCATTTTGCAATGCCTTGCTTTCGGTATTGAACTTTATATTTTACGGCACAGGGAACCCCGGTCCAGGTTAATGTGGCTGATGTCGCAGTGATTCCTGAAGCAGACAATGCTGTCACCATGCCGCAGGCCACCAATTGCAGATTAGATCCGTTGTTAGTGCCTGTTACTACAGGATTGCTGCTTGTTACACGAATGCGATAATTCGTTCCGGCTTTAGGCTTGGAAGGAATGGTAGCAGTAATTGTTCCTGAACCGGCAGTACTGTTTAGTGTGCCTATAGGTGTAGCCGTGCTGAAGCTTCCGTTCTTGTTAGAGAGCTGGGCGGTGTATATATTGCCGCTATTAAATGTTCCGGATGAAGTGAATGGAACATTCAGGATTGCCAATGGACAAAAGGGTGAACCTGAAACAGAACCTGTGGTAATAGTAGAGACACAACCTTCGTCTATAGTCCCATTGCAATTGTCATCAATGCTATTGCAGACATCAGTTGCGCCGGGGTGAATAGCAGCATTCGCATCATTACAATCGCCGGCGCCTGAAACGTAACCGGGTGGAGCGTTGCATCCTACTGCTGAGTTTGTCGAATTGCCAAAACCATCACCATCAGTATCGGCATAGAAGGTGGATTGAGGACATGAAATCAGTGTGCAGGGCAGGTACACCGTATCGCCGCTTATCGTATCTATTGTAACGATTGCCAGCGAATCGAGGAGCATGCGCAAGCTATACAGCGTGTCAGCATAAACAGGATTATTTACCTCGTTGGAATTTTCTTCCGGATCGGTGGTAAGGTCAAAAAGTTCTTCTACCTGTGCCTGGCAATGATGTCTAATGTATTTAAAACCGGCTGTTCTAACAGCTCTCCATCCTGGCTCATTCGCGGTATCAATATCATCCTCGACTAACCCCACCCAATTCTTAACAGCCTCAAGATAGAGGGATGTTCTTTCATGACCCGGCTGCAAGAGGTAATGAAGAGATTGCCCCTGGAGATGATAGGATGAAGTATTAATGCCTGCAGCATCAAGAATGGTAGAGGGTATGTCATGCAAGCCAATCATGTTGTCACATGCAACGGTGCCGGGCTCAAACCAGGCAGGATAACGAATGAAAAGAGGTACGCCGGCGGATTGTTCATGGGCGTCCTGCTTACCTGCTAAGAGATGTTCTCCATACAAAAATCCATTGTCATTGGTAAAGATGATCATCGTGTTGTCAAGAATTCCCCGGCTCTCTAATGCGGAAAAAATATTTTCTATTCCACGGTTAATTTCTGACTGAATTTCAAACAGCTTTTCCCGGTGATCCTTGAGCGCCAGGCTGTCATGTGCCAGAATATAGTTTTTACTAAGAGTATCCTGATATAGAAATGAGGGGTAGTCAACAGTATAGGGATGATAATTATCCAAAGTAGCAAGCCCGTTATAGTCGTCCTGGTAATCAGTTGCTACGGCTATCGGGACGTGAGTTCCTATATGTCCGATTCCGAAAATGAAAGGCGTATCTATGGAAGCTAACCATACAGCTGCCGTATCGTCAATAATCACAGTTGTATTTCCAACCAGTGTTTTTTTCACCCCATTATAGTACATCACAGGATCATCCTGGTTGATATTAGGAACTGTAAGCGTCTTCTCCATTCCCGGAATGTACCTGTGTTCCACATTGGTATACTTGCCGACATAGGCATTATGGTAACCGTGGTCGGCCGTAATGCTATAGAACGTTGGTAAATCGGCCCGTGGATGTAATACGTTGTTTGTGGCGCCATGAACATGAGGATACGTGCCTGTGAGCATGGTGTAACGGGAAGGGTTGCAAAGTGGCATAAGACAATACGCATTGCAAACCCGCAATCCTTCCTGATAAATTCTTTGAATGGAAGGATAATTGAGAAAGGGCGGTCCATCCGGCGGCAGTGATGGTTCATGTGCATCATCGAGCAGAATGATGACAAAATTCGGTCGTTGAGAAAAAACTTTGGTTGATAGCGGCGATGTAGCGATTAAAAGCAAGAGGTAGGTGAAGAGTTTACCAGCTATAGAGCGGGATCCCTGAATTAGTTTATTTGTGTTTGCATTCAGCATGATGTGTGGTTTAGAAGTTAGATAATTTAATGATCAGCTTTTGCTTTCATAGTTGAAAAGGATTATGAAATGAAAGAAGAGTCCTCCATCACCGTACTGCAAGGGTGAGCTTAAAAAAATTATTTCACGGTTAAATTTATTATTTCCCAAAAAGACTTTTGCGAATGATTCCATTATCAGAAAAGGATTTCACAAGATAAACATCTTTTGGGAAAAAGTTATTGAGCAGGAATGAATGATTTTATGGACATTATTATCACTCAGGAGCAGGAAGAGCCCGGATTTCTGATATAGTCCCTTGCTTGATGGAGATCGTCAATAAGTTTTCTGCAAGTTGAAAATCCATCGGTTGTGTTGAAAATGATCATCCAATAATGGAATATCAAATCAATCCGATATGCATTCCATAGCGAATCAAGCCGGCAGTGTTTTTCACTCCTGCTTTCATGAGCATGTTTCTGCGGTGCGACTCTACCGTGTTGAAGCTGATGAATAGTTTGCCGGCAATTTCCTGAGAGGTGAGTTCCGCAGCGAGCAGCGTCAGAATTTCCTTTTCACGCTTGCTAAATTGCGGAGCGTCGGGTAATGAAGCATGCTGTCGCATGCCGTGAAGAATCTCCTTTGTTATTTCTTCGCCAAAAAATTCTCCGCCTTCATGAATCACACGAATGGCATTGTACAATTCCTCAGCTCCTGTATTTTTCAGGATGTATCCTGAAACTCCTGCGGCTACCAATTGTGTGATGAATTCCTTTTGCTTGTACATCGTCACGATAAGTACTTTCACTTCCGGAAACTTTTTCCGGATTTCTTTTGCAGTTTCAATACCATCCATGCCGGGCATGTTAATATCGAGGATAGCAATCTCTGCCGGAATTTTTTCAAACAGTTCGAGAGCCTGTTCACCGCTCAATGCTTCCCCTACCACTTCAATATTGTCAAAAGATTGAATGATGAGCTTGAGCCCATCAATGAACATTTGGTGATCGTCGGCGATGATGATTCGTATCATAGCTTTGTGATTATTGGCTGCGGCACTGAAGGAGTCTCAACCGGAATATAAACTGTATCCGAAATACTATCTATTGATTTGAACAGCGCTTTGAATTCCTTATTTGAAATGCTCAATTTGATTTTCGACATGGTTTTATAGATTGTTAACAAGGATCAGATTGACGCTTTATTTGATCTCATAAATGTAAAATCATTTTCCTAATTTCCCTAACACCTAAAAAATCATGTCGCAAAATATCGCACACACACGTCTTCCTTATCCCTTTTGCCGGTAACGAATCAACATTCCGGCCATTATCCTAATTAATTCGTGCCTAAAAGTATTCCTGCTATCCAGACGATACCCATCAGGAATCCACCGAGGAGCAACCATGCACCTGCTTCTTCAACAAAATTCAGAAGGGATTGTTTTATGTGATTCTTGTTTTTAGTAATATTTCCCTTGTATGAAAGCATTGAAATCAGAAAGAACAATTTATTTTTCATGTGATAAGAGTTTTGTCGTTAGAATTTTTTTTATCGTGATCCCGTTCCAGTGGGACGGTACAAAGATGGCTTGAGAGAACAGGCGATTGCATCACAGAATTCTGGCATTTGGAGCATCCCTGAATTCAGGGAGGCAAAATTTTAAGAGGAAGAGCAAGGTATTCTGATGATCAATTTTATCATCATACTTTAGTTAAATAGCAGCGCCGAAAATTTTTCGGCGCTGCCAGTGATAAAGGAATAAGTATATAACGAAAATTATTTTATTTGGTAAGAATCATTTGTCTGGTGTCAATTATTTTTCCATCAACGATCAATGAGTATTGATATGTTCCTGCACAGAGCTCACCAACTTTCAGGATCAATTGTCCATTTCCTTTTGCAGCAATCGGAACAGATTTGATTATCTCGCCATCTGGTGAAATAAATTGAATCGCAGCATTTGCAAAGGATTTCGGAATGTAATAGTCAATAGTCGTGGACTGATCGAAAGGGTTGGGAACGTTCTGATCCAAGCGGGCATTCGTCAATTCCACTATAGTGGTATTGGTGGTTGACTTAGAGTCTGACGCAAGTTCTTTCACCTCTTCCATTGAAGTTTGCACATTGCTAACCAAAGCAGTAAGCTGATCTATTTGCTGATGAAGATTGGCATTGACAGTCAACTGCTGCTTATTTTCTTCTGTTATTGATGTGATCTGTTTTTTTTGATCGGCGATGGTTTGCTCTTGTTCCTGGACCGCATTCACAAGAATATAAAATAACGCATTCGCATCATATTTTAGATAATCTTCGCCATCAGGATTGCAGCTACAGGCGCTGATCATATAAGGAGCAACCTTTTGCATTTCTTGCGCTAAAATACCTACGAAGCGTTCGCCTGTAGGCATGTTGGCAAGCCCATTATATTCAAACCAAACGGGATGAATTTTCATCAGTACATCGAGGCCGTCTTTGAAATCTGTAATGTTGGTTTTCAATCGCTGGTCTGAGCAAATTGTCCAGGTGGATGAACCCGGTTTACATGCGGAATTTAGAGATAGTTGCAATTGATTTGATGGAGTGGTAGTGCCGATGCCGACGTTACCTGCTTGAGTAATGACAAAGCGATTTGTAAAATTGGTATAGAAATCCAGGCCGTATTGATTGGTAGTGCCAGTACGGTTGCTACCGATACCTTCTCCTGTTCCTAATCCAAATTTGAGTACGTGGGTGAAAGTGCCATTACCTTCGTTCGAAATATCAACTTCCAAATCTCCTGCTGAGTTGACGTGAACTGGATGCAAGCCACCGGCGCTTAAATAAATACCCCCTTGTCCTTTAGCCTTCAGGTTCAAATCAATGTCAGAATTTGATCCGAGAGCGCGCACAGAATTCTGTCCAATACTCACCCCTTTTGAGTGATCAGCAGAACTGAACCATCCTATAGTGGATGTGTCATTATTATTGAAGCTATACGTCTCTAAACGATAAGCATTAGCGACGCTGCCGATTCCAATGTGGCCTTGCTTAACAGAGAGTGTATAGAGGCTGTTGAAGCTGCTACCGGATCCAATATAGATGCCACTGGTTCCACCTTGTGCTGCAATGTAGCAGTCGCCAGCCCCGCCGCCCGCTAATGCCACACCGAACTTTAAACGGTAGGTGGAATTCCCGATCCTAAAATCTCCTTCCGAAGTAGAAAGATCCCAGTTGCCAGGTCCCAGCAAATCCAATTTAGTTGCCGGTGCCGTTGTACCAATTCCAACATTGCCCGAGGAAGAGACTGTCATTCGGGTTTGGTTATTGGTAATCACATTCAGATTGAAGTTGTTTTTACTTCCTATTTTTTCTGTGCCTGCTAAAGTATTGCCGGCAAGTTTCCAGCTTCCGGTTTGAGCGAACACGGGCTGACGATTGATGATCACGCAAGTCATGATCATGCAAAAAAGTGTTAATTGTTTTTTCATAATGTTTATTTTTTGAGGTTAAATTAATGCCGCAAAATTGTGGATCGAGATAGGGGGATTGCATCACCGAATTCTGGGATTTTGAGTATCCCTGAATTCGGGGATATATAGGAGCAATGGAGGTGATAAAAACTGTTAGCCTGCGTTTAAAAAAAAAGGGATTACTCTGCAGTTATAAGGAGTAACAGAACCTTTCGGGAAAAATTTATTTAGGTCGATATATATATATTATGTAACAACGAGGAACTGTTAATAGAATATCAAATCAACCCGATATGCATTCCATATCGAATCAATCCGGCAGTGTTTTTCACACGCGCTTTCGTGAGCATATTTTTACGGTGAGATTCCACCGTATTGAAGCTGATAAATAATTTATCGGCAATTTCCTGGGTGGTAAGTTCCTCTGCCAGCAGCTTCAGAATTTCCTGTTCACGCTTGCTGAATTGCGGAGCGTCGGGCAATGAAGCACGCTGTCGCATGCCGTGAAGAATCTCGTTTGTTATTTCTTCGCCGAAAAATTCTCCGCCTTCATGAATCACACGAATAGCATTGTATAACTCTTCAGCTCCTGTATTTTTCAGGATGTATCCCGAAACTCCTGCTGCTACCAATTGAGTGATGAATTCTTTTTGCTTGTACATCGTCACGATCAGCACCTTTACTTCCGGAAACTTTTTCCGGATTTCTTTTGCAGTTTCAATACCATCCATACCGGGCATGTTAATATCGAGGATAGCAATCTCTGCGGTAATTTTTTCTAAAAGTTCGAGAACGTGTTCACCGCTTAATGCTTCCCCCACCACTTCAATATTTTCAAAAGATTGAATGATAAGCTTGAGCCCGTCAATAAACATTTGATGATCGTCGGCGATGATGATTCGTATCATGATTGTGTGATGGTCGGCACGACTCGGTGAGGAATTTCAATGGTAACAGAACAACCCTTTCCCGGCAATGAATCGAAGAAAGTTTTTCCATGAAGCTGACTCACCCGCGACCGGATGTTCTTCATGCCGATGCCTCCGGATGCTTTCACAGGATCGAAGCCAATGCCATCGTCTTCTACCATCAAAGATAAATGACTCTCATGATGATTCAGATGAATGTTGATCTCTTTCGCCTGCGCATGCCTGAGAATGTTACTGATCAGTTCCTGTGTAATGCGATAGACCGAAATTTCTGTTCGATGATCAAGCCGCTCATCAAATCCGTAGGCAAAAAAATTCACTTTAATGTTGCCTGCGCTTTCAATGCTTTCAATCAAATTTTTCAGGGCTGAAACCAGCCCGAATTTCATAAGCACACCGGAAGCGAGATCGTGTGAGACGCGGCGTACTTCCTGCACCACTTCGTCAAACATCGAGTTCACTTTTGCTAACTTATTTTCTTCCTGTGAAAGCGCCTCCTGCGATTTGGCATAGCCAATCAAATGCAGCTTGATGGCAGAGAGCGAACTTCCGATGCGATCATGCAGATCGGCAGCAATGCGCTTGCGTTCTTTTTCCTGTCCTTCCATCATGGCATTGAGCGATTTTATTTCCTGCGTGTTGAGCAGTGCTGTAAGCTGACCAAGGGCAGCCATCTTCTCCACCTCCAGCATTTTATTTTCTGTTGCCAGCGCTTCCATCTTTGCGCTGATTTGCTGGTTGTGCAACAGGGTGGTGGTCTCCACAGAATTGATCTCATTCTTTAGTGCAATGAAATTTTTATACTCGAGCAGCGCATCTCTTAAATTATCAGTGGCTTCATACCCTGCGCTTAATTGCTGAGCGATCACCGACAGCATTGGTTTTTCCTGAGTCCTCAAAGCAATTTTTTTTGCATCCTGAAGCAATGCAATCGCCTGAAGGGGTTCATTGGCTCCTAATTTCTCAGTCGCGATGTTGCAGAGAAAAATGGTTAATAAACTCTTGTCACCGCTTTCTGCCGCTATTCTTTTTCCTTCTTCGAATAATGAAACAGCGTGAGCAGAATTGCCGGTAATGGATTGTATTTTCCCAAGATGAAGAAAGCATTGAGCGAGGGCTGAAGAATTATTCTGGTTTTCAAAAAACTCTTTTGCATCACCAAATTTTTCGGTTGCTTCTGAAAAGTTACGTTCCATCATCAGGATAATCCCCAACTCCATCAACCCCTTACTCGTGAGATCATCGAATTTCATTTCTTCCGAAATTTTCAAACTCTCCGTCAATAGCAAGTGTGCATCTGTGGGATTTCCCGTTTCGCGATGAATTGCTGCCATGCTAATCATGACGTTGGCGGTTCCATAGCGGTCATGTGCTTCTTTTTTTATTTGGAGGGAAGAAGAAAAATGTTCGAGTGCTTTTGCGTAATCGCCCAGTCGCAGGTGAATCAGCCCGATGTTGTTGAGCGCATTGCTGGTTCCCCACTTGTCGCCTGCTTCGCAGAATGTATGGTATGCCTGATCAAGAAATACAAAGGCATTTTCATAATCTGAGAGATTAAAATGCACCAGCCCCATGCAGAAATAGCTGCGCGCTTTTCCAAGACCAAAATTTATTTCATCTGAAAGTGTCAGTGCCTTCTGCGCTTCCTGCAATGATGCGGCAGGATTAGAATGACGAAGCTCCATTGCCAAGTCAATAATCAAAGTGCATTTATGTTTGGGAGAGCGGGCGTTAGCAATTTCCTTCCCGAGCTTATTTATTTTTTCGTCACTTGTAAAATCCATATTTATCAAGTCGTGATAAAATGTAAAGTAAAATAAAGTTGATAAAAATGCGGAAGGATTCCGATTCTGATTTTTATTCTCTGCGCAGCTATCAAAATTTCATTCAGGTTGAATAGGGTTACTTAACTTGTGCCGGTAACACGATCACTCATGCCGCGAAAAATCAAATCCGCTCTCATTCAAATGTCGCTTCCGAAAACAGAAGGAGAAGGAACTATCAGGGAGATTGTAGATGCCATGGTGCAGAAGCACATTCCGCTTATTGAAGAAGCCGGAAAAGAAGGCGTGCAGATTTTATGTCTGCAGGAAATTTTCAACACACCATACTTCTGCCCGGGGCAAGACAAGAAATGGTATGAGAGCGCAGAAACAGTCCCGGGCCCTACGGTGGAGTTGATGCAATCACTTGCTAAGAAATACAGCATGGTGATCATTGTCCCCATCTATGAAAAAGAACAGGCAGGAGTGTTGTACAATACGGCAGCCGTGATTGATGCAGATGGAAATTATCTTGGGAAGTACCGCAAGAATCACATTCCGCACACATCAGGATTTTGGGAGAAGTTTTTCTTCAAGCCGGGCAATCTCGGATACCCTGTCTTTCAAACGCGCTATGCAAAAATCGGAGTGTACATCTGCTACGATCGTCACTTTCCTGAAGGCGCACGCATCCTCGGATTGAATGGAGCCGAGATCGTTTATAATCCTTCCGCAACTGTAGCAGGTCTTTCTCAATACTTGTGGAAGCTGGAGCAACCGGCGCACGCCGCAGCGAATGGCTACTTTATGGGTTGCATCAATCGCGTAGGCGAAGAGAAGCCATGGAACCTCGGAAAGTTTTATGGTACATCCTATTTTGTTGATCCGCGCGGGCAAATTTTTTCGCAGGCATCAGAAGATAAAGATGAATTACTCATTGCGGAATTTGATTTAGATATGATTGAGGATGTGCGTTCGACGTGGCAGTTTTTTCGCGATCGAAGACCGGAGACGTATGGAAAGATGACGGAGTTGTGAAGCCCGCTCTTACCCCTCGGTCCCCTAAAGGGGAGGAGCTCTCGCAAACGTGAAGTCGAGCGGTTCTCCCTTTAGGGAATTAGAGAGTTGCGGGGGAGTGAAGTAAAAATTTGTTTCTCATGAAACTGAATGATGATTGAGTGGTGAAGCCCGCGCTTACCCCTTGGTCCCCTGAAGGGGAAGGGCTCTCGCACGCGTGAAGTCGAGCGGTTCTACCAATCGGGAATTAGAGGGTTGCGGGGAGTGAAGTAAAAAATTTGTTGCTCATGCCAATTGAAAATACTCACGAGGATATGTTTTTCGGAGCAACACCGAAAATCTTTGAATTTGCGAAACAGCTTCGCATGCGATTAACACCGGCAGAAGAAAAACTTTGGAATTGTATTTCGAACAAAAAGCTTGAGGTCAGGTTCAGAAGACAGCATCCACTTAATATTTTCATTGCTGATTTTTATTGCCATAAATTGAAACTTATTATTGAGCTTGATGGTGGCATACATAATGAATCAGACCAAAAGGAATATGATATTGGACGAACTGAAGAGCTGGAAAAATTCGGTATTTCAATAATTCGATTTAGCAACGAAGAAGTTTTCACTGACACCGAGAAGGTGTTGAAAAGAATTCGAGAGACAATTCGGGGCATTCAGGAAAAGTCGCTTTCACACACCCCTAAGTTCCTTAATGGAGAAGAGCTTTTGCATACAGTTCAGCTGGGCAGTCCTGAGTCTCCTAAAGGGGAAGAACTTTCGGACATAGTGCAGCCGAGCGGTCCTCCCTTCAGGGAGTTAGAGGGTGAGCGCGGGCAGTTCAATAACTCAATAACCGAATAATCCTATAACTCACATGCCCGAATTCAACCCACCAACATCAGAAGTCGAGTTTGAAGAGAACTTTGCCCAGATCAAACCGCTTATGAGCGACACGCAAGCGTATTATGAAAGCTCACGTTGTTTGTTTTGTTATGATGCTCCGTGTGTGAATGCCTGTCCTACCGGAATTGACATTCCACTTTTCATCCGGCAGATCAATTCGGGAAATACAATGGGTGCGGCAAAGACAATTTATGATTCAAACTACTTCGGACATGCGTGCGGAAAAGTTTGTCCGACGGAAGTGCTGTGTGAAGGTTCCTGCGTGTACATTCATCAAAATGTAAAACCAATTGAGATTGGCCGGCTGCAGAGTTTCGCAACGGCAAAAGCAATTACATCTGATAAGAAACTTTTTACACCGGTCCCGGCTGCTATTGGGCCAAATGGAAAAAAAGTAGCCGTGATTGGCGCAGGTCCCGCCGGAATTTCCTGTGCATGCGAATTGCGCATGTACGGATTTGAAGTAGACATCTTTGAAGCAAAAGAAAACCCATCAGGACTGACAATGCATGGCGTTGCTCCCTACAAAATCACGAATGAAGAAGTGCTGAGTGAAATGAATTACCTCGAAAAACAATTTGGGTTCAAGGTTCATTACAACAAGGCGATTTCCACACAGGAAGAAATCCAGTCAATCGAAAAAAAATACAATGCAATTTTTCTCGGCATCGGTTTGGGTGAAACTTCAGAATTAAAAATCAAAGGAGAAGAATTAATCAATGTTTACGGTGCAACAGAATTTATCGAGCTGTTGCGAATGAATCATCACAATGTTTCTGTTCCGGATAAAGTGATTGTGCTTGGTGGTGGCAACACTGCCATGGATGCTGCGAGCGAGAGTGCTCGCATGGGTGCGGAGAAAGTGATTCTTGCTTACAGAAGGAGCATGGAAGAGATGCCGGCTTACGGTTTTGAATATGAGTTGGCAAAGAGTGTTGGAGTCGAAGGAGTGTTCAATGTTTCTCCTGTTGAAATTGTCGGCAACAGAAAAGTGGAGGGAGTAAAATTCATCCGGACAAAGTCAGAGCTAAGAAAAGTCTCAATCATTCCCGGCAGTGAGTTCATTCAAGAATGTGATTGGGTGATCAAAGCAACGGGGCAATCGAAGCAAGTTGAGTTACTAAAACTTATCCGTAATATTTCTCTTGACGATAAGGGAAGAATTTCAGTTGACAAGAAAAATTTCCAAACCAAAAATCCGAAGTACTTCGCAGCCGGTGATGCAGTAAGTGGCGGACAAGAAGTTGTGAATGCAGTAGCCGATGGGAAAAAAGCAGCCAGGGCAATAAAAAGTTTATTGGGAGATTAGTTTATTGGGTTATCCGCACCCTCATTCCGTAAATCATCGTAGTAAGTATTTAGCGCATCGAGGATATTCTCTTTCAATTCTTCTCTTGTTTTGCCCTGCGACATCACTTCGGGAATCTCTTTGATCTTACCAATGAGGAAACCATCTTCTCCGTTGTAGATGACGAATGTAAGTTTCATGATTTGATGATTTGCTTTTCAAAGGTAGATGATATTCTTAAACCTCGGATCATGGAATAGTTCAAGTTCGCTTCAATCGATTGATAAGAATCTTCATAAAGAATATCAGGAATACACTTAACTTTTCTCATTCAAATCATTTCAATTCAATACTTATGGCAAACCTCTCAGTCAATTTCGCCGGAATAAAATCCCCCAATCCATTCTGGCTGGCAAGCGCACCGCCAACAAATAGCGGGTATCAGGTCATGAAGGCATTCGACGCAGGGTGGGGCGGTGCTGTCTGGAAGACACTTGGCGTTCCTGTGGTGAATGTTTCCTCGCGCTATGGTTCTGTGAATTATCGGGATAGCAGGATGATTGGCTTCAACAACATCGAGCTCATCACGGATCGCCCGCTCAGAGATAATCTTCGCGAGATTGAACAAGTGAAAAAAAGATTTCCTGATCATGCAGTGATTGCGTCGCTGATGGTGGAGACAAAAGAAGAGTGGCATCAGATTGTTCACGATGTAGAGAATGCAGGAGCCGATGGAATTGAATTGAACTTCGGTTGCCCCCATGGAATGTGCGAGCGGGGAATGGGTTCTGCAGTAGGGCAGGAACCAAAAGTGCTGAAGACAATTGTATCGTGGGTGAAAGAAGCTGCGAAGATTCCCGTGATCGTAAAACTCACACCGAACATTACTGACATCACTCGCCCCGCTGTGGCAGCGCACGAGGGTGGGGGAGATGCGATTTCTCTCATCAACACCATTCAGAGTTTAGTAGGAGTAGACATTGACAACTTCGTTCCCTATCCTGTGGTAGATGGAAAAAGCACCAACGGCGGTTATTGCGGACCGGCAGTGAAACCGATTGCAATGAATATGGTGAAGAGTTGCGCACAGCATCCGGGCGTGCAACTTCCCATATCAGGCATTGGCGGAATTGAAAACTGGAGAGATGCGGTGGAATTCATTTTACTCGGTGCAACAACCGTCCAGGTGTGTACCGCCGTAATGCATTATGGTTTCGGCATCATTCGCGAAATGATTCCCGGCCTTGAAAGCTACATGGATGAAAAAGGATTCAACACCATTGATGAAATGAGAGGACGGGCATTGCAAAATATTTTGCACTGGGAAGATCTGAATCTGAAATACAAAATCGTTGCTGACATCCATGAAGAAAAATGCATCGGTTGTCAGTTGTGCTATACTGCTTGTGAAGATGGTGCGCACCAGGCCATTGGACTTTCAGTTGACCCGATGAATCGAAAGCCCCACATCATTGAAGAGAATTGTGTCGGCTGCAATTTATGTTCGCTCGTTTGTCCTGTTGAAGGATGCATTACGATGGAGCGAAGAGATGATGGCTCACAACCTGTCACATGGAAAGAAAGAACGCTGGCGAATAATATTCCCACAACATTTGACGATCCGCTTGCGGGTGGTTTACATCATTGGGTGCCTGAACCGGAAGATGCATTGAAGAAAAAACTGCCGGAACATTATCAGTATTCATCCTGATAAGTCATGCGTGGGATTCCCTTCATTAAACTGGGATTTTGAAAAAAAATTTCTGCGCTCCCATAGAACTGTCGGTTCTCGCAGAACCGACAGTTCTTGCTTTCAACTAAAATCCGGATTAAACTTTTCTTATTGATCTTAGTCTCATCAAAATCGAAACCTCCGAATACTTTCCAGCCATTCACCTATCACCTCTCAACAATCCTTCACAAAAAAATTTCTTCATGAAACAGTTCTTCTCACTCTCACTCTCACTCTTGCTTTTAATTTTCATTCTTAAATCCCAGGCCCAAACGGTCGGTTTATTTTATAACAATGCCGGAGCTACTGACGGATATGTATTGTTTGCACCAACAGGCAGTGATACCACGTATCTTATAGACAAATGCGGAAAGAAAGTGCATACCTGGACAAGCAATTACCATCCGGGTCAATCGGTTCACCTGCTTACTGACGGAACGCTGCTTCATACCGGTACCACCAACAATCCGGATTTCATGGCGGGCGGAACCGGTGGAATAGTGGAAGAAATAAGCTGGGATGGAAATGTCAACTGGTCGTATCAGATTTCTGACAACATTCAATGTCAGCATCATGATGCGCTTCAGCTTTCAAACGGAAATGTTATCGCCATTGTGTGGTTGAGCCACACGTCAGCCGATGCCATTGCGAATGGCAGAAATCCTTCGAACATCGGAAGCGAGATGTGGGCGGATAAAATTGTTGAGATTAATCCTGTGACCAATAACATTGTGTGGGAGTGGAATACATGGGATCATTTAATTCAGAATTATGACGCAGGCAAATCGAATTACGGCGTAGTCGCTGATCATCCTGAGCTGATTGATATAAACCTGGGGCAACTCAGCGGACAAAATGCTGACTGGACTCATTGCAACGGACTTGATTACAATGCCACGCTGGATCAAATCATGGTAAGCTGTCACAACATGAATGAAGTTTGGATCATTGATCACAGTACCACTATTGCAGAGGCGGCATCGCATAGCGGCGGCACCTCCGGGCGTGGCGGAGATTTGATGTATCGCTGGGGAAACCCATCGAACTATGGTCGCGGCACTTCTGCAGACCAAAAATTTTATGGGCAGCATAACCCTTCATGGATACCACAAGGGTATCCCGGTGAAGGAAAAATAATGGTGTTCAACAACGGAGTTGGTCGTCCCGGTGGAAACTATTCTTCCGTTGAAACTTTTACGCCACCAGCGATGGTGAATAACAATTACCCGATCAGCGGAAGCAATGCTTTCGAGCCTTCAGCGCAGGATTGGATCTACACAGCAAATCCACAGAGCAGCATGTTTTCGCAAGCGGTGAGCAGTGCGCAAAGGTTGATTACCGGAAACACCATCATCTGTGTGGGACAGACAGGAAATTTTCTGGAAATAGACACCACGAATACTTTAGTTTGGAAATATGTGAACCCGGTAGCCAACAATGGAATTGTAACCCAGGGTCAGAACCCTATCAACAACATGTCATTTCGTTGTGTTTACTATGCAGCCGGTTATTCGGGATTCGCAGGACACACACTCACACCGGGTTCTCCTATTGAAAAGAATCCGCTTAACTATACCTGTGAAAGCAATATCTCTTATGCTGAAGAAATTTTTTCTGAAAATGGATTCTCGGTTTACCCCAATCCCTTCACCGATTATTTTGTTGTTCATTGTTTAAGTAATACAGAAAATGCAACTCTGAAACTGGTTGACATGATGGGAAGAGTTCAGTTGCAAATCACAAACTTCAATGCAGTTGCGGATTCAAAAATCACAATACCTGCAACGGACTATAATGGTATTATGATTCTTACACTTGCTGATGAGAAGGGCACCTCACTTTTAACAACAAAGGTTTTTCGGAAGGAGTAGGAAGGGAACTTAAACCACATCAATAAAACAGGGGTCGCTATAACGCACGGACTTGCTGTTAACTGTTACTTCTAAACATCCAAAGCAACACTGGCTTCGGTGATGATTTCAATTTCGCATCCAACCGGGTCATGAATTCATTTGAAACAGCAGGACAACCCCAGCCCTCCGGTGTTCCTGCAGGATAAACTTCTTCTTCCTTCACCTCATCCCATGAATGAAGCACGATCTCCCGCGCAAGCGAATTTGAATTAGTAGAATCAAGTCCGTACAAAAAATATTTCACGTGAATGCCCCACTGACTATAATCCCTTTTACCGACTTTATACTTTCCCAATGAAGAGCAGTGACTTCCATCCTCATTGCTGAAAGTTGGATTCATTGCATCATTAACTCTTCCCCACCATCCATCCCCACAACCGTGACTTACTAATCCTGAATCAATGGCTGCGTTGGTTTTTAAATCCCAAATGTAGAAGCGCATTTTACCAGAATGTTTTGACATGTTTACTAAAAAACAAAATGTAGAATTGAAATTTTTTGCTGTACAAAATGTCTGCGCCTCCCTTGATTTCTGGCGCAACAAATAATAGTTGGTGCTGTCTTCTCTCCAAACAGTCCTTCCGCTTTTCGCAGTGAGGGAATGCAAATCATAGTTACTGAGTACAAAAATGGATGCCGCCACAAGGAGCAACAGCAGAAAAGCGAGAAAGTATTTCCTCATAAGTGAAAAGCAATCATGAACGAGGAGTTGTCTTTGAAATTATGTTGATGATGAAACTTGCAATTAAATGCTTAAATAACGAGAAGCTTATCTGAGCTTTTCCCGCGAAAAAATTTCAGTCTTCCAATTTACCTGTTAAGTCAGGGATGAAGAAAAATCTATAACTCTTAGCACAACCTTTGTAGAATTTTTTTTCAAAAGACCAGGCATTCTCTCCATGCTGATTCATTTCATCAAACAACTTCTATTCATCACATAAAACCACAGCCATGAAAAATCTTTCTCTGTTATCATTACTCATCATCCTTCTTGCCACACTAAATGCATCATCACAATGGACAAAAACTTCAGGTCCTGCGGGAATGAATGTGAATGTCTTCTACCAAAAAGGAACAACCCTATATGCAGGTACGTCTGCAAAAGGAGTCTTCAAATCTGCTGATCATGGCATCACATGGTCAGTAGCTAATTCAGGAATCGAAAACAAAAATGTTTTTTCACTCATCGCCGACAATACTTATTTGTATGCAGGAACCAATGATGGAGTTTACCGCTCCAACAATATGGGCGCTTCGTGGAGTCCTGCCAACAATGGCATCCAGGGTCAATTCATTTACTCGTTCTTAAATAAGAATGGATATCTTTTTGCCGGTAGCATTGCATTCGGGCTTTTCAAATCCAATGATCATGGAAACACATGGACAGATGCCAATGGCGGCGCATTGGGAAGCTCCTCTATTTATGCGTTGTGCTTTTCTTCCCCAAACATTATCGCCATGGCTGATAACCTGATCTTCTATTCAAATGACAATGGTAATTCATGGTTCATTCCGCAAAACTCTCCCTTCCTTTTTTCTGTAGCTGCAACATTTGTGGTTCAACACGACTCGGTGATGATTAATACACTGCAGGGTGTATTCCGCTCCTTCGATGCAGGACAATCCTGGGATCCCATCATTGTAATAGATGAAAGCGTCAGCTTCTGCGGACTTGTGAAAAACAAAAAAACAATTTATGCCGGCAGTGCTACCCGCATTTACAAATCGACAAATTTTGGTTCAACGTGGTCTGCTGTGAATGTTCATGGTTTAAGAATTGGTACCCGCTTCACGAATGACTTTTATAAATCAGCAACTAATTTCCTTCTTGCGAGTGATGAAATTGGTGTAGCATACTCCTCTGATAACTGTAAGCATTGGACTTACACCGTGGCGGGGTTCCCTCCGGCTTCCAGTATTGATAATGCATTGTTTGTTTCAGGAAGTACTCTTTATAGCGGCACACACAGCGATGGATTGTATCAAACAACGGATAACGGAACAGTATGGTCAAAAATCGGAACAACCAATAGTGCTGATACACTTTCGAACGGAACTATTTTTTCTGTTCTGAAAATAGGCAGCAACACCATTCTCGCCGGTGCATGCGGATTTGGTTTGTACCGCTCTGCCGATAATGGAACTACCTGGACACACATCACAAGTGGTTTACCATCGCAGGCGGGAACAGGATTTCTGTGTGTCAATTCCCTGGCGCAATCTTCTTCCAACACCCTCATTGCTACTGACCAGGGTCTCTACTATTCTACTGACAATGGACTCACATGGCATGCATCGAATGTCACAGGAAGCACCAAATTCGGGGCAGGCGTTGCTGCCAATGGTTCAACTGTCTGTGCTGTGGTTGAAGAAACAACGAGCTCCAATAAAATTTATCGCTCGACAAACAGCGGAGTAAGCTGGACGAGTGTATTTAGCACCACCACAGAAGATTGGGTTTGCATCGCGTCCGACGGTGTTGACCATTTTTATGCAGGCACTTTTACCAGCAATTATGTATCCGCGAACAATGGCTCGGCCTGGCAGTCGTTTGGCTCCGGCATTCCAGTGGGTCAGGGAGCATTTACCATTGCAGTGAAAGATTCGAATGTGTTTGTCGGAAATCAATCCGGAGTTTATTTCTCTCAGAATAAAGCATCGAGTTTCACTGCAGCAAATACGGGATTCGATCCCGAGCCGAATAATTCTGTCCAGGGTCTTGCAATTTCTTCTAATTATATTTTCGCGGGATTATTTATGAATGCGGTTTGGAAGCGGCCACTTTCTGATTTTGGAATTTCAAAAGTAGCAATTACGAATGCGGAGCGTGAGATCCATGCAACCATTTTCCCTAATCCTGTGAGAGATGAAAGTATTCTCAGTGTCGAAGTAGATGTTCCATCAAAAGTTCAAATTGTGATTTATGATGAACATGGAAGGGTAACGAAGCAATTGCAAAGTGCAAATCTTGAAACAGGAGTTTATCAGCAAAAAATTGACAGCCATGATTTACCTGCAGGAAATTATTTTGTATCAATTTGGCTGGAAGGGAAAAATACTTTGTTGAAGTTTGTGGTGGTGAAATGACTATAGTAAGATTACACCGATTAATAAAAGATTACACCGATTGTCCCGGGCGCACGGGACAATCGGTTTTGCATTTTCCTCCCCGGGAATTTCCGTTGGACAAAATCGGTTTCATTTGTATTTTGTGAAGCAAATGAAATCATAAAAGATGGTGAACTATGATTGACAAATTGTTTTTAGACGACATTGCGTTTGCTTTCGAAGACAGCGCAGCGCTATGGTACATTCATAAGCCGACTCTTGAAATCGTTTTTCTTCCGGGAGACGATGATACAGATGAAAGCGCAGAAGAGCGCGACAAGATTGAAGAGAACCCTCATGACTACATACTCATTGAGCGACTCGAGCCGCACATCATGTTCAACCTGATGGAGGAATTTACAGAGCAGGTTGATAAGCCCGGTTTAAAGCAGCAACTGCAAATGGTTTTATCGGGTAAAAAGCCCTTCGCCAATTTCAGAAACACGTTGAATTATTATGGTGATTATCTCGAAGAGTGGTATGCATTCAAGAATGGTTTCCTGGATAGAGAAGCAATACGATGGCTGAAGGAGAATGATTTGTATGAGAAGGCGATGAATAAGAAACAGGGCGAAATGGAATGATGAATCATTAATGCATCATACCTTGAAACATAAAGTTTCGTATTTTCACTCTCTCAAAAGAAATGGATTGCTAAGGCACACACGACTACCGGCCCAATATTGTTTCTCACTTACTCCTTCAGGATTTAGACTCCTGAATACGTGCATCCTAATTTTAGTTTTCATTACTACTGCGACTTCTCAAAACTATACTCCCATCGCTGACACTTCAATGTGGGTGACAAACGGAACTGTTAGAAAAGTGATAGTAAAAAATGACATCGCTTACTTAATGGGGAGTTTCGATTTGGTTGGCCCCAATAAGCCCTACGGTGCTGTTGTGGATACGGGTGCCGGAGCTGTTGTTGTGAATTTTCCAAAACCTAATGGACGTATTAATGTTTCATGTCCCGACGGCAGTGGTGGGTGGTATGTAGCTGGTGATTTTACTAAGTTAGGAAGCGTCAAGAGAAATGGCCTTGCCCATGTGACTTCAGGTGGACTTGTGTCATCATGGGATCCGAATCCTGATGGAGTTATCAGATGCATAATTCTCAAAGACACAACGGTAATAGTTGCCGGTGAATTTTATAGAATAGGAGGTACTTATACTGGAGGAACTCCGATTGCAGTACTGAGCCAAACTGATGGGCATCAACTTTTATCCTTCGAATATGTAATACATACTATAACCATGAGTGTCAATAGCATTGCGGCTAAGGATAATTTGCTCTATGTAGGGGGGTATTGTGATATGCCATGGCCGACACCGGATGAATACTTGAGAGTTTATGATCTGTCAAATGGGGACACAGTAATGGGTTATCCTTTGCCTGAGAACGGCAGACCAAAAAGTATGCTGTTTTCAGGTGATACATTGTTTTTAGGTGGAGATTTTACTGTGGTTGATAATGAATTCAGATCATACATTGCCTCAATAAATGTAGTAACCAAGCAACTTACATCGTTACATATAGTAGTTGGAGGCCCAGTGAGTCAACTGGCAAAATCTGGGTCAAGTTTATATGCGGTGGGTAATTTTACCGTTGCTAATAATATTGACCATAATGGCATTTTTGCTTATGACTTGGCTGCAGATAGCTTATCTCCATGGAATCCCCAATTCAATAGTCAACCTGGTGCAATAATATGTCTCAATAAAAAAATTTATGTAGGCGGAAGTTATGGAACGGGTTCAAATTATCATACATACTTTGGATACGCCGTGGATTCTGCAACTGCAGCAATCACTTCATGGTATCCGCATTGCTCCGATGAGATCGTTACTATTTCAACGGATGGTTCATCCATTTTTCTCGGTGGATGGTTTGAGTCTTATGGTGACCAGGTAACAAGCCAGATCGGTCTTGCTGCGCTGTATCTTACCGGAGGTGTAGTCCCGGGTTGGAATCCTGTAGTGGCCGGAACAACAAATGATATTGCTGTTGCTGATAGCGTGCTATATGTAGCAGGCGGGTATAGTATTGATAGCGTGTTAATAGATGGACTGTCTGCGGTTGATTTAAACAGTGGAGAATTATTGCAAAATATAAGTTTCGTTCCTGATAACACTGTGAGGAGATTGTTTCAAGTTGGTGATACTTTGTATGTATCAGGAGACTTTACAAATATAGGAGGACAATCGAGGAATCATCTTGCCTCGATAAATACCAATACGAATACGATCACTACGTGGAATCCCAATTTAAATGACCGCGTGGCAGACTTTTTAAAGACTGATAACGGTTTATTTATTGCTGGTTACTTTCTCACGGTCGGCGGCTTATCAAGATCATACCTGGCAAAGTTTGACAATTATGGGAATCTCTTAAACTGGAATCCCAACCCAAATAACTATGTTGTGGGAATAACAGGAGACGATAAGCGAGTTTATTTCTCAGGAGCTTTCACTCAAGTGAATGGAATTAGCAGAGACAACGTGGCAAGTGTAGATGCATCAACCGGAGCCACTACAGATTGGTTTCCTTCCTCAAATAATAATTATGGATTTTTAGAACTGTTATCATCAGGACCTCGCGTTTACATTTCAGGAGGTTTCGATCAATTAGGAGGCCAAATCAGGTGGGAAATTGCTGCAGTTGATACCACCGCCAGCAATCAAATCGCAACCAACTGGAATCCTAAAATGGGTGGGGGCGGTGCATCAGGAAGCTCATTGTTCTACTATGAGGGAAGAATATTTGTTGGCGGAAGTTATTACAATGTTGGAAATGAAGCGCACCCCTATTTTTCAGACTTTCGCGTTGATCAATCCAATTTTCTCTCCGGAAAAATTTTCCAGGATTGGAATGCCAATGGAATTCAGGACTCTTTGGAATTGCCGATTCCCAATTGCATGATTCAAATTTTGCCGGACAGCATTTTCGTGTTTACAGATGTTGACGGTATCTATCGCATCTATTTGGACAGCGGCGAACACGTTGTTACGCCGATACTTCCTCAGTACTATACAGTTGCCTTACCTGACAGTCAAACTATATTCTATTCAGATCCATTTAGTTCGGCAACTGCAGATTTCGGGTTGGTTCCTATCCCCGTTCGTGAGTTAGAATCAAATGTCGTAGGACCAAAATATATGATGAGGGATCACAATTATATAGAAATGGTTACCTGCATTAACAACGGAACTATCATTGACAGTGGTATGGTCAAGTTTATTCCCGATTCAATTCCATCGTACTTATATTCATTTCCGGTGGCGGATGCTGTTGTAAGTGACACGTTAATTTGGTATACGCATGTACTTCATCCGGGAGAATCATTTGCAGCCACCATTACTCAGTATGTTCCTTATATTGTACCGGACAGCACAATGACATCGTACGTGCAGGTTTCTCCTATAGGAGGTGATACAATACCTTCAAATAACAGCGATACATTACTCCAGGAAATAGTTCATCCATTTGATCCTAATTATAAGGTGGTTGATCCGGGCGATAGTATATTAATTCTCATGAACCAGCCTCTTAAGTACACTGTTAATTTTCAAAACATTGGCAATGCCCCCGCAATTAACGTATGGGTAACTGATACGCTGAATGATGATTTAGATGTAACATCATTCCACATGCTTGCTTCATCACATTCTTATCAAGTGCAGATTATAGGAAGAGTTATAACATGGACTTTTGCAGGAATTAACTTGCCGGACAGCACATCTAATGAACTTCAGAGTCATGGGTTTGTTGAATATAGTATTAAACTAAAACAAGGAACAAATGCCGGAACCGTTGTTACAAACTCTGCTTCAATTATTTTTGATTTTAATAATCCTATTAAGACCAATACTGTTTCAACATTATTTATTGATTCGATTTTAACACCTCAGATAACATACAGTTCTGCCCTTGAATTCTGCGCAGGAGACTCAGTGATTTTACAGGTTGATTCATTTCCCGATTATCTATATCAATGGTATTTAAACAGCACTGAAATTCCCGGAGCGACTACAAGCGAATTTATTGCTGATGTTTCCGGCGATTATTCAGCAAAATACTCGTCGCTGGGATTTTGGAAAAATTCATTGCCTGTAACAGTGATTGTAAATAATAATCCGGTTGTTTCATTTGATTCTGCATTTTCAGTTTGTACAACTACTCCTGCATTTCATTTGGCAGGTGGATTTCCTGAAGGTGGTATATACGAGGGTCCCGGAGTTAATTTCAATGGTGACTTCGATCCGGCAACGGTTGGGGTAGGTGAGTTTACTATTTACTATTACTATTCTGATTCAAACGGATGTTCAGGTTTTGATTCAACATCTATAATTGTTGATGTTTGTTTTTATATTGATGAGCAAGAGGATTTAGGGAAATTTTTGGTGGCACCTAATCCGACTAAAGGGATAATCGCAATCGCCTTGCCGTCAAATAAACCGGTTCACATAAAGTTGTATGATTCCCGGGGGGTAAAGGTGATGGAGAAAGAACTTCTTGCTAAAAACTCCGCAGTAGAACTGGACTTTACTGAGTTCAAGGATGGATATTATTTGCTTGTGGTTAATCAGGAAAATAATATGGGAGTTTTCAAACTCTTAATTATGAATTGAGATGTTAATTAGATGATTCGTTGCGGGTTTGAGTTTCTTTAATAAGTTTGAGATTTTTATTCTTAGTTATACGTGCCCATGCACTACCGACTCCTGCTTTTCAGCGCTCTAATCGTGCTTTCTTTTTACGGACGGGCTCAGTCCACTTCCTACCAGGTGTTCCCTGAACTTGCCAGTCAGGATGATGTTCCGATAGCAGCAACTCATGATAAAGGGATTATAATCTGTCATGCACATTACGCTTCCTATGGATTTCGCGCCTTAAGATTTGACAGCGTTGGAAATCTTCTTTGGACTCGCATTTATAAATTCTATGGAGGCAGTTATCATCCTGTTGAATCGGTTATTGAGACAAAAGATCACGGATTCCTGTTTACAGGTGATTATTCATCATTCCCGCACAGAGCTATCTTTCTTGCACGGAGTGATTCCATTGGAAATCTTCTTTGGGTAAAACAATTTAAGGATACAACTTCAGATATGAGTGGCTGGAGCGCTGTTGAAAGAGAAAACGGAGGATTCGTGGTGGAAGGTTTTTCGTTCGAAAATGATATCACTCTTATTTCTGTAGATAAGGATGGCAATTTACTATGGCAAAAACAACTGACCAATATTAGTTTCTTTTACAACTCATGCGATTTAATGCGGGATGGAAAAAAGTTCATTATTGAAAGTTGGGAAAATGGAGGCATTGCAAGAATTGATTCGAATGGGAATTTGCTTTGGAACAAAAATTTTTATCAATGGCCCTATTGTATAGTGCCGAAAAAATTCCTGAAAGCAAACGATGGAAATATTATTGTTGCATCGGATTTACTCGGGGGAAACAAATGTTGCATATCTAAAATTGACAGTGATGGTAATCTCATTTGGAGGAAAAATTTTGCTTTTGGAGTTTCCGCAGGTCCTTCTGATATTTCCCAGTTAGGCAACGGAGATTTGCTTGTGGAAGTAGAATATTATGATACATCTAATCACGCCCAGGTTGCCCTAATGCTACTATCATCTGATGCCGAATTGAAATGGACGAAGAAATATAATTTTACTACTCTCGATAACCATCCTACCGGCTTGGTGACTTTTAAAAACAGGTATTGGATTGCCGGATATAATAATGATGTCTTTTTATTCTCTACAGATTCATTAGGCAACAATGACTGTCTTAGTTCCGATACTCTTAACGTACCTGTTGATTCAACTTTCACAACAGTTAATAATGTTTTTTCGCCCTATATTAATATTATTAAAGCTGACACGGTTACTCCATTAGAATATTCTGAGTGGGCGTCTTACATTTTAGAATGCGCATCAGATGAAATTGGCGTGCAAGCACCTGCACCGGGCATTGTGGCGCAATGTATAGGAATACAACCTCTAACTGTTACGATATTCAATGGAGGAAATAATGTGGTTAATAACTTTACTCTTCAATGGATGATTGACGGATCATTGCATTCTCCTGTGGAAATATCTGACACATTAGAAGGAGGTGAATCAATTGTCTATACGTTTGATACCGTCAATTTCAGTGGTGGCGCCCACTCAATTAATTTATGGAGTTCGTTACCTAATGGACTATCCGATTCCTATGCGTTAGATGATTCGCTTTCACTTTCGTTGATATTTGATACATCTCCTCAAATCGCTTTGAATTACTCGGATACAATTGAAATTTGCCAGGGGAATTCTATAACTCTTACTACTATCAATGATCCTGCTTATTCCTTTCAATGGCTTAGGAATGGGATTCATGTAGGCGCTGATAGCAATCAATATACTGCGATCTACAATGGTAACTATCAGGTAGTGGTCAGCCATGGTGAATGTGATTCCACATCATCAACAATAACCCTGGTTGTACACTATAATCCACCCACTGTAAACATTTCTCTTGTAGATGACACATTGATCTATACCCCACAACTTCAAAATGTTTCATACCAATGGTTGAAAGACAGCATAGCAGTCCCCGGAGCTACTGATGCGTTCTTCACATCTATTCAGCCGGGTATATATACCTTGCTTATAACTGATACTAACGGCTGTTCTCAGTTGTCATATCCTCTTGATTTGTCAAACTGGTTTTGCTCGGCTAACTTCATGTTGTATCCCGATTCAGCTCTTGCTCATCATTATTGGGCTATAGATTCTCTGACTGGAATTCCTCCATTTTCCTATATCTGGAGTTGGGGTGATAGTACGTATGATTTGATTGCCTATCCCAGTCATATTTATGCTGTTGCCGGCTTTTATACAATTTGTTTAACAATACATGATTCAATCGGGTGCTTTGACAGTATTTGCGTTTCCTATAACATTCAAAAGATGTCATCCGCCGAGGCAGAGAATACAATTGTTAAAGTTGATGTTGTGGATTCGATTCCTTCTATTCCTACCCATATTCAAAACACAAATGCGCTGCAATCATGGTCAGTATTTCCAAACCCTGTTTCAGGAAATTCTTTTGTCAACTATTCTCTTTCAACTCCTGCAACCTTAAGTATTGTTCTAAACAATATTCTCGGAAATAAATTGCTGCAACTCGTAAATGAAGATCAGGAAGCAGGGGAACACAACTCAGCATTTGATGCACGCAAACTGGCAAACGGTATTTATGTTTTGCGGATTCGCGCTGGCGATCAAATTGTTTCGCAAAAAGTTGTTGTAATGAATTGAAAGTCGAATTTTACTCCGAGCACATCTGCTCTGCACAACTTGGTGATACGTTGCTTTAGCAATGAGTCCTGATAGGGAAAATTATTTCTTTATTTCCCATACATCAACTTCCTAAAATACTCGCTCAAAAATCTATTCTCCGTATCAGCCACTTCTCTCGCTTTCTTAAATCGCTCCCATTTTTCTCCGAATGCTTTTTCCACTTGTGATTTGGTGAGCACCTTCGTTTGATTGAATGTGCATTTTCCACCGTGCTGTACTGCAAACTCATTGTACTCATAGCAGAATTTATCCCAGGCTTGCATCAGCTTTATATTCTTAGTAACCGGTCGCAGCGGATCAAGTGTCATCCGCTCTTCATCATACGAAGGCGAAAGGATTGCTTTCTTCTCCACGCGAATCCGGTAACAGGCCATCAATCCCTTCTCATCAAAATCAGGATTGCGCTGCTTGTATTCTCTGAGAAATTTCATGAAGGCAGGAAAGACTTCTTTAGGAAATGTTGAAACAGGATATGCCCAGAAATGAAAATCCCAGCGCCACCGATAGTGGTATGAATAATCAATCGGCTTCAGGTTTTTAAAAGTTCTTCTTCCTTTTGGAAAAGAAGACTTCATGAAACCAAAGCCAGCCATTGCAACTTTGCGCACTCCTCGCGACCAGCCATTGGTTTCCACGGCGCCCATAATAGGATTGAAGAACTTGAAAACACTTTGATCAAGCTTGTTGTAAAAATTTTCAATGCTGTTTGGTTTGCCGCTTTTAATACTAAAGTTGCGTGTTTCGAAGATAAATTGTCCTGTAGATGCATTTACCAACCCGAAGATTCCATCATTCTCTGCAAGGGTTTTTCGATACACAATTTCAAAATCGTGATCGTTGGCATTGCTCTTCACGTAATTCTGAATAACCAATTTCATAGGAAGAGTGTCAAGCACCACCTCATACACAATGAAAAACAATCCGTGACTCGACATCATCATTTCCCAGCCATCATCACCGCGTTGCGCCGAACGAATGTTTCCGTTGGCGTCAACAAAGCGAATGGTTTTGACCATGGTGGTGGCAATGCCTGAGCTCTGTCCAATAGCTGCATCTTTCAGACAACAGCATGCAACACTTCCGATGGTTGCGTTTCCAATTTCAGGAGTGAAAGGCAATTGCAATTTTCTGGCAGCAAGGAAGCGATGCACTTCAAACAACTGCATGCCTGCACCAACAGTTACATCTTCAGTTGACGGCTCACGGATGTAGTGGAATTTTTTCATGTACACCGCAGTGCCTCCATTCACAATGTTGCAGCCGCTGTTTGAATGACCGGAACCAATGGCGACCACGGGTGATGGAAACTTTCCCTGGTCTCTGATAATTTCCTGTAAATCCTCCGGGGTTTCAGGGATAGCATAAATGCCCGGCTTGCTTTTATATTGACCAGACCAGTTCGTGAATTCAATGACTTTTGTTTCCACATTGAATAATTGAGCGGGTCAAGATAAATACCTTTCTGAACTAAGCGACTAAATAAACCTTCTTAGTTACTACGTGTCATAAGCATCGCAAACAATTTTCTCAATGAGCTTTTCAGTCATTCAGGAAGAAACTCCTTGCAATTCAAGCAGAGATCTGCTATGGTGCGAAGAAGGCTCCTTAGTGACGGATTGAGGGCGTGTTATTAGTTGACTCAACTAAATGCAATCATGAAAAAAGTTACACTCATCATTTTCTTATTCGTTTGTTGGTTTCATTTCACAAGTGCACAACCGAAACTGTACATCTACATCGTAAGCCACAATGAAGACAACATCGGCTATCTCAACGGAGCAAGTGGACATCTGAATTATCTGAGCGCACGTAACGCCTTAATAAATGTTTGCAACATGGTTCAGCAAAAAAACCTCGCCTATGACTACGGCGCTGATCATGTAGCATTACGAGCCATTGCGCAGTATGACACCGGAGCAGTGATTGCCAATACCAATAACAAAAACTTAGTGAAGTGGATGGCCGAAGATCGGGGAGTGGAATGTGATCCTCACTCGCATGAAAGTACTTACAACTACGCCGATGTTGCTTACCTGATGTCGCAGTTGGGAGTAACACCCTCAAACACCATGAGTGGATTTCTTTACAACCAATTGCAGAACGGAAACAATTGGGAAGACTATCAAAGCGGAGTGACAGGAGATTCGTTTCCGTCCTTCACCTGGCATCCTGAAATTTTGTGGGGGGCAGCCACTCCCAATCATCTCAGCGATCCCCAGTATTTTGGAATGTACAAACCAAAATCAATGGCGGAGTTCACCGTGCATGAACCTTCCAATCATTTGATATTGTGTGGAACCGGATGCGCTTTAAAATTGAATGACACTGCAACGGTCGCTTACAAATTTTCGCAAATAAAAAATGTAATAGACGCTATTCAAAATGGAACAGTTCCGTCAGATGGGATTTATACACAGGAAATTTTTTTCAGTGAAGGGGATGCAGATGCTCCATGGTTTTATCCGCTCCTCAATCAGCTCGCAGATTCAATTGCAACATTAGTTGCTGAGGGAAAAGCAGAATGGAAAACTATTGCTGACATTGTTGACTATTGGAAAACGGATTTCGGAGAACAACCTTTTGCAATGGACTGTGGATTCAATGTACTGCTTCAACCGAATGCTGTTTCGGAAATTAAATCGAAAGAAGCACTGACTTTATTCCCTAATCCTGCAAACGATGTTGTGTATATTAATTTCCAATTGAAGAAATCATCTGCAGTGTCTATGAAGTTGTATAATGTATTTGGAAGTGAAATAAAAATTTTAGAAGGTGATAATGAGGAGGCGGGAAATCATCAAATGATTTTGAACATTCAGGATTTATTTCCGGGAAGTTATTACTGCGTGATGAAGACCGAAAAAGAAAATTCAGTAATTAAACTTATAGTGGAGAAATAACTTTTTACCGGCATCAATAAAATCGGTCATTCAGGAGGAAACTTCTTAACACCCTGGCATCTGCCTGAATTGAAATCCCGCAGTACTGCGGGACCTCCTGAATGACTGAAAGAATTAGCAAGATGTCACTTACGGATACCTTTTTAAGTCCGAAACAATATAAGAAAGCAAACTGCTTCGCTGAACCAAAACAGCTTGCTTGCATATAACGGCTACTATCGAATCACTTTATCAATTAAGATGGATCGTTCCAATCATCCCATCCACTTGCAGCATCACTTGCTGATATTGTGAATCAGCAGCTCCCTTTATTTTTTTCACATCAGTTTTTTGTATGAAAGTGATGAAGCCATCTTTGTTTTCAAGGATCGTGTAGTCTTTGATCTGACTTTTCAGTTGCTCCCATTGCTCATAGCTGACCTTCGTAATTGAAAAAAGAAATGCGGGGGTGTTTCCATCCTTTAAACTGAAAATGGCCTCATTCTCGAAATCCTGACGAACAATTTGTGACTGCAACCCATCAGGAATGGTGATGGAAAGATTCAAGTGAGGCGGAACATTGTTGCCGATGGGGTGAGCCGGCGTAACGGCCTGAGCATGGGCTGAAAATAATGCTGCGAGTGAAAAGATCAGCACCCGCACTGAGTTTTGCAATTTGTTTTTCATGGCGTTTATTTTTTTGTGAAACTATGGCGCAAAATTATGGCCATAGGTTACAGCCATTCTCATTAATTAGACGAAAAGAAAATTTTCATCGGCAAAGCAGAAGAAAGAAATGTCATTAGGAATGTGTTAAAAATTTGACAGAGAGCCATGCTTTATCACATTACTTTTCGATGAACACTAAGTACCCTTCGACATTCAATACATTGATTAAGATTAGTGGACGAATTACAGAATTGAAGGAATATATTACTTGAACAAGCCGGAACAGGATTCAGGCGATATTGACCCAAATATTTTTTTTTACAACTCTATCACTTCTCCTTCCCGGGAAACATGAAATCCGTTGCTCTCAATTTCATGTTGAGCATCGCTTCCATTAAGGATTGCAGGGTTGGTGTGATTGAAATGAATAAAATGAATTTTTGATTTTTCATTTGCAGGCAACGATTCAAAAAGCTTCATGCTTTCTTCAATGAAAGGATGCGGTATCGAACTCATGTCATGACCAAGTTCACCGTTGCGAAAGAACGTGCCATCAAGAAACAACAAATCATTTTGCTTCACTATCTGAACAATGTCGCGATCCCACGAGGCCCATTTATCAATATCAGGAATAAAGATCACTGATTTCCTTTGCGTAAAAATCCTGTACCCTACTGTTTCAGTGTACTCATGCCGGTGGGGCACAAGGAACGGCGTGACGGAAATTCTTTCGTTGAGCCGAATGGTGGAGTCAGCATGCAGTGGATTCAATTCAATGTTGTGCAGCTTCACTAGAAGATTCCACGGCCCGTTGTTTTGAATAAACTGATTCATCTCCGGCATAACGTAAACTTTCACGTTGCTCGTGTTCATAGTTTCCCGTCCCAAAAACATCAGACCGGTGTAATGGCCAATATGGGCATGTGTAAGAAAAATTCCGTCCATCATTTTTTCAGTCCGAATGGAGTCCTTCAAAGCAGGGAAAATGCTGTCGAGTAAATGAAGCTGTTCCGGAAAATCAGGGGTGCAATCAAAAAGGAATCGCTCGTGCGATACAGGATCAACAATAGCAATGCACGATACCAAATGCTTCTTTTCTTTTCCATCATAATATCGTTTGCAACATTCTTTGTTGCATCCTGCCTGGGGATAGCCACCATCCTGTGCAATGCCAAGGACTACTACAAATGGATCTTTCCTTTCTGTAAGTTGTGGAGAATGAAAAGAAGTCAGGAGCAGGAGCGGGAACAGGGCAAGGACAAGAATTTGTTTCTTCATATAAATTGAGAATGAGGCGAAGATCAAACATAGCGAGTTCTGTTTATTTGGATAGAATCGTGAGAAGTGAAAAGTGAGAGGTGAATGGTGAATGGTGAATGGTGAATGGTGAATGGTGAATGGTGAACGTATAGACTTGACAAGATAGACGTGAAAGTAAGAGTGAACAGTGAAATTGAAGCCAACAACCAACATTGCAACAAATAATGCTAAAAACTTAAAACTCAAACTCCAAATTCCCAATTTCCAATTTCCAATTTCAAACTCAATCCCCAAACCCCACCCTCAACCTATCTTTGATCGCAATAAAATATACACCCCGCTTCAACGTCTCCTATGTCAATTGACGAAAGAAGCCATGACACTTGATGTAACGATGACGGCCCGCCAAAACGATGAGCTTAAGCAGACAGTGCACCGCGAGCGAAAGCGACTCCTTGATTTCATCCGGCAACGTGTGCCCACCGAAGAAGATGCAGAAGACATCCTGCAGGATGTTTTTTACCAGCTTACGAATGCCTATCGCTCCATGGAACCGATTGAGAAGGTGACTTCATGGCTTTTCACAGTCGCCCGCAATCGCATCACGGATTTTTTCAGGAAGAAAAAGCCGGATTCATTTTCAAGCCTGAGCCGGCCGGCTTCGGGCGATGAAAGTGATGATGATCAAAATTATTTTCTCGAAGAAATCATGCAGGATGTGAGCGATTCGCCCGAAGGCGAATACATCCGCTCCCTTGTGTGGGAGACGCTGAATGCCGCTCTCGAAGAATTGCCCGAAGAACAGCGAAAAATTTTTACGCTGCATGAACTGGATGGGGTAAGCTTTAAAGAAATGAGTGAACAAATGAAATTACCATTGAACACATTACTATCGAGAAAACGTTACGCAGTCCTGCATTTGCGCAAGCGACTTCAGTCGTTGTACGATGAGTTACTTGAATTGTAAGAACGATACCTCCGCCGTGTCTCCGCCTTGAGGTTTATGCGTAAGCGTGGGACAAAGCGGGGCGGAAGCAGGAGAGGTAAGAGATGTAAGTCTTAAAACTCCGGAAAGAGGAACTAAAAACTAAGAATAAAAAAAACTAAAAACTAAAATCCATGAAAACTTTTTGGATTGTTAAGGGAATTAAGATCATTTTACTCGTAGCCCTTGCCGGTACTATAATGAGTTACGCAGTGATGATGCTTTGGAATTGGCTAATGCCAATGACAATAGGTGCACATGACATTAATTTCTGGCAAGCAGCAGGAATGCTTGTTCTCGCGAAATTACTTTTCGGCTTTGGTGGTCGCGGATGGGGTGGTCACTGGGGCGGTCATCACCGTCATTATTACTGGAAACAAAAAATGGAAGAGCGCCTGAAGGATATGACTCCTGAAGAACGTGAACGTTTTCGTGCAGAATGGAAACAACGGTGTGGAGGGTGGAAACATTATGATTGGGGGGAGGAGAAGAAAACGGAGCCGGATACGAAAGTTTGAAATTTTGTTGGTACAGTACGTCCGAAAGGTTTTTCTTCCTTGCTGAGAAATCCGGTTTCTTAGACGAACCGGATTTCTTTTAGGATCAACAGTAAAATCCGGATTAAATCTATTTCATTGAGAATGAACTCCACCTTGCTGCTCCCTTTAAAGTAACCGGTGTGATCTTTCCGTAGGAATCTGTGATCGGAAATCGGTATAATCCCAGCATTAAAACCCCCTTCATCCCTGAATTCAGGGATGTGATTTTTACCGGAATTCTGTGATGCATTCGGCTTCTCAGCGAACCCATCTTTGCGTGAGAAAAAAACAACACCATGATCACGCTCTCATTATTACTTCTTCTAAGATCATTGATTCGCTCTCATTATCCTGCATTATACGAAAGGCTAAAAAGATTTTCCGTTACTCTTCTTAATGCGGGCTCTGAGGCATCGCAACAAAGCGACGAACAAATTGAATTGCCGCACCAGGCGTATTCTTTGACGGCATCTGCCACCCGGCTTCGCATCCTTTTTAGCAGGTTCTTTCTCCGATTGAATTAATAGAGTTCTGCCCGCCCACGTCCTCCATTGGAATTCTGACGGAGGAAAAATCAGGGAAAGCTTGGAGTGCATTTGCCATATTCCATAACTTTATGACAAACATCGCTGCCTCAATTTTTTTGTTGCAGAAATTTTTAGAAGATAATTTTCCGCCCGGCCTTTTTATCTTGCTGCCCTTAGTTTAACGAGATACCATGAAAACCTCACCTCTTGTCGTACTTGTTGTTTTGCTTTTTCCATTCAATAGCTTCTCACAACAAGGAACCAATGATGCGACGCTTCCCCTTTTTGGTCTGGGACTGAAAATGACCCCGTTCCACTGGAGTGACATTTTTCTTAACGAAGCAAATCTTTTTATTCCCGGCAGCTCTGATGTGATTTCCATCACCATAGATCCTACTCCTCATTTGCGTATAGAGCCGGAATTGGGATTGAGCATTACAACAGATAATAACGGACCTGTCAACAGCAGTACAACGATCGGCCTTCACGCCGGAATATTTCTTGGAAGAATGTGGCAAAAGGGCAGCACTAACTTCTTTGCCGGTCCGCGGTTCCAGTATCTGGTATTTTCAAGTACCGGGCAACATGATATTAGCGGCGTCCTGATCGGCGTGGCCACAGGAGGCGAATATTTTTTCAGCAAGTATTTTTCAGCGGGCGCTGAGTTTCATGTAAGTGATTTTATTTTAGAAGATTCGAGCACTGAAGACAAGTTCAATACCATTTCTACCGATGCTGCTTTTACGGCGAGGGTGTTTTTTAAGTAGGTAGATCATTAGTAGTATAGCCCCTGCAATCATCGTTGCACTAATGAATTCTTTCATCGCGATTTTATTTTTTTCTAAAGTTAAGAATTGAACATTGCTCTTTAATTAAGTTTTGTCCAACGGATTCTTAGGAGAATCTAACAGCGGTCAAGATTTGACAACTTTCGAAACGTTATCAAATCTCTCACGCTAACTTTTTGACAGTTTTTGTAAGCGAATCAGGTGGATCACGGTGGCAATTATTAGAGAGTGTGTTTTTGAATTCCAACTCAAACTCCTACCTTTCTTCCCAGCGCTTCACTGCTCACGCGTGCGCATGAGAAAATTTTTCTTCTATTCAACTTTTCTCTCCATTAGCTTTTTGCCATTTATCTTTTTAACAGGCGGATCACTTTTAGTTTTTAATTCTATTGCTCAAGCACCCCAACTTTTCAAAAAAAGAATTCTGCAATTGCTGATTTTTTCTTGTGCATTTCTGCTTATGAGCACA
This sequence comes from Chitinophagales bacterium, assembly GCA_035638255.1. Lineage (GTDB taxonomy): Bacteria > Bacteroidota > Bacteroidia > Chitinophagales > UBA10324 > DASRAJ01. The sequence goes on from DASRAJ010000096.1 coordinate 33,716, forward strand.
GTTGCATTTGCGCAATTCGACCCTCTTCAATTTGTTTCTTTAGAACACATCACTAAGAAGCAAGGACTTCCGGACAACAACATGGATGGCATTCTTCAGGATAAAAAGGGCTTCATGTGGTTCCTTTCAAACGAAGGTCTTGATCGCTATGATGGCTACACGTTTAAGAATTATATCCGCAGCCCGCAGCATCCTGATTACTTAGCGCCGGGTGTCTTCAACCGCATGACGATGGATCGCAGTGGTATTATATGGATTGGCGACTACAACAATGGTTTTTATTCTTTCGATCCGCTAACTGAAAAATTTGTTCATTATGTTCATCAGAGGGGCAATGCCAATTCAACAAGTGATAACTCGAACTACGATATTCTTGCTGATAAAATTGGAAATGTGTGGATAGCAACACCCATTGGATTAGATGAATTGAATCCAAGAACCGGCGTTTTCAGACATTTTCATCATCGGGCCGGTGATCCTTCTTCCATAGGGAACAACTTTGTAACAGCACTTTGTGAAGATGAGAACAACAAATTATGGATTGCGACGAGTGCCCCAGGCATAGATTATTTCGACCCGGTTGAGGGGAAGGTGATAAAACATTTTGAGTACGGTTCCACCTTCGACTTTACCAGCATTGCCGCCAATGAGTTCTCCCGTGTTACTACCGGTAGAAACGGAAATATCTGGATCGGCACGATTGACAACGGACTTTTTTGCTATAACACACGCACACAAAAGGCACAGCATTTTTTACGTAAAGAAAATGATCCGTACTCAATTTCCAATGGGTGGATTTGGAGTGCGTATGAAGATCGTGCAGGGAATGCCTGGATTATTACAGGCAATCAGACGCTCGACTTTTATGATCATGCAACAAGAAAATTTTACCGTGCTGACAGCTTATTGAATACTTCATTATTTCAACTGTACGAGATCTTTGAGGACACAAGCAATAAAATCTGGATGATCTGCGGAAATGGAATTTTTACCCTTGATCCGAAGCTGAAAAAAATTCAAACCTGCCGGCATTCAGACAAGGATCCTCATTCGATTTCAAGTAATGAATGCGGCGCAGTCTTTCGCGATAGCCACGGTCAGCTTTATGTACCCGGTACAAATTTTCTCGACGTGTTTGATGATTCACTAAAGAATTTCAATCGGCTCCCTATATGGAACAATGGAATTGATCTTACAGCTAATAATATTCTTATTACAATTTATGAAGATGACGAAAAAAAACTTTGGATTGGAACATTGAGAGGACTCATACATTATGATCCGGTCACGAAAAAATCCGAATGGTTCTCTCACGATTCCCGCGATTCAACTACGATAAGTGCTAATGCGGTGAACAGTATCCTGAAGGATCGTAGAGGCAGATACTGGATGACTGCAGTTAGTGGTGGTCTCAATTCGTTTGATCCATTGACAAAAAAATTCCGGGCATTTAAGGTGAGTAACAGTATGATCTCTTCAGATGATGTAGGAGGTATAAACGAAGACTCCCGTGGCATACTCTACATGGTAAGCCAGGGTGGCGGGCTGATTGCCTTTAATGCGGACAGTGAAACATTTAAAATATACAAGCACCGGGACAACGATCCGCAGTCAATCAGCAGCGATGATACGAATGACTTTTTGGAAACGCCGAACGGAATAATTTGGGTAGGAACAGCAGGTGGCGGGATAGATGCTTTTAATCCTGCGACAGGAAAATTCAGGGCCTTCACAACGGCAGATGGGTTTTGCAGCAATAATGTGGATGTACCTTTTCAGGATAAGGAAGGAAATCTTTGGGTGTCTTCAGATAAAGGCATTAGCCGCTTTTTGCCGCCGCCAAATCCTTTTGATTCAAAAGCTACGTTGCACATCCGCAATTACAATTCGGGCGATGGATTTTCATCCGAGTCAATTAATAACCGTTTCAAAGATGCCGATGGTAAAATGTTTTTTAGCCCGGTCTCCGATGGCTTCTTTTGTTTTTATCCTGACGACTTGAAAGACAACCCCTTCATCCCTCCTGTTTACATAACAAGTTTCGCATTGTTCAATCATGAAGTGTACGCCAATGATTCCACTCACATTTTAACATCGCCCATTGAAGACACGAAAGAAATAAAGCTGAAGTACAGTGACAATGTGATTTCATTTTCATTTGCTGCGCTCAACTATATTCATCCGGAGAATAACAAGTACGCTTACAAGCTCGATGGCTTTGATAAGAGTTGGATTTACACCGATGCAACAAAACATTTTGCTAACTACACCAACCTCGATCCGGGTGATTATACTTTTGAAGTAAAGGGAAGCAACAACGATGGGATATGGAATAAGACACCCGCAAGAATACATCTCAGCATTATTCCACCATGGTGGAATACATGGTGGTTCAGAATCTTAATTGTGCTTGTCGTTACTACTATTGTCTATGGAATATATCGCTATCGCATTTCACAAATATTAAAATTGCAATTAGTTCGGAACCGGATTGCACGTGACTTGCACGATGAAGTAGGATCAACTTTGAGCAGTGTTTCAATTTACAGTGAAGTGGTCTTGCGGAAAACAAAAGATGCCGTGCCTGAAGTAAGCCCCATCTTAAAAGAAATTCACGACAACACGAACAACATGATGGAATCCATCAGTGATATTGTATGGACGATCAATTCAAAGAATGATCAGTTCGAAAACATTGTTGCACGGATGAATTCCTTCGCCGTTGATTTACTCGAGGCGAAACACTGTACCATGCACTTTCAAGCTGATGCAAAACTTGATGCACTGAAGCTGAATATGGAGGTGAGAAAAAATTTCTACCTCATCTTTAAAGAAGCCATGAACAACATTGCCAAATACGCAGAGGCAAAAAATGTGTGGATTGACCTTAGGTTAGATCATTCATGGCTGCATCTTAAAATTAAAGATGACGGAAAAGGATTTGCCCAAACTAAGAATTCGCATGGCAACGGACTTCGTAACATGAAACACCGTGCTGAATTGCTGAAAGGTAAAATGGAAATCACTTCTGAAATCGGATCCGGTACCATGCTGCTTCTTGAGTTTCCTGTGCATTCTTAATTTCGGTCTTAGCAAAGACGAGCGGGAACAAAAAATCACTTGATTAAGGTATTGACAATACTTTCGACTTGCCATTAACTTTGCATCATGAATGAAATCAAGGTTATTGTTTTTGATGATAACCCAACACGAAGAAATAGTTTGGAGTTGCTCATTGATGGCACTGATGGAATGCATTGTATCGGAACGTTTGAAAATTGCAATCACGTTTTGGATGATGTAAGAAGATTGAATCCCAATGTGATCCTGATGGACATTGAAATGCCGGGTGTGAATGGCATTGAAGCGGTGAAGCTCATCCGGAAATTTTTTCCTCAAGTATTCATCCTGATGCAAACGGTTTTTGATGAAGACGAAAAAATCTTTGACTCCATTTGTGCCGGAGCGAACGGCTACATACTGAAAAAAACTCCTCCTATACGTTTGCTCGAAGGCATTCGCGAAGTTGCCGAAGGCGGCGCGCCCATGACTGCATCCGTAGCGAAGCAGGTGTTGAGCATGGTTCACAAGCATGCACCGAGAAGTGAAAATATTTTCGAGTTGACTCAGCGTGAGAAAGAAGTTCTTTCTTTCCTCGTAAAAGGGATGAGCTATAAAATGATCGGTGATGCGTGCAACATTTCTCCCTTCACCGTGAATACGCACATAAAAAAAATCTACGAGAAGCTGCACGTGCATACTGCGCACGCAGCCGTGGCGAAAGCCATAAATGAAAAATTGCTGTAGTGGTGTTTGTCACTGACGTATAGTATATAGTATTAGGTAGCTAATCTCATTATCACATTTCAATTTTCACTTGATCAAGCGATTGACAGAGAGGTATCTGTGATGGTACGTTTGCAGCGTCATTTAATTCAACCAAATTTTTTTCACAATAAAAAACAAAACACAATGAAAAACAAAATCATTACCACAGCGCTCTTCATCGCTTGCTTTGCGATGAACATATTTGCACAAACCTGTCTTCCTTCGATTCAATGGCAAAAATCATTTGGGGGTTCAAACTTCGACGGAGCATACTACCAAGCCAGCCAGCAAACCACCGATGGCGGATACATAGTTGTAGGGCAAACAAATTCTTCCGATGGAGATGCCACCGGAAATCATGGAGGGTATGATGGCTTAGTAGTGAAGACGGATGCCAATGGAAATATCATTTGGGAGAAAATGTATGGCGGAACCGCTACCGATGAATTAGAATGCATGCAGCAAACCGCTGATGGCGGTTATATTGTGGGAGGAACAAGCAATTCAACCAATGGAGATATCCGTGCAACTCATGGTGGCTACGATGATTTTGCAATCAAGTTAGGCACCAACGGAGATACTGTATGGTCGAAGACGTATGGCGGAAGCAACACCGAATACTTCAATGGTGTCCGGCAGACCAGCGATGGGGGATATATTTTTGGAGGATATGGTTCTTCCGCCGATGGAGATTTTTTAAACAATCACGGAGGCAATGATTTTGAAGTAGTGAAGATAGATGCCAATGGAAATAAGGTTTTTGCCACAGCGCTGGGAGGACCCGGGGATGAAGCTGCTTACATGATCAATACAACAAGCGATGGAGGATCTATCATTGCTGGAGAGAGTAATGCAAACGGTGGCGAGGTAACCGGTAATCATGGCGGGTATGATTACTGGGTTGTGAAGTTAGATGGCAGTGGTAACATCAATTGGGCGAAGTCGTATGGCGGAAGTGGTAACGATATCCCTCTCCGTGCAGAACAAACAAGCGATGGAGGATACATTGTTGTCGGATATACTAATTCGAACGATGGAGACGTAACCGGTAATCATGGCTTAAATGATTCCTGGGTATTGAAATTAGACCCCAATGGAAATCTTGTTTGGCAGAAAACTCTTGGAGGAACAGCAAATGATGCTGCAACAACAGTTCAGCAAACAAGCGATGGAGGGTACATCGTAGCTGGAGGTGCTGGTTCTAATGATGATGATGTGAGCGGTAATCATGGAGGAGCTTATGATGAATGGATCGTGAAACTTGACGGCTCCGGAAATTTGAAGTGGCAAAAATGTTTTGGCGGCACCGGCGATGACCAAGCATGGACAATAACCACTACAAGTGACAATGGATACATTGTTGGTGGATTTAGTAATTCCAATGATGGGGATGTAAGCGGCAATCACGGTGATTACGATTTTTGGCTTGTAAAACTTTCCCCTGAAATGATTCCGGCAATCACACCAAGTGGAACAGTTACAGTGTGCAGTGGAACATCAGTAGTTCTCACCGCAAACAGTGGTTCGGGAATCTCTTATCAATGGATTAAGGGAGCAACAAATATTTCCGGTGCAACTAATCAGACTTATTCAGCGAAGAAAGCAGCGAATTACAAAGTGAAGGAAACCAATACCGCGGGTTGCAGTACTACTTCTTCGGCTACTACGCTCAATGTTTTAACTTCTCCAACTGCAACAATTACACCGCTTGGAAATCTCGACATCTGCTCAACTGGCTCTGTAGTGTTGCAGGCAAATAGCGGTGCAGGTTATACTTATCAGTGGAAGAAAGGAAGCAATAATATCTCCGGAGCAACCAACCAGAATTGCACCGCAACAAAGAAAGCAACATACAAAGTGATTGTAACTGCGAGCAACGGTTGCAGTAAAACTTCGGCAGGAACAAAGGTGACAAGTTCGTGCAAAGAAGAACAGCTAGAGACATTGAATGAATCGCTCAGCGTTTATCCCAATCCTTCCGCCGGAATTTTTAGGGTTGAAGCTAACTTCGACAATACATTTGTTCAAACGGTAACTGTGGAAGTAAAAAATATTTTTGGGGAAGAAGTTTATCAACAAACATTTCCGGTTTCTTCTTTACATTTCACGGAACAAATTCATCTGGAGAATGTGAATGCAGGAGTGTATACAGTGACCATAAATGCAAGCCAACAAATGAGAACACAAAAAATTCTGATTCAATGATTGCAATCATTCAGATATTCAAGCCTTGGAAATACTGAGTTGAAAACGAATTTGTCAATTGCGAAATAATTTTCTAACCGCCATCCGATGACTCCAAGTTATCGGATGGCTTGTGTTGTGAAGGATAAAAAATAGTGGAGATGTAGTAGTCAAACGGAGCCCATCACTCCACATTCATTTTGTCCTGCGTCTTCTTCCTCATTCGCAAATTCAATATCTCCACAAAAAATGAAAATGCCAATGCGAAATACAGATAACCCTTCTCAATATGATAGTCCCAGCTCTTTTGCTACCGGCAAAATTCCAATCATCAGCAGGAAAGAAAGTGCGAGCATTTTCATTGTAGCGCGCTTATTGATAAGGTTAGCAACTTTTCCGCTAAAGACCATCAGAAAATCATGAAAAAAATAATTGGCATCATGACTCCCATATCATGTGTCATTGGCGTTCGCTTCAATACTTATGCAGCATCAATTCCCTTTAATCCTCTCAATCAGTTTTGAAAATGCCCCCTTACTGTTCCCTTCAAATCGCGTGCTCTGAAGTTCAATTGAATTATCCGCACCCATTTGAAGACGGTAATTGAAAACATACGGTGCATTGCTGTCATACCATCCTCCCATTTGACCGAACCGCATGTCACTGATTGAAACCGTATCGAGATGAGAAGTATACATGAAGTAACCATCTGTAAATCGGATGAGCTTATCCAACTCTTCAACATTACCGGTATGTGAAACCAGTGAATCATTTCTGTGAACGTGATTGAATGAAATGGGAAACTGCTTATCAAACACTGAGTAATAACCTATGTAGTAATCAGCAGCATTGCGAGCGATAATGAACCACAACAAATTATTAAGCGGCGTTGGAGAAGTCATGTAATTGCTGTAAGAAATTTTTTGCACTGCCAGTGACTGCTCCACCTTATGGTTCACATGTAGTTTTATCAGGATTGAAATAGCAAGATAAAGTGAGGTGATCCCAATTCCTGCTCTTGCACAAAACAATCGCCGCGAAGAATATTTCTTCATCACCAACAGTGTCACAGCTGCTACCAGTACCGGCAGTGTAAAAAGCGGATCGAGGATAAAGAGTGCGTTGAACGTAACGCGATAATGGCTGAATGGCTCAAACCAGCCGGTTCCGTAAACGGTAAATGCGTCTATAAAGATGTGCGTGAAAAGTCCGCTGCCAAACAGGAGCATCCATTGATTGAATGAAAGAAGCTTTTTTTTCGACAATCTGACTGCAATAGCGGCAAGCATTGGTGTGCAGATCAGCACAAATAGAATTGAATGAGTAAATCCGCGGTGAGCCAGTAAGCTATCAGCATGATTCATCCATAGTGATGTGACTATATCAACATCCGGAATGTTGTTGGCAAGGGCGCCGATGAGCATTGCTTTTTTTCCGAGCTTCTTCCCGGCAATCGCTTCACCAAGACACGCTCCCAAAACGGTATGAGTAATTGTATCCATTGAATGGATAAAAGTAGGCAACAGCATTCGACCGAATTAGAAAAAGCCCGGGGGTGAATGCCCGCCCTTCCAATGATAAGATTCAATAAAGCGTTCACGACGCATTCATGTTTTTCTGCGACTTCTTCTTCATTCGTAAATTCAACAGCTCAACAAAAAAGGAAAATGCCATTGCGAAATACAAATACCCTTTCTCGATGTGATAGCCAACACCTTCAGCCACGAGCAAAATTCCGATCATCAGCAGGAATGACAGAGCCAGCATTTTCATAGTAGGATGCTTATTAATGAAGTCTGCCACTTTCCCGCTAAAGACCATCATGAAAATCATGGACAGGATAATTGCCAGCATCATCACCCCAACATCCTGCGTCATGCCGAGTGCAGTGAGAATGGAATCCACGGAGAAAATGAGATTGATGACGGCAATCTGAATAATGGCTTGTCCGAATTTTCTGGCGCTTGACCCTGCCTGCAGCTCATCCAGATCTTTTCCTTCCACCTTTTCATGAATCTCTCTTGTGGTATGGAACAAAAGGAAGAGCCCACCGCCCAGCATAATCAAATCATGCCCGCTAAAAGTGTGAGTGAAGAGTGTGAACAGTGGCTCATTGAGGGAAATGATGATTGCAATTCCAAACAGCAGCACTAATCGAATCAGCATCGCGATGGATAATCCGTAAAACCTTCCCTGCTTTCTTCGTTTTTCTTCCAGGCGATCCGCAACCAGCGAAACGAAAATGATGTTATCAATTCCCAAAACAATTTCCATGAACACGAGTGTGATCAGGCTAACCCAGCCGGAGGCCATTTCCAATGATGAGAACATGATTTGCTAAATTTTTTTTCAATGATACATCACTCCTGTGATAACTGCTATCATCAGGCAAGCAATGAATCGAGAATCGAATCGGGCCCTCAATGATACATCGCTCCCGCGATAACTGCGGTCATCAAGCAAGCAATCGTTCCGCCAATGAGAGATTTGATGCCCAGCTCTGAAAGTGTTTGTCGCTGATTCGGAGCAAGAGCCCCAATGCCGCCGATTTGAATTCCGATAGAGGAAAAATTAGAAAAGCCACAGAGAGCATACGTTGCAATTACAATCGACCGGGGATCAGTAAGCAACCCTTTATGAACCATGTCTCCCATAGAAACATACGCGACGAATTCGTTGATCACTGTTTTTTCCCCTAGCAATTGACCAATTGAAAGCATGTCGTGTGATGAAACACCCATGAGCCAGGCCAGCGGCGCGAAGAGGTAGCCGAAAATAAATTCCAGTGACAATGAATCAAAACGCCCGGTGGTCATCGCTTCGATTTTGAAATTGAGGTGACCAACTCTTCCGATTAAATGAAAGCCGGCATTCACCACTGCCATCAATGCAATGAACACTACCAGCATGCCGGCAACATTCACAGCTAACTTCAAACCATCCGTGGTTCCGTTTGCAATGGCATCGAGCATGTTGCTCCCTATTTTTTCCTTCGGCACATTCAAATCTTTTTCTACCTGGTCGGGGTTCACCTGCGGAAATAAAATCTTTGCGCACACGATGGCAGCGGGCGCACTCATAATAGATTGAGAGAGCATGTGCAGGGCATAGAACTGTTGCTTCTCAATATCAGCACCGCCAAGAAAACTTACATAGGCTGCGAGCACGCTTCCTGCAGTGTTCGCCATGCCGCCAATCATGATGCAGAGGATTTCGCTCTTCGTCATGCCTGCGAGATAGGGGCGAATCATCAGCGGCGCTTCCGTTTGCCCGAGAAAAATGTTGGCAGCGTTCGATAAACTTTCGGCGCCCGAAATCTGCTTCATCGTCTTGCTCATGATCCATGCAAATCCCAGCACAATGAATTGCAGGATGCCGAGATAATACATCAATGATGACAGCGCCGCAAAGAACACAATGTTGGGCAGCACTTGTATAGCGAACACGTAGCCCCACGATCCGGTTTGATTGGCGAGAGGGCCAAATAGAAATTCAGTTCCCTTGTGTGAGAGTTGAATGAGATCAACGAAGCGATTGGAGATCCATTGAAAAATATCCCTGAAGAAAGGAACATACAGAATGCCGATAGCGAATATTATTTGCAAAGCAACACCTGCTCCTACCAATTTCCAGTCAATGTAACGGCGGTTATTGCTGAAGATGAAACAGATAAAAATCAATGATGCTAAGCCGAGGGCACCGCGGAGAAATTCCATGAAAATAATTTTGAGAAAGATAACAGGATATTGGGTTATTGGATAATAGGATATTGGGAAATCAGGGAATTAGGATATTCGTGATGAATGTCTATGGTACACAACCAATATCCTAATATCCTAATATCCTAATATCCTAATATCCCAATACACTATTCACCTGTTGTATCTTTCACACGAGATATGAATTTGTCTGAAACAAAACCCATCATCCTCTTCGATGGCATCTGCAACCTTTGCAATGGCGCCGTTCAATTCATTATCAAGCGGGATAAGAAAGCCGTTTTCAAATTTGCTGCATTGCAATCTGAAAAAGCAAGAGAGATTCTCGCTTCACTTCATACCACTCCGGAAGAAGTTCATTCAGCAGTGTTGATTGATGATGGCAAAATGTTTCTTAAATCTACCGGAGTAATCAGAATTCTTTCACGACTTCCATATTGGAGATGGTTCAAAATCTTCATGTTCGTTCCAAAATTCCTGCGAGACTTCATCTACGAGGTTGTAGCAAAGTATCGGTATAAAATTTTTGGGAAGATGGATTCTTGCATGATTCCGACACCGCAACTCAAGGCAAGATTCTTAGAGTAAAAGTTTTCACTCCAATTATGAGGAATAATTAACAACCTGTCCGGATTTTTCGGGATTAACTTTTTTTACGACTGCTTCTTCCTTCTCCCAATTTCATCCCGCACCATAATGGCCTGTTCATAATCTTCTTTGTCAAGCAGTGCCTGAAGAAGTGAATTCAATTCCTGCGTGGAATATTTTGCAAGGTCACCAACTTTCACATTGGTAGCTACTGTTTTCTTCTCCGCTTTTCGCTCCTTGACTTCGAGCTTTTCTTCTTTCGCATTCTCATCGAGCACCAGCCCGGCGGAGTCGAGAATGAATTCATAAGTATAGATGGGGCAATCGAAGCGCACTGCCAGAGCGAGTGCATCTGAAGTTCGTGAATCAATCTCGATGATTTCGTTACCATGCTTGCAAACTAACTGCGAGTAAAAAATTCCATCGAGCAGATTGTTGATGATGATTTCTTTCACTTCGATGTTGAATGACTGACAAAGATTCTTCATCAGATCATGAGTGAGCGGACGGGTTGGATTCATTTTCTCGAGCGCCACTGCAATCGCCTGCGCTTCAAATCCACCAATGACAATCGGAAGACGGCGAATGCCGCTCACTTCACCCAGCACCACTGCATAGGAGTGTGACTGTGTGATGCTGTGTGACAGCGCGACAATTTCCATTTCAATCTTCCTCATATACAATTTTTTTCTGCGCAGGTGTCAGACACAAAAAAGTGTCAGACACCACTTGATTTGAATTTTCGGAATGCTTCATTGAGTTTCGGAACCACTTCAAAAATATCTCCAACAATTCCATAGTCAGCCGCTTTGAAAAATGGTGCTTCAGGATCTTTGTTAATCACCACTATCACCTTACTTCCATTCACTCCGGCGAGATGCTGAATGGCTCCCGAAATTCCAATCGCAATGTACAAATTTGGCCTTACAGTGAGTCCCGTTTGACCGACATGCTCGGTGTGCGGGCGCCAATGCGTATCAGCAACCGGACGTGAACAGGCGGTGGCGGCGCCGAGAATTTTTGCCATCTCTTCAATCATGCCCCAATTCTCAGGTCCCTTCATTCCCCGGCCTGCAGAAACAACTATGTCAGCATCGGCCAGAGAAATTTCACCGGACGCTTTCACCACTTCTTTTACTTTCAGCTTGAAATCTATGTCACTCAATTCAGGTTTGAATTCCTGAAGCGTGGCATTGTTCGGAGTTTTTTCAGGAGCAATTGTGTTTGGTGTAAGGGCAATAATCTTTTTCGCCGAATGCATTTCATACGTGGCAAAAGCTTTTCCTGAGAAAACATTTTTCTTCACCAGGAAAGAATTGCCTTCGATTTTAGGCAAGGCAAGCGCACCTGAAATCAAACCCGCGCGCAACTTTGCCGCCAGTACAGGAGCAATGGCCCGCCCATCAAAATTCTGAGTGAGCACCAGTACGTCGCTGTTCGTTTGTGCTTCAGCCTGCGTAATCACTTTTACAATTACGAGCGGATCAAAATTTTTCAGCCGTACATCTTTCGCAAACCAAATTTTATTCGCGCCGTAATCGCCGAGTGATTTTAATTCATCTTCACTCGCATCACCAATGCATAGCACATGCGTTTCAACATTCAGCATAACAGCCACCTTGGCTCCATACGTCACAGCTTCATACGCCGCTTTCTTGAATTTTCCTTCTGATGCTTCTACGTAGATCAGTACGCTCATTGATTGATATTGATTTTAAATTTCGATTCCCGATTCTCGTATCGCGATACGCGAATCGCGAATCGGGCCTTCAAATGACCTTCGCCTCTTCATGCAGCAGTCTCACCAATTCTTCAGGATGATCTGCCGGAATTAATTTGACTCCTGATTTTTCTTTCGGTATCTCGTACATTTTCACTGATGTAAGTTTTTCATTTGAAAAAGCAGGAATCACTTTGATTGGTTTTGTTCGTGATGCCATGATGCCCCGCATGTTTGGAATGCGCTGCTCCGCCATTCCTTTGGCGCAACTCACTACGAAGGGTGTCTGTACTTCAATGATTTCTTTTCCTCCGGAAATATCGCGCTCAATGGTTGCCGTGTTTCCATTGAGTTCCAGTTTGGAAGCCAGAGAAATAAATGCAACATTAAGGAGTCCGGCGATCATGCCACCGACTTGTGAGCCATTGTAATCAATAGTTTCCTTTCCCAAAAAAATGATGTCATAATGATCGCTCTTTACATATTGCGCAATCTGATCGGCTACAAAAAAAGCATCATCAGGCTCGGCATCAATTCTTACTGCATCATCACCGCCGATTGCAAGTGCTTTGCGAATGATTGCATCACTGTCGGATGCACCCACGTTCATGATCGTTACCTGCAGTGCATTTCCTTTTTCTTTCAATTCAATGGCGCGCACGAGAGCGTACCACTCATCATAAGGGTTGATGATGAACTGCACTTTGTCAGCATTAAACTTTGTGTTGTTATCGGTAAACGCAATCCGGGTGGTAGTGTCGGGAGTTTTACTGATACAAACTAAGAGCTTCATCTGCGTCAATCGTTTTAAATTCACTGCGAAATACCTCGCAAAAAAGTCGGCGCAAAAGTAGCCAAAAAACTTTCGCACAAAATATGAGCAACGAACGCATAGCGCAACTGAAAAATTTTTTAGAACAAAATCCGAATGACAGTTTTGTGCAATACGCTTTGGCAATTGAACATGTGAATCTTGGTGATGATGAAACTGCCCTGGATTATTTCAACAAAATTCTTGCACGCGATCCTGATTACACAGGCCTATACTATCACTTAGGGAAACTTTATCAGCGACAAAATCAAAACGATTTAGCAGAAGAAACTTTTCGGGAAGGAATGAAGCGTACGCTTGGGAAGGATGCGCACACACACCGCGAGTTGCAGGAAGCGTTGAATCAAATGTTGTTTGAGGAAGATTGATCAATGGCTAAATTGTCAAATGGTCCCGATCAATCGGGATTGTTTTTGAAAGCCATTTAACCATGTAACCATTTAACCATGTAACAATTCACAAGATGAACCTCGAACTCTTCCGCGAATATTGCCTGAAGAAAAAAGGAGTGACAGAAGAACTACCGTTCGGTCCCGATACTCTTGTTTTCAAAGTGATGGGAAAATTGTTTGCACTGTGTGGCCTGGATGACGTGCCCGGCTCATGCAACCTCAAGTGTGATCCCATCCGCGCTGAAGAATTGCGCGAAAGATTTTCTTCGATCATTCCCGGTTATCACATGAACAAGAAACACTGGAATACCATTGTGTGGGATGGAAGCGTTGCCGATCAACTCATTCTCGAACTTATTGATCACTCTTATGATCTGGTGGCTGAAGGATTGCCCCCGAAACTTCGCGACGAAATAAAAAAAGGAGCTGTCACGAAAAACATAAAGCAAGCTTCAAAGAAGAAGAAGAAGAAAAAATTATTGCCAACAAAAAGATAAGTGTTGAAAAAAATCTCAGGTGATTTTATTTCTTGATCAATACTTCTGATCTCGCCAAAGGCTTGTCCTGCGTATCGAAGACATACACCCGGTATCTTCCGGCATCGTAAAAAGTCATTTGCTTCGCTACAAAATTTTGCGATCCGTTCAAAGCCTGTTTTATCGTGGATATAAAAACTTCTTTGCCATTATCGAGACGATAAACATCGAAGCTTACAGAAGCTGGCTTTGCAGAAGCCGCCGCAGTAAACAGCAGGGTCACCGGTCCGCCGTTTTTCGGAACCGTGAAAATTGTGTTCGCATTCACAGCTTTACCATTCACATCGGCCCTGTCACAAAAAATAAGTGACTGCGAAAATGAAACTTCAGAAATCATCAGAAGGGAAGCTATGAAAAAAACAAGTTTGGTTTTCATGGTTAAAGAATGATTTGAATCATGTTTAATGTAAAGCTAAGCAATCAAGCGTGTTTTCAAAAGCAAAGTGAAAATAAATTGTAAGCAGAACAACAAACCGGCAAATGATGTTTATTTGCACCCTGTATACGAAAATTCCATGCCATGTTCCAGACTCAAAATTCCATGAAAAACACCACTTCTGTCATTGTCGCAGTTGCGCGACTATCTTTCATTTTCATTGCTACGTTGATGATCATAAATGGTTGCGGCGGTGGTAACAAACACAAGCCCACAGAGGATACAACAAGCGCCTATACGCCTGAGAACGCGTCTTCCGCTTACGATCCGGCAAAAATTGATGCGACTGCACCTGTGATGGAAGTGAAACTCGATGCCATCGGCAATTCAATGGACGTAATGACTTTCTCCATGCAGGAAATAAGGGTGAAAGCGGGTACTACCGTGAAGCTGCATTTCACGAACACAGCAAAAGATCCCGCATTGAAACATAATTTCTTCATCGTAAAAACCGGAACGATGGAACAAGTTGCAACGGAAGGGCTCGCCGCGGGACCTGACAAGAATTATATCCCTGACGACAAAGCAAATATTCTCTATTCTTCAAAAGTTCTCGAGCCGGGGCAATCGGAAGATCTCATGTTTCCTGCGCCGCCAATAGGAGAATATCAGTTCGTTTGCACGTATCCCGGTCACTGGCAGAAAATGAACGGGAAGTTTATTGTGGAGTGAAGTTTCTCGCGAAATAATCTGAGTTATCATCATTCTGATCCGGGCAATCAGGACCGGAATGACACATCTTTGGAGAGACACATTTTATATTACTGTTCACCTCAATGCAGTGCTGCGCTCCGGTTCTGCCGTGAGAACTTCGGGATTAGCAATTTGCCGCCGCTCTTCGCTAAGCAGTTTGAGGTAAGAATAAATTTTATCCTGAGAGCGCAATGGCGGCTGATCATTTCTGTAATACTCGTTTTGCAAATCCGCATCGAGGATTCGCGACTTCACATTGTCCCGCCATTGGATTTCAAAATAATCGAGCAGTTCTTTTTTCATCCCTTCATCAAGCACAGGGATCGTCATTTCCACGCGGCTGTCGAGGTTGCGGATCATCCAGTCTGCAGAGGTGAGGTACACGTGCTTATCACCTCCATTGTGAAAGATGAGGATGCGCGAGTGCTCTAAGAATTTATCTACGATGCTTCGCATGCTGATGTTTTGTTTCACTTGCTCAGAAGCTACCCCGAATGAACATGAACCGCGAACCATCATTCGGATTTTTACACCTGCATTTGCTGCCTCCACCAATTTCTCAATCATGTTCTGATCAGCAACATTGTTGAGCTTGATGTCAATGCGTGCTGGATTTCCTTTCTCTGCATTTTCTTTTTCGCGCGATATTAATTTTTCAAATCGCCTGCGCATACTCGTAGGCGACATGATCAGGTATTTGTAATCAGGAACCCTGTAGGTGTTCACAAAGAAATCAAACATCTGCTGCAGCTCTTCAGTGATGCGCTCATCGGCGGTGAACAAGCTATGATCAGCATAAATCCTCGCTGTAGATTCATTGTAGTTGCCGGTGGCAATATTGGCGTACAATTTCATCTGGCCTTTTTCTTTCCTGGTAATCAGGCATACTTTGCAATGCACCTTCAACCCTTGTATGCCGAAGATCACGTGTGCTCCTTCTTCACGGAGGCGATCACTCCAATAGATGTTGTGCTCTTCATCAAAGCGTGCCTGCAACTCCATCACTACGACAACTTTCTTCCCGTTTCTCACGGCGTTGATGAGAGCATTAGCAACTTTTGAATTTTTCGCCAGGCGATAGAGTGTGATTTTTATTTCCTGAACTTTTGGATCAATGGCTCCTTCGCGCAAAAAGTCAATGAAGTGATCGAAAGAATGATACGGGTAATGAACCAGGATGTCTTTCTCGCTGATCATCCGCAGAATACTTTGGTTGGGACGAAGATCAGGATGCTGCAAGCGCTCAAGCGGCTGATAGAGCAGATGTGTTTTTCCCAATGAAGGAAAGCTCATAAAGTCCTTGAAGTTGTGATAGCGCGCACCCGCTACAAGATTATCTGCCCCTTTCTTCAGGTGCATGCGGTCGAGAAAATAATCGAGCATGTCCGAATCAATGGAAGCATCATAAATGAAGCGAACGGGTTTACCGCGTTTGCGCTGCTTCAATCCTTTTTCCATTTTCTCGATTACACTTGCATTGAAATCTTCGAGCAGATCCAGCTCAGCATCACGTGTGAGTTTCACCGTCCAGGCCTCGAAAGTATCGTGAGGAAAGATGTAAAAGATTTCGTCGAGACAATAGCGAATCACATCATCAAGCAAGATCACTGATTTTTTTTCCCCGTCATCAGGCAGCACTAAAAATCGCGGAACAGAATCGGGAATTTCGATGAGAGAATATTTTGGTTTATGCTGCTGTTTGCTGTCCGACAGCAAAGCAGCGAAGTAAATCGCATGGTCTTTCAAATAAGGAAACTCTTCTACGGCATCTACCATGATTGGCACCAGCACAGCGCGCACATGACTGTGAAAATAATTTCTTACAAAAGCGCCCTGCTCAGGAGTAAGATGCTTTTCGTTAACTATGAAAATATTTTCAAGCTCAAGATCATGAAGCAATTCCTGGTAGATGGTGTTGAACTTGTTTTGAAGCGTGATCACGACATTGAACACTTCTGCCAGCACTTTCTTCGGAGATTCGCCGATCGTCTTTTTTGCTTTTTTACTTATAGCCGTCATCCGCTTTAGAGTGGCGACACGCACACGAAAAAATTCATCGAGGTTAGAAGAAAAGATTCCCAGAAAGCGCAGGCGCTCGAGCAGTGGCACAGTTCTATCCTCTGCTTCCTGCAGCACACGTGCATTAAATGACAGCCAGCTTATTTCCCGATTGATGAAGCGCATGTGTGATTTAAAATTCCAAATTCCAAATTTCAAATAAAACCCCGGGTAAAAAACTCCAAACCTCAAAACGGTTGCTTAGAAAATTGAGTCTTTGAAAATTGTTCATGGGTAATTCTTAAAAGTGGGGCGACGAAAATAATACATTCGTTATTCCTCAAGGTTAAATTTAATTATTCCGAAACGTTGCCGTTACTTTGATTTCATACGAACCGATTAATGAAAACAAAAGACACTCTAAATCTGAATGAGAAATTCAGCAGTCTTTTGAAAGAGGGGGAAACCATTCTCTGGACCGGAAAGCCCGTGGGTGGCATTCAGATTCGTGATGCAGATATTATTCTCATTCCGATAAGCATTATCCTCCTCGGATTTTCAGTGATCCTCGATTATGTGTTGCTGCATTTTGAGTCGGAATTCATTTTCAAAGTGATCGGGGTCATGTTTGCCTTGGCTGCCATTTATCTTGGCGGAATCCGGTTTTTACTTGACGTGCTGAAACGCAAGCGTACTTTTTATTGCATCACCACCAAAAGGGTGATTGTGATTTCAGGAAGGAAAAGAAAACTGCAAACGCTGCCCCTGAAAAATATCGAGCGTTTGGATAAGACTCTGGAAAAAGATGGCTCGGGTTTTATCATTTTTGGAAATACCAATCCGCTGTGGCCCTGGCTGCTGGGTAGCTTTTATATGTCAGGAGATAATGTTCCCGGATTAAATATGGTGCCGGATGTGAAAGCGGTATTTGCGATTCTCGAAGCACAGATTAAAGTGGAGATGCCGGCTTCTCTGAAGGAAGAAATTTTGAATGAGAGGAGAGAAGAGCTCAATTGAAGAAGACTTGGGACTTGTGGACTATTGAAGAAGACTTGAGACATGTGGATATGAGACTTGTGGACTATTGAAGAAGACTTGGGACTTGTGGATATGAGACTTGTGGACTATTGAAGAAGACTTGAGACTTGTGGATATGAGACTCGTGGACTAAGGACTGTGAATTGAGGAATTAAGTTCTTCCAATCGAAAGCATTATGATGATTTTGAAATTCCGAATTCTAAGCAAGATGAATTAAAAAATATTTTAAGTTAGTCTGTCCATAAGTCTCACCTCCACAAGTCTCAAGTCTTCTTTTAGTTTGTCCACAAGTCTCAAGTCCGTAAGTCTTACGTCTTTTCAGAAATCATTTTCCAATCAACGACCGCTCCGGTTTAATCATCTGCGGAAATTGCGATTGAAATCTTTTGATGCGCGGAATGCTCACGTTTTGAACATAAGGATCATCATCAGGGTGGTGCTGAATATAGTCCTGGTGATAATCTTCTGCTTTCCAAAACACGGTGAAGGGGACTACTTGTGCCGCAATTGGTTGCGAATATTTTCCGGACTTATTCAATTGGTCAATATATTGATCAGTAAGTCTTTTCTCGGTATCATTCCTATAAAAAACAATTGACCGGTATTGTGTTCCGATGTCATTCTCCTGACCATTCACCTGTGTAGGGTTTTGTGAGGCGAAAAAAACTTTCAGCAAGGTGGGATAATCTATTAGGGTTGAATCATAGTAAACATTCACAGTTTCGGCATGACCGGTGGTTCCTGTTTCCACTTCTTCATAAGTCGGGTTCTTCGTGTTACCTCCGGCATAACCGCTCACGGCTTCGACTACGCCTTTCACACTTTCAAACACTGCTTCTTCACACCAGAAACATCCGGCGGCGAAAGTTGCCTGCTTGTATTTGGAAAGATCAGTGGGCTTGGCGACAGCGCTTGATCCTGCTGTAGTCGCATTTTTATTTTCAGAAGTTGCTGAAGGATTTTTTTGCGCGCATGAAGTGAAACTGATTGCGATCAGCAGTGCGAGTTGTATTGATGAAATGATTTTCATGGAGATAGAAGTTTGTCCGGAGGACTCTGTGAGGAATTCAGGTAGTGACTAAATACGATGCAGCAGCGAAGTTAGATTTTGCATATCACTTCAGATCTTCTCTCACAGGAGAAAACACATCAATAATTTTTCCGCCGGTGATGGCGGTAACTGTATGCTTAACATTGGAGGGAACAACTCCTACATGCCCGGCAGTCACTGTTCTCGTTTCACCGTCGAGCGTCATTTCAAATGTTCCTTCGAGTACGTTGATGATCTGCTCATGGATGTGAGCGTGCTCGGGCACCGTTACACCTTTGTCGAGCGTAACGTAGGCAATGGTGGTGTTGACTGTATGAATCAGTTTTGCATGTACACCGGGAAAAAGATCGCGGGAGGGAATTTCTGAAGTTTGAAGAAAGGACATGGTGAGTGTTTTTGTTTAAGTCAAAAATATGAAGAGCAACGTGAAGTTGAAATTCTGGTAGAGAGATTAAGTGTTAAATGTGTGAGTTATGTAACATTATTCCAATATTGTGTAACTTTTATTCCGCAAATGTTTTCACGTTTGCATTAGTAAAAAGACGGCCATGATGCACGAGTCAAAAAATGGGTTCTCATAAAATAAACCCGAATGAAAAATATTTTTCTCCGCTTAACTTTTATGCTGAGCATTTGCTTAGGTGTTACAAATGCTCAGAATCTTTGGCAGGCTATGCCTAATAGCGAGGACTTCTTTGATATGCGGTACATATACCAGGATACTTCAAATGGAATTCTTTATGTAGGTCTTCATTCTAAAGTGGTAGGAGGTGACACTGTCAATTATATAGCGTATTGGAATGGCGTGAAGTGGGCTGCAATGGATAAGGGCGCGGTGAACGCAAATTATGTATCCGCTATTTATAATTATCACAACACCATTTATGCCGCAGGTCCCTTTTGGACACAGAGTGGTTCCCCCGGTACCGGGATTATGAA
>DASRAJ010000097.1:0-17280 GCA_035638255.1 Chitinophagales bacterium
CATCACCGCTACTGATGGATTCTTCTTTTTCAATTCCTCAGAAGCAACGTTTAACAATGGTGGAATAAGTTCCAGCCAAAAAAATCACAACGGCAAATATGGTCTCCCCGAGAAAGTGAGAGGCATCAATCTGGAAAAATATCTCGAAGCAAACTTTTCAGAAATCCTGCCGCGGCTTTCGCTCATTAAGGTAGATGCTGAGGGATATGACATTGAAATTCTTCGATCCATTTCATCACTCATTGTGAAGTATCGCCCGCATTTAATTTTTGAATGCTTCAAGCAATTGAGCAAGCAACAAAGAGAAAATCTCTACCATGAGGTTGCAGACAAAAACTATGATCTCTATTATGTGGAAGCGTTTGATGAGCATGCAGACATGCAACTGCTAAAGGAAGAAAGCATGATGGATCGAAAGCACTTTGATGTTTTGGCTGTGCCGAAATGAGATTTAACCTAAATCAGAACGCTGCAAAACATTGTGGATTCTTAATTCATGATTTTATTTCGTGATTGATTTTTTTAGGTCGCTATAAATCTTGTTAAAGTCTTTCTCTAACACCATTGAAAATTCTTTTAACCATTTCAAGATATAATGTTCATCAACTTCTTTTTGCTTCAACAAAATGGCTTTCAGATCAACTAAGTCAATCTCTCTTCCGGCGACTAATTTCAAGATGATCAAATCTTCTTTGGAAGCAAACTTCACCGGGTAATCCAAAAGCAACACTTCAACACTTCTCTTTATCGCTTCCCTCTCATAACCCAAGAAAGTGAAGATCAAATCAACGCGAATGCCTGTTGAATTTTCTTTCGCAAGAAGAACTCCCGTTCGCCTCATGAATTTTTCTTCTTCATCAATCCTTGGTTGAATTCCTACTTCATTAAGAACAAGTTTAAGTTTGGGATAGTCATCAACAATCACCATGTAGGAAATCTTGTGCTTGTCGAGTGCTTTGCCGATGTTAACGAGAACCTCTTGATACAGCATGCAGCCGTTTTACAAACTCAATTTTTTCATTCGCGCCTTCCATCGGGTCCTTAATCGGAAGCGCGCCTAACGTATGTGCTAATTCAATCAGTGCATTAAAGATGCGAAAGTTCTCTTCTAAACTCACAGGGGTATTCCGTATGATGTCTCGCTCTTTTTCAGCGACTGCATCGAAGTCTTTTCCTCCAAAGTTCATGACTCGACTTTTATTTAAAGTTACAAAAGTTTTGCTCAGTGTTCCGCATTGTTTTGATTATAACTCTCTCTCGCAAAATTGCACCACATGCTATTAACCAAAAATTTTCTTCACCCAATACTCTAACTGTTGTTTTGTGATATTACTCTCTTCGGATTTATCGTAGATCGTTAGTATCCAAACGTCAGCACCCTTCTCAGTTTCCTCCAGCAGATATGTAATCACTCTGAATCCGCCACTCTTCCTTTGCTTTTACTTTTACTTGCAGACGAATTTTGAACAGCCTGGAGCCGAGATCGGTGCCAGCAACCGATTTCCGAGCGCTAATATTTCTTTGTCGAGTGAAGGAAATTTCTTGCGGAATTTTTTGAACCGCGAATCGAATAAGGGAGTAGCTCTTACTCTATTTTTCATTTACAATTTCTGAGATGGTCTTTCCCTTGAGTTTACCTTCCTTGATGGCTTTCACCTGAATAAGCCCAAGCCGTATTTGATCGAGAAGCTGATTTGATTTCATCTCGTTCACTTCTATGATTAACAATTCTGATACACAAAATGTGTGCGAAGTCTTCTTATTGAGATATATCGCTGAATACAATTCCGGTCGTTGTCAGGAGATATTTTCATAATTCTCCCTCACAAAATTGCACCACGTACAATCTTCTTTTCCACAACCCACACTAAATTCGTGGTTCATAATCTTTTGATAAGAAGACTTAATGAGGTGCCGAACAAATCGTGTGTCATCATTTGAAATGCTGACGCGCCGTTTTTCAAATTCACCGTTCTCATTCTTTTCGAGGTAATCAATTTCCCCTGAAACCATGTTCCACTTTTTGTAGCGCTGATGATCGAGAAGAATTTTGTAGAACACCAATTGCCGCCAATATTCTCCTCCATAGATTTCCGTCGCCTCATCTTTTGTTGCCGGAATAATTTCAGGAGGATCATACATTGAAGGTGGTCGGGTTTGCTTGCTGATGTATTTCGGCTTGCCGGTTTTGTAATCCACGACGTTCACATCATTGCCGGTGAACTCAATCTTGTCGAGCTTTCCTTTGATGGGAACACCGTCCACCTCCACGTTGCGAATCATGTATTCAAACACCATGATCTTGTTCCACTCTTTCACATAGCGATCATAATATTCACCAAGAAGCTGCTTACCCAATTCACCGCGATTACTGAATTGTTTCTCCGTGAAGGCAACACGATTGTCGCGCATGAGAAATTCAAAAT
Organism: Chitinophagales bacterium; assembly: GCA_035638255.1. Classification (GTDB taxonomy): domain Bacteria; phylum Bacteroidota; class Bacteroidia; order Chitinophagales; family UBA10324; genus DASRAJ01. The sequence goes on from DASRAJ010000097.1 coordinate 2,427, forward strand.
CGGAAATGAGAATTTCTTTGGCGGGAAAGACATCGTTGTTCTTCTTCATCTTCTCAAACAACTTCCGCAATGATTCATGAACACAGAAGCCGAACGCGAGAGAATCATTTTGTGCAGCAGGCAATGGAAGGATTTGCTCGAAGTAAAATCGAATCGGGCAATCGAGATAAGTGTTCAGAGTAGTGGGGCTCAATGCAAAATTTTCGAGCGCACTCCTGATGTACTCTTCATCGAAGAGTTCAATCTTTGGTTTCGGAATAGGCTGAAGAGAAGTCTCCATCAGATCAAGCAGCACGTCATCACTCACTTTCACTTGGTGTACCGGCAATTGTGATTCATGAATGAACCGGGATGATTCCCGCTCTTTCCCGTCATTACCTTTTGCAGCATAGGAGATGTAAAGAAATTCTTTGGCGCGCGTGATGGCAACATAAAACAATCGCCGCGTTGATTCGATCCGATTTTCTTCCTGCGTGTGTGTAAGCGTGTCAGGAAGCGAAAAATTAAAGTTGCCGCCTCTCGCACTTTCCCATTTATCAGAAGTGCAGCCGATCACAAACACATATCGAAACTCAAGACCTTTCGCTGAATGGCAGGTGATGAAGTTTACTCCTTCCTCTGTGTGAATGATCTGCTGAAACGGCAGGTCAATGCTGTGATCATCCATCTGCTCAATCATCGTGAGCAGGTCATGGATCTTCATCCGCGGGTGTCGTGTGTTTTCGGCTTTCACAAAATCAAAAAACGTAGAAAGCATTTGAAGGAGAAAAACTTTGTCTTCCTGCTTCAGAACGTAATTGAGAAAGCCGCTTTCATTCAATACTTTCTCCAAAAGAATTTGAAGCGTAAGGTTTTTGGTGTCAGCAACCCATGCAGAAATATTTTTTTCGAAATCTGAAATACTTTTTGCGCTGCGAAGATTTAGCTTCAGCAACTCCATTCCATTCGCCATTAACTCACGCCACTTCATTTTTTTCTCATCAGCGTGCACAGCAATCGTTGCAATATCATGCGGATCAATACCAAAGAATTTAAAGTGAAGAATTTCAAATAACATGCACTCGGCGCTGTGTGGCTTCTTCGCTTCTTCACTCACGTATTGCAACAACGTAAGAAGGTTTCTCACCAGCGGCAGATCCAAAATATTAATGCGCTTGCGAACTTTGTAAGCAATACCTTTCTTCTGCATTAACTGAATGATGTTTTCTGCCTGCGCATGCCGGTAATAGATCACAGCAATTTCATGCAACGGAACTCCCGCTTCTTTCAGCTCCATAATCTTCGAAATCACGGCCGCCTCTTCCTGCATGATGTTTGGGTACTCATAAATCGCCGGCTCTGCCACGGACTCCTCCATCTCCGGCAATGCTGCGGTCAAATCTTTGCTGAGGGAAGAATCAATGTTGATGAGGCGTTCAGTATTGTTTTCAATCACATGCTGAGCAGTATTGAGAATTGCCTGCGTGCTCCGGTAATTTTCAGTGAGCACAATAGTTTTTGTTCCTTCATTTCTATTGACAAACTCACGGATATTTTCAATACGAGCTCCCTGAAACTCGTAGATGCTCTGATCATCATCGCCTACACAAAATACATTCGGGTTGGGCCAGAAAGAGGTGAGCAGGGTGAGAATTTCGTTTTGGGCGCCATTGGTATCCTGGAATTCATCTACTAAAAAATAGAGGAAGCGCTCCTGGTAATTCCGTAACAAGTTCTCATCTTCTTTGAATGCAGCGATCACCCAAAGAATCATGTCGCTGTAATCATAGCGATTCATTGCCTTCATTTTTTCCTGGTAGAGTGGGAACAATTCAGCAGCGGCTATGAGCTTCGACATTTTATCTTCTTCCTTCGTCACCAATTCCTTTTTCAGATCGCCAACCTTGATTCCTTTGACAACATTCGCGCGCTTGTAAATGAATTTTTCGCGGTTTGGAAGATCACTCATGTAGGCGTCACAGCGCTGCCTGATGAATGCCGGGGACCAGTCTTCTTCCTTCATCATGCTGAATAATTTGTCGAGCCGCGAGAGATCAGAATATAAATCACCGCGCAGTCGCTTCAGCGGATGAGAGCTGCTGAGGCCATCAATTATTTCGCGAAGCAGGTTTACTTTCTCCAAATCAGAAATCGGTTCGAGCATCCTTCTTCCGAAAAAATCAAGATTGCTTTGAATCACATCATTGCAGAAAGCATGGAACGTATAGATGTTGACACGATAGGCTGTGGGTCCAATGAAGTCGAGCAAACGCTTGCGCATTGCAATCGCGCCTGCATCAGTGTACGTGAGACATAAAATATTTTGTGGCTGTGCCTGCGTGAGTTTGCTGGAGAGAATGTGACCAATGCGTGCAGCGATGATCTGCGTTTTTCCTGTTCCCGGTCCTGCTATTACGAGTACGGGACCCTCCGTGGTTTCAACGGCCTGATGCTGTGCAGCATTCAGCATTGAAAGCGCTTCTGAAAATTTTTTGTTCTGACGGGTTGCTACCAGAGTTTCAATCATGCGATAAAATTATTCGAATCAAGCGGAGGATTTAGAAACACTTTTCATCACACGGATGTTCATTTCCTGCAAATGAAAAAGCGCCCGAATAATAGAGGCGCTTTTCTTTCTTCATGCGATCAATTCATCATTTGGATGAATTCATCAGGCATGGAATTTATTATTTAGGTGAATCACCCTGGGGCGTGTCATTTGCGGGCTGTGCTTGCGGTACCGTGTTAACAGCCGATGCTTTCGAAGCACCCTGGCAACAGGATTTTCCATTCTTTCCGGCGCATTGCTTTTTCTTGCTTTCATCCGGTGTTGCAACCTGAACGGCACCGTTGTTTACCTGTTCAGCGCTCAGGCTTTCAGAGGAAGTAGTTGTGGATGCACTTGTTTTTGCATCATGTCCGGCGCAACAGTCCTTTGATTTTCCCTTGCATTTTTTCATTTCCTTATCGGTACAAGGAATAGGGCAAGCTTTGGTGACGCCATGACATTGCTTGTCATTGGTGGTTGAAGTAGTCGCCGTTGTTGTGGTATCTGTTGCAGGTGTTGTTTGCACCTGGGTCTGATCTGTTGTGGGTGTTGGTTGCTGTGCTTTTACCACAGTGATCACAAGCACAAAGGACAAGAGTGTGATTAGCTTTTTCATCTTTCTGAATTTAGAGGCTCAAAGGTAATCCTTTCGGACTCATTTCAGTTTTTTGTTTCTCCTGTGACGCAATGCATCCCGCTTATTTTTCTTCTCTAAGTTTTGCTTCAGCGCATCCGTCAAATCAACTCCTGTTTGGTTTGCAATGCAGATGAGCACGAATAAGACATCCGCTAATTCATCTGCGAGATTCTTCTCTTCATCACCTTGCTTTGATGATTGCTCACCGTACTTCCGTGCGATGATGCGCGCAACTTCACCCACTTCTTCGGTGAGCATTGCCATGTTGGTGAGTTCATTGAAGTAGCGGACGCCCGTGGTGGTAATCCACTTGTCAACTTTTTGCTGGGCTTGTTGGATGGTCATGAAAAAAGAAATTGAAATGGAAAATAGAAAATGGTCAGATCATACTCATCCTTACGTTGGGAATCGAAAAAAAACAGCTCTAAGAAATTTGCCCCAACTTCTGCTGTTCCTCTGCTCTATATTGTTCTTCGGCCATACTCGGTGCTTCTTCAATCTGCGGCAGCGGAGTGTTCATGCGCTCAACAGGGTTCCGTTTTATTTGAGTTGACAAGCAAACACAATTGTCAACCAGCTCTTTCACCGATCGTTCAATGTATTTTGATTTTTGAAAGTGAGCGATGTTGCGGTCCATGTCTTCAGCTGTCCATCCTCGGCTCCAGCCAACAAATGAAAATGGCGGGAACATAAAACCAAGGTCAGTGTAGAAACACATCAACTGTGCGGCTACCTGCTGAATGTTATCCTGCCCGCCGGTGATAATGAAAGAAGCGACTTTATTTTTGATGAGCACCCGGTTCTTGAGTGTGATCTGGTTCTGTACGCAATTCAAGCGCTCCGCCATTCTGAAATACAAGGATGATGCATTGCCCCAGCGAATCGGCGTTGCTACCAGAAGCACGTCAGCCCACAGCACCATAGCTCGATAGACATCATTCATTCCATCATTAGGGTCCATTTCAGAAATCGAACACGGCCATGTGCAGGCATTTTCATGCTGCGAATAATATCCTTCGCACGCTCTGAATTTCTGATCACGGAGCCTGATCATTTTGGTTGAAGCTCCGTGTTTCTCCTGCGCATAAGCTAGCGCTTTCTCCAATGCATTCTCGGAAGTAGAGAAACGGGGAAGATCGCCGTTCATATTAGTAGTTGAAATGCCAAGAACATTCAATGAGGTGGGAGTAGTTTGATACATCAGCTTCTCAAGATCAAGCAATGGCTTCTCCGCATGCTCGGCACGCAATGCTTTTACTATAGGTTTTTCGCTGAGAAGAATTTTTCCATCCTCGACTTTCACTTCGTACAATGCTTGTTGATCGTGCGAGCCGGGTGGAGCGCTTCCATCTTTAATCTTGTATTCCCAACCATGCCAGGGACACACCACATACCAATCACCGTATCTGAAATCTACTTTACCTGCACCCAGCGGACCCGCTTTGTGCAAACATGCATTTGCCATGGCAGTGATTTGATTGTTGAAATGGAACAAAGCAATCTTTGTTACGCCGATAGAGACAATCTTCTGCGAGTTATTTGGAAGATCAGCGACGTCGAGCACTTCGATGTAATTCATTGCGGAAAGTTATCGTTATGGAGAAAAAAAATCATTATCTGAATTTCACGTTTCATTTAACTAATGACCAATGACGAATGACTATTGACCATTCACTATTCACCATTCACCACATTAATTCCCTTCTCCGGATTCACATACAACACCAGCCAATCATCAACACGTGAAAGTTTTCCACTCACTTCAACCGGAATTCCAATGTCACACAAAATTTTTTCGTTGACCGGTTCGCCCTTTTCTCCCCGAAGAATGAAGAATGTTTCTTCACCTTTTTCATTTCGAATCACGAACATCGGTTGAATGCCTCCGGCAATGCAGCGAATGGCGCAATCACTGTGGGGCTTTCCTTCGGCGGGCTTCATTACACCGAGGTAACATTTAGGATCAACAATCTGTCCGTGCAACGTTACCAAACCCAATTCCTGAATTTTAGCAGGAGCAATCAGCTTTTTTTCTTCTTTGGAAATTGCAGACACACTTTCGATGGATTTTTCTCTCGCGCTTAATTCAAGCAATGCTGCGCCGTGATTGTATTCGAGCTTGCCTTTGACTTTAACCCATAGAGCGTTCAAATCATTATTATGTTCTGAAGAAATCTTTTCAATGATGGGATCAGCCCCGAACTTGCCGAAGTTCACCAGGGGAATTGTTTTCACCACAGGGTTTCCATAAATATCTTTTCCATAAAAAGTTTTGATAGCAGGAAAAGGATTTAACTGCAGCATTCCTTCTAGCTCTGTTTCATGATTGCGTTCGTAAACTCCCGAAGAAAATCCACGCTGATTAGAAACGATGAACCAGGCGATGATGCAACACACAACCAGCAAAGTGATAATCAATACGCGACCAAATCGCCGGTATTCATCGGCAACTTTCGGTTGCCAGCCGATGTAGAATGAAGCAGGTTCGCCGGGATGCTTAAAGAGGTTCACGTTTGAAATTTCAGAGTTAGGGATTTGCTTTGAGTCGTGAGTCGTGAGTCGTGAGTCTTGAGTTTTGAGTCTTGAATCTTGAATCTTACATCTTATCTCTTACATCTTCCGTCACAATCCTCACCGGTTCAACATACGTTCCTTCAGCATTCGGGATTGGATTTACGAAAATCTTTTCTCCAATCAGCTTCAAATCGTACGTCGCAATTTTTTCTTTGAATGGCGGTGGTGCACATCCATCTTCAGGGTTATACTGATAGCCGTGCCACGGACAGGTGATGCAGCCGTCAATAATTTTTCCTTCTCCCAACGGTCCGTTCTGATGCTTGCACACGTTCGAGACCGCAGAAAGTTTTTCATCGTATTTAAAAATCGCAATTCGCTCATCATTGGCAAAAACAATTTTCGCCCTGCTATTTTCAATTTCACCCACATCACACACTTCAATGTAGCCATCTGGTTGCAGCTGATTTCGTGCATGATCTTTTCTCGTTTCAATCCATCCTGCATAAAGATGCAGGAAAATGAGCCAGCACATTCCGATGAGTAGCAGAACAAACAAAGTTGCATCGTGCTCTAATTGTATTGCTCCTAGCATCACATGCATGATCACAAGCGCATAAGCAACGTACACAAGCATATGCAATGATTTCCAAACACGAGGTGATAAAGTGCTGAGCCAAAAGTCATGGCTGGTAGCTGCCATCAGCAGTAAAATGATCAATGCAAAAAATCCCAGCACTTGAAATGGGAAATTGATGAATGAAGTATAGTGAGTGTTTGAAGTGAAAATGGAAACGAAAGGATTTACATTTCCCAAAGAATGAAACTGGGCGATGTTGAAGACACCATGAATGAGCGCAATGAAGAACATGCTGACCCCAAAATGACGACGGTTGTAAAGAAGAATAAGAAACCGTCTATCAATTCGTGAAAGCGGGCCGATGGAGAGAATCACATGCAGCATGAGCAGCGCTAACGTGCCGGTGGCGCGAATGATCAAAGTTTCAGGAGTGATCTTCGAATAGAAACGCTCATTAAGAAAAACGAAAAGTAGCAGGTAGAGAAGCATCAGGCTCCACAGCACCAAATCATAGATGCGCTTCTGCCGGTTCCATAAGATGCCTTTGTAGGATGCGCTCATTTTGGTGAATGGTGAAAAGTGAATGGTGAATACGGGAACTCAAGCCATCCGCTGAAATTAAAATTCAATTTTTGCCAGAGTATTTCTCTTAATCGTGTCAATCACAGTTAACGAAAAGGGTGGCGCAATACTTCCGAGATTAAAGAGGTAGGTTTTATCTCCGCCCATCATTCCAAGTTCTTGTTTCAAAATTTTTTTCGCTCCCGGTTTGGTGTATTGAATCATCACTAACTCGCTTACAGGATTGATCTTCGAGATCTGTACAATCTCCAGCATCGTGCCACCGCTGTAATTTTTCTTCAGGTTGAACATATAGTTTTTACTCACTACTGATCGAAGTAACTCCGGAAAATTCACCCCGGCTTCATTGTAATGATCAATCGGAAATTTTGGGGCCATCAGATAAGCAGCAGTGGCTCCTGCAAGAATAAGGGGAGCAATAATGATCCACATGTAAAAATGACGGCGGCGAAGCGGAGTGATCATACTTTTCTTTTCCTCCGGATTTTTTTCAGAAGATAAATCCACAGCAGCGCACTGGCAGGGACAATAAGAAGCCGAAAAATCACGGGGGCGCCTTTTGCTTCTTCATCAAAGTCATCCACTAACTTAAATGCAAACAATACTGCGAAGATTAAACCCGCGAGCAAGTATGCGAGTACAAGCAGCAGTATCAAATCGACAGCATTTTGAAACATAAATGGTCAATTGAATGAAGAGCAAAAATTGATAGGGCGAAAGATAGAAAAATGCCTCCACCCCAAAAGAGAAGTCATTTTTATTTTTCAGGGCGTACAACTACTGCACAACTAATTTGCATCTCACAATTAACTTATGGTTCTCATTGAGCAATGAGATGAAGTACATTCCTTCCACAAAATCTTTTCTGTCAATGATGATTTTTTGATTCTGGTGCACTGTCATCTGGCAAAGTATTTTTCCCTGCACATTTGAAATGGTAAGATCGTGCTGAGAGGAATTTCCGTAAACAATAATGGTAGCCGTCATCAACACAGGATTCGGAAAGATTTCCAGTTTAGCATTTTCATTCAGCTCATCCACTCCTACTGCGATTAAATTATAGGGCAACGAGGTGGCCTCACATCCCCATTCATTTGTTACATCAACAGTGTAAATACCATTTACAACCGGAGTATATGACTGGTTGGTGGCGCCTCCAATCAGACTTCCGCTGATTCTCCATTGATAAGTAGTCGCTAAACTTGAGGTAAGCAATATGCCATCGAAGGTGATGGCAGGAACTGACGCAGGATGTACTGTAATAAAATCCTGGCGATAGACAGTGTCACATTCACTGCTAACTGTTACAGAAATATATCCTGACTGATCAGTAAATGCGACCAGGATTATAGTGCCGCCATTACCACCGACTATAGTTGCACTGTCCGGCACTTCGAATAAATAATTGATTGCTCCGGCTATTGAATCCACTCCATACAGCAGCGTATCATTGGGGCAGATTTCAAATGATAAACCATTAATAGTATCAATAGGAGTTAAGGCAGGACATGGGGCAGTATATTTGAAAATAGTTCCGAGAATACCTACAGCATATCCGTTATGAGAATCGGGAAAGTGAATACCAAGCAAATCCTGGGTAACCAAGCTGTCTTCAGTCCATGTGGCGCCACCATCGGTCGTTCCTAACAGGTATCCAGCATCTCCTACAAACCAACCCGTATCCACCGAAATAAAATCTGCTCCCCGCAAAGTTTCCATGGTAATCCCTGTAAAAACTGTATCCCATGATGTGCCTCCGTCAGCGCTTTTAACTATATACGCAAAGTAACCTGGTCCCGAAAGATCTGTATTTCCTCCTCCGGCATACACTGTACTGTCATCCACGACAGCGAGGCCAAGAAGCCCCTGAGAATTGAAATACACTGAGTCCCATGTTGCGCCACCATCCGTGGTCTTAATGACAATTCCATTAATGAAAGCGCTTGTAGATGATACGGCATAACCAAGGTCATTAGAAGCAAACCGAATGTTGATCAGGTCTTGTGTTTGACCACTCACTTGAGGTGTCCAGGTCAAACCCGCATCCGTTGTTTTAAGAATAGTACCTCCACCACCACAAGCATATCCTGTATCGTGTGAGGGAAAATATACTGACCGAAGATCATTGGTAGCGCCCCATGGAATTGAATCCCAGGTGTTCCCCCCATTTGTAGTTCTCAGAATGGTACCATGGAATCCCACGATGATTCCGGTATCCTCATCAATGAAATGAATTCCCCGCAAGGCATAAAGAGTGGGATGACTGATTAATGTCCAGGTGTTCCCACCGTCAATAGTTTTTAAAATCGGCGCATTATTTCCGGCGATCTCGCCGCAGGCCCAGCCTGTATCTTCATTGATGAAATAAACGGAACGGAGACTGTTTAGAACTCCGCTCGTCAATGATGTCCATTGAGCAAATGCAAATGTTGAACAACCAAGCAGCATTGAAAGCAAGTACAGTTTCTTCATGATGATTGATTTCTTTTAGCTTGACAAAAGACGATGTAATAAAATAAATCAAGGTATAATGGTGATCAAAATTCCCCGGCTTTTAACGAAGATAATGGGCTCCGCTTCATTTGCCAAAAAGAGAATTACTACTTTGAATCCCGAAAAATTTTCTCAGCGATGAACATCCTGATTCTCGTTACTGGAGGCACATTCGATAAAGAGTATGATGAACTGAATGGCACCCTTTACTTCAAAGAAACTCATGTGCCTGAAATGCTCAAGCTCGGACGATGCACAGTAGAAATTAACGTGCACACGCTGATGATGATTGATTCATTAGAGATGACGGATGCCGATCGGGAAATCATTCTCAAACACTGCAGCAAGTGTGAGGAAGAAAAAATCGTGATCACGCATGGAACAGATACCATGGAAGTAACAGCCCGATTGCTGGGTGAAGCAAACATTTCAAAAACAATTGTGCTTACCGGTGCCATAATCCCATACAAGTTCGGAAGCTCTGATGGTTTATTCAATCTTGGCAGTGCAATTGCTTTGGCCGGAACATTGCCTCACGGTGTTTATGCAGCAATGAACGGAAGATACTTTCATTGGAAGAATGTCAGGAAGAATAAGAAGACAGGAGTATTTGAAGAGATTCGATAATGCGGAAAGAAAAAAATGCCTTCCACTCCAATAGCAGAAGGCACTTTTATTTTTCTCAAAATAAAATTATTGCACTACTAATTTGCTTCTCGCAATCAGCTCGTGATTATTATTCATAAGTGAGATGAAGTACATTCCTGCAGTAAAATCTTTTCTGTCAATGGTGATTTTTTGATCCTGGTTTATAGTCATCTCACGAAGGATTTTTCCCTGTACATCTGTAATGGAAAGATATTGCATTGAAGGGTTTCCTCCCATGAAAATCACCGCAGTGGTACTTAAAGGATTTGGAAAAATTTCCAATCCAATACTTCCTGCCATATCATCAACACTCATTCCAATGACCTGGAATGGTAATGAAGTTGCCTGGCAATCACCATCGTTTGTTACAGCCACTGTGTAAAATCCATCTTGTGTTGGGGAGTATGTTTGATCAGTTGCTCCCGGAATAAGACTTCCGTTATAGTACCACTGATAGGTTGCAGCGGAACTTGACATGAGGGTATCATTGCTGAATGTAATGACAGGCATGTCCGGCAGCGCATTCACTACCACAGCAAGAGAGGCGAAAGTGGTATCACATTCATTCGTTGCAATCACCAAAATATTCCCCGAAAAATCTCCGAACAACACGATGACGGAGGTTGAGCCATTCCCTCCGATGATGGTGGCATCAACAGGTACTTCCCATGAATAATTGGTGGCACCGGAAATTATTTCTACAGAATAAAGAATGGTATCACCCTGGCAAACTAATTCTGAACCGCTGACAGAATCTATTGATGCTAACGGTTGGCAGGGTGCTTTTTTGAAAACACTTCCAACACCATCTGCCGTATACCCTATTGACGGCGTCGGGAAGTAAATTGAATATAATCCTCCCGCACCAATGGTTGTATCAGGCGTCCATGTAACACCGGCGTCATCTGTTCTAAGTATGTGGTTAGCTTCATCTACCATATAAATTGTATCCGCCGAAACTGCAAATCCGGCGCGAATGGCATTTGACAAACCTGAATAAACAGTATCCCATGTCACCCCTCCATCTGTAGTTTTAACAACAGTTTGATTTGATCCGCCCGCATAAGCAATCGCTGTATCAACAACCGCAAGACCCAACAGACCAACATCTGCACTGTAATAAACAGTATCCCACGTAGCTCCTCCATTGCTTGTTTTAAAAACAAATCCCGGATTAAATGGGTACGATGGTCCCGCACAAACAGCATAACCGATTTGGCTATTTACCATATTAAGTTGTATGACGTCGCTGGTATCCTGGCCTAAATTATACGTGCTCCACGTTGTCCCTCCATCGGTGGTTTTTAGAATAGTTCCGTTATTTCCGGCTAAGAAGCCCGTATCACGCGAAATAAAATCCACAGCTCTGAAGTATTCAAAAGTATCACTGAATATTAATGTCCAGTTAGAACCTCCGTCTTCGGTTTTAAAAACCAAGCCAATGGAATCAGTACCAAAAGCACCGCAAACAAAGCCGGTATCCATATTCACAAAAGTGACTGACCTGAGTAAATTACTTTGATCGAAGGATGTGGATGTCCAGGTTACACCACCATCTACAGTTTTTGCAATTTGTCCAATTGCTGAAATATCTTGCCCCACAGCGTAGCCTGTATCAGGGTTTTCAAAATATAAACCTCTTACTGTACTGGAAAAGGCGGTTCCAATTTGTGACCACTGTTGCGCCGAAGTGATTTGTTTAAGGGAGAGTAAGATGAGTAGAACGTAAATTTTTTTCATGATGGTTGATTTTTTTGATTAGAAAAAATGAACAACACATATTTAATAAAAAAAACTACAAGGCACTTGCCAAAAAGAAAATTACTATTTTGAATCCTGAAATTTTTTTTCAGGCATAAACATCGTGGGCACCGTTGTCTTTGCTGAAACATATTCTTAGGACGGTTGTGAAGCTATGAACGAAACATTTTCAGTGGAACAAGGTGAGGAAGAATAAACAGACATGCTGTTTGAAGAAATGGGATAACTTTATCTTTGCAGATAAATTCGTAAAACAAGAGTCATGCAAACGGAAACGATCAAAAGAAAACTTCATGTTGCGATTGAGGAAATGAATGACTTGAAAACGTTGAAGGCAGTGCATAATTTACTGAAGCCAAAGGCAGAAAAAAAATCACACTCGAAATCCCGTTGGACTCCTGAGCAAAGACGTGAGTTGGATGAACAATGGAAAGAAGTGTTAGAAGGAAAAGGAAAATCGTATTCCCTTGAAGAAGTGCTGAAGATTGCAAGAAAGTATAAACCTAAACAATGACATTTAAAGTAACTACCTCCCCACCAAAATCTCTCTCGTCATCACTTGCTGCTGCGTTTTGATCGCACACACATACACGCCGCTCACCCAGGCACTCACATCTATAGTGCTCATGTGCGATGCTCGTGATGAAGATTAATATCGCAATACAAGATTTCTAAGAGCCTGAATGACATCAAATATTCTCAGCGACACACCTACCTTTGCTCTCTCATTCTGAAAATTGAAAACCATCATCACCGCCAGCCACCGCTGGTCCATCAACTTCAAAGAAATTTTCAGCTACCGCGAATTACTGTGGATGCTCGCATATCGTGATTACCGCGTGCGCTACGCGCAAACGGTGCTTGGTTTCGGATGGGCTTTTCTTCAGCCGTTTCTTACCCTCATCATTTTTATTCTCGTCTTTAACAAAGCGGTGAAGGTGGACACCGGAACCATTCCGTATCCCGTTTTTGCGATGACGGGCATGTGGGCCTGGAGCTATTTCTCTTATGTGATGTCGCAGGCAGGACAATCCATTATCGCCTCGCAAACACTCATCACCAAAGTTTATTTCCCGCGGCTGATCATTCCTATTTCTAAAAGCATTGTGGGTTTCATTGACTTTGCAGTTTCATTTCTTATGCTCCTGGTGCTTATGATCTATTTTCATGTTCAACCGTCATCAAACATCATGGCATTGCCGCTCTTTATTATTGCGGTGGTTGCATTATCCATAGCGGTTGGAATTTGGTTTAGCGCGCTCACCATCCGGTTTCGCGATGTGCAATATGTGATTCCTTTTCTCGTGCAGATCGGATTGTATCTCACACCCGTGGCGTATCCTTCATCCATCATTCCTGCTGAGTATAAAAATCTGTACTACCTGAATCCGATGGCAGGAATCATTGACGGTTTTCGATGGAGTTTGCTGAACACTCCCCTACCCGAACCACGCTATTTGCTCTATAGCGCAGTCATTACTTTGTTGCTCTTGTTATCAGGTGTATATTACTTTCGCCGGGTGGAGTACGTGATGGCTGACATCATTTAGAATTGTAGCGCGACTTTTAAGTCGCATTGCAATAAAGCGACTTAAAAGTCGCGCTACAAAAAAGTTACAAATCATGTCCATTGTAATCAGTGCTGAGGGTCTTTCCAAAATGTATCACATCGGGAAGAAGCAAAGCGGAAATTTCCGTGAAGCAATTTCCGAGCGTGTGCACCATCTGTTTTCAAAGAAGGAACAAGATGTTTCAGAATTCTGGGCGCTGAGGGATGTTTCATTTGAAGTAGAGCAAGGTGAAGTATTGGGCATCATCGGGAGAAACGGTGCGGGCAAATCCACGCTGCTGAAGATTCTTTCACGCATCACAGAGCCTACCGAAGGCAGAATAGAAATTGACGGAAGGATCGCTGCACTCCTCGAAGTAGGCACGGGCTTTCATCCGGAACTTACAGGCAGGGAAAATATTTTCATGAACGGTGCCATCCTTGGTATGAAGCAAGCCGAGATCAAAAACAAATTTGATGAGATCGTTTCCTTCTCCGGCATCGGGCAATTTATTGATACTCCTGTGAAGCGCTACAGCAGCGGCATGTATGTGCGGCTGGCATTTGCGGTGGCAGCCCATCTTGAGCCGGAGATCCTGATTGTGGATGAAGTGCTTGCGGTGGGCGATGCGGAGTTTCAGAAGAAGTGCCTGGGTAAGATGGATGAAGTGGCGAAAGGAGGGAGAACTATTTTATTTGTGAGTCATAACATGTCTGCCGTAAGCTCCCTTTGCTCTAAAGGAATATTGATGAGCGAGGGCAGAACGGTAGCTGCGGGACCCATTGAAGAAGTCATATCGTACTATCTCAAAAATATTGCAGTGATCAATTCAACAAAGGAATGGACACGGCACGAAACCATCAGCGATGCGAACGTGAAGCCGTTATCACTCCGGCTCATCAATGAAAATTCTGACACGCTTACTCTTGTTAAAATTGACAAGACCTTTGGTATAGAATTCAACTATGAGATTCTTAACAGCAATAATAAACCGGTTCCCAACTTTCACTTTTTTAATGCAGATAATTCAGTAGCGTTTATTTCCATGGAGTTTTCGAAGGCTGACATTTTCAGACAAGGTCATTATAAATCCGTGATGTGGATTCCTGCTAATTTTCTGAACGAAGGATTCTATACCGTGGGCGCAGCACTGTCCACATTGAATCCGACGACGGTTCACTTCTTCGATAATTCAGCGCTTACTTTTGAGGTGGTGGACTCTCTGGATTCTATTACACGAAGTGAATTCACCGGCAAAATAAAAGGGGCTGTGCGGCCTGTAATGAAATGGGATACCTCTAAAATTGATTAACGAAATTTCAACCCGCATTTCGATAATCACTATCAAGAAATGAAAAAGGGCTCGCGAAATATGCAAGCCCTCTTTAGTGCCCAATCGCCTGCAACAAATTAGTGAGCTACGTCACTGGCGCAAGTCTTAGCGCGGGTTTAATGCGAGAGCCAGACTTGTGCCACGCGTATCTCCGTTTTAAAATAGTTTTATCTTGCTGCTTCAATAATCCTTATGAGCAGGAAATATAAGTTTCATAACCCGCAGGGAG
>DASRAJ010000098.1:0-195532 GCA_035638255.1 Chitinophagales bacterium
AAACGGATATAATGCTAATGGAAGCTTAATGCAAGCAACAGACGGCAAATTGTATGGCATGACTTCGCTGGGAGGAACCAATTATAAAGGAGTCATTTTCAGTTTTGACCTGAATACTATGATATACACCAAGCTGATGGATTTTGACGGAAATAATGGAGCATATCCGCAAGGCAGCTTGATCCAGGCAACCAATGGCAAACTTTACGGAATGACACCGTATGGTGGAGTAAATGACTACGGGGTGATTTTTAATTTTGATATCACTAATAACACTTATAGTAAATTATTTGACAATGATATCACAGATGGAGATCGTCCTCAGGAAAGCTTAATCCAGGCAACCGACGGGCAACTATATGGAATGATGGGTAATGGAGGATATAATTCTTACGGACAGATTTTCAGCTTTGATCCGGTTATAAATAACTATACTTTCCTATATAGTTTATCGGGATGTGTAAGTAGCTTAATTCAGGCAACAGACGGCAAATTGTATGGCATGACTTCGATGGGAGGAGGCAATAATGAAGGGGTCATTTTTAGTTTTGACATAAATACCATAACCTATACAGCCCTGATTGACTTTGATGGTGCCAATGGAGCGTCTCCTAGGGGAAGCTTAGTGGAAGCAACTAACGGCAATTTATATGGGATGACTTGTGTGGGGGGAGTTAACAATGGAGGTGTGATTTTCAGCTTTGAGATAACTACCGGCACATGCACTAAATTGTTCGATTTTGATAATGAATATGGTTATTGGAATGGAGGCATTCCCAGAGGAAGCTTAATGTTGGCAGCCGACAATAAATTGTATGCGATGACTTCCATAGGAGGAAAAATCAATTCAGGGGTACTTTTCAGTTTTGATTTAAGTACCAGCGACTATTCCAAACTTTTTGACTTTAACACCACCCTAAACGGATCCTCGCCTCTCGGTAGTTTAATGCAGGCGTATAATGATAAATTGTATGGAATGACTTCTTTGGGAGGAATCAATAATTTAGGTATGGTATTCAGCTTTGATTGGAATACCAATACCTACACGAACCTGCATGACTTTGACAATACTGATGCAGCGATACCTTATGGAAGTTTAATACAGGCAACTAACGGCAAGTTGTACGGGATGACAGTTGCAAGTGGAATTGGATATTATGTGGTAGGGTATGGGGCGATATTCAGCATCGATACCAATACCTACACCTACTCGAAACTATATGACTTTGACGGTAACAATGGAGCATCGCCTTTTGGAAGTTTAATACAGGCAACCGATGGCAAATTGTATGGAATGACTTATGCGGGAGGAATCAATGATTTAGGAGTGCTTTTCAGTTTTGATCCCGATAGTAACATCCTTACCAAACTATTTGACTTTGATGGTATCAATGGAGCGCATCCTCATGGCAGTTTAATGCAGGCAGCAAATGGAAAATTATACGGGATGACTTTTATGGGAACGCTTTTCAGCTTTGATATAACAACCGGTATTTATTCTAAATTATATGACTGTGATTATTACACAGGAGGAAACCCTTACGGCAACTTAATACAGGCAACCAATGGCAAATTGTATGGGATGACCTCAGGATATTATAATCAATCTGAAGCACTATTCAGTTATGATATTCCAAGCGGTACCGTTGTAACTGAGGTTTCATTTGGCCCGGCAACCGGAGAGTATCCTCATGGCAGTCTATTCCAGGCATCAAACGGTAAGCTATATGGTATGACCTATAGCGGTGGAAGCTATAATGCCGGAGTGATTTTCAACTTTGACCCTGCATCAAGTGCATTTGAAAAGCTGAGGGATTTGACTGTTCCCGACGGAATCGCCCCGATCTATTCGAATTTTATAGAAATCCCCTCCGCTGCTGTTGGAATTTCTGAAAACGCTTCTGAAGAAAATGAAGTCAGCATTTCTCCCAATCCCGTCGCGGATCAACTTCAAATTAATTTGAACAATAATTATCCTTACATCCTTCAGATAAAAAATATTTTCGGAGTGCCGATGACAAAGAAAATTTCAAATTCTGCTCTATTACAAATTGATGTAACAGATTTTCCTTCCGGAATTTATTTCCTTTCCATAACTGATGAAAAAAAACATGTGGTGACGAAGAAGCTTATAAAAATATAATTCTCAAATATTTCCTGCAAAATCGCCTAATGATGAAAGCACAACTTTATATGATACTGTTTTTTCGATGTAGTATGTGCGCTTCTCATTCTTCCGCTCAAATCACATTTCAAAAAACTTACAGCGGATCAAGTTCTTATTCTGCTAACTCCGTTGAGCAAACAATTGACGGAGGGTACATTATTGCAGGGAGCACCCAAAGTTCCGGAGCTCCTGATGATGTTTTATTAATCAAAACCAATGAGAGCGGAGATACACTTTGGACAAAAATCTTGGGCGGAGTTAATTCTGATGCTGGCAATTCTGTTAAGCAAACCAGCGACAGCGGATACATTGTTGCAGGCAGCACATACCATTCCGGCGTTGGCTATGAGGATGTTTATTTAATTAAAACTAATGGAAGCGGCGGTATACTTTGGACAAAAACCTTCGGCGAAATTTATTCTTATGCTGCCGGTTATTCCGTTGAGCAAACCAGTGACAACGGATATATCATTACCGGCAGCATTGGATTTTCTGATGTGTACCTGGTCAAAACCGATAGTATCGGAAATTTGCTATGGACAAGAATCTTTGGCGGAGCAAATGATGATATAGGTTATTCCGTTCATCAGACCAATGATGGAGGATATATTATTGGTGGCACTACATGGAGTTTTGGAGCAGGTTCCCCGGATGTTTATTTGATCAGGACCGATGCCAACGGAGATACTCTTTGGACAAAGGCCTATGGTGGAATAAGCGCTGAAAATTGTTATTCCGTTCAGCAAACTGACGACGGAGGATATATTATGGCAGGTTCTTCAGGAAGCTTCGGATCAGGTTTTTATGATATTTATTTGATCAAGACAGATGCAAATGGTGATACACTTTGGACAAATATATATGCAACCGCAGGGATAGATGAAGGTTATTCTGTTCAGCAAACTGATGACAAGGGATATATTATTGCGGGATATATATATTTTGGCTGCCCTGATGGCGTTTCCTTAATCAAAACCGATAGTAGTGGAAATGCGCTTTGGACAAAGCACTTTAGCCCAACACCTAACGGTTACAGCGATAATAATATTGGTCGTTCCGTCCGGCAAACTATTGATGGGGGTTATATTATTGCCGGACAAACATATAATTACGGAACATATAGATTGGAAGTTTACCTGATCAAGACCGATAGCAATGGAAGCAGTGGTTGCAATGAAATCATTCTGGCAACTACGGTAACAGCAACTGCCACCATCGTTTCAAACACAGCTACCATAGTTTCTTCAGGCGGCACAGAATCTACTCCCGTTACAATTATTAGTAGTGGTGGCACAGGAACTACTATTTGCATTTCTACCGGTGAAGATGAAGCTAATGTGCAAGAAAATTTTATTTCAGTTAGCCCCAATCCATTTTCTTCTTCAACAACTATTTCTTTCTCTCTTCAAAAAAATTCAACTGTATCTCTCGAAGTCTTCAACCTCTTAGGGCAAAAGGTGAAAACGATGGTACAAAATGAAAAACAAGCAGCAGGCAAGCATCAATACCATTTCATTGGAACGGGTGAAGGAATATATTTCGTAACAATGAAAGTGGATGGAATTTCAACTTCACAAAAAATCATTTGTCAAAAATAATTTCTCATGAAAAAAAATCTCTGCTCTCTCTTTCTCCTGCTGATTTTCCCTTCTGATTTTTTAAGCGCTCAAAATACATTTCAGGAAAGGATCGATTCCACCCTCTCCATCATAGATGCTCTTCTGTCGTATGATGGCAATCTCATTGTTGGCAGTAACTATCCTGTTAATCCGTCTTTTCTTGATCGAGCTCCCAACCTCACTAAAATAGATATGAACGGCGATGTCCTCTGGTCAAAATCTTATGTTTATAATCTCTGGTACGAATCGCCGAGAGTTGAATCTATCTCACTAATGAAGGATAGCGGTTTTGCAATACTTGGTGAAATCGTCACAGGAAATTTTGAAGAAGAGGTTGTGGTTATTCATTCCGATAAGAATGGAAATTTAGTGTGGTCAAAGAGAATTGGAAGCACCTTCTACTACGTTGATGATTATTGTGCTTCAATCATATCTTCATCTGATGGTGGAGTGATTTATTGTGGACGAATCTTTAATAACAATACCAATAACGGCGATGCATGCATTGTGAAGATTAGTGTTTCAGGGGAAATAGTGTGGTCGTATTCTTATGGAGAAGCTTATTTTGAAAGCGGAATTGTAATTCTTGAAACAGGTGATGGCGGTTTTCTGATTTCCGGAGAACAAGAGATTGACAGTTCTTACACAGGTTACCCCATGATTTTTAAAATCGATAGTATTGGAAATATGCTCTGGGCAAAAAGATATGAAGATAGTTTGCGCATTAATGATCTCATAGCATTGGAAGATGGTTTTGCAGGATGCGGTTATGAAAACTTTGAAGCCCTGCTCTTAAAATTTGACAATGAAGGAAACATGCTTTGGAATAAGCAATTTGAGTTCACTGACTTTCCTTATCCGGGAGAAATTACCGCAACAACGGATAACGGATTTCTCCTGGGGTGTTACACTTCTTCAGTGATTAAGTGTGACTCTCTTGGGAATCTACAATGGCTTCAACAATATGGTGACAGCACGAAATCCGCTACTTATTTGCCGCTTGTCGCACCTGATGGTAGCTATTTCTATTGCGGAATTGCGGGCGTGGATAACTATGGCGGTTTAATCAAGTCAACTGACAATGGAATTACTTTTTGTGACGAACGTGCAGTGCCTGCTGATACAGTACAAACGATCATCAGTGTTTACTCAACTACACTTACAAGAACAAATCTCAACTATTTTTCAGTGGACTATTCATTGAGTACGGTAATCGATACACTCAACACGATTGTTTTATGCACGAATACAGGCATAAACAATCAGGATGAAAACTACACGCGGTCGCTTTTTCCCAACCCATTTTTTTCTTCAACAACTATTTCTTTCTCTCTTCAAAAAAATTCAAGAGTCTCTCTAGTATGCTACAATCTCATCGGTCAAAAAGTGAAAACGATTTTGCAAAATGAAAAACAGACGCCGGGGCAACACGAATACTCCCTTGACTTCGCTGCTGAAGGAGTTTACCTGGTGACCCTGACAGTAGATGGAATTTCTTCTTCACAAAAAATAATTTGTCAAAAATAATTTCTTATGAAAAACATTTTCAATATTCTGATTCTTTCCTTCGCCATTGCCGCTCACATGCAGGCCCAAAATCCTGAATGGATCAACTACACGAATGGTGATAATGTTTCGTCGGTAGTCGCTGATGATAATTTGATTTATGCAGCAACCAGCGGAGGGCTTGTTAAGATTGACAATCAATCAGCACAAACCTCATTTTATAATCATGCTAACTCTCCAATACCTTCCAACCAGGTTTCAAAATTAGTAAAAGGAAATAACCACGAAATTTATATGAGGGTGCTACAATTGACAGCAGGCATAACAAAATTTAACGGAACCACTTTTGATACTTTACCCGGGAATAATGCTCCAGGTACTAATGATGTTTTTCTGATGTATATTGACCCATTAGGAAATCTGTGGACGTTAGGATTTAATGGAACACTTTACAAATTCGACGGCAACACCTGGAGCAGTGCACCTATTGTCACCTGGAATTATAGTTTTCCCCGCGCAATGGTTGTTGACTCAAATCAGTTTATTTGGATTCTTACAGAGCAAAGGTTATTGAAGATTGACCCTGTTACATTTTCGGTTACAAATTACAGTGCTGGTAACTCAATTCTCCCATCCTATATGGCTTCGAACTCTATGAGCATTGACGATTCAAACAACATCTGGATTGCAATTCTGACTCCTGCTGATTCCATTTACTTCATCCGGTTTGATGGTGTAACGATGACAACCTATACATCAAATATTATTGCCTCGTCCTCATTTCATACCGCTGTATTTATTGATGGAAATGATACCAAGTGGATTGGTTGTAACCAGGGTCTTTTGAAATTTGAAAATGGACTGTGGGCGCTGTTCAATACTACAAATTCATCCATTCCTGGTAACCAGGTTAATATCATTACACAAGATGATAATGGTATTTTTTGGGTTGGAACCAATAATGGACTGGCAAGTTTTGATGGCAGTTCATTTGTTTCTCACAATACCTCATCTTCCGGAATCTCCAGCAATCAGGTTAACAAAACAGTGATCAGTTCTGATGGAAGAAAGTGGCTTGCAACCGCAAATAATCTTCAGTCCTTTGATGATCAGCAATGGAATACTTATGATACCATCAATTCAGGTTTGCCCGGCAGCAATGTTAATTTTCTCGCAATTGACAAACAAGATCAATTATGGATGGGAGCCGTTGGATATTCCGGTGTAACGGGGCTCTCTGAATTAAAGCTCACTTCGAATACGTGGTCAACATTCGGCACTTCTAATTCCCCCATTCCATCGAATTATATATATGGTTTAGTTGCTGACAGCAATAATATATGGCTTGATTTCTATAATAATTATGATCAGGGATTTGGGATCACTCTGTTTGACGGAACTAATAATTGGACAACGTACAACACGTCTAATTCCGCATTGTTGAATAACGTCACACATTTGCTCGCCATTGATCAGCAAAATAATATATGGTTTGCAGAAGGGAATGAAACAATAACAAAATTTGATGGAGTAACATTTACCAATTATATCCCTATCCCCGGTGTCTATCCTTCTTTAAATGCATTCTGCGGAGCATTCGACAATGATGGGAATTTGTGGGTAGGAACGTATGATCACGGATTGTTAAAATTTGATGGCTCAACCTGGTTCACTTACAGTTTGAATTATTATGAGCCAGAGATATTGAGCATTGCAGGTGACGACAGCGGTGTTGTTTGGCTGGGAACAAATAGTGGTTTGATGAAGCTTGACAATGGAAACCTCACGGTCTACGATGTTTCTACTTCCGGAATTTCAAGTGATTACATTTACTCGATTGCAATTGATAAGTATGGAAATAAATGGATAAGCACAGGTGGTGGTCTTTCAGTTTTTCGGGAGGGTGGCGTTATTCTTACAGTTGTGAATCCATCTTCATCACCAAATTTTTTGACTGACATATTCCCAAACCCGTTTCAGAAATCAACTTCCATCAATTATTCATTGGAAAAAAATTCCATAATCTCTATCGAGGTTTTCAACATCCTGGGTAAAAATGTGAAAACGATTTTGAAAAATGAAAAGCAAAGGTCAGGGAATCATCAATGCGCTTTTAATGGAACAGGTGAAGGAATTTATTTTGTGAAGTTGACAGTGGATGGAAAAATCTTTTCGCAGAAAATAATTCAGGTGAATTGACTCATGTGATCAAAACCTTCCTTCTTCGCAAATCTCCGGAAAGGGCAGCATTTTAAGCACAAAAAATTTCATGCTTATTTTGCTCCCGATTAAATCTGCTTTCTCCATGAAAAAATTACTACTGCTCATGCTACCACTGTTGCTGGTTTCTTTTAAAGCAAAAGAAAAACGCTCCACCATTGAAATCACCACCGACTACGGTGTGATGAAGATTATGCTGTACAATGAAACGCCGCTGCATCGCGACAACATGCTCGCAAAAGTGCGTGCACACTTTTTTGATAGCCTCCTCTTTCACCGGGTGATCGCAAGCTTTATGATTCAAGGCGGCGATCCTGAGTCAAAACATGCTGCCGCAGGTGCCATGCTCGGCAATGGCTCGGCACCGGGTGATCGTATTCCTGCCGAGTTCAATCCGAATCTTTTTCACAAGAAAGGAGTGCTGGCAATGGCACGCGACAATAATCCGCAGAAGGCATCAAGCAATTGCCAGTTTTACATTGTGGAAGGAACTAAAGCCACCGACCAGGACCTTGACAACCAGGAAAAACAAACCGGTGTTAAATACACTACGGAACAGCGGGAGATTTACAAAACTGTGGGCGGTACATGGCGTCTCGATCAAAATTACACCGTGTTCGGGGAGGTCTATGAGGGTATGAACGTCATTGATTCTATCGCCCACGTGCCGAAAGATAAGTATGATCGCCCGCTGAAAGATGTGCGCATGTATGTGAAGGAAGGGAAAAAGATAGATGTGAAATAAGAGGCAGGTCATTAGACCTTAGATGTAAGACACTCACATTTTTCGGCGGGGGAATTCCATACTTTCACCTGTCACTCGTACGCATGGCGCGATACCTTCTCAAGCGAATTCTCCTTTTCATTCCTACACTTATCATCATTTCGCTTCTTGCATTTGTGATTAGCGTGAATGCACCGGGAGATCCCGTGTCGCGAATGATGTCATCAGCCGAGTCGGGCGACGTATTTCAATCGCAAAATGCTGTTCAGTTGCAGCAGCAAAAACTCTGGTCACACCGGCTCGGTCTCGACCTTCCTGTTTTTTATTTTAGCATCGCACCGGGTTCTTTTCCCGATACGCTCTATAAAATTTATGATCGCCAGGAGCGTGATGCATTGAAGTCGCTGCTCTATCAATTCGGAAATTGGAATTCGATTGATGCTTATCATTCCTCTCTGAAAAAAATTTTTCTCGATCTCGATTGGATCAAACTCGATTCAACAGATCAAAAAAAATTTTCAGCAAATGAAATCAATGAAGTGATTAGTCAGGCACGGTTCAATACACTCGCATTGCTGACCACTTCACAAATCAGTGTCATCAGCATCAAGTTGGATGAGATGCATTCTTTGTTTTTTAATTATCCGTTCTTCAATTTCATGTTGAATGATGATAGAGAGACACAGAAGACGTTTGACGAAATGAAAACTACTTCAGAGCGATGGAAGAATTATTTCCCCACTCTTCACTTCTATTCAAACAACCAATATCACCGATGGCTCTTTGGCGATGGCGTGTATTCAAAAGGATTGATTTGCGGCGATCTTGGAATTTCATTCGTAAGCCAGATGCCGGTGCTCACAATTATTTGGCAACACATCGGCTGGTCGTTGCTGTTCACATTCATCTCTGTGATTCTTGCGTATCTCATCAGCTTGCCCGTCGGAATTCGCGCAGCAGTAAAGCACGGTTCCGCGTTTGATAGCTGCTCATCCGTGATTTTATTTCTGCTGCATTCCATGCCTTCATTTTGGGTAGCTACCTTTCTTCTGATCATTTTTGCGAACCCCGATGTGCTGTATTGGTTTCCGGCTTCCGGAGTGAAACCGGTTTCAGGGTATCCTGCTGATGCTTCTTTCATTGAAAAGGTAAAACTCTCATTGCCGTATTTGATTCTTCCAACCATTGCTTACACATATAGCTCGCTCGCATTTCTAAGTCGTCTCACGCGTGCCTCGATGCTGGAAATTATTCAGCAGGATTATGTGCGTACCGCAAGGGCAAAAGGGTTGAGTGAACGCGTTGTTGTATATAAACATGCTTTCAGAAATGCGTTACTCCCGATTATCACGGTGTTTGCGAATATTCTTCCGGCCGCACTCGGTGGCTCGGTAATTCTTGAATCTATTTTTTCAATTCCCGGAATGGGACGCGAAACATTTCATGCCATTCAAAACCAGGATTACCCAATGATTGTCGGTGTGTTTACGCTCACCGGTGTACTCACGCTCATCGGGTATTTGGTCGCAGACGTTTTATACGCAGCGGTGGATCCTCGAATTTCTTTTTCTCCGCAAGGAGTCCTTTGGACTAAAAAATGAAAACGATGGTGGCTACTGAACAAAATCGTTTTCGAAATTTCACCTGGAAGCAATTCAAAAAAAATAAGCCCGCCTTTTTTTCGCTTTATGTCCTAACGTTCATTGCAGTGATTGCCCTGCTCGCGCCCCTGCTGGCAAATGATCGTCCTCTCTATGTGAAGTATCGCGGTGAAAAGTTTTTTCCCGCTTTCTCATGGAATAAATTAATCGAAGTGAAAACGGATTCGGGAGCAGAAGTAATCAACAGTACAGCGGTGGACTGGAAGCAAATGAAATTGGATGACGTTGTTTGGGCTCCGGTTGTTTACTCTCCCGGAAAAAGTGATTATGCAAATTCGAATTTTGTAAGCCCGCGCAGTGAACAAAAATTTTTGAAGGATGGAAAACTTATTTCGATGCCTTCACGATTTTGTCATTGGCTCGGGACAGGCTCGCGTGGTGATGACTTGATTGCAGGATTAATTCATGGCGCCCGCATTTCACTCACGATTGGTTTTATTTCGATGTTCATTGCAACGCTCATCGGAATCATCATTGGAATACTCGCCGGTTATTTTGGTGATGATCAATTGCTGATTTCCCGCGGAAAACTTTTCGCCATCATGATTGGAATTTTAATCGCCTGGTTTTATGGCTTTCAGATTCGCAGCAATATGCTTGCAGCCGGATTGCACAATCAAAGCGGTGGATTTCTCTTTCAGCTGCTCATGAGCATCCTTATTTTCTCAGCAATCCTCATTTTATTTTTTCAGCTTGGAAAACTCATGGAACGACTTCCATGGCTCAACAAAACATTTCTTCTTCCTGCGGATACTATCCTTTCGCGTGTGATTGAAATTTTTGTTTCACTCCCCATCTTTCTTCTCATCATCACCATTGCAGCCATTTCAACCCCCTCACTTATCAATGTGATGATCATTATCGGGCTAACAAATTGGACGGGTATCGCACGGCTTACTCGTGCGGAGATGCTGCGCATCCGCAAGCTCGAATACATTCAATCTGCACAGGCGCTGGGCTTCACTTCATGGCGAATCATGCTTCGGCATGCGCTGCCGAATGCTTTTGCCCCCGCACTCATCTCTATTTCATTCGGAGTGGCGAATGCGATTCTTATTGAGTCTTCACTCTCATTCATCGGCATTGGAGTTCCGCCAACTATTACAACCTGGGGCTCACTCATTAGTGAAGGAAGAGAAAATTTACACGCCTGGTGGATGATTGTATTTCCGGGCTTGTGCATCCTAATCACTGTTCTCGCTTATAATCTCATTGGAGAGGGATTGAGAGATGCTCTGGATCCGAAGTTGAAAAATTAATAGGCAATTGGCAGTTGGCAGTTGGCAAAATAAACGATACACGATTTACTCCCGATGCGTCGGGAACGACTCAAAAAAATAAGCGATACTCGATTCGCATTGAACGACTCAAAGGAAAACCAGAAAGGAAACTATTCAGCGCAATGATTGTTAGCTTCGTTCGTCATTCAACTATAGCTTAATTGTTGAGGGGATGAAATGAAGAAAGAGTGAGTGTAACCATTTAACCATGTAACCATTTAGCCATCTAATTTATCTATGAAAATTGGAATCGTTTGTTACCCCACTTACGGTGGAAGCGGCGTGATTGCCACGGAACTCGGGAAAGCATTAGCTCAGAAAGGTCATCGTGTTCATTTCATTTCCTACCGCTCACCCGCCCGGCTCGATTCATTTGTCGAGAATGTTTTTTATCATGAAGTTTCTTTTGCTGATTATCCCTTGTTCGAGCGTGCACCTTATGAGACGGCATTGTCGAGCAAGATTGTTGACGTAGCGAAGTTCGAACAGCTCGATTTGCTTCACGTGCACTACGCAATTCCCCACGCGGCCACTGCATACATGGCAAAACAAATTCTGAAAACCCAGGGCATTCATCTTCCTTACATCACTACGTTGCACGGAACGGATATCACCCTCGTTGGAAAAGACGCCACCTATGCGCCGGTAGTTACTTTCTCCATTAATCAATCGGATGGTGTTACTACGGTGTCAGAAAATCTCAAGAAAGAGACGTACAAAAATTTTCCGATCACACGGGAGATTGAGGTGATTCCCAACTTCGTTGACCTTAATCGTTTTCGCAAAGCGAAGAAGGAGCATTTCAAAAAAGCGATTGCTCCCAAAGGAGAAAAAATTCTGATTCATACTTCAAACTTCAGAAAAGTGAAACGCACGCAGGATGTGGTGATGATCTTCAAAAAAGTGCACGAGCAAATCCCTTCAAAGCTTTTGCTCGTAGGGGATGGACCTGAAAGACAGTACATGGAACAACTCTGTCGTGAGTCGGGAATTAATGAGGATGTTCGGTTCCTCGGCAAACAAGACCCTGTGGAGGAATTGCTTGCTGTGAGCGATTTATTCCTGATGCCCTCGGAAACAGAGAGCTTTGGTCTTGCTGCACTCGAGGCAATGGCTTGCCAGGTTCCTGTGATCTCGACAAATGCAGGCGGCATTCCGGAAATCATGATCAATGGTGTCACAGGTTTTATGAGTGCCGTTGGCAATGTGGATGAGATGTCTGAGAACGCAATCAAATTGCTGTCCGACGAAGAGTTGCTGAATCAATTTAAGCAACAGGTGCTCGAACACGCAAAAATGTATGACCTTGAAAAAGTATTGCCGAAGTATGAGGCCTACTATGAGAAAGTAATGCTGCAGGAGACTGTCGGCGCATAATCAAAACGGCAAATCATCATTCACCGGCGGCGGTGCTTCTTCAGTAAGAACCGGTGGTGAGGGTTCATGTGCAGAAGCAGATGAATTTTGACTAAGTACTTCCATCTTCCAGACTTTTGCATCCGTATACCACTTACCGTTGAACTCACGTGATTCAAGATCGAAAGAAACCTTTACCTCATCACCTTCCTTCAACCGCGAAACAAGTTCCGCTTTATCATTCCAGGCCATGAGGCAAACTTTTTTAGGATACTGATCGCCGGTTTCAATAACAAAATTTTGCTTGACCCAGGGACCCTTTTGTCCCTGACCATTTTGAGAAGGAAGCACTGTAAAAACTTTACCTGTGATTTCGAGAGCCATGTTCAGTATGAAGTTTAGTGTTTGAAGTTTAGATTGACGATTCGCGTATCGCGATTTGCGAATCAAATGTATTTCTGTTCGTTCACAAAAAGAAAAAGAGTTTTGAATTCCATCAACATCTCAATGAGTAATTTTGAATTTCAATTTTCACAATGATTACACGAATTGTAAAACTTACGCTGCAGCCCGATAAGATTGAAAGCTTTATGCAGGTTTTTGCCGAAGTGAAGGAAACCATCGCTGCCTTCGATGGCTGCCACCAGGTTGAGTTGCTGCAGGATATTCATTCACCACATATTTTTTTTACTTACAGCATTTGGGAAGATGAACACTATCTGAATCGCTATCGCTTCTCTGCCTTCTTCAAGCAAACATGGGAGCGATCGAAGATTTTGTTTTCAAAAAAAGCGGAAGCATGGAGCGTAGTGCTGATCGAGCGTGCGCAATCTGATCATTTTTAACCCAGTCAGCGGTTACAAACCCTTACTGAGGTTGTTGTCTGCAAGCAGCAATCCTTCTATGATTATTCTCACCGATGAATTGAAATTTCCTGATCCGCAATTGGCCAATCGTGAAGGATTGCTTGCCATCGGAGGCGATTTAAAACCGGAGTGGTTGCTGCTTGCCTATCGCTCCGGGATTTTTCCGTGGTTCAGTGATGGCGGCATCATTCATTGGTTTTGTCCCGCTCACCGGTTTGTCTTATTCCCTGATGAAATAAAAATCAGTCACAGCCTCAGGCAAATTCTCAACTCGAAAAAATTCGGGGTGACAGAAGACAAAGAGTTCGAAGCTGTGATTCACTCTTGCGCACAGGTGCACACCTACACAAAAGGAAATACATGGATTGATGATGACTTTATTTCAGCCTACATCAAAATGCATGAGCTTGGACATGCTCATTCTCTTGAAGTTTGGGATCACGAAACACTTGTTGGCGGCTTGTATGGTATTGTTATCGGTCCGCAGGATTCCTCACAGAAAAAAATTTTTTGTGGCGAAAGCATGTTCAGCGTCGAGAGCAATGCATCGAAAGTAGCATTGGTTCACTTATGCCGGAGCAAAAAATATGAGATGATTGATTGCCAGATTTACACGGAGCATTTAGAAAAGATGGGAGCGAAACTGATTCCGCGTGAAAAATTCCTAATGTTGGTCAGCAAGAATGTTGCGAGCGATTCCCGGGATATTTAACTCAGCATGTTATCAAACGCTCTTCATGCAACGTTTCCTTGTCTTTTCCCGGACTATTTTTCCTGCTGAATGAAATTATCATTGGTGAGGGTTGCAGACACTTATCCGGCACGTTCAAAGTTTTTCGGGGAGAAATCAAGATGGAGTCAATATTTGGGCGAGTAAGATTTCAAAGATTTGTATTCGCTTTCATATAACGCCCTTCGTAGTTTTGATAAACAATTTTCATGCGGCTCTGCTTCACTTACTTTCACCATTATTAAATCACTCAACCATGAAAAAGATTTTCCTGCTAATTGTTCTTGCAAGTTTCGGCTGCAGTGTATTTTCTCAAAACACTTTTATGAGGCAAGATTCGATGTCTAATTACGGCATCGGTCCCGGCGCAGTTAAATTCAGTAGTGACGGTGGGTTGCTGGTGGGAAGTTTTTCCGGTTACATGCCTCAGTATCCTTACAATGCCTTCCTGTTTTCCAAGCTTAACAGTGAAGGTGAAATAGAATGGGAACAATCATTTGGCGTTGATCAATATGCCGGCCTTACTATGCCCAGTTCCATTGGAGAAACGATTGACGGAGGTTACTTCTTAGCATGCAAAACATATACATACTATGGTACCGGCTGTACCGTGGCAAAGTATACGCATGATGGAGCGATTGAGTGGGTGAAGAATTACTATTATCCTTCTATACAATATGATATCCCAAGAGTAATTCAAGGTGCTGATGGTAGTTACATTATCACCCTCTCTGTCTATTCCCACATGGTAGTAATAAAAGCGGATGACCATGGCAATATGCTTTGGAGCAGAAGTATGGACGCCGGTGATTCAAGCAAAAATCCGGGATTCAGTTCTGTCGTGAATGCTGATGGAAGCATAGTAACCATTGGTAAATCGGTGAACTATGTTTACGTGGTTGCCATAGCCGCTGACGGCACCATTCAATGGACAAAGAATTTTCTTGATGCCTCCTACAGCCATGCAAATGCTATCCTGCGAATGCCAAATGGTGATTACCTGATTGCAGGATACAAGCTTACTAACCAGTACGATGGATTTATTATGAGAATTGATGCGTTAGGAAATTTGCTTTGGAACAAGTTGTATCGGGCTACTTCGCTCGCCGATTATATTAGCTTCAACCAATTGTTTGCTCTTGCAGATGGGAGTTATATGGCAACGGGGTTAATGGGGGCTTCAGATCCCCTCTTTCTAATATTTTCGGATGATGGAAGTATTATTTCCGGCCAAAAAATTATACCCAAGGGTAGTGGTTATTATTCTGTCTCTTCCATCACTGCCGACATCAATACTGCAAATCAAATAGCACTGTCAGGCAATTTGAATTACTTGCCCGTTCTTTTCAAAATTGACCAGCATCTTGATAATGTTTGTGGAAAAGATACGGTTTCATTGCAGGTATTTGATGCTCCGCCTGCTACCATAATTTCAGGCGAGATCGAATATAGCAATGGTGCTGTCGCTGAAAATCTTATTCCCATTCTTGACACTGTTTCTATTCAATGGATTCCTTACTGCGATTATAATAGCGTATTGCCCGTACTAAATGAAGCTGCATCAGTGGAGCTTTTTCCTAATCCTGCTTCATCGTCAGTCAACATACATTTTCCAGTGAGCACGGCAGATTTTTCCAATCTAATTATTGCCGACATGAGCGGGAAAGAACTGATCCGCCTTTCGATTGATTCGCAAACAGATAATTCAGGCAACGGATTTGAAGTGTCAACAGCGCAACTTTCACCGGGTATTTACACAGTTACCCTCACCAATGCCGCAGGAATATCCATAACAAAAAAGCTTGCAATTATGAGAAGCTTTTGAAGCGAACGACATACCTGATCGGCAATATCCACAAGCCGGTTTTATTTACTTTTATTCACCGCCTCGGGCTGTTCGCCCTCGTAATTGAAATGATAATGAGAAAATCCGGAAGGAGGGATCGTGCTTTCTCCATGCTCAAAAGTAACCCGATCCGATACTTTTTTATCAGCGAGGTAATCCATGATTTGTTTTTTACGCGTATCAATCAGTTCCTTGTATTCTTTGTTCACTTTACTTTGCCCCACAAATTTTCTGCACTTTCCCTGCACAGTAAACTCCAATTCACTTTGGTTGACAGCACGGTCAAGATAACGGGTGAAGACAGAATCCTTAATTGACATTTTCATAATGGCAATGGAATCATCTTCAGTTAGTGAATCAGGTTTAAGCTTGTGAAGGGAAGCATAAAATTTTTTCTTTGCTTCATAAAAAAGAATGCTTTCTTTTTCCAGGTTCTCAAAATAGGTCGGCGAAATAATGAGTTTAGCCTGGGGATTACGGATCATGTAGCGTGAAATTTTTTTCAACTGATCCTGCTGATCATTGTCCATCATGGACTGCATCGGTTTCCATTCCATTAAAATAAAATTTTCCTCTTTCTTTCTTTCTTTTACGAGAGTCTGGGTATAGGGAAAGATGGGCGGCTTCACGAAAAGATTTTTCAAAGCCTCGAAAATCACATCGCTGAAATGATAAGTAGGATTCTTTAAATCACCCGTGATGGGGATGCTGATGTCAATCGTACGATTCCACCTTCGCATAAACCACATCACGATCCCCATCGGCAGGCTCGTAGCTCCTTTGTTTTTTACCTTATCTGCCAGTTCAGGATTGATGATGAGAACATGATTCTCACCATTGATCCGCTTGTTTGCTATCTTCCAATCACCGTGTAATTCCATGGTTCCTTTATGAAAAGGATGAGCGGTGGAAGTGACCATGTAGGGATTGAAAACCGGAAGGGGAAGATTATCGAAATCATACGTGAGATGAAAATCCCCAAGTATTTTAGGATCCACGTCAATTTTTATATCTACGTCGCCGAAAGGATGAAATTTAGCCTGAACGGCAAATGACATTCGCTGATCACGTGTGCTCATATTGCGTGCGGTGATCTTAATGGGATCAGCGGTGAGCGAAAACTTTTCAAGCAGTGAGTAATCATTGAACAACAGGTGCGCATTCGTGATTGACAATTGATTAAGGTGGTAATCACTGTTGACGATGTTAAGTGCAAGCTCTTTCAGGTAATCAGCAATAAAAAAGATGATGTTGAAAGATGCATGCTGAGCACGTGCTTCTTGTATGTTCGCTCCATTTGGCCCCACTATCCTCGAAAAATTGTCGAGGGAATCATACTTCTCATACTTGATGTAGGGACTATCAAGAGCTACCTCACTAAAGAAATATTTTTTGTTCGCCGGGCTAAGTGAATCAATGTTTGTCGAAAATTTGCTGAATGATATATAATCATCGCCGGCAGTTTTCCCAAAATGAAAATCTGTGATTGCAAAATTTCCCTTGGTCATCATTTTCATCTGATCGGTGGTATTGCCGATGGTGTGAATATTAGCATCAAGAAATGCGGAAAAATCCCCATAGCTGGCAAAGTCCTTCACATATTGTTCCATGGGTTCGAGATCAAGATGCGAAACAAGAGTTCTTAAATCAAAGTCCTTGCTTTTCACATTAATATTAAAAACTCCCTTCACCTTACCGCTTCCGGTGCCGGATTCAAAATCATATTTGTAAAGCATGGTATCAATATTCCATTCAATGGCGGGGCAATAGATGTTTACTTTCTTTATGTAATAATAAACCGGGAGCACAGTTTCTGTATAATGAATTTCGCCATCGTTGATCTGAATATTGCGAATGCAGTAACGCATCGTGGCCTTTTTGGTTGAGTCCTTTACTAACCAATCGGCAAAGTTCACATGATTGCTGTCCTGAATAATATTCATCCACGGCCGGTCCAGCGTGATATGTGAGAAATTGAAAGTTTTCTTAAATAATTCTATCACGTGAACATTGCATGAAACACCGCTTGCCCTTATGAAAGTGTCGCTGCTTTGTCGTTCAAACATTATGATGTCATGGGCAAACATGCCGCCGGTAAACGGATTAAAATAAAGCCAGCCCATAGTCACTTTCCGCCCGATATATTCTTCGCTATTCTCTTCAATCAGGTGTTTCATAATCGGAGAGATAAACGCAATTACAACAGCAATAAAAATGAACAGGATGATGAAGATGATCAGGGCAATCCTCAAAAACCGGTTTTTTATTTTTCTTAATATACCCATCATCGATCATAAACTTCTCATACCATGTGCCAACCTAATCAATTGTCTCTATTAATCAGCCATATAAGAGATAAAGACAAAGCTGATTGCCTCTCAATCTTCTTATGAATGCAAATATTCTCCCGCATTCTTTATTTTGTTCACTATACAATCTCTCTACCTTTACTATGTCGATTCTAATCCATGGAAACAGCAACAATGAAATATCCTGAAGTAAAAAATTATGTGGCGGGAAAATTTCTTCCCAACGGAGAAAGATCACTGGAAGTTTTAAGCCCCCTCACCGGTGAGACAATTTCTACCGTTCCGCTTTCATCAACAAATGATTTAGATCCTGCAGTGATGGCGGCGTCGAATGCTTTTCCTGCGTGGTCCTCAATTCCCATCAAAGAACGAGTTCAGGTTTTCTTCCGCTACAAAACCTTGCTTGAAAGAAACATAGGTGAGCTTGCTAACCTGGTTCATGAAGAGAATGGAAAAACAACAGATGAAGCAACTGCCGAAGTTGAAAAGAGTATTGAGCTGACGGAGTTCGCATGCTCAATGCCACAGCTTGTTCAGGGAAAAATTATGGAAGTGAGTAAAGGTGTTGAATGCAGAATTGATCACAAGCCGCTTGGTGTGGTAGCTTCCATTGCGCCATTTAATTTTCCTCACATGGTTCCCCACTGGACAATCCCGAATGCAATTGCTCTGGGGAATTGCATGATCCTGAAACCATCGGAGCAGGTTCCTATTTCTTCCAATCGCATTGCAGAGATGCTGAAGGAGGCGGGATTGCCGGACGGAGTTTTCAATGTGGTGAACGGCGACAGAGAAATAGTAGAAGCGATTTGCGACCATCCGGATATAGTTGCAGTATCATTCGTCGGCTCCACAAAAGTTGCAAAGCTTGTTTATCAGAGATCAGCGTCAAATCTGAAGCGTTGCCTCGCTCTCGGCGGCGCAAAAAATCATTTGATTGTTATGCCCGATGCGCATGCGGAAATGACTGCATCCAACGTAACTGCGTCCATGAGTGGCTGTGCCGGGCAGCGTTGCATGGCTTCCTCTGCCATGGTGGCTGTAGGAAATGTTGATCACATCATTCAGAAAATCTGTGAGGAAGCGAAGAAAATTGTTCCCGGAAAAAATCTGGGAGCGGTGATCAGCAAAGCGGCGAAGGAAAGGATAGAGCGGTATATTTCCGAAGCAGAAAAAGGCGGCGCAAAAGTTTTAGTGGATGGAAGAAATTTTACGGTGGAAGGAAAAGAGAATGGCTTTTATGTTGGACCAACGGTAATAGATTTTGTAAAACCTGAAATGGCAATTGCGAAAGAAGAGGTGTTCGGCCCGGTGCTTGCCATCATGCGCTCGAATAACCTGGATGACGCATTAAAAATTGAAAATGATTCGGAGTATGGAAATGCTGCTTCCGTATTTACACAAAGCGGCGGCATTGCAAGGCAAGTAATGGAGAAAGCGAGTGCGGGAATGATTGGTGTGAACATCGGAGTTCCCGTTCCGCGTGAGCCATTTTCATTCGGCGGTTGGAATGAAAGTAAATTCGGAGTGGGGGATATTACCGGGGAAAGCTCCATCGGCTTCTGGACGAAACTGAAAAAGACAAGTATCAAATGGAATCCTGAGGGGAAGACGAATTGGATGAGTTGATCAATTGAGTAGACCACAGAGGCACGGGGACACAGAATTAGATTTTTTTTTCTCTGTGCCTTTGCGTCTCTGTGGTAAAACTTTTTTTACGTTACTAATCGATTATGCAATCAGAAAGATTAGTGTCTGAAGCCGAACAAATCCTCCGCTCCAATCTGGATTACACAATTTTTTCATGGAGCAGGCAATCAGGATTAAATCCTCTCAATATCGAAAGAGCAAAAGGAGTTTATCTCTATGAACGAAGCGGCAGAAAAATCCTCGACTTCACATCGCTGTTGATGAATGCAAACATTGGTCACGGACATCCGCGTGTTCGTGAAGCGGTGATGAAGCAAATGGAAGAGGTAAGTTTCGTTTCTCCTGCCATGATCACAAAGGCGCGCGGTGACCTTGGAAAAAAAATAGCAGAGATTACTCCGGGTTCATTAAAGAAAACATTGTTCACGAATGCAGGCGCAGAAGCAATTGACAACGCTTTGAAGTTTGCACGCCTCTATACCGGACGACACAAAATCATTTCACTCTATCAAAGTTATCACGGCGCATCATACGGTGCACTCTCAGTAAGCGGTGATCCTCGCGGCTTACCTCACGACAGTCAAGGGGTGCCGAATATGATTCATGTGGAGAATCCATATTTCTATCGCTGCCCCTGGAACAGCAAAACCCCTGAAGAGTGCGCAGTGAATGCCGCGAATCACATGGAACGCGTGATCAAGTTTGAAGGACCATCTAATGTTGCAGCAATTGTTCTCGAAGGAGAAAGCGGTTCGAGCGGTTGCATAAAATTTCCTCTGGGTTACTGGAAACATGTGAGGGAAATTGCAGATCGTTACGGAATTCTTCTCATCGCTGATGAAGTGATGAGCGGTTTCGGAAGAACAGGAAAGTGGTTTGGAGTGAATCATCACGATGTAGTTCCCGACATCATGTGCTTTGCAAAAGGAATCACAAGCGGTTACATTCCACTTGGCGGAATGATCGTGAAAGAAGAAATCATCAATCACTACAACGATAAAGTGCTACCCCTCGGTCTAACCTATTCTGCTCATGCAGTTGCATGTGCCGCTGCAAATGAAGTGCTGAAGATTTATGAAGATGAAAACCTCCTTGAGAACGCGGCGAACATGGGGAAATATATGGAACAGCAAATTGAAAAACTAAAACAACAACATCCCAGCATCGGTGATTTCAGAAACACAGGATTGCTTGGCTGTATCGAATTGGTGAAGAATAGAAAAACAAAAGAGCCGATGGCGCCTTGGAATGCTTTGCCGAATGAAATGGAAATCATGAATAAAGTTTCTGCCAAACTCACGGAGCTCGGGATGTTCACCTTTGTTCGCTGGAATTTTATTTTCACTTGCCCGCCGCTTTGCATCACAAAAGATGAAATGGATGAAGGGCTGGAAATTATTTCGAAGGCACTTTCAGTCGCAGATGAATATTGCAACTAATTTTTCTTGTTCGTGAACAACTCATCATCACTTTACAGCGAAGACCTTGCCCCCGTTCCTCCCGAAAGAAGAACCTGGAACACCTGGAACTACGCTGCATTATGGATCAGCATGAGCCTGTGCATTCCAACCTACATGCTCGCAAGCTCATTGATTGAAGGCGGAATGAATTGGTGGGAAGCAATCCTCACGATTTTTCTTGGCAATAGTATTGTTCTTGTCCCGATGATTTTGAACGGACATGCAGGAGCGAAATATGGAATTCCGTTTCCTGTTTTTGCTCGCGCAAGTTTTGGCGTGCGCGGTGCAAACATTCCTGCAATACTCCGTGCAATTGTTGCCTGCGGGTGGTTTGGCATTCAAACATGGATCGGCGGATTTGCACTCTATCAAATGTTCCGCTTGTGGATTCCTTCACTTGAAACATTGCCTCAAATTTTTCCTGAATCATTCGGCTTGAGAACAGGACCGGCAATCACGTTCTTTTTGTTTTGGCTGCTGAACATGTATGTTGTTTATCTCGGGGCAGAAAGCATCAAAAAACTTTTAGTCTTCAAAGCGATCTTCCTTCCCCTCGCTGCTCTGGCACTTTTGTTCTGGGCAATTTCTGCGGGACATGGTCTGGGACCCATTCTCGCACAACCATCGAAGTTTCAGGGAAGCGTCGAATTCTGGAATTATTTTTTTCCTGCGCTCACGGGCATGGTTGGTTTTTGGGCAACGCTTTCTCTCAACATTCCCGACTTCACACGCTATGCAAAAAGTCAGCGCGCACAAATCACGGGACAAGCGATTGGTCTTGCTCCTTCGATGACGTTGTTCTCCTTCATTGGAGTCGTGGTTACTTCTGCCACTTTTATCATTTACGGAAACACGATTTGGGATCCTGTTGTGCTTGCAGGAAAATTCGACAGCAAGTTACTCGTGAGCATTGCAATGATCTGCGTAACTATTTCTACGCTCGCCACTAACATTGCTGCGAACATTGTGAGTCCTGCAAATGATTTTTCCCACCTGTCACCGTCGAAAATAAATTTCAAAATGGGCGGCTACATCACCGGTGTGATCGGCATTTTAATTTTTCCATGGAAGCTTATCGCCGATCCGAATGGCTACATTTTCACATGGCTCATAGCTTATTCAAGCTTGCTCGGACCCGTCGGGGGAATTTTGATTGCCGATTATTATTTCATCCGCAAACAAACACTTCATGTGAAAGAATTGTACACTGAACAAGGACACTATACGTACGGCACCGGCTTCAACAGATTTGCGATCATCGCATTGATGCTGGGAATACTTCCGAATGTTCCGGGGTTTTTAACGACAACAAAAATCATTGCAGCGGATGCTGTACCATTTTGGATTTCGAATCTGTATCACTATGCCTGGTTTGTGGGATTTTTTGTTTCTGGAATTACCTACATCATGATGATGCGAAGACATCAGATCGCCATAACTGATTTCAGCAATACTAAAAAAGAAGAATCAGCTTATACCGCTGCTCATTAGAAATGAAGTAACAATCTCAGCTTCGCAAAGACATTCACGTGCATCTTATCCTCATGAACTTTTGCTAATTTTGGTAAAAATGAAAAGCAATGAATGTGCTGAGGAAAATTGAAAAATCTACTAACGGAAAATTAGTGATTGACCTGCCGATTGAGTTTCAGAACAAGGAGTTAGAAATAACCATTTCAAAATTGACCGCAGGAGAAGATCTTTCTAAGGAAAAGAAATCCGGGATTGAGACAGCCTTGAGATATAAGGGCATCTTCAAAGACTCCACCTATCAGGTAAACGAAGCTGATTGGTATGAGCAATAAAATCCTTCTCGACAGTTGCATATTGATCGAATATACCAAAGGAACCATGTGCTTACCATTTCAAATGCAATTCATCAGGCAATTCCGAAGATTGCTATGTATGACCCTGATTTTTTTGCTTGCTGCAGGAAGTTCAACATTCAAGTCATCAGCTCAGTGAATGACTTAGTCGAATCATCATAATTGGTAACGTGATTTTGTCTCACACAATAGTCATTAACTCATGTCACTACTTATTAAAAACGGAAGAGTCATCACCGCCTCCGAAGATTACATTGCCGACATCTTTATTGAAGGAGAAATCATTTCTGACATTGGAAAAAATCTTTCGATGCAAGCAGATGAAGCAATGGATGCAACGGGCAAACTGATTTTTCCAGGTGGTATTGATCCGCATGTTCACCTTGACATGCCCTTCATGGGAACATTCTCCAGCGATAATTATGAAACCGGAACGCTTGCCGCACTCCACGGTGGCACCACCATGGTGATTGATTTTGTTTTGCAAACCCAGGGCAAATCGTTGCATGATGCTCTCGATCAATGGAAATCGAGATCTAATGGAAATTGCTTCGGCGATTATTCTTTTCACATGGCGGTCACCGATTTCAACGATAACACAAAAGCCGAAGTGCAACAGATGGTGGAGCAGGAAGGTATCACGTCGTTCAAAACCTTCATGGCATACAAAGGAGCACTCATGATTGACGATCGTCAAATGGTGGGGCTGATGCAGGAAGTGAAACGCTGTGGCGGAATGGTAACTGTGCATGCAACCAACGGCGACATGATTGATTTTCTCATCGCAAAACATCGCGCCGAAGGAAAACTTTCTCCCCTCTATCACTACCTCTCACAACCAGAAATCACTGAAGCAGAAGCTACCGGACGATTTGCCGACATGGCGTATTACACCGGTGTGCCTGCTTATGTGGTACACATGACCTGCGAAGGTGCGCTCAATCATATTCGAGATGCAGCAAAAAGAAATCAGAAAGTTTTTGTCGAGACATGCATTCAGTACCTGCTGCTTGATGCTTCGCTGTATGAAAAGGATTTTGACGGAGCAAAGTGGGTGATGAGTCCTCCCCTGCGGCAGAAAAAAGATCAGGAAACATTATGGGCTGGAATCAACCAGGGAACAGTGCAGATTGTTGCAACTGATCATTGTCCATTCAAATGGGAGCAAAAGAAGATGGGTGAAAAAGATTTTTCAAAAATCCCGAATGGTCATCCTGCTATTGAGCATCGTATGGAGTTGTTGTTTTCAGAAGGAGTAAACAAAGGAAGAATCACACTCAACAAATTTGTTGAATTGACTTCCACCAACCCCGCAAAAATTTTCGGCATGCATCCGAAGAAAGGAACAATTGGAATCGGAAGTGATGCCGACCTGGTCATCTTTGATCCTGATGAGCAACACACGATCTCCTCGAAAACTCACCACATGAATGTTGACTATTCAGGCTATGAAGGATGGCAACTGAAAGGAAAATGCAAAACGGTTTTGCTCAGAGGAAAAGTTGCAATTGATCAGGGTGATGTGAAAATTAAAAAAGGGTATGGCGCGTTTGTGAAGCGAAACCAGGTGAGCGGAATAATTTGAAAATCCAATACCCATTTCACGAAAACAGAATACGCATTGCACAATATCATCCCTGCATGTTTCTCAATAGCCCAAACTCCGATTCCTCACCGTTCACAAGTTTTTCATATTCCTTCAGCACAGACTGAATGATTCCGTGCGTAAGTTCAATAGTCATTGCAGCGGCTTTCATTAACTGCTTCCAGTCGTCATCTGTTTTGCAAACGTGAAGTAAAATCTTCTCAACGTCTTTTGCATGCTTGTCATCAATGGCAGCGTGGTTGTAATAAAAGGTCATTTGTGATTTTTCGAGTTTTAGGTTGCCGGTCAGTTGCTGAACAAACGGACCGATAAGATGATAGGATCGTTCAGCCCAATAAGAATAGCCGAGCCGTTGAACCGGTGATCCCTGCTGCGAAATCCAGTAGAGATAAGCAATCAGCAATTCCGTTTGCGGAAGCGCAGGCGGCATATCCCGCTCCACCTCGCTTATTTCAACTCCCATCGAGCGCAAATCGTGAAGCGCCATAAGTTCATGACCCGTTTCTTCCATCGCATGTTCAAAACAAAACTGCATATAATGGACATCAGTGTTTTTCAGATTCACTCCCACCAGAGCCTGGTTGCGCGCCGTGTGGTATGTGTAATGATACACCTGCGTGAGATAAAGCGCATACACCCGCCGGTCTTTCCCCATCAGGCTGCCCGCAAAATTCAGCGCCTGCGGCTGTGAAAGAATTTTTTCCCATTGTTCGGCGATGAGACGATCAAGTGCTGTAATTGGTGATGTTGCCTGTAGTGCTTCCATGATTGATCATTCAAGGGTTAAAGAAAATGTTTTGTGAATCTTGTAAAGTTTTGCGTTCAGTGTTTTCAAAAATGAAATCATCCTGTAGCTGTTCTTATTTACCCCGGAAAAAAATAGCTGGTAATTTTTTCCATCGGCTTTCAGCGAGCGATATAGCTCGTAGCACAATCCAAGTTCGATGCCTTGTTCCCTGAAGCGGGGAATCACAGCGAAGGCAAATCCTTTTAAGAATATTTCATCCGGCTTCCTGGTCGGATTCACGAGAGACTGATTCAGATCTTTCATTGCCCCAAGCAATGCAACCGGAGTTTCGCCATGATAAGCCACCGGGATTAATTTTTCTTCCAGAACATTTTTATTCAACCGGATCAATTCGCGGATATCGTCCTTCGACAAGTGCTTCATTCTTTTCGATTCATCAAACGAAGAAGAATAGACAGCATGAATTTCTTCGGCAGATTTTTCTTCATCAGTAAGGTGCACATGTGAAAAACAGATTTGCGCGCGTGAAGTAAGTCGCTCAGCTACTGCCTTAATTCGCTCCACCGGAACCTCACTCATCAAAACTTTATAGGTATGAATTTCCTCCGTCTCGTTGAAATGAAAATTCCGGAAAAATGATTCATAGCACGGTGGATTGAAATTATCGAGATAGAGCGAAGGTGAATCGAATCCGCCCGTGAGTAAACCCCAGAAGCGATCCTTCTCACCAAAGTTCACCGGCCCTTCAGCTTTTTTACATCCGCGTCTACGAAGCCAGCAAGTGGCTGTTTCAAAGAGAAGTTGCGCCGCTTCAGAACTATCCTGACATTCAAAAAAGCCCATTCCTCCTGTCTTGTTTCCACCGGAGTGGTTGTAAAATGCAGCGATTCTTCCTGCAGGCATGTTGTAATCATTCAGCAAGATCCAGCGTGCAGCATCTCCTGTTCTGAGCAATGAATTTTTCCGCTCATCGAAAATGTGCGCCACATCTTTTCCCAATTGCACAGAGCGGTTCGGATTCTTCCCGTGCAGCTTCAGCGGAAGACTGAGAAACTGGCTTTCCAGCGCATCGTTATTTACTTCAAAAATTTTCATGCGCTCACGTAAAGAGATGATACCATGGAAACATATTTTTCAAGAAGCTGTCGGGCTTCGTTACTACTGAATTTTTCCGTTGCATACTTCAGTGAAATCAACAGCTCATCTTTCATTCGGCTTACATTGCAAACCAGTGAATGAGCACTCTTCGTTTCATTAAGAGGAAATACGGAAGCACGGTGACCGGCAAAGTTGAAATTAAAATTCAGGTTATCGAAGTTGAAGACAACTTCTGCAGGAGAATGATTCCTCAGAAAATTTTCGCGATAGGACAGCTTCCCCTGCTGCAATTGTTTTTTTACCAGCGCAAGGTTTTCATCAAATTCCTTTTCATTGTCCAGCGTGACAAAAACATGCTTTGTACAGGCACCGAATACTTTCAGTTGCCTCGATACAAGTTGTCCCGCCACCGGAATTCCGATCGTGTGCTCTCCTTCACCCAGTGAAAACGCAAAGGCGCAAAGCACGTGTTCAAACAAATTAGGGTTGGATGCTGAATGATCTTCTTCCAGCGGAAGCAAAGAATGTATTGTTTGAGCAGGAAACGAAGAGGGAAAATTTCCATTGGGGTTTTCAACTTTGACTTCACTTTTATTCAGCCACGAATAGAATTTTTCAGGAGGTTCCAAATTGATGAACGGCAGGCTTCTTCCTTCATTAAACACAGCATAACACGAGGCCAGTTCACGAAAAAAAAGAATGAGCGACCACCCGTCGCAAGTATTTTTTCCGGCACTCGCATGTATGATGACACTTTCATTTCTGTGAGTAAGCCGCACTGCAAATTCTTCTTCACCCCCTTCGTCTGTTGGAGGAATTTCCCAGTCTTCCAAATTATTCCCATCCACGATATCTATTCTGAGACCATGATGAAAAACTTCGTGCAATGAATGAAGCAAATAGGAGCACGCCAGCTCAAGATGAGGCACGTTCAAGCTCCCATGAACTTCAATCGCCCCTTGTACAAAATGGCCCGCTGCTGATCCCCCGCGAGGATGTCTTTCTCTCCTTATCATTCCTGCGGCCGAAAGCTCGAAGCAGCATTTTTTTACTGCGGAAATAAATTGTTGCAGGTCTTCATCAGAGTGAGCTGATGATAGAAAACAATTCCTTCCCTCCCAGATGTAAATTTTTTCTTTCAGCAAAGCATGAAATAGTAGCGCTTCTCTTCCTCTCAGCAGGAAGCGGAACAGTGAGCTGAAATATGTAAGCCTGATTCCAAATCCTTCCCGATCAAAAAAGTTATTCAGTTCTTCACAAAGTGATTTTGTTTTTTCATTCAGTGAATACTGAATTTCATTTTTATTATCCGACAATTTTTCGAGCACAGCTTTCGCTGTTGCCATGGTGAGAGGGTGATGACAGAACGTGCCGGCAACAAAAGTCACAGGGGAAGAAGGGACAGAATCGTCACCGAATTGCCACAACCCGCCGTCAATGAAATCAAGAAATTTCCTTTCTCCCGCCACAATCCCGATCGGCAAACCACCGCCGGCAATTTTTCCATAAATCGTGATGTTTGGTTTCACTTCAAAATATTCCGCCGCGCCCCCGTTGCAAATTCTGAATCCAGTGATCACTTCATCGAATATCAGGGTCACGCCAATTTCAGAACATACGTTTTGCAGGGATTGAAGAAATTTTTTGTCGGCTCTTTCCGGGTGGCGACTCTGCACCGGCTCTGTGAGTACGGCAGCAATTTCATCCGAGTGAAGACTGATGAACTTCAGCGTTTCCTCATTTCCGTATTCAAGAATAACGGTGTCGTTCAATTGATTTTGAGAAATTCTCGGAAAGGAAGCTGCAGCGTTAGATGAGCCGCTAAAGGTCTTGTATGTCAACAATGAATCGTGCGTGCCGTGGTAGGCGCCTTCAAAAATCACCACCTTATTTTTTCCTGTTGCTGCACGCGCTAACCGCATTGCTACCATAACCGCTTCTGTACCGCTGTTATAAAATGCACATCGCTCTGCTCCGGTCATTTCATGAATGAGTTGTGCAACTTCTGCCGCCGTACCTGAGATTGGGCCAAGCGCTATTCCCTTTTCAATTTGCTTCTTCATCGCTTCCTCCAGAAAAGAAACTTTGTGACCAAACAGATGAACACTTAACCCCATTGTCATGTCAAGCAATTTGTTGCCGTCGGCGTCAATCACGTACGCTTCTTTTGCGCGGGAAATGACCGGCACGAACGTGAGTTCCTTCATCGCTTCGGAAAATCCTGCTGATTGACGGTTGTTACTGAAAAAGCTCCTGTGCTTATCAACGTGATCCTTTGATTTTGCAAATTGCCGGTTGATGCAATTCACTAAGTGCTGACGATAAATATTTTTCAAATCGGTCATGGGCTAACAGAAATTTTATTTGGAACACCGGATGTCTTATTCCACACTGAAAAATATTCGATCCCTTTTTTCAGAAGTATTTGCTTTTCCTCTTCGGGCAGATGGTATTCGACGGGTTTGTAACCGGATGTGTTACTCACAAATTTTTCCGCACTTCGCTTTTTCTTTTCATTGAATTCAAAACCGAATGCCTCATAAATTTTCCGCTGGTAATAGAGCGGATTCTTCATTAAATCGTGATAAGATATTTCCAGAAGATTGCCCCGTGGTATCAGATGTTTTGTTTCGTGATAGCGACGCATCATGCTGTTGTAAGAATAAAAAATCAGTTCGGTGATCTG
Organism: Chitinophagales bacterium; assembly: GCA_035638255.1. Taxonomy (GTDB): domain Bacteria; phylum Bacteroidota; class Bacteroidia; order Chitinophagales; family UBA10324; genus DASRAJ01. The sequence goes on from DASRAJ010000098.1 coordinate 29,359, forward strand.
TTCATCCGACACCGGTCTCAGGGCATGGTAGCGATTGATGATATTCCAGAAATTCCTGCTCGATTGGAAAACTTCAAGAGGATCACGATAGAGATGAATAAATTTTGCGTCCGGGAAAAGTTCAAGAAGCAACGGAATGCGCGCTGTGTTCGGCGGACTTTTCAGGATCAGCGGCTTCCCTTTGCTTGCGATTGAAAGTTTTTTCAGGAAGTGTAAATAATTTTTTTTCCACGCTTCTTTATCTTTCTCTCCTGTGCTGAACAAAACATATCGCTCGAAATAGTCGCTGAATTTTTCAGGAAAAAGATTTCCCCAATGCAATGCTTCCCTCCGTCCAAAGGAAGTAAGAGCAACATCTTCCTCGCCCGGAAAATCCCAACGGAAGGGAATGCGATGAAATTTATTTTCCGCCCGGCTCACTCTTGTGCATGCGGCAAGAACGGGCCTCAGAATCCATTCAAAGCCAAGCATGAGTTCCGGCAGTGCTGAATAAAAAATAGTCTGGTAGCCAAAATCAGTATCCGTCGCCAGCAGTCGCTGCAGGTAAGTTGTCCCGCTCCGGTAATGACCGAGAATGAAAAGTGGCGGATGAGTAATTCTATGTGAAATGATTTTCTTGCTGAATAAAATATGTTCTGTGATTCGCAACGGCTCAAACAAAACAAACTTGGCAATCCAGGGCAACAGGTTTTTCCTGCGTGATGGATGAACACCTCCATTGCTTTTTACGATGTGATGAAATTGCAGAGCCGGAGCAAGGAAGAGCTGTCCCATCAGGAAAAGGTTAATGAGGGATGAAAATTTTCCTGCCGTCCCAGTCTCTTCAGCGCACGGAAATGAGAAACCATAGCTCCCCAAAGCGTAGTGTGATGATAAGTGACGCCGCATTCTTCGGCAGTCTGTCTTACAATTTTAGAAACATCAATCAAATGGACGTGGCAGATATGCGGAAAGAGATGGTGAGCCACGTTGATGTTGAATCCGCCGAAAAGAAAATTGCAAAGGTGGCTTCCGGCAGCATAATCAATGGTGCTTTGCATCTGATGTTCTGCCCAATCGTTTTCCAATTTTCCCGCGCTGTTCCGGTAATGGTAGCACGTGCTTTCGAAGAGATGGGCCGGAACTAAAATGAAAGCAAGAATGATCGAAAGAATGAAATGCATGAGCAAAAAGCCAACGATCACCTGCCACCAGCTCAAAGGAAGCAATAGCATGGGAAGCATCAGCATCATGAAAATGTAGGCAGACTTAAAAACAAAGAGCAGGATTTTTTCTTTCTGCGGATGAATTCTGTTGTCAATTGTTGTTCTGTCTTCGGCAAGCACAACATAAAAATCGTCGAAGAAAATGCGCGACAAACTGAACAACATGTATGGTAATGGCGCATACCAATGCTGCCAGCGGTGATAAGGAAGAAGCTTGTCAGCCGGTGAAAGACGCAGGAGGGGACTTGCTTCAATATCAAAATCGGCGTTGCACACATTCGGATTCGTATGATGAACCATGTTGTGCTTCAGGTACCATGCATAGCTGCTCATGCCGATCAGCTCGAATGAGTAGCCAAAGATCCGGTTCAGTTTTGCAGATTTGAAAAGTGCGTTGTGAACGGCATCGTGACCAATGTTAAATCCCACGAGTGCGCCCGAGATTCCAAAAAGAATTACCATCGCAAACAAAGTCCACGAAGAAAAAAAACCTGAGAGAATGAAGACATACGAACTGAAAAAGAGCGAGAGACAGAAAATAATTTTCACTCTCATAAGACGATTCGCTTTTTTCGAGATGCCGCGTCGCTTGAAATAATCATTGACACGCACACTTAGCAGCGGATAAAAACCGCTTTTGACCGTTGGCTCAAATTTTAACCGGCGTGATTCCACAGCGTTTTGAAGTTGAGCAATATAGCACAGAAATTTTTTCTGTGTCAATCAAACATCAATTGACACAGGTCTGCGAAATCGTTACATCAGCTAATCCTTCTGCAGAAACCTGTTGCGGATTTTTTTCAAGAACAATGAAGTCAGCAAATTTTCCTTCTTCGATGCTCCCCCGGTTATTCTCATCGCTGTTCGCAATTGCACTTCCCATGGTGTAAGCATAAAGTGCCTCTCCAACTGAAATTTTCTCTTCGCTTCCAATCACATTCCCTTCTTCATCTTTTCTCTCCACAGCACTTTGAATATTTCGCGTGGGACTGAAATCCTTCACGACGGGTGCGTCTGTTGAGAGGGCAACATTAATTTCAGAGTGAAGAATTGTTTTTACCGGGTAAACTTCTTCAAGCAAATCATCATCGAGATATTGACGAAAATTTTTTCCCAGCTCATAAATGAAAATTGGTTGCATTACCGCGCTGACGCTCATGCGATGCATTTGTTCGAGATTTTTTGAGGAAGGGAAGCCTGCATGTTCAATACGGTGATGAATTGCTGAATCTTTCTCTTCAAAAATTTCTTCATAAATATCCAGCACTAACTCCATTGCTTCATCACCAATAGCATGAGTTGCAATTTTGAAACCACCACGCTGTGCTTCGAGAACCAATGATTTGAAAAAAGTTTTTTCTAATCGCAGCACCCCATGTTCAGTTGAATTTTTGTAAGGCCGTTTCATCGCCGCTGTCATTCCGCTCAATCCACCGTCTGCAAAAAATTTTATGGTGTCAACTTTCAAATGATCCGATTCATATTTCTGCGGGAGAGGGAGCGCATCGCTTGCTCCGTCAGGCACACGGATAGGAATCGCATTGACCCGGATTTTTAATTCTCCGTTTCGATCCATGCTCTTATATACTTCAAGCAAATCAGGCATCACGGCGGGATCAGTTGCCGATGTGATTCCGCACTGCAAAACTTTTTCCTGTGCTGCAAGAATCATGTGACGATATTCTGCATCCGTGTACGCCGGAATTTTATTCATCACCAACCCCAAAGCGGTTTCGGTGAAGTGGCCTTTCAATTCACCGCTCTCAAATTTTTTTATTTCTCCTCTCCCCGGAGGTTGAGTTTGCGAAGAGATACCCGTTACTTCAAGTGCTTTTGAATTCACAATCAGTTGATGCGCGCAAGTGCGTATGACAGCAACAGGGGTATCGCTGATCACTTTATCGAGATCAAATTTTGTGGGCATACGCTGATCAGGAAACAGCACTTCATTGAATCCTCTTGCCTGAATCCATTCAAGCTGCGGGTTTTTTCTTGCGTAGTCAAGCAATCTCTGCTGCATTTCATCCATGCTCTTTACTCCGCGCAGGTCAAGCGTATAGGTTAGAAGATTGCCGACTTTCCAGATGTGGATGTGTGAATCATTGAAGCCGGGAAGAATGGTTTTGTTGTTTAAAGTTTGGAGTTTGGAGTTTGGAGTTTGGAGGCGGAGAATTTCTTCATCACTTCCTACTGCAATAATTTTATTCCCATCAATGGCGAATGCAGCAGCCAGGGGATTCTTTTGATCCTGAGTGAGAATATTTCCGGAAAAGAAAATTTTCTCTGCCATCTTATTTCAATCCTCTTGTTGCATGGGCGTTCCTTATTGCATTCTCCAAAACTGAAAGTCCTTCCCTTAACTGTTCATCGGTCATCACAATTGGTGGAAGGAGGCGAATGCAATTGCTGAACAAACCTGCCCGAATCAGAATAACTCCGTGCGAAATCGCATCCCGAATAATTTCAAGTGTTAGATCAGCATCGGGTTCTTTTGTCTCTCTGTCCTTTACAAACTCTACTAACCGCATCGCTCCCACTCCCCGAACATCACCGATGAGCTTGTATTTCGATTTCCAATTTTCCAAAGTGGTACGAATCAATTCGCCCACTTCATTCACCCGGTTCAAAAATCCCTTAGATGATAAAATTTTTACCGCTTCAATTGCTGCAACACATGCGAGCGGATTTCCGCCATACGTGCCTCCTACTCCGCCGAGATGTGGTGCATCCAGAATTTCTGCTCTTCCGGTTACTCCGCTGATTGGCATTCCTGCTCCGATGGATTTCGCCATGCAAATCAAATCAGGAATAACTCCTGAATGTTCACATGCGAAAAGTTTTCCTGTACGTGAAGCGCCGCATTGAATTTCATCGAAGATCAAAATGATTCCGTTTGCATCGCAAGTGCCTCGGAGCTTTTCCAAAAACTTTTTCGGCATTGGAATAAACCCGCCTTCACCTTGCACAGGCTCAATGATGATTGCGGCAACCGATGATGGATCAACTTGCGAAATCATTTGCTGATCAAATTGAGCACAGCAAAAATCAACATACTCTTCCTCACTCATCTGCTTCGGGCGGCGATAAATATTGGGTGCGGGCAAGCGATAAACGTCGGAGATAAACGGACCAAATCCCTTTTTGAACAAAGCATATTTACTCGTGAGAGAAAGTGTGAGCAGCGTTCTTCCGTGATAGCCGCTTTCGAAACAAATCACTGCACTTCGCCGGGTGTGGTACCGTGAAACATTCACAGCATTTTCTACGGCTTCACTTCCTGAATTCGCAAGCAAAGTTTTCTTTGGAAAGTTTCCAGGCGTAAGTGAGTTGAGCAATTCTGCGAGTTCAACATACGGCTCCGGTGTTGCAACAAGCGTGCAGATGTGCAGGTACTTTTCAAGTTGCTGCTTCATAGCATCCACCACTTTTTCGGGGCGATGGCCCACGTTCATCATCCCAATTCCACCCGCAAAATCGAGCAACCGATTCCCGTCAATATCATAAACGACTCCGCCTTCTGCGTGATCAATTACAACCTCAGTCGATTTTGCCAGACCGGCAGGCATAGAATTTTTTCTGCGCTCGAGGACGGCTTTAGATTTTGGGCCGGGGATTTCAGTGATCAGTTTTATCTCGTTCATGATTTTAGTTGTTCAATTGTTAAATGGCTACATGGTTAAATGGCTTTTCGTCATTACGAACTTTGTTCAACCATTCAACCATTTAACCATTAATCAATTTCTTTACGTCCAACATCATCATTGCTCCTGAATTGTCGCAAGTGGGATCATGTAAATATTCCTTCATCAAGCTTACTATTTCAAATCCAATCTTCATCTGCACGCTAACTGTTAGATCGAAGAGTTCTTTGTTCTTCACTTTCTGATAGTATTCTTCCAGGCTCATTTTACCTTTTACCCCTTCATAGCCATTTAACATTCCTACTATTAACTGTCCATTCAAGCCAAGTTGCCGGCAAAGATGCTGACGTGCCCGATACAGAGCTTTTGCAATTCCCATTTTTCGGTAATCAGGATCAACGCTCACGTCAATGCCGTACAACCACTCACCTTTTGGATCGTGTGTTGTCAGCCAGCCTCCACCCATGACTTCTGAAAAAGTGTGATGATGCTGATGATTGAGATCATAGTGATAACGCATCGTCGTGGTTGCTCCAACAACTTTCTCTGCATCGAGCGCAACGAATTGTCCCTCAGGAAAAATTTCTAAATGCCTTTTGTATTGTTCTGCATGAAGAATTTCTTCTTCGGCAAGGTGAGGGAAAACTTTGTGCTGCAATGCCTCGAGTAGTACGCAATGCTCTTTAAACATGTGCGCGATCAAAATTCCTGAAGGAAGAACTTCCGGATAATTCATCTGCATGTGATATGAAAACAAAAATGACCACCTGAACGTCCTTGCTCATTTTTGACTGTATTCCGCCAATTATATAATGAGTCAATCTCAATTTCCAAATTTTCTCTCAACGCAAAATACACGTTTGAAATTAATGGAAGACAAAGCTTCTCACTCAAACTCGTTTCAAGTGGGACAGGAAGTATTCGAAACTTCGCACAGCCGATTTACAGTCGGGGTGGATTGCCCTGATCTCTGTCCCGTTTCGCGGAGGGTTGAGGTAACGATCCCCCATCCTTTCAGATGTTTCCTTGTTTTCAAGACAAGTTGCCTCACCATCGGCAAACCCTCCGGGTGCGGAGAGCAGTGTACTTGAAACACAACCACGTATGATCGCATTGTTTAGCAAACAAGCCGGAACACCTGTTCCATTTACTCTCCTTGAGAACACAGTTGGAATCGAACCAACTACCCTTGTTTTGCAGACAAGTGTCAATCCATTTGACGTTGTGTTCATAGTGTGCATTGATCGAATCGAACGATCACCTTTCCGCCTTCAACGGAACGCTTCCACCAGGTTAGCTGAATGCACATTGCAGGAGTTACAGGATTCGAACCTGTGTCTTCTGTTTTGGAGACAGAGATGCTTGACCACTGCACCAAACTCCTGTGTAGCGATAGTGAGACTCGAACTCACACTACATAGTTTTTGAAACTATTGCCTCTGCCATTGGGCTACATCGCTGTATGTCATCCTAAGCTTGTCCAAGTACGGATGAAAGGATTCGAACCTTCACTGTAAGGATTTTAAGTCCTTTGTGTCTGCCGTTGCACCACATCCGCATTATGTGTCCCGTGAGGGATTCGAACCCCCAAACCAAGTTTCTAAGACTTGCGTGTTTGCCGATTACACCAACGAGACATAAAATAAAAAGCCCCTCAAGTTTTTTCCTGAAGGGCCTTCGTGAATTATTATTTCAAAATGTTCACTCCATGCAATAACCCTTCAAGTCACCAAAGAGGTAACTAAACGACCACAGGCACAATGAACAATTATTAATCATGCGGCAAATTTAGAAAATAAAAATTCAGCAACTCAAAACTTTTTATCTTTGCATCGCAAATGAGAAACATTTTTATAGAAGCAATCGCGATGGTGGATAATATCCAACCAGCGGGACTTCTATGACTTTACAATAACATTGTGAGAGAAGCCCTGCAAGTCGCGGGGCTTTTTTCATTTAGGGCCTTTGGTGAAACCAGCTATCATCTCTGCCTTGCACGCAGAAGTTTCGGGTTCGAATCCCGATAGGTCCACTGGCATATAGTGAAATGGTGATCATGCCTCCCTGATACGGAGGGGTTTTTGGTTCGAATCCAAATATGCCAACTATTTAGCCCTATCGCGTAACGGATCAGCGCATCACTCTTACAAAGTGAAAGACTTAGTTCAACTCTAAGTGGGGCTACGGTGATATGATGTAATGGTGAGCATTGCACTCTTATACAGTGCCTGTTTCAGTTCGAATCTGAATATCACTACCATTGATAGGTAGCTTAATGGCCCAGAGCCTCCGACTGTTAATCGGCGAGATGTGAGTTCGACTCTCACCCTATCAGCGTACAAAGCGTTCTTTTCAATGCGGGATGTCAGAAGTGGTATCTGGGATGTTTCATAAGCATCAGCGCAAGCCTCGTGAGTTCGAATCTCACTCCCGCAACTTATGAGTGGAGGACAGATTTCCTTAAATCCAATTGGTTTTTACTGTCTTCTAATCTTGCAAGTTGAAAATAATAAAACCATAAAGACACAGAGAAAAACACCACGGTATTTTCGCTAATGAAAATCTGAATCTTTGTTGGAATTTCATTCATGCAATTAGTGGAATTCGTGGCGACCTGCGAAATTAAAGTCATTATCAAATTGTCTTTTTATATTTGCACCATGATTAAGAAAAACATAACAAGAAAAACCGGAGGTAGAATTACCTGAGGGCTTGTTGTGTATTTTTCTGAAAAGAATTTCGAGCCCTGCAGTAATGCGGGGCTTTTCATTTCCTATCGTCGCGTAATGGTGAGCGCAGTTGACTTTTAATCAACGAGAGAAAGTTCGATTCTTTCCGGTAGGACACAGGGAATTGGTGTAACGAAAAGCATAAGACACTTCTAATGTCCTGGTAAAGGTTTGATTCCTTTATTCCCTTCTGCGCCACAAAAGCATTTAGCGGATGCCGATGCTACCGCTTTTTTAGCGATAGTATCGGTTGCAGGATTTTTCACGTCGGCGATACTATCGCCCCGAGCGATAGAATCGCCTGTTATCCGGTTTCGATTCCTGGTTGTGGCTCAAGCGAGCATCGTATAATGGAATTATGGATGGCTTCCAACCATCGGATGCCGGTTCGATTCCGGCTACTCGCTCTGTGTTTTCTGAAAGACTCGAACTCCCACCTCTCACGTTCGTAGCGTGGCGTACTTTCCGTTATACTAAGAAAACTTGTGGGTGATATAACGGATTCGAACCGATATCCCTTGATTCACAGTCAAGCCGCTTAACCATTTAGCGAAATATCACCGATGCCGAAGAAAGATTCGAACTTTCACTACCGGGTTCAAAGCCCGATGGACTCACCATTATCCGATTCGGCAATGTCGGGAAAGCAGGATTCGAACCTGCGATTACGTGATTCCAAGTCACGGGAGGACGGCCTGACTCCTCTATTTCCCGAAAACAAAAAGCCCCGAACATTTCTGCACGGGGCTATCAAAATTTTTATTTGAAGTATGGCTACACCATTAGCACCGCACTATTTGTACGTGGACGCGGTTGCTGATGGATTATGTTAATCATGCGGCAAAGATGCGATACTTATCCACTCATTCCAAATGTTTTGGATGAAATATTTCATGTCTTTCGAAACTCACTCAACATCTGTCATTCAGAAGGAAGTTTTTTACCCGGAAAGTCTTATTGACAATTCAAGCAGAGATCTGCAACGGTGCGAAGAAGTTTCCTGCTGAATGACCTGTAAAATCAGAAAGCAAACGTTTGATCCCTAATCTTCACTCACTACATTTGATTCTCACTATGCACAAATCAATAAAAGGAAATGCTCTTCGCCAGCTGCGCAAAGCATTTCATATTTCGCTTCACGCAAAACGAAATCGGATCAGTGATGCATCTGCATTTGTTGAAGAAGGAAATTATCATGCGATCACCCGGAGGAAATTTATTTCTGATGTTTCGAAAGCGGCAATGGTGATTAGTGTTGCAGGAATTTATTCAGCATGTAATCCAACAAATAAAAAGACGCAACCCACAATTGCAATTGTGGGAGCAGGAATTGCCGGACTTCATGCAGCATACATTTTGAAGCAAGCCGGCTACAATGCACAGATCTATGAAGGAAGCCCGCGAACAGGCGGAAGAATTTTTTCAGTGGATGGAATGATGGGTGAAGGGCTGTGGACAGAAATGGGTGGTGAGTTCATTGACACACCTCACCTGGATATGCTCAACCTCGCAAAGCATTTTAATCTTCCGCTCATTGATCGCAGTGCGCCAGGCGAAAAAGCGCTGAAAGAATTTTGCTACTACTTCGATGGTAAGCATTATGAGTTGAGAGATTTGCTTGAAGCATTGCATCCCTATGCAGAACAAATTCAAAAAGATATTGACTCACTCTCCGATGAAATTTCTTTTGAGGAACATTCGCCGGATGATGTTCAGCTCGATCAGCTTTCGATTATGGAATACATGGATCGGCTCGGCATCAAAGGTTGGTTCAGGAATTTCATCAACTCAAGTTATACAGCAGAATACGGAGCAGATATCAGTGAGCAATCGGCGATAAATTTCCTTTCCATTTTTGATCCGGGAGATGAACATGCATATAAAGTATATGGCAGCAGTGATGAAATCTATTCTATAGCCGGCGGGAATTTAAAAATATGTGATGCCCTGGTGAATGAAGTGAAGGAAAATATTTTCACCGAACACCTGCTCACTTCGATTTCACAAAAGAGCAATAATCAATATCAGCTCACTTTCAAAGTTGGTGGTGCGGGAGAAATCGGAGCCGCTGCTGACATTGTCATTCTCACCTTGCCCTTCACTACACTTCGGGAAGTTGATATCAAAGTGCCATTGCCCGATTGGAAAACGAACGTGATTAGAAACCTCAGTTATGGCACAAGTACTAAATTATTTGTCGGGATAAATGACCGTGTGTGGCGCAGGCAAGGTTACACAGGCTATGCATTTTCGGATACGCTGATGATCAATGGATACGATCATACACAAATGCAGAACAACAACCAGGGCAAAGGCGGCTACACCATTTTTCTCGGCGGAAAACAAGCGCTTGATTCAGGTGCTCTTGACAATGGTGAATTGCAAAAGCAATATGTGCCTGCACTCGATGGAGTCTTTCCGGGTGTCGCCGATTCTTTCAATAATAATTTTCAGAAATGGAACTGGGCTTCGTACGTATTTGCAAAGTGTAGTTATCTTTCTTACAGTCCGGGGCAATACACTTCAATGGGGGGTGCCCAATACAAACCTGTTGACAATCTCTATTTCGCCGGTGAACATTGCAGCTATGACTTCCAGGGATTCATGAATGGAGGAGCGCAAACGGGAAGAGAAGTCGCAGAGAAAATTATTGCGAAGCTGAAAGTTTGAGCGTACTAAATCCGAAATTGCAAATCCGACCTGTCCCGATTTTCATCGGGAAATCACAGTCCTCCAATCGAAATCAACTTCTTCTCCAAATACTCATACAGTCCTTCGCTCCCGCTTTCATGACCAATGCCGCTTTGCTTCCATCCGCCGAAGGGCGCTTCTGTACCGTGCGGATACCATTCATTCACCCCCACCATTCCGAACTCTAATTTTTCAGAGATGAAAATGGCGGTGTTCAAATCATTCGTAAACACGAAAGCTGCGAGACCATAGGAAGTGTTGTTTGCTTTTTCAATCACTTCTTCTTTGGTATCGAAGGGAATTAATGGAAGAATGGGTCCAAAAATTTCTTTGTCAACGAAATGAGCATCGCCGTTTCGTGCCGCAATCACCGTGGGCTCAATGAAAAATCCTTTGTCGCGTTTTGTTCCTCCGCTGATGATTTCTCCACCTTCCTTTTTCGCTTCTTCAATCACGTTCATCACCATCTCCTGCTGCCGCTTGTTGATGAGCGGACCCATTTTTGTTTTCTCATCCGTTCCGTTTCCGGTTATGTGCCGCGATGCAAATGTTCTCACCGCTTCAAGAAACTGATCATAGATTTTGCGGTGGACAAAGAATCGCTGCGGCGCCACGCAAACCTGTCCTGCATTGCGAAACTTTGCTGCGACGGCTCCCTTTGCAACCGATTCCACATTCACATCATCCATGATGATCACCGGGGCATTGCCACCGAGTTCGAGAGCGAGTTTGGTATTCGTTCTTGAGGCACCGTCCATTAAAATTTTTCCGACGCGCGTGCTTCCGGTGAAAGAAATCTTTTTCAGCTTCTGATGATCGAGCATGGCTTCACCAATTTTTATTGCATCTCCGTTTACAAGATTTGCAACTCCGTCAGGAATGTCTGCTTCTTTCAGTGCAGAAAATAGATTCATCGTCGTGAGCGGAGTGAATTCTGAGCCTTTGCATACTACCGTACACCCCGCTGCGAGTGCGGCAGCGGTGGCTCGCGCAGGATTGTACGCAGGGAAATTCCATGCTGTGATCACACCGATCACGCCCATCGGCTGGTAAATGACATTCATTCTTCTGCTAACTCGAGATGAAGGAATTACGCGACCATAACTGCGCTTTCCTTCTTCAGCAAACCATTCAAACATGCTCGCTGCACTTTTCCATTCACCTTCTGCTTCTGCTTTTGGCTTGCCACTTTCAAGAATGGTTTCTTTCGTGTACTCAGAAATATTTTTTCGAATGATATCTGCTGTCTTCTTCAGAGTTTCTGCACGAGACCATGATGATAAATTACTCCATGAGGGAAATGCGTTCGCTGCTGCTTCTATTGCAAGGTTACAATCAGCATCATCGCCGAATGGAACAGAGCAAATGATTTCTTCCGTGGCAGGATTCTGAACTGGCCATGTTTTGCCATTTAGTGCATCGCACCATTTGCCGTCGATGAGTTGTTGTTTCATTTCAATGAATTATGGACAACCGATACTATCGATTGAAGCGATAGCATCGGTAACATTCAGAAATATAATTTGCAAACAAAAATCCCTGCAATCACACACACCAAATCTACAAGCAACATAATGCCGAGTGTATACCGCGTGTTCTTCACACTTACAGATCCGAAATACAATGCAATCACATAGAAGGTAGTTTCCGCAGCGCCCTGAAACAAACAGGAGAGCCGCCCGGTCAAACTATCTGCCCCATAAGTTTTCATCGCATCGAGCATGAACCCGCGGGAGCCACCTGCGCTGAACGGACGCATGAGTGCAACAGGAATTGCGTTGATGATTTGCTGATCCACATGAAATACTTTCAGGAGTGATGAAATTCCGTTCAATGCAATGTCCATCAAGCCGGAGTTGCGAAAGATGCTGAGCGCAACGAGCATTGCAATCATATAGGGAAGAATGCGAATGCCTGTTGTAAATCCGTCTTTCGCACCGTGAATGAATGAGTCGAAAATATTAGTGTTGTTTTCCCTGAAAATTTTTTCCTTCCAAAAAGCATAAGCAACGATGGCAAGAATGATGATCAGTAAAACACCGTTGCTCAAATTCCCGGTGAAATGAAATTTTTCAATGCTGTTCATACGGCTGATCATGTACAGCAATGCGCCAATTATCACACTAATTATAGTGACGAATCCGATCACAGCGACGTTCAATAAATTGTTTCGTTGTTTGATGCTCACGAAAATCAACGCTGCTATGGTGCCGATGAATGAAGTGATGATCGTGGGCAGCATGATGTCAGCCGGGTTGGCAGCATTCATGGCGGCGCGATAGCCGATGATGGAAGTAGGAATGAGTGTGAGCCCGGCAGCATGCAAACACAAAAACATGATCTGACTATTGGTGGCTTTGTCTTTCTCAGGATTCGATTCCTGGATACTCTCCATCGCTTTCAATCCGAATGGCGTGGCAGCGCTGTCAAGCCCAAGAAAGTTTGCGGCGAAGTTCATGGTCATGTATCCGTAAGCGGGATGACCTTTGGGAAGATCAGGGAAAATTTTCGAGAAGAGTGGTGTGAGCATTCTTGACATCTTCTCTGTAGCTTTTGAATCACTGAGTAAGTTCATTAATCCGCAGAAGAAAGTAAGATAACCAATCAGCGGAAGCCAGATATCAATGATGGTGTTCTTGCAGGTGGGAAAAATTCCATCGGCTCTTTGTGTGCCCTCACTTATTTCAATCGTTCCTGATTTGGAGAGATGATAAAGCGTATCGCCCGACTGAAATCCCGCATCACCGCTTGTCTTGATGTTTGCAAATAAAGTTGAATGATCTCTTTGAAATTGCAACGAATCTTTTTCAGCGACTGTAATATCATCACCTTGCTTTCCATTTACAATGCCGGTGAGTGTGTAAAGTTTTCCTGATAAAAGAAGATAGAATGCCCATGTGATGCTGAGTACTACAATGGTTGTCCAGAATCTGCTGAGCGCCATGGGCTAAAGATGAGAGAAAAAATTCTTCTTATGGAGAAGAGAGTTTCAGTTTTTTATATTTGGGTCAAACTATTCTTCTCATGGAACCAATAACAATTGTCACTTGGCTTGTAAGTGCCGCCAAGTTTCTCAAAGACACGGGAGCTGACGGTGCCGTAAAAGAAGGTGCAAAATCATTCTTCTCCTGGGTGAAAGGAAAGTTCACACGAAAGAGTGAGCAGGAAAAAATTGAGACAGTGATTGCAGCACCGGATAATGAAGATGCAATAAAAGGATTGGAGCAAATGATTAGTGATACTCAAAAGGATGATGCTGCATTGATTGCTTCTCTTCAGGATCAGGTTAATCAATTCTCTAAATTGGTGGAACAGAAAATGCCCCAGGCCGCTGCTTCCATCAACAACCAGATCACGAACAGCAAGAATGTAGTAGTTGACGGTTTTAAGAACATCTCCTCGCAAGGCAACATTTCAATTAACGTTGGTGACAATAATCCAAAATGATAGAGAAGAAAAACGTCGCAGACGATAGCTTCAAAGATCTTAATGCCGGCAGGGACATTAAGATTAATATAGGGGATAGTAAAAGCGGATTGCAGTGGAAAATAATATTGCTTGGTGTTATTGTTATTGCAGCCATAGTGATGCTCATCATACTTCGGCAGCCGCCCAAGGAGTTAAATTCAAATACTAACGAAACCCACGGATCACAATCGCCCATTGTAGCAGATAGCGGAGGCAATGTCAATATCAATTATCAGAATACAGACCCCTTTGCTGAAGATTCTATGAAGAACAAAAAGACACCGAAATAAGAAACTTAACTAACGTATGATAAAGTGTATCATCCTTTTTGTATTGTGTTTCATCTCCCTCTCTGTAATCAGAGCACAGACTATAAACACAACAGAAGGTGAAAACAGCCCCATCATCTTCGCACAAAATGTTGCTACAACCTATGGGGTAAAACCTACTGTTGTTCAGGCAGTGATTGACCTCTACAGCAAATCCGGATTGAACAAAGAACAGCGGCAAAAGAAAGTTGAAACACTCATCAAGAATTATTCAATACTTCCTGTTATCAGTGACACTTTAACCAACCAACAAAAACAATCGCTTGGTGTCAGCTCGAATTACAGTCTCATCTCCGCACTCAACTTTGATCGGTTCTTCAAAACCTCCGGTAAGAACTCACCAATTGTTTACGCACCTGACGGAAAGGTAAATATCTGGTACGGCATAGCTCCTGATGCTGTACGCTCACTTTGGGGTGTGCTGGAAAATGAGCAGATGGATTACGAGACGGCGCAAAAAGCGTTTCAGGATTTACTCAAGAAATACAATGAACTCAAAAAGCAAGCAGATGCATTGGGACACAATCCGCAATTCAGTGAAAGAATCGCCAAGGCAAAACAACTGATTGATAACGGTAAACTAGAAGAAGCTACAGAAGAACTTGCAAAAATAGATAATGAAAGCAGCAAATCAACTGCTGAAATAAAAGAACTCCATGCGTCCGCCCTCGAAGCACAGTATCGGTACAAGGAAGCTACTCCATTACGTCAAGATATTACAAGGCTTGTCCCTGAAGATCTTGATTATAAGTTGAAATATGCTACTAACCTTGTCTATGTCTCAAATCTTGATTTGGCTATTTCCGAATTCAAAAAACTTAATGTTCTGATTTACGACAAAAACGATACACTCCTGGCGAACTCTTACAATAATCTAGGTCTTGCGTGGCTCGAGAAAGGAATATTGGATTCAGCAATTGCCTTCTACGAAAAAGCGCTTGAGATAAACGAGAAAATTTACGGAGAGGTTGATACGAAGATTGCTGTAACTAATGGAAACTTGGGAACGCTATGGTTAAACAAAGATCCTGTCAAGGCGACAAGTTACTTTGAAAAAGAAATCTCGGTTGACTTAAAATTTTTTGGTGAAGAAAATCTGAATATTGCCAACGATTACATCAATCTTGGAACTGCATATCATCTGAAAGGAGATATATCCAATGCTATTAGCTACTATAGAAAAGCGTTGAAAATCGACTTGAAAATTTATGGAAAAGAAGAGCCGCACATTTCCATTGATTACAACCACCTTGGTGCAACATGGCAAGACATAAAGAATTTGGACTCTGCATTTAACTACTTTAATAGAGCATTGGCAATTGACTTAAAATATTTTGGCGAAGAAGATGTGAATACTGCGACTGACTATCAAACTCTGGGTGGCGCTTGGGAAGACAAAAAAAACTTAGATTCAGCTATCAACTATTTTAACAAGGCATTGATAATAGATGTGAAATTGCTAGGGGAAGATAATACTAGTACAGCTATTGATTATAACAACCTCGGCTGGGCATGGAAAGAGAAAGGCGATCTTGACAAAGCTATCAGCTACGGAGAGAAATCGTATTCAATTTTTAGAAAACTCTATGGAGAAGATAATCCTTCCATGAAAACAGTGAAGGAAAATCTGGATTTATATAAGGCATTGAAGGAAAAATTAAAAGGCATAACACCGAAATAAAAACTTTACCAACATTGTATGATAAAATATATTATCCTTTTTGTATTGTGTTTCATCTCCATCTTTGTTGTCAGAGCACAATCTGGAAACACAACAGAAGGTGAAAATAGCCCCATCATCTTCGCACAAAATGTTGCTACAACCTATGGAGTAAAACCTACTGTTGTTCAGGCAGTGATTGACCTCTACAGCAAATCCGGATTGAACAAAGAACAGCGACAAAAGAAGGTTGAAGCACTCATCAAGAATTATTCAACTCTTCCTGTTATCAGTGACACTTTAACCAACCAGCAAAAACAATCGCTTGGTGTCAGCTCGAATTACAGTCTCATCTCAGCACTCAACTTTGATCGGTTCTTCAAAACCTCCGGCAAGAACTCACCAATTGTTTACGCACCTGATGGAGAAGTGAAGATCTGGTACGGTATTGCCCCTGATGCTGTCCGTTCTCTTTGGGGTGTTTTGGAAAATAAGCAAATGGATTATGAGTCTTCCCAAAAGGCATTTGGAGATCTGCTGAAGAAATACAACGAGCTAAAGAAGCAAGCTGACGAATTAGCTTTGAATCCGCAGTTCACAGATAAGATTGCGGGAGCAAAAGAATTGATTGACAAGGGAGATTTGGAAGAAGCGGAAATTGAGCTTGCCAAGATCGATGAAGAAAGCACGGTAGCAACAGCTGAAATAAAAAACCTCAGAGCTACCAACCTTGAAGCCCTCTATAGATACAAAGAAGCAACACCATTGTATCAAATGGCAGTAATGTTAGCGCCAGCTAACCTGAATTATTTGATTTCCTATGCAACCAATCTTTGGCTCACATCAAACCTGGAAGGAGCAATTTCAGAATTTGAAAAGGCAATAAGTTTGATAAATGGTAGCAACGATACGATGCTTGCAAACTGTTACCAAGACATTGGCGTAGTTTGGAAAGACAAAGGTGATCCGAACAAAGCCATTTTCTATCTTGAAAAAGCTTTGGAAAGCGACCTTAAAAATTTCGGAGCAGAAAATCCGAAAGTGGCAAGAGATTACAATGGTCTCGGCTCAGTGTGGCGAGACGAAGGAAATCTTGACAAAGCCATTTCCTATCTTGAAAAAGCTTTGGAAAGCGACCTTAAAAATTTCGGAGCAGGAAATCCGAAAGTTGCTACTGATTACAACAACCTCGGAGCGGTATGGCAAGACAGAGGCGATCTAGACAAAGCTATTTCTTATCTTGAAAAAGCATTACAGATCATTCTAAAGAATTTCGGGGAAGAACATCAGTACGTTGCAAGCACTAACAACAATCTCGGTTTAGCGTGGGAAGAGAAAGGCGATCTGAACAAAGCCATTTCCTATCTTGAAAAGGCATTGCAGGGCGACCTAAAAAATTTCGGGGAAGAGAGTTTGCAGGTTGCCATAGATTACAACAACCTCGGTTCAGCGTGTCAAGAGATAGGCGACCTAGACAAAGCAGTCAGTTACTTGAAGAAAGCACTTGCGATTAATCTCAAATTATTAGGTGATGAAAACCCGAACGTAGCCACTGTTTATAACAACCTTGGGTGGGCATACCAAAACAAAGGCAATCTGGACAGTGCCATCTCGTTTTATGAAAAAACGTTAAATATCCTTTTAAAAAATTTCGGAGAAGAACATCCGAACGTTGCAACGACTTACGGCAATATCGGCTTAGTGTGGCAAGAAAAAGGCGATCTTGATAAGGCTTTTTCATATCTTGATAAAGCATTGAAAAGTGACTTGAAAAATTTCGGAGAGGCAAATCCAAAAGTTGCTCTAGATGAATGCAACCTCGGATTAGTTTGGAAAGACAAGGGCGACCTGGACAAAGCCATTTCTTATTTTGAAAAAGCATTGCAAAGCGACCTGAAAAATTTCGGAGAAGAAAATCCCAACGTTGCAGGAGATTACAGGGATCTTGGCATGGCTTGGAAAGATAAAGGCGATCTGGATAAAGCTACTAACTACCTGGATAAAGCGCTGGCGATTGACTTCAAATTATTCGGGGACGAAAATCCGAAGGTGGCGAGAGACTATAAATATTTGGGCTTAGCTTGGAAAGACAAAGGTGATCTGGATAAAGCCATCAGCTACGGTGAAAAATCGTATTCCATATTTAGAAAACTTTATGGCGACGAAAATCCTACAACAAAAAAAGCCAAAGAAAATCTTGATAGCTGGAAAACTTTAAAAAGATGATCGCTGACTGACACTTTTTTTCTCACTTCGTCAACTCCTTCAAACTATCTTCAATTATATAGAGTCCTCTCATCAAATCTTCTTCTTCAATCACCAGTGGACTCAACACACGAATGATATTCGCATTCACTCCCGCACTAATAATGATCAACCCATTTTCATAGCATCGTTGAATAAGTTTCTTCGCCAATTCTTCATTCGGTTTTTGAATTTCACCATCATGAGAAAGCTCAAACGCCATCATCGCACCAAGCCCGCGAACATCTGTAATGTGTTGCGGAAACTTTTTCTTCAGCTCTTCAAATCGTGAGCGAACAATTTCACCAACACGCTTTCCTTTTTCATTCAGATCAATCTCCGTCATGTAATCAATCGTGGCAACTGCTGCTGCACAACAGACTGGATTTCCAAGGAAAGTTCCACCAATGGTGCCCGGATTAATTCCATCCATCACTGATTGTTTTCCGATCACGGCACCAATCGGCATTCCACTCGCCATTGATTTTGCATAGGTGGAAATATCAGTTGTGATATCGAAGTTGTGATGAGCGGCCCATTTTCCCGTTCGACAAAAACCCGTTTGAACTTCATCAATCACGAGCATGATTCCATTTTCATCACACACCTTTCTTAAGCCCTGCAGATATTTTTTCGGAACGACATTGAACCCGCCCTCCCCCTGCACACACTCAATGATAATCGCTGCAACATTTTTTTCAGGAACATAATAATGAAAGAATTCATTGAGCTTCTTCAAATGATGATCAGCAAATTCATCTTCACTTCTTCCATTGGCATCATGAGCGTAATCAGGAAATTCTGCTCTGTAAACCTCAGGAGCAAAAGGACCGACACCCATTTTGTATCCCACTTTTGAAGTGAGTGTTGTTGCCATCAATGTTCTTCCGTGAAATGCACCCGTGTAACAAATGATCGCAGGTCTTCCGGTTGCCTGGCGCGCAATCTTGATTGCATTCTCAACACTTTCCGCTCCTGAATTTGTGAGCATCACTTTCGTTGCTTCACCGTGCGGAAAGAGTCCAATCAGTTTTTCAGCGAGATCAAGATAAATCTCGTACGCCGAAACGCCGAAGCAGGTGTGAATGAATTTCGCTGCCTGTTCCTGGATTGCTTTCACAACCTTCGGCGGACAATGACCGGCATTCAATACTCCAATTCCTCCTGCAAAATCAATCAGCGGATTTCCATCGGCATCGGTGATGATGGCGCCTTTCGCTTCACTCACCGTGGAAGGATGAATGATGGTAAGTGCATTCGGCACCAATCTTTTTCTCCTCTCAAAAATTTCATCGGTCTTTTTTTTCTTCTTGAAAATTTCGAACCCGCTTTCTTCTTTTCTTGTTGTTGTGATGATTCCCATAGTTCAGAATTTGCGTCATTGCGAGTAGCGAAGGGTTGACTTGTGCGAGCGGGCGACGAAGCAATCTTCCGGTATTAGACACAACTTTGAGTAGATTGCTTCGTCACACCTTCGCTAATCAACTCCCGCTTCGTTCCTCGCAATGACGGTGGTTATTCAATAAAAATTGTTTTGATGTTCGTGAATTCATGCATTCCGTATTTACTCAACTCTCTGCCGTAACCCGATTTTTTTATCCCGCCAAAGGGCAACCGCGCATCAGAGCGTACAAGTGAGTTGATAAAAACACTTCCGCTGTTGATCATTTTTGCGATTCGCTCACCCCTGTCTAAATCCTTTGTCCAGATAGAAGCGCCGAGTCCATAACGGTTTTTGTTGGCGAGTTGAATGGCTTCATCTTCATCCTTTGCCGTGATGATTGCCGCAACCGGTCCAAACATCTCTTCATCAAATGCAGGAACACCCGGCTTCACATTGTTTAACAATGTCGGCTGATAGTTGCACCCGTTCCGATTTCCTCCAATCAAAATTTCAGTGCCGTTTTTCAGGGAAGACTTTTCCTGCGCCTCTAATTTCTCTGCAAGGTCAACTCTTGCCATGGGAGCCATCGTAGTGGATTCATCGAGTTGATTTCCCTGCTTTAATTTTTTCGCCCCATCAATCAGCTTCTGAATAAAATCATCTTTCACTTTTTCAAGCACAATAAATCTTTTCGATGCAATGCATGACTGACCGGCATTCTGCATCCGGGATTGCAAAGCGACTTTGGATGCTTTTTCCAAATCGGCATCTTCAAGAACAATCAAAGGATCACTGCCGCCTAATTCTAAAACGGTTTTTTTTATGTGCTTCCCTGCGAGCGACGCCACCGAAGAACCTGCAAGTTCACTTCCGGTGAGTGTTACACCCTGCACAGCATCACTGGAAATAATTTTTTCCGTTTGGTCAATGTCAATGATCAACGATTGAAAAACATGCTGAGGAAATCCGGCTTCACGAAAAACTTTTTCTATTTCTTTCGAGCACCGCGAAACATTGGGTGCATGCTTGAGAAGAAAAACATTTCCCGCCATGATCGTTGGCGCGGCTGCCCGTATCACCTGCCAGAAAGGAAAATTCCACGGCATAATACCGAACACAGCGCCGGTCGGTTGAAAGTCCACAAAAGATTTTTTTCCTTCAGTAGAAATCATTTCATCCCTCATAAATGCTTCACCATGTTCTGCATAATAAACACAGGTGGCAGCGCACTTTTCAATTTCTGTTTTTCCTTCCTTTAAAATTTTTCCCATTTCAAGCGCCATCGTAGTTGCGAATTCATCCTTGCGTTCCCGAAGAATACTTGCAAGCGAATTAAGGAGGTCACTGCGATGCTCGAAAGAAGTTTTCTTCCATGATGCAAAAACTGTTTCAGCATTTTGTAATGCTGCCTTGAGTTCTGATTCATTCATCAGCTTGTGTTCGCCAACAACTGACTGATCAAATGGATTTATTGATTTGAATGATTTCATTTTCTGGTTCGAGCTTTCCTGTTTCCCATTTTCTAATTTCTATTTTCCCTTTCTTAACTATACCAAATCTCCGGTTTCGTATCGAGATTAATGTTCACCTGCTTTGTTTCGAGGTATGCTTCAATTCCATACAAACCCAATTCACGTCCGCTTCCACTTTGCTTGTAACCACCCCAGGGCATTTCATTGAATGTGGGATGATAATAATTCACCCAAAGAATTCCACAACGCAGTTGCGATGTAACTCGATGAGCACGCGTAACTTCCTGCGTGAAAATTCCTCCTGCTAACCCATACTCCGTGTCGTTGGCAATAGCAATTGCTTCCTCTTCTGTTTTGAATTTGATGATGCTCATCACCGGGCCAAAAATTTCTTCTTTTGCATTGCGCATGCTTGATTGAACATCAGAAAAAATGGTTGGGTTCAGAAACCATCCTTTCTGCAGCGATGAATCTGAAGGACGATCACCACCGAGTAACAATTTTGCTCCCTCATCTTTTGCAATCTTAATGTAGTTCTCCACTTTGGTTCGATGCGCTTCTGAAATCAGCGGTCCCATGGTTACTCCCTCATCCATTCCATTTCCCAATTTTATTTTTTTCGCTTTCTCCACCAGACGGCTCACGAGCTCATCGTAAATAGTTTCCTGGATGAGCAGTCGTGATCCTGCAGAACAAACTTGTCCCTGGTTGGCGAAGGATGCGAACGCACCCCAATCTGCAGCAAGATCCAGATCGCAGTCTTCAAAAAAGATTGCGGGATTTTTACCGCCGAGCTCGAGCGTAAGTTTTTTCAAACTCTTCGACGCGGCTTCCATAATTTTTTTTCCGGTTACGGTTCCTCCGGTGAAAGCGATTTTATCAATGAGCGGATGGTGCGTCATAGCATTGCCTGCAACGGGGCCGTCGCCACTGATGATGTTCACCACACCTGCTGGAAAACCTGCCTGATCTATAAGCTTTGCAAGCTCAAGTGCAGTGACGGGCGTGAGCTCAGATGGTTTCAGGATCACACAGTTTCCCGCTGCAAGCGCAGGCGCCATCTTCCAGGCACTCATGAGAAAAGGATAATTCCACGGAATGATTTGCCCGCACACACCAAGCGGTTCGCGCAACACATAACTAAATGAGTTTGCGGGAACCTGCATGGTTTCACCATGAAGTTTGGTGCATAGCCCTGCATAAAATTCAAAACAATTTGCAGTATCGCTCACGTCAAACTCCGCTTCCCGTTTTGGTTTGCCGTTGTTCTCCACTTCAAGGTGAACAATACGATCAGCATTTTCAAAGATGAGTTGTGAAAGTTTGAACAGTAATTTTCCTCGTTGTTGTGCAGTCACTTTTCTCCATTGCCCGGAATCAAAAGCGCTGCGGGCGGCTTTCGCTGCGGCATTCACATCTTCTTCCTGGCTGTCCGGGACGGTGGCAAACGATTCACCCGTTGCGGGATTGATGACCGTTTTTGTCTTTCCTGATTTTGCATCAGTAAATTTTCCGCCGATGTACATTTGATAAGCACGCATAGAAATGAAATTATTGTTTGAAAATTTTTGACTTGCTCAATGTTGAGATATAAAATTGAATTTATGAAAAATTCTTAATCCATCTATCCAGGTATTACGTTTCTGCAACTTTCAACATTCCAACAATAGTTTAAGACAAGAAGTATTCAGAACCTTGACCCTCATGAAGGCAACTTGAATTGAATCTTTATTTTTGGCCCGAAATAAAAAGGGCCCATAGCTCATCCCGATGTTTCGGGAGGTTAGAGCGTAGGACTCTTCCGATACATCGGAACCGCAGGTCGAAAGATTGAGTTAGTTTTCATTGAAAAAATGAAGTGGTTACTTTTGAAAGAAACATCAATCGGGTAATTTATAATTCAGGGCCCATAGCTCAGTTGGTTAGAGCGTCGGACTCATAATCCGCAGGTCCCAGGTTCAAGCCCTGGTGGGCCCACTATCAAATAGGTTGTCTGAAAGGCCTAACAACTTAATGACACTATCTTTGCTACAGGAAAAACAAACCACCCGAACGACAGCAGCACAGTACACTCCATGATGAACCACGCCACATGATTGCTGATCATCCAACCCCACCCGGCTGATGAGTGTCTTCCAAACGGGGCCGGGACCTTTAGTAAAATAAAAAAGATGAAAGCTCCGAGAGCCATCCATACACACGGAAGAGGCCTGTAACTTTCAAATGACATGGAGTGATTTTTTTACCGCATGAAGATTGCTACATTTATCGAACAACCAGCTCCCCCTTATGATTCACAACATCATCTTCGACTACGGCGGAGTGATCATTGATCTTGATTACAACCGGACAAAAATGGAATTTGAAAAGTTCGGAGTGAAAAATTTTGATGAACATTTTTCGCAGCTCAGGCAAACGCCGCTCTTTGACCTGCTTGAGAAAGGAAAGATTTCCGAGCATGATTTCAGAGATGAAATCCGGAAGCAAACCGGTGTGCCGCTTACCGATGAACAAATTGATTCGGCATGGAACAGCATGCTGGTGGGTATTCGTGAAGAGAAAATTCATTTCCTCACACACTTTTTTTCAGACCACAAAATATATTTGCTCAGCAATACCAATTTCATTCACCTGAAGGCGATCACTAAGTATTTGCTGCGCAATCACGGCCGTGTGAATCTTGATTACTTATTTGACCGGGTATATTATTCCTGCTCGATGGGAATGCGGAAACCTGAACCGGAGACTTACAGAAAAGTAATTGAAGATAACTCGCTCAAGCCTCATGAGACTTTGTACATTGATGATAGCCCCCAACACATTGAAGGTGGCAGAAGTGTGGGCTTAAAAGTAGCGCTGTATGATCCTAAGGATTCACTGGAAGAATTCGTGAACAAAATTTTGCAGCAGGAACCGAATGCCGTTTAGAATACATGGCTCACCACTTCCTTTACCGGGCCAGGGTTACTCATGGTGTAGAAATGCAGCAGCGGAACATTAGCTTTCACAAGTTCCCTGCATTGCTGAATGCACCAGGCAATTCCCACCACTTTGGCATCTGCTTCTGTTTTTGTCTTTTCAACTTCGGCTGCAAATTCATTCGGGATATCAACGTGAAACAATCGCGGAAGCGTACTGATTTGTTTTCTCGAGGTGATGGGTTTAATGCCGGGGATGATGGGCACCGTGATTCCTATTTCGCGGCACTGCTTTTCAAATTCAAAAAATTTCTGGTTGTCGAAAAACATTTGCGTGATGATGTACTCACCGCCGGCGTCCACTTTATCTTTCAGATGCTGAAGGTCGCTTTTCATGTTGGGTGCTTCATAATGTTTTTCAGGATAGCCCGCAACGCCAATGCAAAAGTTAGTAGGAGAAACATCGGTTAGATCTTCCTCCAGAAAAATTCCTTTGTTCATGTTCACTGCCTGCTTCACAAGGTCAATTGCATAGGAATGCCCGCCCTGCTCAGGCACGAACGTTGAATCACTTTTATGAGGGTCGCCACGAATGAGGAGGATATTATTGATGCCGAGAAAAGCAAGATCAATCAGAGCATCTTCAGTTTCTTCAACCGTGAAACCGCCGCATACGATGTGCGGTACTGCATCCACCTTATATCGGTTCACAATGGCCGCGCAGATTCCGACGGTTCCGGGTCTTTTTCTCACCACTACTTTTTCAAACGTACCCTGCGAGTTTCGCTTGTAGATAAATTCAGCACCATGATAAGTGACATTGATGAATGGCGGTTTAAATTCCATTAGCGGATCGAGCGTGTCGTAAATGGATTGAATGCTCTTGCCTTTCAGCGGAGGAAGAATTTCGAAGGACACCAATGTGCTTTTGCGCTCTGAGATATACTCTGTGACTTTCATGCGGGCGCAAAGATAGTATGTCGCGATTCTCGATTCGCGTATCGCTATTCGCGATAAGCAGAATTTTCGATTTGATTAAAAAATACTTCGCCTCAGATGAAAGGATTGGGAATTAGACATATTTAAAACGGAAGTTGACAATACTGGGAATCGAGAATCGCGATACGCAAATCGCGAATCGAGTTTCCTCAGTTCATCTTGAACGGCGCGATCAACTGAAACTCGGGGATGTTCACCTTGAATCGTTTGCCATCAGTAATGCGTTCCATCAAATAGGTGCCGTGCATTCGTCCCATCTCGGTTTTCAGATGTGAACCGGAAACATACTGGTGAGTTTTTCCGGGCTCGATCACCGGCTGCAATCCAACAACTCCTTCTCCTTCTACTTCTCTCGTGGTGCCGTTGGAATCGAATACATACCAATGACGGCGAAGAAGCTTGATCGTTTGCTCACTCTGATTTTCAATGGAAACACGATATGCAAACATGAACTCATTGTTCAGTGGCTGCGAATATTCATCCTGGTAGAATGTCTCCACTGAAATTTTTACGCCTTCTGTGATTTTGGTTGTCATCTTATTGCATATACGAAGCGAAAGTAAAAAATGTTTGACTCAATGTTCACTGCCGCGGGTCTTTCCAGATAAGTTTTTCATTTTTCCTTTCCGTAAAAAAATCCGTGCACTTGCCGTCCCCTTTGCCGATGATCCCGCCATCAGGCGAACAAATAAAGTTGCAATTCGAATCATACAGCTTGCTGAGCTGATCACAGCATGGCGGCTTCATGTAAAAAACTTTCTGCCCCTTATAATCATACTCATAAAATTCTGCGGAAGGATTTTGTACCGGGCGGTTTTGATAGTCGGTGATCATTTGCTGCATGCATTGCGGAATACCATCCGCCTGTTTCTTATTGCAGGTTTTTGGATCGAGCAATGTGAGCATCATACAAATTCCGAATAAAAATTTCATGTGTAAATTTTAGTTGAAAGGAAAAGAAATTCCCTTCTCAAAGAAATGGAATTTCTGTGGAAGAGCAATGAGCAATACCAGGCTAATGACAACAGGGTTATTTTCCTGGAAATACGCACTTCCAAAAATCCCTCCTCAAACCGTTTCGTGTGTAGCGGCAATCACCTCAGGAAAATGAACTCCTTAATTGATTACAGGTAATCGGAATTACGATAGTGATTCCATTGAACCTATTAGTTCTCAGCAGTGAGAAATCAGAATTATCAGAGCCACTTGCCGGACAAACAGAAACTCTTTTCACGAAAAATTAAGGGGTAAAAACATGCAGTACCGTTCCGCTCAGTGAGGTTGCGTACTGAAAAAGCGGCATAGTAGATGGGCCCACCAAAACTTTTCCCTGCAAATCATATTGGCTGCCGTGACATGGGCAGAAAATATCATTCAGTGACTCCTCATACTTCACGTTGCAGCCCTGATGAGTGCAGACCTGTGAGAGCGCGTAAAAATTTCCATCAATTGCTTTGAAAACAATTACGCCATTTATATATACATAAGCACCCGGGGTTTGAAGCACGTTGTATTGGGCATCATTGATGTCAATGGTGAAATCCTTTTGTGGAATCGAATCCGATTTTGAACAACCGGGTTGATTCAACGCCACGACTGCCAACGCACCGGTTCCTATCAGGCGAATGAAATCTTTTCGGTTCATCAATTTCATTTTCTCACCGTAACAGAATATGGATACACACTCACTTCGGTTCTGTAATTGGGGATAAACTCGAGAGTACCAAGATCAATTAATTTCAAAAAACCATTTCTTCCGCCGCAATTGGAAACATGATGCGGTGCAGGACCGGTGCCGTCATAATTTAAGCTCGCAATAACAACATATCCTTCAGTATCCATGACGCCAATACCATGGGGTTCATATAAGCCGTCCTGTAATTTCTTTATTACCTGCAAAGTATTCAGATCAATAACATCTACTTCCCCTATTGTCTTAGGTTCACTGCTTGGTTCATACTCGCACGTGACAAAAAGCTCGTTGTGATCTTTAGATATTCCCATCTCAAGAGGAGTCTTACCCACCGCAATTGCAGCTATCAACGTATCCGATGTTGCATCCATAACATACACTGCGTTTGCAGACTGGCAAGTGACAAAATATTTTGACTCATCGGGAGCAAGCATTATCTCGTGCGGATCATAGTGTCCTTCAATGTTGTTCCAAGATAATCCGTCAAGAGTTATTTTCTCATAAGAAGCAAAAAAAGGATTAGTGACATCAAATTTATAAATGTAATTGCCGGTTTGCGAAGTCACATATAAAGTAGTGCCTGTTGAATTGATACAGCTCCCATGCGTAAAAGCCAACCCCTTATACTGTGTTATAAAAGACATTGTCTCTAAATTCACAACAGCAATTTTTGAATCACTTTCCCAATCCACCACAAAACCAATTTTGCCATCCGGTGTGATTGAAATGGTGCTCCATTGTCCGGTAGGTTGATAGGTAGCACTGCCATCTCCCAATGGTATATCTCCGATATGCGAATCATCAATGGCGCTGAATTTTTGCAGAACAGTTCCTGCATATAGCACAGCATACCAATATTGCCCGTCAGGAGATATTTTGATTTGATGCGGTACATCAGGTGCTGCAGGGCTTTGCCCGACATCAATACAACGCATGCACAATTTTGTATCCGCATCAAAAACACTTACAAAATCACAACCCTGATTGCTCACGTAAAATTTTTTTCGATCAGGATTACCGGAGAAAGGAACTACGCCATCTTTATTGGGTGCGCCCGCCGCCATCCAATTATTTAGCGTCTGCCATTCAGTTTTACTGAGAGGGTTTGACAAGTAAGGCATTGTGGGTGTTAATACCGGTCCCCAGGAAGTATCCGTGTTCGTGAAGTACATCAGCCAGCTTTGATCGGGGCGATAAGCGATGGCAACCGCTCCACCATTTCCTCCGTCAAATAATTGATTCCACGTTTGCATTGCCAGTCCCCCCGTAGCGGCCCTTGCTGATGTTGTGTGGCAGCCCGTGGTACTGCACTTATTGTTTACAATTACTGATACATCGGAAGGAAAACCTGAAGCAAGATCTGCTTTTGCAACTTCAAGCGCTTTATCCTTGGTGCAACTCCAGGAAAGTAGCAGGAAGAAAACGAAATAATATTTTTTCACGAGAGAAAATTTGAAATGAAATCAAACTAAAACTTAGCCATCAGATGACTCTTGAACCGAAGAACAAACTTCGAGGCATTAAGTCATCCGATGACTTTCAGATGTCGCGTTCTTTATTATCACTCTGTCACCGGCACATCCTGATCAATTTCAGAAGGAGCATCCACAGGAATGTTGACAGGAATACCTCCTTTAACACGCCAGTTACCGTTCACATCCCAACCCGTCATGAAAATATAATAGTCCCCACACTTCAGGTTCTCAATGTGCACGTGATTTTCACCTGAATCTCCCACCAGCACCAGATCGTAGTCGGCTGGATTCGAGGTGGTGACAAAATCACCCGGCGGACTGAACTTGACGAAAGCCGAATCAGGATAGCCTGGCAGACTCTCACTGATGATTGGAGCTGAATGATGCTGCGGAAACGCTACTATGGTGAACGATCCTCCGGTTCCTGCTACATCTTTGCATTTGTCCTTGCAGGAAAAAATTGAAATGCTCAAAATGGTGAGCGCGATCATGCTCACAGAGAAAGGGGTTTTTGTTTTCATTGTTTTGTGTTTGAAGTTTTGAAAAATATTTTTTAGAAATTTATAGTGAATCCAAGTGTTGATTTCCATTGCATCTTCACCTGGTAACCATTCAAATGCTGATACATGGGAACAGAGAGGCTGAATGGAATCGTAAAATGTTTTCCGGGTGAAACCAAAGTCCCAACCGAAATAAAAACGCGTGTGAAGCCGCTGTTTTCAAACGTGGTGACCGGTGCATTAACAACAGGATCACTGCTGCCTGTGTGAATGTGATTTTGCGGCATCCGCATCTTCGAATTAAAATCCGTTTGCAGCGCGCCGAAAAACGTAAGTGATGAAACTGATTGCTCAGCTTTTTGTGCGGCTTGCCAAAACGCAGTTACAGTGCCGCTAACATAATCGCCCATGTTATGCTGATTTACAGTGGTTGCAATTTTGCCGAACACATCTCCTACTAACATCCATTGCTTCACTGACTTTTTTATCCTCAGCGTGGCAACAGGATCCCAGGTGCCCGTACCGGGCTCCAGATGGGCAGGAACTCCGGTATGGTTTGATGACACTACATGCGTTTGTCCTGTGGGCGCTTTGATTCCGATGCCGGTAGAAAATTGCCAGTGGTTTTTATTCTTGCCTAACCATTCATACGAACCGACAAATGTTGCATCACCGAGGCCCCGTACGTTTCCATAATAATGTATCTCTTTGTTATCACCCTCGTGTGTGTGCCCTTCCCGATTGTCAAAAGAAAAATTATACGGTAATGAGGCGCTCACCTTCCAGCGATCAGTGATGTTGTATTGTAACGCCAGCTTCACGCTATGCTGCGAGCGCACGGTGAATGTTGCATTCAGCGAATCACTCCACTGCTTTAACTGATCATCAGTAAATGGATGATACTGCATGATGGAGTAACCCGCAGACACTTGCCAACCACCCTTTTTGTCGGATGATGAATGGTTGGTTATGTCGGTACTGCTACTGGCGCTGCAGCAACTTCCAAGACATTGCGCCTGTGAAAATTTGCCTGCCACCAACAACGCCAGTGCTACAATGAGTTGCTTGCACATGGCTTAAGCTTTTTTAATGAAAATATTATTGAGCGAAAGAATAATTGCCCTTAGCAGGTCGGCGGGCGCTCATTGGTGGTCAGAAAGCCAGGTGAGTAAGAAACGTTTGGGGAGGGAAGAAAAAATTTCTTGTCATTATGAAAGTAGCTGTACGATGAAACTTCTTCACAAAAAAAGATGACGGAAGAGTTGGGATGAAGGGTGCGTTGCGAAGATTCTTTTTCCTGCTGACCATTCAGTTCTTTTTTCAAAAAACATTTTCCGTCACAATGCATTTGGGGCTTATCGCGATTCACACATAATGCCGAGGCGATGTAAGAATGATTGACGTTGTATCCTGCATCTACCAGTAACAATGAAGCTGACTGCAACAGAATCATTGCTGAGAGAAAAGCACCCATGATAAATTGCAGCTTCTTCATTATGCAACAAAGCTAACTCACAATTTCCTGAAGTCCTGTAAATGAATTGCAAACAGCCATTGGAAGTACCAGCAAAAAGAACTTCTCGTTTCTTTCATGATTACCAATGTGATAATTTTACAATGATGAAATGGATGAGTAAAATCCCTTTGCTGTTGATGGTCTTATTTTTTTCCTGTGCTAAACCAGGAAGTGAAGAGGTACTACTAACCACTCAAATTACACTTCAGGGAACTGTAATGCATCATTTTTGGACGGTAGGAAGTTGCAAAGTGTACATCAAAGGCAATACAACTATTTATCCCGGGCCTCAACCATCAGCGTATGATTCATTTACTGTAGCCGACCCCGGCGGTACATTCATCTTTTCAAATCTTAGTCCCGGATACTATTATTTGTTTGGAAAGGGATATGATCCTGCCTGGGGTGATACTGTGAATGGAGCGTTGTTTTTAAATCTTCAAGCTCATCCCGGAACTCACATTGAACTGGATACCATTCTCAATGTAAGCGAATGAAATCTCCCGGTAGAAAAACATATAAAGCAATGATCACATCTTCACAAACTTGCTCACAGCATTCAGAGTTGAACTCTTCGCCTCGATGAAATAAATTCCCTGCGGCAATGAAGAAACATTCAGCAGCAACTTCGATTTGTGGCTCATGGTTGAATGCAGAATTACTTGTCCGCTTTCATTTCTCACGGTGATAAAAGATTTTTCTTCCTGCAAATCATTGGAAGAAATCTGAACGACATCATGGGCTAAAGTTGGAATCACTGTGAGCGTTGATTTCTGAACTTCATGAATGCCAACTACACTTCCCAAATCCACTACCCAGTAATCTGCTCTTGCCTGGTAAAGCGGATGATGAGATGTATCAACACCATGGTTGCCGCTCACATCAATAGAATCCGACTTTGAATATCCGATGAGTCCAACTCTTCCATCAGTTGCAATGGCGAGATCATTGCAGACATCAGCGTAGGGTCCGCCGTAAGTTGAATCCCACAGGATGGTTCCGCTTTCATCAATGCTCACCAGCCAGTAATCATAGTCGCCGTAATTCACATCCAAATCACCCTCCTTTGATCTCGAATATCCACTCACGAGAATTCCTCCGAGTTGATCCTGTTGAATGCTTGAAAATTCATCGGTCGAATCACCACCGTAGGCCTTTGACCAAAGTAAATTTCCATTTGCATCGAGCAATGTGAGCCAGGCATCATCATAAGATTCATCGCCATGCTTTCCTGTAATGTCTCCATCGTTTGAAAATGCATATCCTGCGATCAAAAAATTCCCATCGTCCAATTGCCTCACTTTATAAAATCCATCCTGCCCGGTTCCGCCAAAGCATTTAGCCCATTGTAAATTCCCGCTTGCATCGGTCTTCACCACCCACCCATCAAAATCTGCGCTGTGATTTCCCTGCACCTCTCCCGTCTGCGATGTAGTAAATCCTACTAAAATGTAACCGCCGTCTTTGCATAGTTTCAAATCAAAAGCTTTCTCATACCCGGTCGCGTCATCTCCACCAAAACATTTTTGCCACTGAAGGCTGCCTGTAGCATCGGTCTTTACAAGCCAGAAATCCATGCTGCCGTGATTTCCGCTTACGTCACCATCACTTGACTGGGTACCACCGCACAACGCATAACCACCATCAGGAGTAAGTATCATCGAACCGAAATCATCGTAGCTAGTTCCACCGTAAGATTTTGTCCAAAGAACAATGCCTCCTGAGTTTACTTTTATGATCCAGAAATCAGGAGTGCCTGCCGGGAAACCATGATGATCATCAACGTCTACATCGTTTGATGACGCTGCCCCTCCGATAATGAAATTACCATCCAAAGTTTGAAGAGCTACGCGGGCCACATCACTCGATGTTCCGCCTTTATGAACTTTGAACTGAATGGTAGAATCAGAAGCAATCTTCGCCACCCAATAGTCACATGTGCCGCCGTGAAGTTGATTACCATACTTGGGATATATGTTTCCATCATTCGATCCGGCGCATCCGGCGAAAATGAAACCGCCATCAGATGTAGCAGAAATGCCGTAACCATAATCGTCAAGAGAGCCACCATAGCAATGCTGCCATTCGACAGGAGGAGGAATGCTTTGAGCGTCAATTTTTGTGACGCAGAGAGAGATGAGCAATGAAAGTAATAGGCGCATAGAGTTGTAGGGGCTAAATTACTTGAAAGTGAATAGTGAATGGTGAATAGTCAATTGTCATTAGTCATTAGTCATTGGTCATTGTAAAAATCGTGATTGAGTGTCGTAATACGTCTATCGTAAATCGTATTCCGTGAATCGTGACTCGTAATTTTTACCGGCTTACGAGGTAAACTCCTGCGAAAATCATAAGCATACCGAAGAGATCAATTACACCGATCTGCTCGCTTGCTAAAAATCCCCAACCCACTGCCACAATTGGAATGAGGTAGGTAACCGACGATGCAAACAATGCCGAGGTGCGGTGAATGATTTTGTTGAATGTAACAGATGCAACAGCAGAGCCCATGGTCGCAAGAATGGCAATAAAACCCAGTGAGGCATAAGCTTGCTGATGCTCTCGTACCGTTTGCATAAGTCCGGTAGAGAACAGATAAACGATAGCGGGAATAAGCATAATGGCAAATGAAATGGCAGTAATGGTGATCGGTCGCACATCGTGCAAATGTTTTTTGATCAGGTTAGCGGAGAGCCCGTAACAGAAGGTTGCGACCACAATCAGCCATACGAAGTTTGCATTAGAGGTCGTTCCTTGCCCGGGCTGGTAAATCATCAGCAGCAGTACTCCGCCAAATGCGAATGCAATTCCGGTCAGCTTGAGCCAATTGTATTTTGACTGGAAGAAAAAAATTCCGAGAACAAACACCCACACCGGCGATAATGAATTCAAAATGCCTGCTGTCGAACTATCAATGTGCGCCTGTGCTGCTGTAAATAAGAATGCCGGAATGAAGTTGCCAAACATTCCTTGCAGCCAAATCGTCTTCACTTTCGCGAGCGGTGCTTCTCTTCGCCTCATCCATGCAAATGGCAAGAGCACAATAGCGGTAATGGCGATGCGAAGTGCTGCAACCTGATCGGGACGAAATGCTTCCAATCCTTTTTTCATCAGGATGAATGAGCTTCCCCAGATGAGTGCAAGGAAAAATAACAGGAGCCAATCAAGTGGCTTAGGATGCTGATCCATGCTCAGTTGAAATGAATGATCAGGTTTTTGTTTAGAGTGGTTACCTGAAAACTTTGCAGCGGCTTCATGGCAGGCCCTTTCAATACAATTCCCTGGGTAGAAAATTCAGAGCCATGGCACGGGCATACCAATTTATCTGCATTCTCCTTCGGAACTTTTACTGTGCATCCTCTATGCGTGCACAACATGCGAAGCGCTACATAAGAGCCATCAGTTTGCTTGCCGATGAAGATCGGCTCTTCGAATTTTTTGGTTTGAAGAGTAATGAAATTTTGATCCCGGAATGATGATGCCGGAAAGCTAATCATCTCACTTGTTTCGGTGGTGCCTGAAATGTTTTTTGATGCAGCGCATGAATCCAGCAAGCTCATCGCTCCCATGCAACAAACACATGCGCCGAATGTTCCGGCTTGTTTCAGAAATTCTCTGCGGGATGTTATATTCATTTAAAAATAATTTAGCCGTCAAAGTAATGGCTTTTCTTTGCGCTGAATTCTTCATTGAATGAATCCACGTTACGCCATTCTTGATTTGGGTACAAACACATTTCATCTTCTCATTGCAGAGATGAAACCGGATAAGTCATTTGAAATTTTATTCAAAGCGGAAGAATTTGTCAAGCTTGGTGAGGATGGTGTTGAACAGATTGGCGCCAATGCTTTTGCCCGCGGCATTGAGCAAATGAGGAAGTACAGGAAGGTGGTGGATGAATTTCAGCCGCAGCAGGTAATTGGATTCGGAACTGCTGCCATTCGCAGGGCTTCTAATGGTGATGATTTCATTCGTGCCGTGAAGGAAGTGCTTCCGATGGAGCTGGTAAAAATTTCAGGCGATGAAGAAGCAGAGTTGATTTACCTCGGTGTACGGCAAGCAATTAATATAGATGAACAACCCCTGCTGATCATGGACATCGGGGGTGGCAGCACGGAATTTATTATTGCCAATCATGAAAAAATTTTCTGGAAACAAAGTTTTCCTTTGGGTGGCTCCGTACTGAAACAACGCTTTCATCACCGCGAGCCGATTGCAGCAGCGGACCAAGTAAATCTCGTTTGTCATCTGCAAAATGAATTGCAATCACTGTTGCAGCAGGTTCAAAACTTCCCGGTAAAACATTTAATCGGTGCGTCGGGATCATTTGATACGCTCTCACAGATGGTTTCAGAAAATTTTTACGGGCAACAGGTAAATCCGCTTCAGACCTCAACAGAAATTTCATTACGGGATTTCTATCGCCTCGCTGAACATCTTATTCAATCCACTATGGAAGAGCGACTAAAAATGAAAGGGCTGATTTGGTTTCGGGCGGAAATGATTGTGGTTGCAGCAATTCTTGCGGGCTATGTTGTGGAAACCTGCAACATCAGGAAAATTACACGTTCAGCATTCGCATTGAAAGAAGGAGTTCTGTGGAAAATCTCACAGTGAAGCTTGAGTTTGCCCCGCTGATCAAGCCTATCTCAGGTACTGATTCAAGAACTTCATCACTTCATCAAAGTGCGCCACAATGATTCGCACGTCATGCCCGTAATTGGGATCGCTGATGAGTTGTGAAGGAACTCCTGCCGCCTGCAATTTCCTGTTGAAGTCAATGCTGTTCTGCGGCGGCACACTCGTGTCCTGCCCTCCATGTAAAATAAGGAACGGTGAATCATTTTTATCAAGATGAAATTCGGGCGCCATCAGCTTGATCTTCGCCAAACCTTCAGGTGAATTTAAAACACAACCGAAAAGCTTTTCAAGATGTGCTTCTCTTGACTGATCAAAACCAAGTTTCATCATATTCTCGTAGCTGAAAGAACCGAAGCAATCAATCGTCGCCTGCACGCAGCTTGAGTAATTCAGATTTCCTCCCACGCTTCCTTCTAAATCTTTTTCACCACAGCTAACTCCCGCCAATGATGCAAACGCTCCCCCTGCAGAAGTCCCGAGTATTCCAATGTGATTTGCGTCGAGATGATACTTAGCTGCATTTGCCCGAAGAAAACGAATGGCTCCCTTCACATCCTGAATTTGAGCGGGAAAAAATGCAGCGGGAGCCAGGCGATAATTCACCGATGCTACCGCAATTCCCTGCTGTGCAAACATGGGCGCATACTTTCGTGCATTGGATTTATCGCCCGATGTAAACGCGCCGCCGTGCAGCCAAACCAAAACCGGTGTTTCACTTTTCATGCCTTGCGGCTGATACAAATCAAGCTGCAATGATTGGCTATCAACGTGCGCGTATTCGATATCGTAAAGAACTTTGTAATTGTTGCTAACCGGTAAAACTTCAATTTCTGATGAGAGAGAAATTTTATCCGGTATTGAATTTCTTTCTGAAATAAAACAGGAAGTGCCCTGAAGAAAAAAGGCGCTAAAGACTAAAGAAAAAATCATCGTTTGCATTTCAAATCATTTTTCATCCTGATTGATCGGGAGGAAATTCAACTCTTTCTTAAACAAAAGTGCGCCAAAGTTTATTCTTTATTTTAGCTGCGTACTTCTTCTTCTTAAATCACAACTCATGAAAAAGTTTTTGCCTGCACTCATTCTTTTTCTTGTTACCACAAAAACACAGGCACAGGATCTGCCTCACTGGCTCACGCAGGAAGAGCAGCTATTGCTTCCCACCTATCTTCAAAACCACGGCAATACATTGAGGGGCACCGATCCGCCCACCTTCACCCCGAGGGCAATGGCTGAGTGGGAAGAAATTTCCGGGCTACTTATTACATGGACCTCGTACACTCCCATCCTCCGGCAGATTGTAGAGATTGCACAGCCGGAATGTACTGTGTACATCGTATGCAGTGATTCGAATTCCGTGAAGACAAACCTTACGAACAATGGCATTTCCATATACAACATCAAATTCCTCGAGGAGCCTTACAACTCTGTCTGGAGCCGCGACTACGGACAGTGGAATATTTATAAAGATGATGTGGATGAGCTTTCATTCGTGGATTGGATTTACAATCGCCCGCGCCCGCTCGATGATGTGATCCCGGTGGCGCTTGCTGATTATACCGGGCTACCATTGTATTCCATCACGAATGCTCCCTACGATTTGGTTCACACGGGTGGTAACTTTATGGTGGATGGTCACGGAACAGGTTTTTCTTCTAAACTTATTTTGGATGAGAATGGAATCAACAATGATTTTTATGTTACAGAGAAAACAGAAGCAGACATTGATACAATCATGAAAAAGTATCTCGGGTTGAACCGTTATATTTTGATGGAGACACTTCCTTATGATGTAATTCATCACATTGACATGCACATGAAGCTGCTGGATGAAGAAACCCTGCTCGTCGGTGAATTTCCTACAGGAGTTTCCGATGGTCCGCAGATTGAAACCAACCTTCAGTACATCCAGGATAATTATTGGGATTGCTACGGAAGACCCTACAGGATTGTGCGCATTCCCATGGTGCCGAGTACGGGAGGAAGCTATCCGCCGTCAGGAGATTACCGAACGTATGCGAATGCTGTATTCATCAACAAAACCATTTTGATTCCCCTCTATCGTGAGGAGTATGACACTACAGCCGTTCGCATCTACAAGGAAAATCTTCCGGGTTACAACGTTGTAGGCATTGATTGCGACAACAGCGGAGCCGACATTATCTCGGCGCTCGGCGCTGTGCATTGCATTACCAAGGAAATCGGGCAAAGTGATCCCATCTGGATTGATCATGCACCGTTGCTGAACACAAGCGATGATATAAATCCTTATTTGGTAGAGGCGAAAATTGAAACACCATCAGGAGTGACTGATGCCACGTTGTATTGGACAACCGATACCGCTGCGGGATTCACTCCCGAGACGATGACTGCCGAACTAACTGATTCATTCTACGCCTACATTCCTGCCCAGATATCGGGTACGCAGGTGTTTTACTACATCAATGCGTCATCGAACAGCGGGAGAAATATCAGTAAGCCATTGACAGCACCGCAGGGATGGTTGAGGTTTAAGGTGCAAGTGCCCAGTGGTTCCTCAGAGATAAAAAATCCTTCAATCATACTCTATGATCCTTTTCCCAATCCCGCTTCTTCATCAGTAAATATTGGATTCGTATTGCCTCGTGTGATGAGTTGTAAATTGTTCTTAACAGATATTTTGGGAAGAATTGTTTTCACTTCAGCCAATCAGACTTTGCATTCAGGTCAGCACAAGTTTACAGTTGATGTAAGCGCATTGCCTGCGGGAGTATATCATTTGAATTTGGTTGCAGAAGATCAATTGTTAGAGAAGAAAGTTTTAGTCGGGAATTGATACTACGCTTAGCAACCGAACAGTATTCCTTCATTATGCCTTTAAATTTGTCTTCCGGCCCCTCAGGGTCAGTTATGCTTAATTAATTGCTTATGCAGACCAATCGCGGTTTTGAAAACCGCGTTGGTCTCGTCCGCTTCGCT
Source organism: Chitinophagales bacterium (assembly GCA_035638255.1). Taxonomy (GTDB): domain Bacteria; phylum Bacteroidota; class Bacteroidia; order Chitinophagales; family UBA10324; genus DASRAJ01. The sequence continues at coordinate 66,882 of DASRAJ010000098.1, forward strand.
TTTTCGTATTTTTGCCCCTATGAAAGTTATTGACAGAACGGTGGCGCCTCCCCTGCGTGAGATCGAAAATATCACACTGCCAAAAGTCGATCGCCTGCAATTGAGCAACGGTATTCCTGTTTGGAGCATCAGTGCCGGAACCCAGGATGTTATTAAAATTGAATTGTTGTTTGACGCAGGCAGATGGCAGGAGCCACAACGTGCCGTTGCTGCAACGGCGAGTAAAATGTTGCTGGAAGGAACAAAGGCAAAAACATCACAGCAGATTTCCGAAGCCATTGAATTCTACGGCGCCTCTTTCCACAATGATGCTGCAATTGATTATGCCACGGTTTCATTGTTCACGCTTACAAAACATTTGCCTTCACTGCTTCCGCTGTTACACGAGATGATCACGGAAGCTTCGTTCCCCGAAAATGAATTAGACATCACCGTGCAAAACAGCAAGCAGCGGCTGATGGTGAATTTGCAGAAGGTAGACTTTCTTGCCCACAAAGAATTTAACGAGCGCTTGTACGGGCGCAGTCACCCAAACGGGTACACTACTGCTGCCGAAGATTATGATACGATCAATTCTGAATTGCTCCGGAGCTTTCATCACACGACATACTTAGAAGGTCAATGCAAAATTATTTTGGCGGGAAAAATTTCGGAACAGACACTAAAACTGGTCGATGAATTTTTCGGGAACGAATTACGTGCTCATTCCAACGGAACAAATAAATCCGTAATGATGCAAGCCGATCTTCAGAAAAAGTTTTTTGTGGAAAAGAAAGATGCTGTTCAAAGTGCTATTCGCATCGGCAGGTTCATGGTCAACAAACAGCATCCTGATTTTCCGAAGCTCCGTGTGCTCAACACCATTCTCGGTGGTTACTTCGGAAGCCGCCTGATGCAAAACCTGAGAGAGGAAAAGGGTTTCTGCTATGGCATTCATTCCGCTATATCATCGTACCTGCACGATGCAAATTTTTTTATAAGTACTGAAGTTGGAAAAGAAGTAACTGCTGCTGCGGTAGAAGAAATTTATCATGAAGTAAACCGTTTGAGAAACGAACCGGTGCCGGAAGAAGAATTGCATCTCGTGAAAAATTATTTGCTCGGGGTAATGCTCGCAGATGCCAATGGTCCCTTCAATGTTGCTGAGATCATTCGCGGTCTGATTGTTTATGGACAAGATGAATCGCACTTCAATCAAACCATTGGACAAATAAGAAACGTAACTTCGGAGGAACTCATGGCCCTTGCTTCCACCTATCTCCATCCTGATTCCATGATTGAGGTGGTTGCGGGTTCAAAATAATTTTTGAAGAAGTGCGAATGAAAACAGCGCTGCGAAATATTTTCTTGCCGGTATTCTTCATGATCTCATCATGGAGTTATGCGCAGGTAGTGGATGCGCCAACACTGCATTGCGTTTCGGTAGATAGCACTAACGATGTGGTTCTGGACTGGTCTGTACCCAATGTCTCCTGTGGGGGAGGCTTTCATGCTTATTATATTTTTCGCGCAACCAGCATTAACGGACCTTATTCGCTTATTGACAGCATTCTCATTCAAGGTCAAACATCCTACACTGATAATGTCGGCAATGGAGGTTCTGTAACATACTACTATTACATGCAGAGCAATTTTATCTGCCCGGGTTTCACGTTTGCATATTCGGATACACTTGATAATCTCAGTCCTGTTACACCGCCAATCAATTTCGTAACAGTGAACAATGGTCTTGCAGAAATTAACTGGCAACCGAGTGTTTCCACCGAAGCAAGCGGTTACATCATCTACAACATCTATAACCAGGGCAACCATCCGATTGATACGATTTATGGAAGGTTCAACACAGATTACATTGATGTAAACTCAACACCAGGCATCGATTCTGAGGGTTACACGATCGCCGTAGTTGACAGTTGCTACAATACAGGGCGGGTCAATGAACAATCGCAACACACAATTTACCTGAGTGATTCGGTGATTCGCTGTGAGCAAAAAATAATTTTGAAATGGTATTTCTACCATAACTGGCAGAAGGGAATTCAGAAGTATGATATCGAGATGTCGAAGAACGGTGCGCCGTACGTCATACTTCAATCTGTGCCTGCCAATGTGCTCACTTATCCCGTAAGCGGATTTAATGATCGCGACTCTGTGTGCTTTAAAATTGTTGCGAAAGAAAATATCACCGGCTTCACATCCGAATCTAATGTGTTGTGCCGCATCGTGAATGTGGTGCAGCCGGTTAAAGATTTTTATGTACGGAATGTTACGGTGATTGCGCCGAACAAAATCCTTGTGAGCTTTTCTATGGATTCAATTTCTGACGTTTCAAAACTTATGATTCAGCGGGGAACGGATACAATAGCATTTACACAACTCGCGAACATTTCACCACCTTATAATTTTTCAACCATCAATCAATATACAGATACCACTGCATTCACGGATGTAAACAGCTACTACTATCGCCTTATTGCCATTGACAGTTGCGGGGCAAGTGATACTTCTACACGGGGAAAAAGTATTTTGCTGAAAGGATATGCTTTCACTGACCTTTCATTTTTTGTGAAATGGGATGCTTCCTGGTTTGATTCGGCTGACGTGATGCAGTATGATGTTTACAGGAAAGACGACGCCGGTTTCAATTTTCAGAATTCAGTATTGCCCGATGTGTTTTCGTACGAAGAAAAAAATTTACCTGTTGACACTCCCTGTTATTATGTTGAGGCGGTTGACACCATGAAGTTGCCGAATGGAATTGTTGACACTATTCACAGTCGCAGCAACATCGTATGCCTCAATCAGCCATCGGAGATTTACATGCCCAATGCTTTTGCTCCGCTCGGACAAAATAATTCCTTCAAACCCATCCTCAATTTACAGGGATTAAAATCGTATTCCTTCTCAATTTATAATCGCTGGGGTGAGCAATTATTCTTCTCTGAAAATTCTTATGAAGGCTGGGATGGAACCTACAAGGGGGTGTATGTTCAGCAAGGCGCGTATGCTTATGTTGTAGATGTAATAGATGGAAACGGGAAGCATGTAAATGCAAAGGGAACGGTGTTGGTGATACGGTAGAGTTCGTTATTCCTTCTGCCTGAGAACACGAACCAAAGACACAATACCTAATGGTTGTGAGTAATATTATGAGATCAACTTTATTAATCTTATTGATCTTGTTTAGCTTCTCATGTACCGACAGAAACACTTCATCTAATAAAGAAGAAAAATCAAGTATTGACACAGTTGCACATATTGACACCTTTAATACTGCTGTTCCAGTTCAAGACACTCGTATTTTAAATCCAACTGGCTACAAGGAGATATCTCTTTTTTATGACACAACCATAAACAACATAAAGTTTAATGACTGCGACACAATTGAAAAATTGTTTGGTAAAAACTATAAACTACTGCCAGACATTGATGATTTACCAAGTATTCAAATATTTAATTACGACAAATCCCAATTATTGACAATGTATATGTGGAATGGTAGTTCAAAATGTGATTTTAGCCAATTTCAAGTTGAGTATACCTTAACAAATACAAGGTATTTACAAAAGCCATTCAAATTAGACATCGATAACTTTAAATCAGGAAAAAATATTTACTTAGGAATAACATCATCACAGCTTACATCTAAGATTGGAAAACCAAATGAACAAAGACAAGAGGATGGTCTAAGTATTCTTTCTTATCAACAATACAATGACTTATACTTTGCTGACTATTATTTCAAAGGAAACAAGTTAATTAAATTTCGCTTTGGCAATGAGTATCCATAAAAAAATTCTTAGTCCGGGATTATGTCCTCCCCAACTACCTCTGACAGAAAAGGAAAAAAAGAGTGTTATGAAAAACAACCTCCTGTTTATTTGTTTAACAGGTTTTATTATTCTCGTAGAAGCATCCTGCAAGAAGGATGATCATTCAACGGTTGCATCTCCGTGTTCACCAGCTGATAATACTTTTTCCGCCACAGGTATTATTGGGTCAGGAAATTTTGATGCGGTTTATGGAGGAGCGTTCGGAGCCACCTATGTGGTTTATAGCTACGTGGTGGGTGATTCTGATTCCTATATAGAAATTCATCTTTCAAATCCATTGACTGCCGGAGTTGATACAATTCCTGTTGATTCAATAGTGCCTGCGAGACCACATTTAGCGGGAGTAATTTTTTTCAGAGATTCCATTTATGAATATGGAATACCGAATCAAAATGTTTATGTAGATATTGCACGCAGTAAGACTACCATAACTGTTTGCGATCTTTTAATGACGGATATAAATAACCAGGATACAATTCTATTGACTGCAAGAGTGACAAACTAATCTCCTGACTTTCCTGCCACTGTTGGTCACGCTCCAGAGATGTTTGCTGCCGTTGATCTTTGCGATGCCTAAAGCTGAGACAGACCAACAAGTGAAGTCAGGCTGCCCTCGCTTTAATTGTTGGTCTGGTCCACGCACAAGCCACGCAAAGACCAACAATGGCTCTAGCCACCAAGCACCACTTCAGCCATTCAGCATCTTCCAAATCTCATCCTTCAGCTTCTGAATATTTTTTCCCGTCGCCGCAGAAATAAAAATGCGCGGGACCTTCTTCGGCAATTCCTTCTTCAACAGTTTTTCAAGCTCATCATCAATCAAATCACTCTTGGTAATCGCCAGCAATCGCGGCTTGTGAAGCAACTCCGGATTGTATTCCTCCAATTCATGAATCAGGATTTCGTATTCCTTTTTGATGTCGCTGCTATCAGCGGGAATCATGACCAGCAACATAGAATTGCGCTCGATATGGCGAAGAAAGCGATGACCAAGTCCTTTGCCAAGATGTGCTCCTTCGATAATGCCCGGCAAGTCCGCCATCACAAATGAGCGGTGATCACGATAGGAAACAATTCCGAGATTGGGAACAAGTGTAGTGAATGCATATGAAGCAATCTCCGGCTTCGCTGCACTCATCACCGATAGTAATGTTGATTTTCCTGCATTCGGAAAACCGACCAGTCCCACGTCGGCAAGTAATTTCAGCTCAAGAATTTTCCAGCCTTCTTCACCGTGCTCGCCATCCTGCGAATGCATGGGTGCCTGGTTTGTCGGCGTCGCAAAATTTGAGTTTCCCAGCCCGCCTCTTCCGCCTTTGCAGAGAATTACTTCTTGCCCGTCTTCTGATATTTCAAACAATGTTTCATCACGCTCTGCATCTTTTGCAACGGTACCGAGCGGCACTTCGAGAATAATATCTTCTCCATAGGCACCCGAAGAATTGCCTGCGCTCCCATTCCCTCCGTTTTTTCCATGAATGTGCTTGCGGTATTTAAGATGAAGGAGCGTCCAGAGTTGCTTGTTGCCCCGAAGAATCACGTGTCCGCCTCTTCCTCCATCACCACCATCGGGCCCGCCAAACGCTGTGTGTTTATCCCTGTGAAAATGCACCACACCTTTGCCACCGTTACCGCTGCGGCAAAAAATTTTTACGTAGTCAACAAAATTGGAACCTTCCATAAGAGTGAAAACAGAAGATAGAAATTAGAAGTTAGAGGATAGAAGTTAGATGATTCAGTGGTGAGTTCTCAATTGTTTGTTGTCAGAAGCTTGCTGACTTCATCGCTGAGCGATGAAAAAATTTCTTCCACAGAGCCAACACCTTTAAGTGAAACAAGCTTTCCTTGCTTCCGGTAGTATTGTTTGAGCGGTGAAGTTTGTTTATTGTACACTTCTATTCTTTTCCTGATCACTGCCTCATCATTGTCATCACTTCGGCCCGAATCTTTTCCACGCAGCAAAATTCTCCTGATCAATTCTTCATCATCCACTTCAAGTGCAAGTACTTTCATTACCGGCATTTTTCTGTCTTTCAAAAATTTATCGAGCGCTTCTGCTTGTGCCACGGTACGGGGAAAGCCATCGAAGATGATACCCTTGTGATCTCCATCCGTATTCTTTTCTACAAAGGAAGCCAGCATTCTAATCGTTACCTCATCAGGCACTAAATGACCTGCATCCAGGTATTTTTTTGCTTCAAGTCCAAGTGCTGTTTCATTTTTTATTTCACTGCGAAAAATATCTCCTGTAGAAATGTGTATCAATGAATGCGCATCACTAAGCTTCAGGGCTTGCGTTCCTTTGCCGCTTCCCGGAGGACCGAAGAGAACTATGTTGAGCATCTGGTAAATTGTTGAATGGTTAAATGGCTAAATGGCTTTTTAACTCTTTTCATTGCATGTGAAAGTGCGGTTCAACAATTAAACCATGCAACCGTTAAGCAATGCAGCCATTAAACCTTCACATAAATATCTTTCAGGTTTCTTCCCAGCCCATCATAATCCAATCCGTAACCGACAAGAAAATCATTCGGCACTTTGAACCCTGTGTAGTCCACTTCAATATCATGCTGCAAAGCATCCGGCTTAAGTAACAGTACGGCGATGATGACACGCTTGGGTTTTTCTTTCTTAAGCACACGCAACATTTCGTACATGGTTTTACCGGTGTCAATGATATCTTCTACAATCACAACGGTTCTTCCGGTCACCGGTTTATCCAATCCGATGCGTGTGATTACCTCCCCGGTAGATTGAGTGCCCTTGTAGGATTCCATCTTCACGAAAGTGATTTCACATTTGATGCTTACTTCCTTCATCAAATCGGCGGCAAACATGAACGAGCCATTGAGAATACCCAAAAAGAGGGGTTCCTCCTTCTCAAGATCATAGTTCAGTTGCATGGCAATCTCCTTGACGCGCTGCTGAATCATTGCATGAGAAATGAAAGGACGAAAATCAAGATCATTGACACGAACTACATCCATGCGGCAAAAATAACGATTCACGATTCAGGTAGCACGAGTTCTCCCGATTAGATCGGGATTCACGATACACGTAATACGATTCACGATACACAAAGCGGTTTGACACAACATTTTCTTATTGGTGGAAATTATTCCTTAACAATCTCAAATTGCGTCTTTGATGCGCGGTAAGAAGGGAACCATGCTGCAATCCATCCAATGATCAGCACTGTAAAAAATACGAGGATAAAATCCTGCAGCTTCATTTCAACAGGATAGGCATCAATCACAAATGATCCGCCGCCGATTTTTATCAGTTGAAATTTTTGCTGAAGAATAATGATGATGACAGCAATGGCGAATCCGGTGAAGCAACCGATGAGGGAAAGCATCATTCCTTCAGAAAGAAAAATTTTCCGAATCAGGTTTTCATCGGCTCCCATGGTACGAAGTATGGAAATGTCTTTTTTCTTTTCAATCACAAGCATGGAAAGCGAGCCGATGATGTTGAACGCCGCAATGATGAGAATGAGAGTGAGAATGGCGTACACTGCCCACTTCTCCGTTTTCATCACTTTGTACATGGTGACGTTTTGCTGAAGACGATTTCGGACATCAAAATTTTTTCCGAATAGCGATTCTATTTTTGACTGAAGGGCTTCAGTATTGGCATCAGGCTTCACAGCAATTTCCAAAGAAGAAACTTCATGAGCGTAACCGGTGAGTTGCTGTGCAAATTCCATCGGAACCAAAATATATTTGCTATCAAATTCGGCCTGAATCGCAAAACTTCCTGAGGGCTTAATGACATTTCGGTTGAATGCATCTTCAGGATTGTTCTCAATCGATTTTCCTTTTTTGGGAATGTATACGGTGATATAACCAAAGGGATCCTCATAGTTTACACCAAGTGATTGCTCGATGCCTGCCCCGATTACAGCGTATGGCTGGTCATCCTTCTTCAACAGAAAATCTCCGTTGTACATGGAGGAGTCAATGCCTGTGACGTCTCCGTAATTTGCTTCCACGCCTTTTATTGTTGCGATGTACTGCTTGTCGGCATACGTGAGCAAAGCATTTTCTTCAATCACTTTTGAAACAGCACGCACACCTTCTATCGAAGTAAGCTTAGCGAGTGAAGAAGAATCTGGAATGAATGACTTGCCGACTTTCGCAGTGATCGTGAAATCGGGATTGAAAGTATTGTAGAGTGAAATCACAAGTCCTTCGAAGCCGTTGAACACTGAGAGGACGAGAATCAATCCCAGAGACCCTACCACCATCCCCAATACAGAAACCCAACTGATGATGTTGATTGCGTTGGAAGATTTTTTGGAAACGAAATATCGCTTCGCAAATGTGAGCGGCAAATTCACCGGTTGAATTTTTCGATTTTAGATTTTGGCCTTGTCCTGCGTCGGGATTGATGATCAATCCTTTTTGATTTGTTTAAAGATTTCCTCAAGCCGAAATACATTGTCGAGCGTATCATCCAGATAAAAATGCAATTCCGGAATGCGGCGCACCTGGTTTCTTATTTTATTTCCAAGCTGACGGCGAAGCTCGGGCGCATGCTCCTTTAATTCTTCCAAAAATACCTGCGGCTCCTTGATTTGAAACAAACTCAAATACACTTTAGCAATTGAAAGATCGGGAGATACTTCCACGGCTGAAATCGTCACCATCCCCCCTTTCACCATTGATAAATTTTCTTTCTGGAAAATTTCACTCAGCGTCTGTTGAATCACACTGGCAATTTTCTTTTGCTTCACCTTTTCCATACATCATAAATTTTTTGTCAGGATGAAAACGAACGAAAGTAGAACTTCGTTCTGCAACGCGTGAAATAAAATTTCTTTTGCGGCGTCTGAAAGAAAAGCTCTCTAAGGGTCATTCAGAGTACCGGCTATTTTGCAAATGGAAAAAATAGAAATGACGTTACACCAGCGAGGCTGAAGTGTATGAACGTCATTATAAGGAATCTTCTTTATGCTTAGTTGCGATCTGAATTGTAAGAAGTTTCGTGCTGAATGACGGCATTGTATGTTTGGGGTATTTTATTGGAGATATTTGTCCGATCCGCAGGATTCCTTTGGAAAGGACTTCTTTGAAGATCGCTGAATGAAAACCTACTTCCGGTTACTTTCTTTCTCTAAGCCGTATTCGAGTTACCTTCCTGAATACATCATCATTGCATTTCTAAGTGTGATTTTCGGCTCCGTGAATTTTTTATCGCTGATTCCACTGCTCAATGTGTTGTTCGGAACTATTCCCGCGCCGACAATTTCACACAGACCTGAGCTTCAATTTTCAGTCGGATACTTTATTGATCTCTTCAACTACCTGTTCAACTCCATTTTAGATTCGAAAGGGAAGCCGGGTGCTCTTGTTTTTGTGGTAAGTATCACCATGGCTTTTGTTTTTCTGGCGAACGCATTTCGCTATTGGTCGCAGCGAATTTTAGCACGCATGCGTTCGCGGCTGATCAGGAACATTCGTAAAGAGGTGTATGAAAAATTTTTGGTGCTGCAGCCCGGTTTTTTTCAGCAGCAGAAAAAAGGCGATCTGCTCAGCGTGATTTCGAATGATGTTCAGGAAGTAGAGAATTCTGTGGTGGTAACAGTGCAGGTTGTATTCAGAGATCCTGTTACCATTATTGTGTACTTCATTCTGCTTTTTGTTCTCTCAGCCAAACTCACGCTTTTCACTTTGATTTTGATTCCCGTGGGCGGATTCATCATTGCAAGCATATCGAGGTTGTTGAGAAAACCCGCCGCTGCCAGCCAATCGTTACTTGGACGATTGCTTGCAATTGCCGAGGAAACGATCAGCGGTGCAAAAATTATTCGCGGCTTCAACGCAGAATCACAACTGCGAAAAAGATTTGATGAAGAGAATGAACATTCCCGAAAACTTTCAAAGTACATTCAAAATCTGCGTGAGCTTGCTTCTCCGCTCTCTGAAACTATTGCAGTGGCTGTAGTGGCTGCAGTAATGATCTATGGCGGAACACTGGTGTTGCAGGGAAATTCAGGACTCACGGCGAGTGAATTCATTGCATACATCGCCTTGTATTCACAGATTCTTCCGCCGGCAAAAAATATTGCGTCGGCTGTGGCAAATGTGCAGCGAGGGCTTGCATCCGGTGAGCGCATCCTGCGCATTGTTGATACACCGGTTGAAATTGTAGATGAATCAAACGCGCAATCAATTTCTGTCTTTAACAGTAACCTCGAATACAAAAACGTTTCTTTCGGTTATGAAGAAAAACGATTTGCCCTCAATCACATCAGCCAAATCATCCCAAAAGGAAAAGTGATCGCTCTCGTAGGCCCTTCCGGCTCGGGCAAGACGACGTTTGCAGATTTGCTCCCGCGATTTTATGATCCTACTGAAGGAGAGATTCTTATTGATGGGATCAACATCAGAAACTACAGGCTGAAAGATTTGCGCAATCTCATGGGCATTGTGACGCAGGAGCCAATTCTTTTTCACGATTCAGTTTACAACAACATTGCACTGGGAATGCCGGATGCAAAAGAAGAGGATGTAATTCATGCTGCGAAAGTGGCCAACGCTCATGATTTCATTTTGCGAACGGAACATGGATATCAAACCATGATCGGTGATCGCGGCAGCAAACTCAGTGGCGGCGAGAAACAGCGGCTCACCATTGCAAGAGCAGTTCTTAAAAATCCTCCGATACTCATTCTGGATGAAGCAACTTCATCACTCGACACTGAATCAGAGCGGTTGGTGCAGGAAGCGCTGTACAATTTGATGAAGAACAGAACGAGCATTGTGATTGCGCATCGCCTCTCCACCATTCAAAATGCCGACGAAATCCTGGTGATGCAGAAGGGACAAATTGCGGAGCGGGGAACACATGACGAGTTGATTAAGAAGGAAGGATTGTACAGGCACCTTGTGGATTTGCAGATGCTGTGAAAGCATGTGGTGCATCAATCTTATTTTTAATTTTGATTGAAATTTTTTAGGAAATGACAGGAACAAAAATCAGAAACCGTCTTCAGCGAAAAATTGATTGCCTCTCAACCGGACAATTGAATGAAGTGATGGGAATTATTGAAAATTATTTTCAGGAAAGGGAATTAAAATCTGAATGGGAAAAGTTGCCTTCACCGGTCAAGGATGATATTGACATTGGAATTAAAGAATTAGATGAAGGCAAAGGAATCCCTCACCCCGTTGCCATGAAACAAATAAGAGCAAAGTATGCTCGCAAAAAAGTATAACATCATTTGGTCCCCAAGAGCATTAGAAACATTCGGGAAAAACCTCGAGTATCTTGAGCATGAATGGAATGATCAGGTAATAGAAACCTTTTGAGATGCTACAGATCATCTCCTGAATATTATCGCAAGTTCTCCAAAAGGATATCCCATCATTCATAAGAAGAAAAAGATCAGGAAGTGTAATGTGGTAAAACAATTATCGCTGATCTACAGGATAAAAAATAATAATGTTGAACTGATTTCTTTCTTTAATAATTATCAGGACCCAAGCAAGTTGCAAAAAATCATCAGCGAAGCAAAGTAGGAAAGAACGATTTTACAATGCTCTTGAGGATGTTGAGGACATTGCAGAATATATTTCCAAGAGATCTGAAAAGTGGGAATCTAAATAGGATCAGAAAGCCCTCTTCATTTGCCTGAAGCGGAGAATTTGCAGTGGAAATTTTTTTCATCCCTCTGAAATATTTTCGTGGAAATAAAAATTGTTTTCGATCAATTTGAATCCCATTTGCTGGTAGAGTTTATTGCCGATAATATTGCTTCGTTCTGTTTCGAGCATCACTCCGCTTGCCTTTGTTTTTCCTGCCAGCTCAAAACATTTTTCAATCAGCAGCTTTGAAATTCCCTTTCCCCTGAATTCCTCCATCACAAACAGATCATTCAGCAGCCACAATCTTTTCAAACGGGTGGAGGAAAATAAAGGATACAACTGCGCAAAGCCAACTATCTTTTGATTTTCTTCAGCCACAAAAATCACGGACTCGTTGCGGGTCATTCTTGCATTCAGAAATTCTATCGCACCGCTTATATCACTTTGCTTGTGATAAAATTGCCGGTAACTATCAAACAACGGTGCAAGACGATCGGGATCATCTATGGCAGCTTCACGAATGATCATGCAACTTTTGGTTTCTTCATCAGAATCAAAGAGGCGAGGGCAGAAATACCGATTCCCCAAACAGAAGAAAATACGAAGAGCAGAAGATAAGATAACGGTGTACCGCTTTGCGTCATCTCAAGCTCCTTCATTTTGGCGTCAATGGTTGTTTGCGATGCTTGTCTCTCCTGCAACTGTTTCATTGTAAAATCTTTGAGCATTGGATAGTATTCGGGATTAAGATATTGGTTGTACAAAATAATCACAATTGTAAAACCTGCACAGTAAATGAGCGTCATAATCAGTCCGGTGCGAAACCCTTCTGAAAAAGTCAGCGTGTTGCCATTTCCCCTGCGCCTATAGTAAATCGCCACAACAAGCATGATCCAGAAAAAAATCACGGGGAACAACCGGGTATATTGACCGACGTCGTTGCGTGTGGTGTTGTAACCCATCAAATGTTCGAACAAAATCCAGATAACACTTACGGCAAGCGTGCCAAGTGCAAATTTTTTTGCAGGTCGTTTCATGAAGAAAAAAGGTTTTGATTTAGGTGCGAAGAAAGAAAATCAGTTCGAACTGATTGCACTAAGGTGAAAAATTTTACTGAACCATTCAAGAAGATTCGACAAAAAAAAATTCTTCTGTGAATGAAATTCAGCACATCTCCCTCCGCATCCTCTTCGCTACCTTCGCTGGATGTATATTCCGAATTATTTCCGAAATAAAAATCTTCCGGCGCTTGAAAATTTTATCCGGCAAAATCCTTTTGCTGTTCTGGTCAATCAGCATGACGGCAAGCCCTGGGCGACACACATTCCTGTAGAGCTGGAGAAAAATGAAACCGGAGAAAATGTATTGTGGTGCCATGTAGCGAAAGCAAATCCGCAGTGGAAAGTTTTTGAAAGCAATCCTGATGCACTGGTGATTTTTTCCGGGGCACATCATTATATTTCTTCATCATGGTATAATCACGTCAATGTGCCTACGTGGAATTTTATTGCCGTTCATGTTTACGGCAAAGTGAAAATTATGAGTGAAGAAAATTTTTTAGAAGCACTGAGGCGATTGGTTCATCGGTATGAAGCGACTTCAAAAAATCCCGTGAGTGTTGAAACCATGCCGCAGGAATTTATACAGAAGCTCATTAAGGGCGCGGTTGGATTTGAAATTTCAATAGACAAAATTGAAGGCAAATGGAAACTGAGTCAAAACCGGGATGATGAAAGTGCGCGGAATGTGATTCGTGAATTGGAAGACTTGCATGATTACAACGCCCAAAATATTGCTGATGAAATGAGGAAATTGAGATCATAAAATTTTCACCATGAAAAAAACTGAAGCGCAAACATTAGCCGAAGTATTGAGCCAAACCCGAAAGCTTGGCAAGTTCTACATAGGAAAATTGAAAGAAGTTGACCCGTTAAAGGAATTTGAAGTGGAAGGAAAAAAATTGAATTGTGTTTTGTGGACGCTCGCTCATATGACGTGGGCAGAAAATGAGCTGCTTCTTGAAACGCTGAATGGTCCTGCGATGAATATTCCATGGTTTAGTCACTTTCGTTCTTTTACAGACTCACCATCAAAGACTGATTGGCCCGCATTGGATGAAGTGATGAGCTGCATGGAAGAAGTACATAACAGCGCTCTGAAATTCATTTCTTCTCTCGACGATTCGGTTCTGAATGAAGCGATCTACATTACTATTCTGGATTGGAATACCGACAAGCGTCATGCAATCATGCATGCCATACGTCATGACGGACTCTGCAAATTACATGGCATTAAAACCGTTTGAATGAGCTGAGAGGCAAGGAGAATTTCTGTAAGCAAATTAATTCGACTTTTGAACCGGTAAAACCCAAAACAATGAAAGCCAATATTGGAATTGCCGACAAAAACCTGAAGAGCGTTGCAACCATTCTCAATACTTTGCTTGCCGATGAAGTGATTCTTTACATCAAAACAAGACAGGCGCATTGGAATTATGAGGGAGATAATTTTCACGAGTTGCATAAGTTTTTTGAAAGCCAATATGAAGCTCTTGATGAAATCATGGATGAAGTGGCAGAGCGCGTTCGGCAGCTTGGCCATTTTGCAGCGGGCTCATTGAAAGATTTTGTAGCCATTGGGAGACTGACGGAAGGAAAAACAAGTTTCAGTGATCAGAAAAAAGCGGTGAGTTCATTGCTCAATGATCATGAAACTATTATTCGCACGATGAGAAATGAAATCACTGAGACGGGTGATAAATACAAAGATCTTGGGACGGCAGATTTTCTCACGGGTATTATGGAACAGCACGAAAAAATGGCGTGGATGCTTCGCTCCTACTTGTAATAAATTTTACCGATGAAAAATTTCGATACTGTTACTGAAGCGGTAAGTGATTTGCAACGGCGCGGTTACACCCATAATCTCACCCTTGAAAAGCAAAGCCTGTTGCGTGATGAGAAGGAAATTTTTTTGCACCCCCAGGATTTTGAAGTAGATGAAGTATATCGCTTTGAAGGAAACTCTGATCCGGGTGATGAAAATGTGGTGTACGCCATCTCCTCTGCCAAACATAATTTTAAAGGAATTTTAATGAGCGCATTTGGCACATATTCCGATCTTGATTCCCCTGAATTACTTGCAAAGCTTCAATACAACCGCTGAAGTTATTGATGAATGTATTTTGGTTTCGCCGCGATCTGCGGCTCGATGATAATGCCAAACAGGCGCTTCACGATTGAGCGTTCGTGTGCGTAGGAAACAATGTTCCAATCAGGACATTAGACTGGACTCGTTATTGAAAGCGTTAGAATTAATAATAGTAACTCCACCCAATAGAAGCAAACAACTTTTTCGGATCGTATTGGCGATTGTTTTTTATCACCCATTGCACCCGGCGAATGTCGCTGATGTTGGTGCCCGGATTTCCATCAATCAAAATCAGGTCCGCTTGTTTTCCGACCGTGATGCTGCCGAATTGATTTTGCAGGTTGCAATCTTTGGCCGCATTGTAAGTAGCAGTCTGCAATGCATTGAGTGGAGGAATTCCTGCCTGCACATACAACTCTAATTCATGTTCGAGGGCAAATGATTCACCTCCATCTGTTCCGCTTACAATTAAAATTCCATTGTCATAAATTTTTTTCAGCATCACCATCATGTTGTTAAAGGATGCCGTGTATGTTGCTTTCTGATCATCGGGAGCAAAACCGGAAGTAGCTGCTACATTTCCACGCTCCTCGACAGGCATCCATTTAAGAACCGGCTTGTATGATGCATCGGTGTCGCCGGAAAAAACTTCAAACATCTCATAAAATACATTCATGGTGGGATCGAGTGAAATCTTTTTTTCTTTCAGCAATTGAATAAATGCGGCAACCTCTTTTCCATTCACATCAATATTCTTTGCGCGCTCACCCACCACAGAGAATCTTCCTGGTGTTCGGGTGTCAATCGTGTCGCTCATAAAATTCAGCATTACCATATTCATGTGCGTGATTTCATTGTAGCCGTCCTTCACTGCATTCGCCGCTGTCATAAAAGATGGAATGTGACCGGCAACACGCATTCCTTTCGCATGTGCTTCATCTGCCAATGGCTTCACCCATTTGGGATCAATGGAGCTGTACAATTTTATCTGACCATAGCCACGCTTTGCAAAATCATCCACAGCGGTAATTCCTTCCTGCAAATTATTTACGATCGCGCCTGTGGGTCCCTGGTAGGGTCCTGCCTGGTCTATAAATCCGCTTACATAGCTGAGGTCAGGCCCCAGCACTTCATTTCTTCTGATGGCATCACGCACATCCGGTAAGCTGTTGCTGTTGCCCATGTCTCGCACATGCGTAACGCCGCCGGCGAGGTAATTCAAACCTTCTCCTTTATAGTAGTGACCGTGCATATCCCACAAGCCCGGCAGCAAGGTTTTGTTGGTGCCATCGATGATTTTGTAGTCGGAAGAAATTCTTATTTCTGCAGAAGGCGCAACCTCTGTAACGATTCCATCGGTGACCATCACTGTCATGTTCTCCAGCATCGCCGCACGTTCTGAGTCATAGACACGAACATTCGTGACAGCAAACTTTGAAGGAATCGGATTTGAGAGCACACTCATTTGCTTCGTATAATACGAAAGCGACTGCGCTTCCTGAATGCTGTTGAGTGTATCAGTGAGCGATTCATATCCCTTTAGAATCGTAGAAAACCAATCGGAAACTGAGGCGAAAAATTGACCGTAACTGCTCAGCCAAACAAAATTCGGAGGTGTGTTTTTACCATAGTAGATTTCAGCAAGCACTAAGGGCAGTGATTGGTTCTGAAACAGAAGAGTTTTTCTGTGTAGTGCTCTTACTTCAACTGAATCACCACTGAAAATTGATATCTTGAGTTCAGGTACATTGAGTTCCGCTGCATTTATCATTAACTCAATAGATCCGGGCGCTTGCATACCTGTGTAGAATTCATGTTTATAGAGCTTCGTTTTCTTCTCATCATTTTCAATGGATATGGCAGAATCACCTTTCACTTCGAAGGATGAATGATAGGGCTTCTTGTAATAATCCAACCCATGCGAAAATGATTTCACTACCCAACCACGATCATCAGTCACTACATCATCGTAAATACTCTCACCACGCCCGCGGTCATTGTACTGGTAGAAATAGTGATACTCATTCATTCCTCTTGTCCATTTTTTTTGTACGCCGCAAATGGATTTGCCTTTCACGACGGAGTAGAAGGTGGTGTCGGGGGTTTGGGCTTGCAATAATTTTGTTGTGATTAGTACTGTGAGGAAGAGGAGGAGGACTGCTGCTTGTGGTTTCATACGGAAATTATTTTGTAAAATAAATCCAATTGTCATGCTCTGTTTCAATGATATTTATTTCAATACTCTCTACTTCTTTTTCTACATCATTACCCGTTTTGTAGTCAGAAATTTTTCGATCAAAAACATTTGACTCTTTGTAAATCTGTCCAGAGAAATCACGAAAGAAAAATATGTCGTCCAGTGTTTTAATTTTTGAAGCGCGGCCAGTATTCTCGATTTTTTCCTGAGCTAAATATTTCCTGATTTGAGGGAAATAAACCCAATACAAATCAATTGTATCCTTAGATAACTTGTTAAATGCAACGGGACAAATACCAAGGATTCTCGTCTCGTCTAAAAATCTTTCTGTATCGAAGAAGCGGTCTTCTTTTATTTTATATCCGATCATTTGTATGTCTGAAGTGTCAATGAGAGGAGTAAATTCTTTTTTAAACATCTCGGTACCGTATGCAGTCACGTTTCCATTCAGGATATTCTTTTGCAAAATTTGAAACAACAAATTATTCCGAAACAGTAATTCATTGTTAGTGATAGGAAGAAATCTCCAAATTCTTTTGTGCCACCAAATCATACCCTCCGTCACATTGAAGTCATTAATATAACCATCACTGTTATATTCCAGCGTGTATCTTGGAACATTAAGCAATGCAATTGGTTTTTCATTTGGAGCAGCCGGAATTATTCGTTTAAACACAAATGGGTTTTCATATTCTCGCTGCATCCGAATTCTTCCGGTCGAATCCCAAACAGTCCATTTGCTAATTCTGCAATTGTTTTCAAAAGTTCCTTCTGCTTTCTTCTGTCCGCTTAAGTAGAAAGAAACATAGGCACCATCAATCCTTCCCTGACTTGTTTCGTATGAGCATTTTATTTTATCATCAGCATATTCATGTATTTGCCTTTGAGCAAAATCGTTGATCGGAAAAAACCCAATCAATAAAAATGTTATGGTCAGAAATTTTTTCATTTTACGTTAATGCCCCAAAACTCCAGGATGTCTTTTGAATTTTCTTTCTCAGTTTTTACATACCTGAATGATATGTGCCTGTATCCCTGAGTCGAGTAGTAGTTAAATCCATAATAACCTTCCAAATGTTCCTGTTGGCACACATAAGAATCGCCGATTGCGAATTTTCTTTTCATCGTTAAAGGATCGTCCTTTTTATGAAGATATACGTTATCGTAAACGAACTTATAATTTTTAGCATCGTACAGATAGTTTTCAAATTTTGAATTCAGCAGCCAATCCGAATATTTTTTATTAAAGTCGTGGGGCTTGTGGTTTTCTTCTAAATAGTTGTATGCTGCGAGCCACTCTGAACACTTCGGTAAGCGGTAAATAAAGTTGATACTATCTTTAGGATTGTCTCTAAGCGTTTTCCATTTGCAATAATTCATTGCATTATCCCATGAGATTCCCAACACAGGATAGTCATCATAGTCGGTACTGCTGATATACTTTTCATAAACTTCTTTGGGAGCAATAGTTG
The DNA here is from genome assembly GCA_035638255.1 of Chitinophagales bacterium. Classification (GTDB taxonomy): domain Bacteria; phylum Bacteroidota; class Bacteroidia; order Chitinophagales; family UBA10324; genus DASRAJ01. The sequence goes on from DASRAJ010000098.1 coordinate 85,126, forward strand.
TGTCAGGAAATTGACTCAGGTAAAATTGCTCTGAAGAATCTTTTTTTATAGAAGACAGGTATTCCTTATACTCCTCGTAAGTTACAAAACTGCTTATCTCAAATGAGTCGATAGTTTGAATCGCAGAAAGCCAATTGACGCCAATTATTTTGTAAAGATTTAGAGTCTGTGTGGGAATGCTGATTAGCTTATTCTGTTTGCGGTCTGACTTGTAACTTGTCAAAATTAGAAGTACAGCCAGAAAATTCAGTATGTAAAAAATTCTATGTCGCATTCAAGTTTAAGCCATTTTCATTTTGAAATATCCTGTGGATTATCGTTTAGCATTACAGCTCACATTTTAATCAACGTTACTTAAACACAATCTGAAAAACCGTCTCCGCCTTCTTCGGACCAAGAGAACTTTGCCAGCACATTCAACTCTCCGTTCTCATCTTCACCAAACTATTGATGTAAAAATCACCGGAGAAATCTTCGAGCGAAAGTTAATCCACCCGGGGAATAGTTTTCATAATTTTGCTGTATGGAAACTATCATAAAATTAAAACCAGCAGAATTCAATATTGACTTCATGAAATACCTCAAGAAATATGTTGACAGCAGCGATGCTACTGAAATAGTTATTGAGTTGAAGAGAAATGGAAAAACCAGTGTACTTGAAAAAGAAACGCGCACACAAATGAAGCGAAGAATAGAGCGCGCAATAGAAAATACTGAGAGTGGAAAAAATCTTATTGCCTTTACGGGCGAAGAATTTGAATTGCTCGCGAAGAAACTTTCGAACAAATGAAACCGGTAAAGTTCGAAGGAGATGCTTACGAGGATTATGTGGGGTGGAGCAAAGAAGAACACCGGCTGATTTACAAAATTGAAAACGACACCATCGTTATTCAAAGTGTCAGAGGTCATTATTAAATTCATCTCTCAAATACAATTTGATAAAGCTTCCCCGCCTTCTTCGGTCCTACAGAGGCTTGTCCCAACACATACAACTCTCCGTTCTCATCTTCTCCAAAACTGTTGATGTAAAAATCTCCTGAGAAATCTTTGAGTGAAAGTTTAAACCGGTTCCATTCAAGCGTGGATGGTTGTTGTGTGAGCATAAAAAATACTCCGCTCCAGTCGCCGAAGATGTATTTGCCTTCCATGTCCGCAGACTTTGTTCCGCGATACACATAGCCACCAATCACGCTCTTTCCCTCTGAGTGATCATATTCAGCGATCGGCATCGTCAATCCTGTTGTGTTGCAGTTTGAAGAAGGATTGTAGCAATGATTTCCTTCCATGATTCGCCACCCGTAATTTTTCCCTTTTTCAATGATGTCCACTTCTTCCCATTCGTTCTGACCCACATCCCCGCAAAAAAGTTTTCCTGTTTTCTTATCGAAAGAAAACCGCCAGGGATTACGCAGACCATACGCGAAAATCTCTGGTCTCGATGGCGTGTTGATGAAAGGATTGTCGGGAGGAATTTTGTAACCGGAAGTTGCATCCACACCAATGCGTAAAATTTTTGCGAGCAGCACCTGCGTATTTTGGCCATTGCCGTTTGTTCCGTGCCTGTCACCTCCACCGCCGCCGTCGCCAACTCCGATGTATAAATATCCATCCGGGCCAAAGGCAAGCTGACCACCGTTGTGATTCCATTCCGGCTCTTCGATTTCAAGAAGAACTCTTCCGGTAATATTTGCCATGTCGGGATTAGAACTTGAAACAGTGTACTCTGCAATCACACTCTTATTGTCCATTCCTTTGGCAGCAGTTGGGGAAGAATAGTACACGTAAAATTTTCCGTTTGATTTGTATTGCGGATGAAAAGCGAGTCCGAGCAATCCCTTTTCAGAATAAAGAGCACCGCCATGATCCACACGTGATGTGAGATCAAGAAAGGGTTGCGATAAAAGCTTTCCGCCTTTGATGATCCTGATTTTTCCCTCCTGCTCAATCACAAACAAGCGGTTCGATCCGTCATTCGTGACTGCCATTCCGATAGGAGCTTCCAATCCTTCCGCAATTATTTTGAGTGATAAGGAATAAGCGGGTGAAGGTTCAGATGTTATATTCTTTGCAGTGTTATTTTCAACAGAAGAGCAGGAAAGCGAGAGAAGAAAAAAACAGGAAGGCAACAAAAAAAATTTTTTCATGATCAGAATTTTTTCAGGAAAGATTAATGAATCAAATTTAGATGATGAATGCGAACCGGAATTCTGAGCTCTATTAATTGCAAGAGTCGCTCGATTCAGATTCCGATTTCTCAAAGAAATCGGATTTCTTTCTACAGCATGACACCGGGCACAAGCAGATTTTTTCAATGACTCTCAAGCGACGTTTAAAGATTTCAATCAACAAAATTTTTTCTTCCCGAAATGAAATTTACCTTTGCTAACAACTGTTAGTTATTCATGCCGAAGCAAGCGGGAATCAAGCGTAAAGATCAGATCACCAGAGTGGCGATGAACAAGTTTCGTGAGAAAGGATACCGTGCTGTTTCCATGCGCGAGCTCGCGAATCACGTTGGCATTGAAGCAGCGAGTTTTTATAATCATTTCGATTCGAAGGAGAGCATACTTAAAGAAATCTGCTTTCGGATGGCGAATGAATTTTTTAGCGGGGTTGAAGAAGCACTGAAGGAAGAAAAAAAATTAGATAAAATGCTGGAGCATGCTATCAGATCGCACATCAAAGTGATCACTGCAAACCTCGATGCTTCCGCAGTCTTCTTTCACGATTGGCGTTATCTGAGTGAGCCATACCTGAGTGAGTTCAAAGAGATGCGGAAACAATACGAAAATATTTTCCGCAAGATCATCAGGGAGGGAATGATCAAGAAAATTTTTGGCAAGCAGGATGAAACATTTATAATGCTCATGATTTTTTCTTCACTCAATTGGGTATATGAATGGTATGATCCCGAGGGAAAATTTTCTCCCGAACAAATCGCGGAGAATTTGGCGAAGCTGATTTTGGATGGAATACGGAAAAAGTAGGCAGTAGGCATCCCGATTCATCGGGAGCGGTAGGCAAAAAAAAGATACACGAGTTCTCCCGATTAATCGGGATTCACGCACCACGATTCACGATCGCATATAACGATGATTTTAACCCGAAACACTAAACTGTAGAAAACTAAACTTTTTCACATGTACGGCGGCGGATACATTTTCATTGAACCAACAAAGCTGGAAACGGAACAGCATCCTGATGATCCTGAAAAACTCGCGGCGTTTAATGCGCACATTGACAGCGGTGAAAAAATTGAACCGCAGGATTGGATGCCGTATGAATATCGCCGGCAACTGATTCGTCTTATTGAACAACATGCACACAGCGAGATCATGGGTTCATTGCCCGAGGGCGCATGGATCACACGCGCACCGGGATTCAAGCGAAAGATGGCGCTCATTGCAAAAGTTCAGGATGAAGTTGGTCATGGTCAGTTGCTTTACAGCGCTGCCGAAACGCTTGGCAAATCGCGAGAGCAGATGATCAATGATTTGCTTACAGGGAAATCCAAGTACTCGAACGTATTCAACTATCCTGCAAAAACCTGGGCTGATGTGACTGTCATCGGTTTTTTAATTGATGCGGCGGCCATCGTAAATCAAGTTGCAAATTCAAAAGGATCTTATGGTCCCTACTGTCGTGCTCTCGAAAGAATTTGTTACGAAGAATCATTTCATCTCAAGCAAGGTCATGATGCATTGGTGGCGTTGGCAACCGGAACAAAGGCACAGCGGGACATGCTGCAGGATGCATTGAACCGCTGGTATCGCCCGATCATTCATTTCTTCGGACCACCTGATACAGAATCAGTGCACGGACAACAACTGATGAGGTGGAAAGTGAAAATGGCGAGTAACGATGACATGCGAAATCAATTTCTCGATTCCTACATTCCGAAAATCTGGGAGTTGGGATTAACATTCCCTGATGAAAATCTCCATAAGAATACTGAAACAGGACATTGGGAATTCAGCGATCCCGATTGGGATGAGTTTCAAAGAGTGATCAATGGTGATGGTCCCTGCAATGCAGAGAGAATCGCAACGAGAAAATTTTCAGAGGAGCATGGTCACTGGGTGCGCATGGCATTGATGAATCCCCGACAGGGGTTTTCAATTCCGTTGGCATGACTAAGCGTCATTGCGAGGAGCGCGAGTGGATTTGTGAGAAGGGCGACGAAGCAATCCCTTCGAAATGAGTGGTACTTTGAAACCCTGGAGATTGCTTCGTCCCGATAAAAATCGGGACTCGCAATGACGAAATGATAAATTTCAAAAAATGAAAACAATAACCTCCATTATTGATCCGCGGCTGAATAGGGTTGATCTCGGCAGTGCGCAAACTTTCAATCATGTTGATGATCTTGAAGAGTGGGGAACGTATGAAGTGTTTCATCAAAAAAAGCGCGGTGAGCATCATACGCATGCAGGCATCGTACATGCACCCGATCCGGAGATGGCGCTCATAATGGCAAAGGAACAGTTTGGTCGGCGATTACATACTTCGAGCATCTGGGTGGTAAAAACTTCAGAGGTTTATTCTCTCGGTTATGAGAATGAAGACATGTTTGAAACTACACCCGGAAAAATGTATCGTGAAGCAGGCGGCTATAAATTGCGTGACAAAATCAATCAGTACAAAAAAGAAATGTCCTCAGGGACTCCTAATGAGAATCAAAATGCAACCAGTTGAAGAATTGATGTTAAAGATGGCTGACGATGCTCTCATCATCGGGCATCGCAACAGTGAGTGGACGGGATTGGGTCCCATCCTCGAAGAAGATATTGCGTTCTCTTCTATGGCTCAGGATAAGATCGGGCATGCACTTGCACTGTACAAAATTCTGCACGAGCAATTCGGCGAACCTGATTCTGATTTATTGGCATTTCACAGGGGCGAAAAAGATTTTAAATGTTGCCATCTCGTTGAGTTTCCCATAGGAGAATATGATTTCACTACTGCCCGGCATTTTCTTTTTGACAATGCCGAAATTCTCCGTTACGAATTGCTGTTGCAATCTTCATTCGAGCCATTGGCAAGATTGGCAAAGAAGATTCACGGTGAGCTGAAATATCACCTGCTGCATGCAAATTCCTGGTTTACGCGATTGGGAAGAGGCACTGAGGAAAGTCATGCGCGAATGCAATCCGCCTTGAATTCAACTTATCCTCTTGCACCTGGAATTTTTGAAGCGAGTCCTTTTGAAAAAGAGTTGATTGAACTAAAAGTTTTTCCCGGCGAAAAAGTTTTACACGAGATGTGGGAAGAAAAAGTTCACGCCTTAATTGGAGAAGCGCATCTCCAAATTCCATCAGTGAAAGATGCTACGATAGGGATGGGAGGAAGAAATGGATATCATACCGAACACTTGCAGCCGTTGCTGAATGAAATGTCAGAAGTGTTTCGGTTGGAAGAGAATGTTGAATGGTAAAATCGTTAATCGTGATTGAGCAGGAACAAATTATTTCAAAGGAGGAAATTCTGGAAGCATTACGCGAAGTGATGGATCCCGAAATTCCTGTGCTCTCAGTCATTGATTTGGGAATCATTGAGAATGTAGAGATTGAAGATAACGCTGTCACCGTAAAGATGATTCCAACATTCACCGCATGCCCTGCGATTAAAATCATGCAGCAACAGATCAAAGAAAAAATTGTTTCGCTTGGCTTTGAAGATGTAAAAGTGATCGTTGATGATTCTGTCTCCTGGAATTCTGACCGCATGAGTGAGGAAGCAAAAAGAAAGCTGGAAAAATTTGGATTGGGAATTCCCAACCGCCACGGCGGAGAATTTTCACTCGAAGAAATCGAACATTCAAAATGCCCGCACTGCGGCAGCAGCGATACCACTATGAATTCACTCTTCGGTTCTACACTTTGCAGAAGCATTCACTTCTGTTTCGACTGCAAGCAATCCTTCGAGCGGTTTAAACCGTTGTGAAAAAGTTATTCAACGGCTTTTATTCAGTATTAGAAGAGAACTTTTAATTTGCCTACTGCATATTGCCAACTGCCTACTGATGACAGGTCTCCTCTTCGGCTCTTTCAATCCTATTCACATCGGGCATCTCATTATTGCTGAGTACATGAAAGAACATGCGAAGCTGGATGAAGTGTGGTTCATTGTTTCACCGCATAATCCATTGAAGGATCAATCATCCCTCGCCAAGGATGAATTACGGTTGCAGATGGTGAAGCTTGCAATCAAGGGAAATGAAAATTTTGTTGCGAGCGATGCGGAGTTCAAGCTGGAGCAGCCATCTTATACTATCAATACCCTCGAAACGCTTTCAAAAAAATTTCCAAAGAAAAAATTTGGAGTGATTATGGGCTCTGATAGCCTGGAATCAATTTTCAAATGGAAAGAATGGAGCACGATTCTCTCGCAGTACATGATCCTCGTTTTTCGCCGCGGACCCATCAATGATATTGAATGGGCGAAGTATCCAGGCGTAATTTTCTTTGATACTCCTTTACTGAAAATTTCTTCGACACTCATTCGAACTATGATCGGGGATAAAAAATCTGTTCGCTACCTCGTGCCGGATCCTGTGCTGAAATTTATTGTTCAGAAAAAACTTTATAAGAAGAAGAAAAGCTGATTTAATTGCCACGAATTTCACGAATTGAAATAACGAAAAGCTTTTCGTGGTAATTAGTGCAATTCGTGGCTACAAAGAGAAAAGCTCCAGACGTCTCGGGAGCTTTTCAATCGGAAAGAATTAAATGATTTATGCCAAGCGAACGTTGACAGCATTTAAGCCTTTTTTACCCTGGGTTACGTCAAACACCACGCTGTCGCCTTCGCGAATGTCCTGCTTGAGGCCGGTGACATGAACAAAAATGTCTTGGCCGCTTTCGCTGTCCTGAATGAATCCAAATCCCTTAGAGGTGTTGAAGAATTTTACTTTACCTTTTTTCATCGTACTGTGTTTAGGTTATTGTGTGAGCCTCAAAAGTACAAGAATAATTTGTCAGGGTTAATTTCTTCCGGCTGCGGGAGGCTACAGGATCGTGTCCCATATAGCCTTCTTCAGATCATTCCCCGCGACTTAAACTCCAGATACTTGTTCACGGTGTTGATGGAAAGATCTTCCGGCCGGGTGTAGATGCTTTGAATGCCATAGCGCTTCAATTCAGTAAGTAACTGGCTTTTCTCGGCAAGAAATTTTGTGGCAATGGTCTGATCGTAAATATCAGGCAACGAAGTGACCTTTTGGCGGGAGAAGGATTCAATTTCTGTATTCTGAAAAAAGATCACTACCAACAGGTGAAGGCGGTTTATTCGCCGAAGCACCGGCAGCACTCTCTCAAGTGCATATTGACTTTCGAAATTGGTGTACAGGAACAACAGGCTTCTGCCTTTCATGTAGTATCGTGCCGCCTGGTAGAGTAATTCGAAGTTGGCCTCGCTGGTTCCCTCCCGCTGAGCGTACAGCGCTTCAAGAATGCGGTGCAGCTGAGTGCGGTGGCGCTCTGCTTTCAAAAATGTCTGAATCTTATCTGCAAAGGTGAGCAGGCCTGCTTTGTCACTCTTGAGCAATGCGATATTTGATATTACCAGAGAGCTATTAACGGCGTAGTCGAGTAAACTCAGTCCGTTGAAAGGCATTCTCATGGCGCGGCTGTGATCAATCACGCTGTAGATTTGTTGCGACCGCTCATCTTCATACTGATTCACCATCAGGGACTGTCTTCGTCCGGAGGCCTTCCAGTTGATGCTGCGATGATCATCGCCCCTGACGTATTCCTTGATCTCTTCAAATTCATAGCTGTGTCCAATTCGTCTCAACCGCTTTATTCCTTCCTGTGTGGAAATGCGTGAGAGCGCTTTCAATTCATACTGCTTCATCTGAAGCACTGAAGGATACACCGCCACGGTTATTTCCGATGGTATAATTGATCTTCTTTGCAACAACCCGATAAAGGTTGCAAACAAAATATTGATGCCGCCGAAATGATAAACGCCACGTGTTACCGGCCGAATCGAGTAGGTTATCTTTTTCTTCTCCCTTCCGGTCAGTAAGAAATTGAATGAGAAGTCTCTTCGCTGAAATTGCTCCGGCAACTCGTCAATTAACTGAACACGCAGGGAGAGGGAGGAGCGATTTTCCATTTCAATGGAAACAACATTTTCATCGCCGAGTGAAAGTATTTTTTGAACATTCCGTTTAGCAGACAAATTTGTGGAGGAGTTAAAAAGAAGGATGGCATCAACAATCATGTTTGCAGCGAGCAGAATCAGTGATGCCTGCGCAACGGCGAAGAGAACCTGAATAAAAAAACTCGCGACGAAAATCAGCGAGATCGCCCCGAGCGCCATGAAGAGCCGGTTGGTCACGTAGAGTTGCCTGAAGAATCTGATCATCGCGGTACTTCTATTTTCTGCAAAATGTCTTTGATCACATCCTCCGTTTCCATGCCTTCCATTTCCCGCTCGGGCGTGAGAATGATACGGTGATTGAGTACAGGATAACTTACAAACCTGATATCATCAGGCGTTACGAAATCACGACCGTTAATAGCAGCCATCGCTTTTGCAGATCGCATGATAGCGAGGGACGCGCGGGGAGAAGCGCCCAGAAACAAATCACCGTGATTGCGGGTGTTGTGAATTATGCCGGCGATGTAATTCACCAATTCATCTTTGATAATTACCTGCTCTACCAGTGACCTGCAATCGTTGATTTCCGCAGAAGAAAAGACAGGCTTCACTTCATCTATTTTCCTGTTGGAAAAATCTTCCTTGAACCGGTGAATGATCTGCTTCTCTTCTTCCAGCGAAGGGTAACGCATTTTCAGGCGATACAGGAACCGGTCGAGTTGTGCTTCGGGAAGCTTGTAGGTGCCCTCGTGCTCAATCGGGTTTTGTGTGGCAATCACGATGAAGGGAAAACCCATCAGGTAAGTACTGCCGTCAACAGTTACCTGCTGCTCTTCCATCACTTCAAAAAGTGCCGCTTGTGTTTTTGCCGGTGCGCGGTTGATTTCATCAATCAATACGACGTTAGAAAAAACTGGCCCGCGGTTGAAACTGAATTCAGAAGTTTTGAAATTGAAAACCGTGGTACCGACCACATCGGAAGGCATGAGGTCAGGAGTGAATTGAATGCGTGAAAATTCCACACTAAGTGTTTTCGCCAGCAACTTTGCAGCAAGTGTTTTTGCAATGCCAGGGACTCCTTCAATCAGGAGATGACCGCCTGCAAATAATCCGGTCATCAGGAGCGTGATCATATCATCCTGTCCGATAATCACTTTCCCGATTTCACGACGGATTCGTTCCACCGCTTCACTTATTTTTTCCAGGGCAATGCGGTTCTGATTCCATTCCGGTTCGCCTTCCACCGTGGTATTTTGTATTTCGTTTTCCATGGAGAAAAATTTCTTTTCTGTTTAAGAAGTCAATAAGACTATTTGCAATTCATGTAAAACTGGTCGAGCATTGAATGAAACTCAATCAAATGATCGCGGTCAATGCTTACCATGTTATTGATTGTTCTGAATTCATCACTGATGTGTTTGATCTTTGAATCTGCAATCTGCGATTTCACGCTGAGCTTTTTTATAAAGTCTGCATCCATCTGTTTTGTTTGAAGCTGATAGCGGTTCCTGATGAATGTAAGAAACAACTTCATTTGTTGAAGTGCAAGCAGGCGATGATCATTCTGCATGAAATAAAGCCGGCTGATTGTTTGAATATACTCAAGGGACGAATTGGTATTCTGTTCCAACACCGGAATCATGCGCCGGGTACGCTTGGTCCTGAACATCATGAACAGGACGGCGATCCCGAGCAACACGTACCATGCCCATTTAAGTGAGGGCTGTGAAAGGATATAGCGCAGCGGTGATTCATTGTCCCCGTTATTGCCAGCATTGTTGGCCATAGACTGGGGAATCTTGCTGAATTCATCCCAATAAATATCTGCAGGCTGAAAGTGAGAGAAGACTTTTTCGACGTACATCAGCCGTTGCTCCTCCTTCAATTCATAGTTGGTAAACACGATGGGATCAGAGTGAAGGTAGAACGCCCCTTTGCCATAGGGAATCTTGATGAAGTTAGGATATGCCTCATTCAGAGATCCAAGCAAAATTGCGTTCTCGTCCCCCTCATGCAGGATTGAATCATTGAATACCATCCATTCATAAGATTCCTTACTCCAATTAAAAACATATTCGAAAGGATACGCTGAATCTGCTCTCAGTTGCCAATTGGAGAAATTCATACTGGCTACACTGTCATCGTTCCGATAAAGATAATCTCTGTCAAAGTTGTAATTCTTAAGCAGCGTCACAAATAGTTGTGTTGGAAATTGATTGGCTGCGATGAATGCTTCATTGCCCTCCCTCACAAAGTCAAACAAGCGCTCCCGATCGTCGGAGGAAAGGAAAATCGAATGACCGATGAAGACATAACAGGTTTTCGAATTGTCACCGGAAGGAAGTGAAGAGGAGAGCGCTTTTTTTCCAATCGAAAATTTCTTTCCCGGAAAATAATCATGCAACAGCGTTGAGGTGACTAAAAGATCATAAGGCTGCTTTTCATCTGCCCGGTAGAATTCATACCACACCACCGGCGCCGTGAGTGCCCTGTACAAAAGAAAAATAAGCAGTGAAAAAACTGCCGCAATCAAAACAATCCAGGCCGTTGTACTTCCTTTCATCGGGATGATTTGATTCGGGTGATAAGATTTGAAAAATGCGGGTTGATATTTTGAAAACCTGCGGCGTCTATACTTCTTTCGCCGTACCAAACTGTTTCGTAAATAGTTGTTGCGCGGCGAAATGCAGGGCGATACTCTTCAACTTTCATCTCGCGCAAATAATCAGAATTGGTTTTTTCTTTTTTCCAAATGATCCAGTTTCTCTGCGAAAATTCTTTGATCACCATTAGATAATAGATGCGAACTGCTGCACGAAAATCATTTCTGCCCAGCGCTTCTTTCATCATGCGATCTAATTCCGATTCAGGTATAGCATCAGTGAAATCTTCTTCACTGAATAATTTTTCCTTATCCGCTTTTTTCCATTGGAAAATATTTACTCCCAGCTCTTTCAGCAGAAAAACAATGAGCACAGCAAAGACGAGTGTAAAAATGATGATGATGATGAGCTGCTGAATACCGGACAGCTTATATTCTGTGGGAGCCGCGTTCTTCTTCAACTCTTTCGGCTTAGGGCGATGATCAGCGTAATCCAAACCATCCTCTGCTTTCTTCCATCTTTGGCGGTCAAGTTTCCGGACTTCTATTTTCTTTTCCCGGTATGTACGTTGCGATGAGCCCGCATCTGCCGCACTTATATATGTCAATACCAGCAACCCAAGAAGCCATTGAACCCATGAGCGATACATCATCTTCCGTTTTTAATTCCAATAAATTGAATGCGATGTTTCAGGTGAGAGGCATCATTGATTTCTTTCAGTGAAAAATATTGAAGGGCAAAGCCAATCAATGACAATGGAAGCACGAGGTTAATGAAGAAGATAGTGAGGAAGCGCATGAAAAAAACATAAAGATGATTCATGGTATCCTCCTCGAGAATGATATTCCAGTTGATGAACTGCACGAACAGCTTGACCATTGACGAATCCAGGAACAAAAACAAAATGAAGCTTACCAATGTAAGCATCAAAAGCAATCCCATCATGCGCAGGTAACTGCCACGAATAAAATCATCAATAATTCCAATCGCCCTGAATGGTCCCACATTTTCCCTGATCATACAAAACAGCCAGACAGCAACAACCGGGAATAACAACGGCAAAAAAATTCCGATGGCCAAACCGGGCAAAAACAGAATAGCATTGATGATAAAAGAAGCGAACAACGACTGCACTGCGGGTGCTAACCAATAATTTTTCAATTGGCCATTTTGCGGCTGCGGTGATTGTGTTTTCGATTTGACCATCTTCAGTGCGAGGAGTGCATTTATTGTGATAGCAATGGTATTGATGAAGAATAGTGAAATATACTCGTAATCGAAATAGGTACCAATCGTTAAAAACTGCGACCGCCGGAAGATTAAAATTTCACGCCATGATCCCGGATTTATTAGCCATGTGATGGTGGCACTTGCTGCTGCAATCAGAAATGCATTACGTGAGAGTGAGATGAGATTTTCACGCATGAATATGAAGACATCGCCAAAGATTTCTCCGTTCTTCCTGATGGAGTTGGTGTCAAAATTTTGATGGCGGGATGCCGGTATTTTTATTTCCGGGAGACGTTTTGATGTTCTGCTTTTCTGAATGGGGTACCAGATAAAATATGTGACGATCAGGAACGCCGAAGTGAGAATCACGAATAGCCGGATGAAATCGGGAACATCAGTAATTCTGGTAATAAAAGATTCAATGAAGGCTGCCATTACAATAAGCGGAGCAATGCCCATCATGATCTTAAGCGAACGTTGCGCCGACATTTGAAGTGATTGCAACCGGGAGTACGTTCCGGGAAATACTAATCCTTTGCCCAGCACAATACCTGCTGCACCGGCAATGATGATGCATGAGATTTCAATGGTACCATGCATCCAGATGGTGAGAAATGATTCTTTGAACAATCCCCGCTCAATAAAAAAATATTGAAAAGTACCCACCATAATACCGTTGTACAACAACATGCCTATGGAACCGACAATAAAAAACAACCCGCTGATGAAGGTGAGGAATGAAACATACAGATTGTTGATGGTGATGCCAAGGAACATGTCAACGCCGTTGTGCACTTTATAAACTTTCATCGGGTCGCCGCTACGGATGTATTCTTTCGTCATCTCCACGTATTCATCGCCAAGAATGAGGCGTGCAAAATTCGGATCATGCATGCAGGAAAAAACTCCAATGGCGAATGACAAAACGAAGATCAGGAATGATAATAGAAATTCTTTACGTGACTCATACACAAGCAGCGGTAATTCTTCTTTCCAGAAATGAAGAAATTTGTTGCGATGATCCTTTTTGCTTTTGTAAATGCTGAGAAAGATCCGCTGGGCAAGATGGTTGAGATACACCCTCACAGAACGGTTCGGATAAAATGTCCGTGAGTAGGAGAGATCATCAGTCACATGTACAAACAATTCGCTGAGCTGATCGGGGTTTTTCTTATTCTGCCGTAGTACCCCTTCCAGTTCGGACCATTTTTCTTTATTTTGTTTTATGAATCTTGTTTCTTTCATTTGAGAAAGGGCAAGATGAGAAAAATTTCCTTATGCAAACTATTGACGTTAATACTACCCAGAATGTAACCATTCAGTATGACCTTGCGTCAGTGCGCGACCGCATTATCGCTTTCATTATTGATGCAGTGATTCTATCCGTTTCCATAGCGCTTTTGTCAGCAGTCCTTAGCATTATTTTTGGCGGGCTGGCGATTTTGGGATACGTCTTGACGATTGTACTCGTATCACTATTTTTCTTTTATTCACTGGGATCAGAAATTCTGATGAACGGTCAGAGTTTTGGCAAACGAATACTTGGATTGAAAATCGTGAAGATCACCGGTAAAGAGGCATCAATCCAGGATTATGTGATTCGCTGGGCTTTTCGCTTTATTGACATCTGGGGTTCTTCAGGTTCCATTGCGGTAATGATGATCAGTTCAAGCAACCGCAATCAGCGGCTCGGTGATTTGATGGCGAATACAGCAGTGATCAAATTAAATCCGGGGGCAGCGGTTAGTTTCCGCGAGATTCTCTCCTTTCAAACAATGGAAACATACAAGCCGGTTTATTTTGAAGCGAAGAAATTTTCAGAGCAGGATGTACTCCTGATTAAACAAACCATTGACCGGTTTAACAGGTACAAAAATCAGGCGCACAAAGAGGTAATTCAACTGCTTGCAGAAAAAATTTCAGAGGAGCTGGGGCTTGAAAAGATTCCTTCCAATCAAATTCAATTTCTTCAGACTGTTGTAAATGATTACGTGGTGCTGAGCAGGTAAAGCTCCCTGCTTTCAGTCTTTTAATCTCAGAGCACTGTATTCTTTGCCAACTTCAGTTTCCGGGGATAATCAGTGTTATAATTCAATCCCCGGCTTTCATGGCGCATCATCGAAGAACGAATAATGAGATAGCCAATGTTGATGAGGTTGCGCAACTCGCATAGTCCGGGCGAAACAACGGTGCGCTGATATAATTCTTCTGTTTCCCGGTAAATCAATTCCAATCTTTCAAAAGCTCTCTTCAACCGGAGATTTGAGCGAACAATGCCAACGTAGTTACTCATAATGTTTTGAACTTCCTGCCGCGTGAACGTGATGAGCACCATCTCTTCCGGATTATAAGTTCCTTCAGCATTCCAGTCAGGGATTTTCTCTTTGATAGAAATGGAAGAAATTTTTTTCACAGCATGCAGATAGGCGCGATGAGAAAACACAATTGCTTCGAGCAATGAGTTCGATGCAAGACGGTTTGCGCCATGAAGCCCGGTGCAGGCGCACTCGCCGCAGGCGTACAGGTTTTTGATGGAAGCTCTTCCGTGTTCATCGGTTCTAATTCCACCGCAGAGATAATGCGCGGCAGGAACAACCGGAATCATATCCTTCATGATGTCAATTCCGAGTGACAAACATTTTTCATAGATGTTCGGAAAGTGTCCGATGAATTTTTTCTTATCGAGATGGCGGCAATCGAGATAAACACATTCATCACCGCGCTTCTTCATTTCATTATCAATGGCACGGGCAACAATATCGCGTGGTGCAAGCGATGCGCGCTTATCATACTTGTGCATGAATTCTTTTCCGTCTCTCGTCTTAAGCACTGCGCCGAAGCCCCGAATGGCTTCAGTGATTAAGAAGGATGGATACTCATCAGGATTGTACAGAGCTGTCGGATGAAACTGGTAGAACTCCATGTTCTCTACTTTTCCTTTTGCACGATACACCATCGCAATTCCGTCTCCGGTTGCAATGACGGGATTGGTGGTGTTGCGATAGACGTGCCCTGCGCCACCGGTAGCGATCAAGGTAATGCGTGAAAGAATTTTTTCCGTTTTGTTTGTTCTTGTATTCAGAACATACACTCCGTAGCATTCGATGTTCTTCGTTCGTCGTGTTACTTCAGCACCGAGATGATGTTGGGTGATGAGATCAATCGCGAAGTAGTGAGTATGCAGTTCAATATTCGGATGCTTAGCAATCTGCTTCAGCAGGGTTCGCTCGATTTCTAAACCTGTATTGTCTTTGTGATGAAGTACGCGATGTTCCGAGTGACCGCCCTCTCTTCCCAAATCATATTCGCCCTCTTCATTCTTATCGAATTTTGCTCCCCAATCAATTACCTCCTTCACACGCTGAGGTCCTTCTTTCACTACGATCTCCACGATCTTCTTATCGCACAATCCATCACCCGCATCGAGAGTATCCGCTATGTGTTTCCGGTAAGAGTCTTCTTCAAAATCCCAAACTGCGGCAACACCACCTTGTGCATATTTCGTGTTCGATTCATCTTCGCTTGCTTTGGTGATGATGCAAACTGTTCCATGCGCGGCCACTTTCAATGCATACGTCAATCCCGCGATGCCGGAGCCGATGATCAGGAAATCAAATTTCTTCATGAGGCAAAGTAAAAGTGAATTGATCAAGCAGGCGTCATTGCGAGGAACGAAGGGTTGGTTCGATCGTCATTGCGAGGAACGAAGGGTTGGTTCGATCGTCATTGCGAGGAACGAAGGGTTGGCTTCAAAGCGCAGGCGTGACGAAGCAATCCCCCAACAGAGCGGACAATTAGTTTGTGGGGATTGCTTTCCGAAAAATCGGAACAGGTCGTCGCCCTTCGCACTAATCTCTCACCTGCTCCTCGCAATGACGATTCAACGCTGACTGTGATCGTCATTGCGAGGAACGAAGGGTTGGCTTCAAAGCGCAGGCGTGACGAAGCAATCCCCCAACAGAGCGTACAATTAATTTGGGGGATTGCTTCGTCGCTCCGCACATAAATCCTGTGCTGTTCCTCGCAATGACGATTCAACTTTTCAACTGAACTTCGTACTGTAATAAAATTTCTTCCTATGAAAAAACTTCATTTCACCTTACGAAGCTTTAACACAGTCGGGCTGTTCTTCTTCATTTTTTATTCTTCCTTCTTAATTGCCTCCCCAACCGTCATTACCGAATTCATCAAAGTTGATCAATTCGGTTACAGAACTTCTGATCAGAAAATTGCCATCATCGCAAATCCCCAAACAGGGTTTAATGATACAGCCCACTTCACTCCGGGCAATTCTTACCAGGTAAAAAGATGGAGTGATGATGCAATTGTTTTTTCAGGAGGCATCACCGCCTGGAATGGGGGCGCAACACATGCGCAATCGGGGGATAAAGTCTGGTGGTTTGATTTTTCTTCAGTGACTGCTGCAGATGATTACTATATATATGATGTGACGAATGCGGTTGGCTCCTACCGTTTCACGATCAATGATTGCGTTTACGGAAATGTGATGAAGGCCGCGTTGCGTACTTATTATTATCAGCGATGCGGCATGGCCAAGTCAACGCCATATGCTGAAGCAGGCTGGACGGATGCATCTTGCCATCAAGGCACACAACAGGATGCTGATTGCAGATTGTACAACAACACAAATTCTTCCACATCAAAAAATCTTTCCGGCGGCTGGCATGATGCAGGTGATTACAATAAGTATGTAAACTTCATATGGGAAACCCTCACCAACCTTCTCCTTGCTTATGGACAAAATCCTACTGCATTTGGCGACAACAATAACATTCCTGAAAGCGGCAATGGCATTCCCGATTTGCTTGATGAAGTGAAATATGAACTGGACTGGTTGTTGAAGATGCAGAGCACCGATGGCTCAGTTCTGAGTATTGTAGGTGGCGGTTCAGGGAGTCCACCTTCTGCTGATGTGCAATATCGCCGCTATGGTCTTGCGACTTCTTCGGCCACTCTTACAGCATCTTCAGTATTTGCACTCGCAGCGATTGAATACAAAGCAACAGGAATTCAATCCATGAAAACTTATGCGAAGACGCTCAAAGCAGCAGCGGTGAACGCATGGAAGTGGGCGAAAGCACATCCTCACGTTTACTTCTACAATACAGGAATTATTGGGGCCGGGGAACAGGAGACAGATGATTATGGAAGACTTTCCCGCAAAGTTTCGGCAGCATGTTACCTGTATGCATATACTGGAGGCACTACCTACAAGACTTTTTTCGATAACAATTACAGCCAGATTCATCTTATACAATGGTCATTCGCATATCCGTTCGAGCAACCGCAACAAGATGCGCTGCTGTATTACACAAAGCTTGTTGGCGCTACAACAACGGTGAAGAATGCAATTACAAATGCTTACACGAATTCAATGACAACCTTTGACCAGAATCTTCCCGGCTTCACGAATCAAACCGATGGTTACCGCGCTTACATGCAGGATCAGAATTACGTGTGGGGCTGCAATCAATGGAAGTGTGATCAGGGTTTGATGTTCAATAATATGAACAAGTATAATCTGGATGCCACGAATTTCACGAATTACACGAATGCTGCTTCGGGATATTTGCACGGTATGCATGGAGTGAACCCCCTAACACATGTGTACATGAGCAACATGAGTTCTTATGGTGCGGAAAACTCAGTAAAGGAATTTTACAATTCGTGGTTTCGTGACGGAAGTGCACTGTGGGATCGTGTGGGTACCTCTACTTATGGACCCGCGCCCGGATTTGTTCCCGGTGGACCGAACCCTTCTTACAATTGGGATGGATGCTGTCCAAGTGGTTGCGGTAGTGCGGGCAATAATGCGTTGTGTTATTCGATTTCTATTTCGCCACCAACGAATCAACCAATTCAGAAATCATATAAGGACTTCAACAATGATTGGCCGATTGACTCATGGCAAGTGACGGAGAATGCAATCTACAGTCAGTCGACGTATGTTCGGCTGCTTTCGAATTTTATGGGAAGCGGATGTCCGCAAAAGATTTCTTCACCTGCTGAAACTTCGAATGCAATTTCATTTGTGTGTTACCCAAATCCCGCGCGCTCAATATTGAATGTGCTTTTTAATGAACCGCTTGTGCACGATGCTACCATAATGTTTGTGAATGAATTGAAGCAAGAAGTTTACAACGAAATAATCCCCGGTGGAACA
Organism: Chitinophagales bacterium; assembly: GCA_035638255.1. GTDB lineage: Bacteria > Bacteroidota > Bacteroidia > Chitinophagales > UBA10324 > DASRAJ01. Next base: position 103,249 of record DASRAJ010000098.1, read on the forward strand.
ACGCAAACTGAGATTGATGTGAATGATTTTCCTTCAGGAATTTATATGCTGATAGTGGTGACTGGAAATGAGGCGTGGAAGCAAAAGGTGGTGGTGGTAAAATAAAATTTATAGTCGTAGCCAAGTTGACAACAATAAGTAGCTTTGAAAATAGCAATGAAAATAAAACCAATTAAAACAGAAAGAGATTACGACGCGGCCTTGAAGCGGATTGAAAAAATTTGGGGAACAAAACCGGGTACACCTGCGGGAGAGGAATTTGAAATTCTCTTTACGCTGGTTGAAGCATACGAAGAAGAACATTATCCTATTCCTCCTCCGCATCCCACTAGGCAATTATATTCCGTCTCGAACAAATTGGGTCTTAAAGAAAGGTAATGTGATGACGTTGCCATGAGAAAAACATATCTACACGCTTTTTTCTTTATTATTTTTTCTCTGCTCATAGTTCCAATCTGCGCACAGCAATTAGATGATATACTCTGTCTGAAGGACGGAAACATTTTGAACGGATACATTGCTCAACAAATACCCGACAGTGAAGTAAACAGGAGTACGCTTTCAGGATACACTAATATTTCAGGGATAAATTTTTTAGCAAACAATTCCGGTGGCGGTGGTGTATCATTTTTTTCAGTGCATGGATATCGCTTTAATAATCGTTTGATGCCAGGCGCAGGCACATCGTTCGATTTAACTCAGTGGCATTTTCTTGATTTTTTTGGACAGGTTCGCTATGATTTAATTAAAGGCAGAACTACGCCATTTGTTTATGGAGACTGCGGGATTGGAATTCCGATCGGTGGATACCTTAAAGAAAAATATGAAGAACATAGTGGGAACATGTGGGCAGCTGGAATTGGGATGAGATTCTTCTTTCGAAAAAGTGGTTCATTAATTTTTTCCAGCGGAATTAAGCGTCATAATTTCTCTTCTGATTCCGTTGACTGGGCCGGCAATAAAATTCACACCGATCATCGGCTGACCTTTGTCTCATTGATTTTAGGTCTATCGTTTTAGATGCTGTATCGCTGATGAATGCCTCTTCAATAAATTTGCTAAAAGAAATTGTTCCAGATTTTTTTCTCCTTGCCCAGTCATGTAACCTGCATGTCGCGCATTATCCGCACAATCTCCGCATGCGCAAGCTTGGTGTGAGCGGGCAGGACTGTGCGGAGGTCCGAGAATGAATTTGAAAATTCGTTTTCTGAAATCATCTGAAAAAAGCAATTCCTTTTTGCTTCTATTAAAAATAGAGGACGATATTTTAACTCATCCTCAGCATCTTACAAAGCTGCAATTGAAAAAAGTTGCCCCACCTCTTGTTTGTATCATTCTTCCGTTTACTTTTGCCGTCCCGAAAATTTTAACCGAAAAATTCTTTTGTGAATCATCTAAGCTTCAGAACAAAACACGCCAGCGACCAAACCGTGAAACGCGAATGGTTAATTATAGACGCAGAAAATCAACCACTTGGGAGGGCGGCGACTAAGATCGCTTCGCTGCTGATCGGCAAGCATAAGCCGAGTTTTACCCAGCATGTTGACACAGGTGATAATGTGATCGTGATAAACGCCGGTAAAATCCGCCTTACGGGAAATAAGATGACCGATAAAAAAGTGAGAACCTATAGTGGTTATCCCGGAGGATTAAAAACGGAATCTCCCAAGTCTCTTCTGGCCCGCAAGCCTACCTACATGCTCGAGGAAGCTGTGCGCGGCATGCTGCCTAAGACACGGCTTGGTGCTGCTATGTATCGCAAGCTCCACGTTTACGCCGATGAGAAGCATGATCATGTTGCGCAAAAACCGAAACCCGTTAAATAACTTTCATAAAGAATATAAGCATGGCAGAAAGAACAAGAGCAATTGGCAGAAGGAAAGAGGCAACCGCCCGCGTGATCCTGATGGCCGCTTCCGGCGACACTAAAATTGTAGTGAACGGAAAAGACTACAAGACCTATTTCCCCCAGGGAATTTATCAGAAAACTATTGAGCAGCCGATGGCAGTTGCAGAGGTGCTGAATAAGTATGATTTTATCGCCAACGTAGCGGGTGGCGGTGTTAAAGGTCAGGCGGAAGCGATTCGTCTTGGCATTTCCCGCGCCCTGGTGAAAGAAAATGCGGAGCTGAAACCGAAACTAAAAACTCTGAGTTTGCTCACGCGTGATCCGCGCGCTGTGGAGCGCAAGAAGCCTGGCAGAAAGAAAGCACGCAAGCGTTTCCAGTTCAGCAAGCGTTAAACGAATTCATTTCCCAACAACAAAAAATAATTTTTACCTCGTGGATAAAATCGAATATAAGATGTTGCTCGAAGCGGGTGTTCACTTCGGCCATCTCAAGAAAAAATGGAACCCGCGAATGCTCCCGTACATTTTCATGGAGCGCAAGGGCATTCACATCATTGATCTGAACAAGACCATTGAGAACCTGGATGAAGCGGCTGCAGCCATGCGTCAAATTGCACGCAGCGGAAAAAAAGTTTTGTTCGTCGCCACCAAGAAACAGGCGAAAGAAATTGTTTCTGAAGCAGCACAACGCGCAGGAATGCCGTTCGTGACCGAACGCTGGCTCGGTGGTATGCTCACGAATTTTTCTACCATCCGGAAAAGCATCAAAAAGATGCAGAGCATTGAGAAGATGCTGAATGACGGCACACTCGAAAATATTACGAAGAAAGAAAAGCTTCGCCTGAGCCGTGAGAAGGCTAAGATGGAAAAAGTGCTCGGCGGTATTGCTGCATTGAATCGTCTTCCGCAGGCAATCTTTTTGGTAGACATCATGAATGAGCACATCGCACTTGCCGAAGCGAAGAAACTCGGCATTCAAACCATCGGCATGGTGGACACGAATTCGGATCCTACACAGGTTGACTTTGCAATTCCTGCCAATGATGACGCGACAAAATCCATTGCTATCATCACGAAGTATCTAACCGATTCATTGGTGGAAGGATTGAATGAAAGACAGAAAGATAAAGATGAAGCAGGTGCTGAAGAAGAGGAAGTGACAGATGCTTCACGCGAGAAGAGTTTGGATTTAGAGGAAGAAACCCAGGAAGAAAAAGATAAACGCATGAAGAAACCGGGAGGTGGCAGAGGAGGAAATCTTCGTCGTCGCCAGGCACGTCCTGCGGGCGGCAGTAGTCCCGGTGGTGGGAGACCAGGTGGTGGTGGAGGTGGTACGCGCAGGCCTCCGCGATAAGATAATTCTCAAACAAGAATGTAATTCCGACGAAGGAGAAATTATAGAGTGCTCTTTACGCACGTAGTCCTTCGACGGAATTTATACTGAGCAAAGTCAAAGTACTCAGGAAGAACACTCACTAAGATAAAAACACAAATCAAAACATGGCAGAAATAACAGCATCAGAAATTAACCGGTTGCGTCAACAAACCGGCGCAGGCATGATGGATTGCAAAAAGGCACTCACTGAATCCGGTGGTGATTTTGAAAAGGCAATTGATTACCTCCGGAAGAAAGGACAGAAGGTTTCAGCATTGCGTTCAGATCGCGAGGCAAAAGAAGGGGTTGTGGTTGCGATTGCAAATGCTGAAATGAATCGCGGCGTGATTGTGAACCTGAGTTGTGAAACAGATTTCGTCGGGAAGAATGATGACTTCATTGGCTTTGCGAAGAAAGCAGCACAGCTTGCGCTTGATAACAATGTTTCTTCAGTGCAGGAAGTAAATGCACTTCCCATGGACGGAGTCACCATCAGTGATAAGGTAGCAGTGATGGTGGGCAAGATTGGTGAGAAAATTGAAATCCGCCGGTTCGAAAAACTCGAAGGTGAAACTGTGATTCCGTACATCCATTCCAATTATCGTCTCGGAGTTTTGGTTGCTTTCAACAAGCCAAAAAATGAAAGAATTCTTGCGACCGGAAAAGATATTGCGATGCAAGTGGCTGCAATGAATCCAGCGGCGGTAGATAAAGATTCTGTATCACAGGAAGTGATTGATCGCGAACTTGACATTGCGCGCGACAAAGCAAAGGCTGAAGGCAAGCCGGAAAACATGATTGATAAAATTGCTGCCGGTGCGCTAAATAAATTCTTTAACGAAAGCACACTCATCAACCAGGAGTTTGTGAAAGATACCAGCAAAAAAATCAGTCAGGTGCTCAAAGAGATTGATAAGGACCTGCAAGTAATAGCGTTCAGGCGGGTCACGCTTTCGAACTAACCGAGAAAGGGAGAGACGAGATGCTCTCCTTTTTTTTACGATACACGATTCACGTATCACGACCAGATTAAAGAGATTTCGGATGGTGTTACGTTAGTCGTACTTCGTAATTGATCACGATTATCTTTGACTCATGATCAAATACAAGCGCATCCTTCTCAAGCTTTCCGGCGAATCGCTGATGGGAAGTCAGCAATATGGCATTGACCCGGTGATATCGAATTTGTATGCTGAAGAAATAAAGACAGCGGTTGCTGCAGGAGCACAAGTGGCTATTGTGATTGGTGGAGGAAATATTTACCGCGGCATTGAATCTGAAGACGCCGGCATCGAGCGCGCAACCGGTGATTACATGGGCATGCTTGCAACGATGATGAACGGAATGGCATTGCAGAGCGTGATGGAAAAACACGGCATCATCACGCGGCTCCAGTCAGCAATAAAAATGGAAGAGGTTGCCGAGCCATACATACGCCGACGTGCCATGCGTCACCTCGAAAAAGGAAGGGTGGTAATCTTCGGAGCGGGAACAGGAAATCCCTTCTTCACCACCGACACCGCTGCCGCTTTGCGTGCCATTGAGATCAATGCTGAAGTCTTATTGAAAGGAACACGGGTAGATGGAATCTATAGTGCCGATCCCGAGAAAGATTCTTCCGCTACAAAATTTGAATCGCTCACCTTCGATCAGGCGTATGCAAAAAACCTGAATGTGATGGACATGACGGCCTTCACGTTATGTCGCGAGAATAACCTTCCCATCATCGTCTTCGGGATTAACAAGCCGGGAAATCTTCTGAAAATTCTACAGGGAGAAAAACTTGGAACGATGGTAACGACCTGAAATTCTTCTTTCAGTTCATCTCCCTTTTCCTTTTCCAAAAAGTGACGCTGAAATACAAATCAGCAATCCTGCTGCTGCGAGAACATATACCAGTATTAAACTGATGTTGAAAAAAAATGGTGCTGCAAGACAGATTACACTCCCTGCAATTACCACCCTGTCTGCCCTGAAATTTTTTCTGTGAACAAGTTCGTTCTTCAATTGAAAATCATCCTCAGCAAAAATGAATTTCAGTTTGTGAAAATCATGAGCAAGCAAGATGAAGTTGAGCAGCAGAAAAAAAGCATTGATGATGGATGTGTTCAGCGCTGAATCTACTTTCCCGGGTTCATAACCGGAAATGCCGATAGAAAGCATCACCATAAAAATATTGAGAAGCATCGGGAGCAGCATAATAGCTCCAAGTGTTGGGAAAGAAGCGAATTCCCCAAATGAAAAAGCGATACCGCTTTAATTTCATGTCGATGAATTTTTGAGGAAGATAACTGACTGATTTAATTCTTTCTTTAAGATTAATCTTGAAAGAAGATTTTCTTATTTCAATCATCCCCCTAAATTTGTTTCCTCCAAAATATTTAACACATGCCCATTCAAAAGATCATTGCCGATACAAAGAATCACATGGAGAAATCCATTCAGCATCTTGAAACGGAGCTGACGAAAGTTCGTGCAGGAAAAATTTCTCCCAACATCCTCGATGGAATTATGGTGGACTACTACGGCTCACACATGCCCATCAACCAGGCATCCAATGTTTCCATTGCTGATGCCCGAACACTCGTAGTTCAGCCGTGGGAAAAAAATATGCTCCCGGTCATTGAGAAAGCAATCCTCGCTGCAAACATTGGCATCACCCCGCACAATGATGGTGTGGTGATCAAACTTTATCAGCCGCCGCTTACCGAAGAGCGAAGAAAAGAGTACGTGAAGAAAGCTCATGGTCTTGCCGAGACGGCACGTATCAGTATCCGCAGCATACGCCGCGACTCACACGAGAGCATTAAGAAGCTTACGAAGGAACATGTTTCGGAAGACCAGGTGAAAGACGGCGAGCGTGATCTTCAGGACATCACCAACAAATACATCGCCGCCGTGGACAAACATGTAGAGGCGAAGGAGAAGGAAATTATGACAGTGTGATTTTAATACTTAGCACGGGTTCAACCTCCTGCACTTAAAAATGTTTCTGTTTAAAGTTGAGGGCACTTTTATAATTCCACAAAGGGGATTGGTCTTATTTCCCGGAGCGTGTGATAAAATAGAATTCGCAAAACCAGGAAGTAAAATAAAATTACTTCGTCCAGACCAATCAACAATAGAAACCACAATAATGGCTATTGAATTTGGCGGAAACCACGCCATACTAATTGGTAAGGAAATAAAAAAAGAGGATGTTCCGGCAGGAACAGAAGTATTACTAAATGAATAAAATTATCCCCATACCGTTGTCCCTTCGGAGCAATTCGTACAGATATCAATCTCCTTTCTCGATTTCAAGAGTGAAGTTCTGAATCGCTGATACGCTGCACCATTCCAGATTTCATCAAAAGATTTTTCTTTCAAATCCCCTAACTGATGTTGGGCATCCTTATCAAAACAGCATGGCACCACCTTTCCATCCCAGGTGATTACGCAAGAGTGCCACATCTTCCAGCAGTGATTCAACATTTCGTTTTTAATTTTCCATTTTTCTCCAGTACTCTGTGAGGCGTTTTTTATTTTTTTGTACCGGGAAAATTTCTCGATGGAAGGAATCAGTTCATTTCCATTTTCAAAATCATAAACCTGCGCGGTTTTGAACCATACATCATCCACTCCTAATTCTTTTCCCAATCGAATCACATCATCAACCTGGTGTTCATTGGGCTTTACCACTAAGAATTGAAAAACCACGAGTGGTGTCCTTGATCTTAATTCCTTTCGCCACTTTAAAATATTTATTGTGCCTTCAATCACCTTTTTCAGATTTCCTCCGATACGATATTGCTCATAAACTTCCTGCGTGGTTCCATCAATGGAAATGATCAGCCGGTCTAAGCCCGATTCAATGGTTCTTTTTGCATTTTCATCATCGAGGTAGTGAGCATTGGTGGAAGTTGCCGTGTAAATTCTTTTTCCGGACGCATACTTCACCATTTCAAGAAACTCAGGATTCAAATATGGCTCGCCCTGAAAATAAAAGATGAGGTACAAAAGCTGATCACTGAGATCATCAATCATTTTCTTGAAAAAGTTTTCTTCGAGCATTCCTGTTTTTCGCGTGAACGAGCGCAAACCGCTTGGACATTCCGGGCAGCGAAGATTGCAGGAAGTAGTAGGCTCTATGGAAACAGAGATTGGCTTTCCCCAGGGAGTCGATTGCTTTAGAATTCTTGAATAGTAGTAAGAAGAGAAAATTTTTGCCGTATTCAGTGCACGCGATGGCGTTAACTTGGAAAACAAATTCATTCCATCGCGCCATTGTGACCGATTCATACGATCAAACATACGCGAATGCGACCATACACGCAACCACACACAACCGCCGTCAGGGTTGCTCCGCACATACTCGCCCACAACCACTGACGGGGCTTGATCTGCCTGATGGAGTTTTTTAATCCACACATGTTCATACTAACTTGCAGGAAATGTTCATTCAGATTTTACCGTTTCGGATTTTTGTTAAACCAGTGTGATTGAAGCGTTGATGGGATGTTGGTAATGAGGCAAAGAAAAATCTTCATGGATAACCTCGCGAGCGCGTTCATAACCCTCAGGTAAAATTCATGGTTGTCAACTTTTTCTCTCAGCAATTGTTCCTTTCCTCATGAACTACTTTTCAATACACCGACTCATCAACATCCTGTTAGCAAAGATCAAAGTGATTGAAACTCAACCCCTGCAACTGTTGAATACCTGTTTAGAAATGTGCATTGAATATGGAGAAGCTATATTGCAAGAACTTTTCAAAAATGTTGTGAACGAATGCACACCGCTAATAACCTGTAGTAATAATCTTCTTAAAAGAATTAATTAAATTAAGAAATGGATACACTGTTGATGACTGAAGTGGAAGAAGCAAAAAGCAAGCTATCTAAAAACGGATTTCTCGATTTGGAAGCCGATCCGCAACTCGATTTGTTTGATGAAATTGAAAAATTGAAAAAAGAAAAAAATGCTGTACTGCTTGCACACTATTATCAGGAGCCGGACATCCAGGATGTGGCAGATTACATTGGTGACAGCCTGGGGTTATCACAGCAGGCAGCGAAGACAAATGCGGATGTAATAGTGTTTGCCGGTGTTCACTTTATGGCAGAAACAGCAAAGATTCTTTCTCCACAGAAAAAAGTGTTGCTTCCTGATTTAAAAGCCGGATGCTCGCTTGCCGATTCTTGTCCGCCTGAATTATTTACACGGTTTAAGGCCCGTCACCCTGACCATGTTGTGATCATGTACATCAACTGTTCTGCAGACATTAAAGCGATGAGTGACATTATTTGCACCTCTTCAAATGCGCAGAAGATCATTGAATCAGTTCCGCAGGATAAGAAAATAATTTTTGGACCTGATAAAAATCTCGGAAAGTATTTGGTGAAGAAGACCGGAAGAGACATGGTGTTGTGGGAAGGCGCTTGTATTGTGCATGAAATTTTCTCTGCTCAAAAAATTCTCAAGCTGAAGAATCGCCACCCCAATGCAAAAGTGATTGCACATCCTGAGTGCGAAACTCCGGTACTTGAGTTGGCCGACTACATTTCTTCTACCACAGGATTATTGAAGTACACCATCAATGATTCAGCGACTGAATTCATTGTTGCCACGGAAACGGGAATTCTTCACCAGATGCAAAAAGAGTCTCCTCACAAAACTTTTATTCCTGCGCCGCCGGATAACAGTTGCGCCTGCAATGATTGTCCATACATGAAACGGAATACCCTGGAGAAACTTTACCTGTGTATGAAGTACGAATTGCCTGAAATAATTATTCCGGAAGATATCCGGTTGATGGCAAAAAAGTCAATTGACCGGATGATGGAAATTTCTGCGCAGGCCGGATTATGATCGTCATTGCGAGGAACGGCGCGTGAGGAAAGTGTGTGAGCGTGACGAAGCAATCCCCCAAAATTCATATAGCCTTTCCATCATAGGGATTGCTTTCCGAAAAATCGGAACAGGTCGCCACGCTCTCGCCGGGGCTGTCCCAGGTTCCTCGCAATGATGCCTAATTTTGAACCATGAATCTCCGTGAAGAAATTCTCAAAGAACATTCGAAACAGCAAACCATACGGCTTGCCAACTGGGTTGGTAAAGAAAAGAAGCGTTTCACCGAGTTGATGAATTTATTTCTCCACGATGAATACAGGGTGGTGCAACGCTCAGCATGGATTGTGAAGCATGTTGCGGATGAGCACCCTGATTGGATAAAGCCGTGGTTGAAGAAGATGCTGGAGTATTGTAAGCAACCGGTGCACGATGCAGTGAAGAGAAATGTGATTCGCATTCTCACTGAAATTGATCTCCCGAAAAATCTATACGGACTTGCTGCAACTATCTGTTTTGATTTTCTTTCCTCAGCCACAGAACCCGTGGCAGTAAAAGTTTTTTCCATGACCGTGCTTTCCAACATTGCGCAACATGAACCTGAGTTGAAGCAAGAATTGAGATTGTTGATTGAAGATCAAATGCAATGGGAGAAACCGGGATTTACGTCAAGAGGAAGAAAGATTTTAGCACAGTTAGAGAAGGATCGTTAACTCTCAATTCTAATTTCATTTATTTAGAAATGTCCGCTGGTTCTTAAAGGTGGTCTGCTTCCTTATTCTTTTAATGTAATTCTCTTATTTTTTCCTCTTCCGGCACCCTGTTGTTATTTATTTCTCAAGCCCCTCAATACATATCTTAACAAGTGTCATTTTCCATGAATGGTAACATTACGTGCCGCTAACCGTAAGTATATTTTCCAAATATGAACTTAAATGAAAATAATTACACTTGCAATCCTAACATTGTTAGGGGCAATGATATCTCCAAATATCTTTGCTCTTTCATTAAAATCAAGCATTAGTGCCGGAGGAAACTGGAATATAGCAACAACATGGAGCCCATCGGGAGTACCCGGTTGCGGAGACAGCGTAGTTATAACCAATGGTACCGTAACCCTGAATACGAATGCAACAGTTGGAGCGCTGACCCTGACAGGTTATCTTGACTTTGACAATTCCATAAATCGCACCCTCACTATTAGCACTGCAATGGGTGGAAGCGGTAATGTAAATATTAGCGGAGTCAATGGCATTTTAACAATTGGCGGAGCGCCGGGACAGGTGCTCTATGTGCAGGGAAATTTTTCCTGCTCCAACGCCATCACATGGCCGCCCCCGAATACAACCGAGCCGAAAATAGTATTTAACGGAACCGGCATCAAAACCTTTTACAATTCTGCTAACCAGGGAAATTTTGAAGTCAATTCGTCCCTGTTAACTGTAGTGGTAACAAGTGCGCTTCAGCAGGGAGGAAACATGATAGTAACAGCCGGAACACTTGATGTGGGTTCCTATATAGTGGACTACAACAGCATGTATACTTATATGCTTTCGGTGGCCAATGGAGCTACATTAAAGATTGGCGGAGCAAGACCACTTCCTCAATACTTTACTACCTATATGTTTGGCGCAACAAGTACTGTTGAATTTAACGGAATCAACCAGACTATTGCCAACAAATTGTATGGCAATCTTATTCTCAGCGGGAGCGGAACCAAGACAATGCCCGGTGCAGCCATGACACTTGCCGGCAACTTTACCACTTCAGGAACAGTGACTGCGACTGCCGCACAAGCATTAACAGTAAACGGAAACTTTACAATCGGATTGGGAACCACTTTCTGCGGGAGCACTTACTCTCATTCCGTTAAAGGCAACTTTAGTAAGTCTGGTACATTCAATGCAAACACGAGCACATTTACATTTAACGGTTCTAGTGCTCAGACCATAACAGGTGCCACCACATTTAATAATTTCACTCTTAACAATACAAAACCAGTAAACGCTCTTACCCTCAATAGTTGTATCACAGTAAATGGCATCTTTTCGTTTACAGATGGACATCTTATCACTACCTCTTCCAATATCCTCACTTTAGGGGCCGTTGGTTCTGTTTCCCTCAACGGCAGTCCGCAAGACAGCAGCTTTGTCAAAGGACCCATGATTCAAACTGTGGCTACTACTTCTGGTGTTACAAAATGCTTTCCTGTCGGCAAGGGGACTATCGTACACCAGGTCTACCTTACCGTGACTCACAGTTCAGCAACCTCCACCCAATATACCTGTGAATACATCAACAGTTCGGCGATGGCTCTCGGGTATACATTCCCTCCTACCCTTGATAAGGTCTCTGATGTTGGTTACTGGACTATTAATAAAGGACCAGGTGCTTCTGTGACAACCGCCATGGTCAAGTTATACTATTATGCTTATGATGTGGTGACTGATGCTCCTCATCTCAGGATTGCAAAAGATAATGGAGCGGCGGCATGGGTAGATCTTGGCGGAGCAGGTACAATAATTCCAAGCGGAAGCATTGCGTCAACTAATAATTTTACTTACTTCTGTAAATTTTCTTTAGCCAATCTTGTCGGCGGAAGCAATCCTTTGCCGGTTGAGCTATTATTTTTTAATGCTCAGCTTCATGAGTCAATAGTGGATATTAGCTGGGCGACGGCATCAGAATTAAATAGCGATTCTTTCATGTTGGAGCGCGCATCTGACGGTCTTAATTTTGTGACAATAGCACAGGCAGGAGCTGCAGGATATAGTAATCAGCTACAGAACTATTCATCTATTGACAATTCTCCACTTCCCGGGCTCTCTTATTACAGGTTAAAACAAATTGATTATGACGGAACAGAAACCTACTCTAAAGTAGTTTCTGTTTACAATGGTCTTTCTGAAAATCACCCCATTGTTTATAACAATCCCCTGATCGGCTCAACTATTCTTGTAAGACTCCCGGATGAATCTGCAAATGATATGCAGGTAATTATTCACAGCATAAATGGGCAGGAAATGTTTTCGAAAAAAGTTTCATCAACCCCGGACGGAATGCTCAGGATTGCTGTTGACCCTTATAAAAAACTTTCAAGTGGTGTGTATCTTCTTACCTTAATTTCTTCCAATAGATCATACCAGGAGAAATTGATAGTTCAGTAGAATCAGATTTCGAATTACGAATTATGCCATTCATCCTCCGAAGCTTCCGCCTGGACTTAAGTGTCGGCGGACAGGTTAGCGCAGGAGGACAATTTTTTCCTCCGCAACCTGCTCACCCGCCCATATCTGCAAAACATAAACTCCGTTTGCCAGCTTGCGTGCATCAATGGTTGCGTTGTCGCTTTGCTCCTGGTTGCTATTTACCAATTGCTGCAATACGCGTTGTCACCTCATCACAAAAATCTTTCTGCTAACCGCTATTTGGTTTCCTTTCTCCATAGTCACAAAGTATAAACCGGAAGGCAAACTGCGCTTCAGTGCTTCGAGGTCAGCATACATACCCGCAGCAACTCTGACTCCAAGTTCATTCAAAATAACTATTGAACTGTTTGAAGAAATTTGATTTATATTCGAAATACCGTTGGCTGAGCATGAATCAACAACAATGGTGACAGTATCCCAAACGTAGCTGCAGGAAGATATCGACTTCACAATATAATACCCTGTTGAATCAGGCGTAACCGTTATAGCATTTCCGATTCCAATATAGTTGCCATTTTCATTATACCATTTGAAGGCGCTGGAAACTAAGGGAATCGGACTGTACGGAATCGAAGTTACTGTGTAAGTGGTGTTGGTGATAGGAGTGAAACGGTAGGCATCGTTAGTGACAGCCCACTGCGACGGATAATTTCTTCCACTCACAACATAAGCGATGCTTCCGGTTGCATTTTGAATGCCTTCGATTGCGGCACCATTATTCCAGATAGTACAAGTATCTTTTTCGGTCAGATGAACTTCAATCACGTTTGAATTCTCGTATATCAAAATCTGTCCGGTTGAAAGTGAATCATTGCATTGATACATTGGAACCTGGCAGTAATTGAAAACAAAAATTTTCCCGGAGTCGCCTTCTATAGTCGAATATTGTAATTCTCCATAGGGGAACACATATGGATCCAGATCCTGCCAGGGACCATAGACTGCATTCATTGGATTAAGCGAAGAAGGTATGGCATGAGTTATTTGCCAGGGTGAATATTGATTGGCAAGACTTGCATCGAAACTGAGGTACCCGTTACCAGAAAGAACACAATTTGAATAGTTGTTTCCGAAAAAATTAAAACTGAATCCAAGATCAATTAGGTCGGTGTAAATATCGTCCGATGGCTGCAGAAAACTAACAGCAGAAGATGAATCGAAAGCAGCAGTAAGTTGCACACTATCCCCGGCACAAATGGTATCATTACAACAGGCGGATAACATTTGCGCTTGAATGTGGCTGAAGATAAAAATTGCAACAAGTGAGGCAATTATTTTTTTCATGATCATAAATCGAGAGTTAATTTTGAGTAGTACTTAAGAACTTATTTCATCACCACAATTTTCTCCTCCGCCACCTGCTCACCCGCCTGTATCTGCAAAACATAAACTCCGTTTGCCAGCTTGCGTGCATCAATGGTTGCGTTGTGTTCGCCTTGCTCCTTGTTGCCATTTACCAATTGCTGCAATTTATTTCCGAGCACATCATACAGAGCGATGCTAACGGTTGCAGAAGTTGAAAGAGTATAGTTGATAAAAGAATTTCCAGATGCAGGGTTTGGAAATACCGACCATGATTGCAGCACATTGGTGTTTTCAATAGCGGTAGGTATCGAAGGAATAGAATCAACCACATCAACTTTTACAATGGTATTTTCTCTTGATATTTTTTGAATGTTGTAATCAATGCACATACTATCTACACATCCTGTGGAGTCTTCAATAGTTAAACAGATGGTATAAAAACCTGAGTCTGCATAGATGTGACTTGGGTAAGCAATAGAATCATAAGTGCCATCGCCCCAGCTCCATAAATAAGTTAACGATCCATTTCCTAACGCTAAGTTGATTGCCCAATAATGATGTAGAATGAGTGTATCTGGTACAAGGTAAAAATCAGAATTGCAAGTGGAGAAACCCAGTTTAGCAATAAATATATCGCTAGGGATACCAATAGTATCTGCAGCATCTACATTGATCAAAGTAGTCGAGCCAAAATTAATAGTGTCACTTCTAAAGCGCCCAGCAACAAATAAGTCCCCTGTTGAATTGACAGCTACCGACCAACCCTCATCATCGCTAAATCCTCCTGCAGATTTGGCCCAGACAAAGTTGCCATCTAAATCAAGTTTAGAAACAAAAATATCAGAAGGATAAGGTGAGACTGCATCTAAATTAAATGTCCCAGGGCCAGGATTAAAGTCTACTGTATAACTAAAATATCCTGTAATGTAGACTCCATTATCTACTGGGTCATGTACTATTGAAGTGCCAACATCTTCAGCTACTCCACCCATCCCTTTTGCCCATATAAGATTTCCAGCGCTATCAAATTTAGAAATAAAAATATCTTGTTGTTGCACTGAAGTTAGATAGGAGGTTCCCGGACCAGGATCGAAATCAACAGTGGACTCGAAATAACCTGTGGTGTAGAGATTACTGTTTATTGGGTCAAACGATATCGACAAAATAGTTTCATCATTTATCCCACCGATTCGTTTTGCCCAAATAAAATTACCGGAACTATCAAGTTTGCAAATAAAAATATCAGAGTATCCGGCTGAAGTTAAATTAAACAACCCTGGGCCAGGGTCGAAGTCAACCGTTGATCCAAATGAACCAGCAATGTAAACATCTCCATTTGCTGATGGATCAACAGCTACTGATACACCATGATCATTTACTGTTCCTCCTATTGATCGTGCCCATGCTAAATTGCCTGAGCTATTTAGTTTAGAAATGAAAATATCAGAAAACCCAACTGATGTCAGGTTAAATATTCCGGAACTTGGATCAAAATCAGCTGTACCTTTGAAAGAGCCTGTTGTGTAAATATCTTTATTTCCAAACGCATCAATAGCTATCGATGTTCCTACATCATTCAATGATCCGCCTAAAGATTTCGCCCAAATAAAATTTCCATCGCTATCCAATTTACATATGAAAATATCCGAACTTCCCGCAGAAAGCAAATTAAATATTCCCGGGCCGGGGTCAAAATCCACAGTGTCTCCAAAAAAACCGGTTATATAAACATTTCCTGAGTCATCCGAAGTTATTAAGTAAGCTCCGTCAGAAGATATTCCACCTATAGTTTTTACCCAATCAAAATTACCAGCATTTTTTAGTTTTAAAATAAAAATATCATCTCCCCCGACTGCTGTCATATCGAAGATTCCAGGTCCAGGATCAAAATCAGATGTTCCCGTAAAGTTCCCTGTGGTGTAAATATTTCCAAAGTCATCGATTGTTGCCGAATGACCAATATCCTCAGAAAGACCCCCTGTCGCTTTAGCCCAAAGCCAATTGGGTTCCTGCGCATTTGTTTTTTCGATAGTCAAAAAAAAGAAGAAGAGAAGAATCAGCAAGGAATTGAATTGTCGTTTCATATGTTGTAGCTAAAATGTTATTCTAAATTTTTTTATTTTTTTTTATCGGCGAGTTCCCGCCAAAATCATGAATTCCTATATCTAAATTCTATTACTCGAATGTTCTTACTTCAAAAAAATCTCAGGACATTTACCTACTACATTAGTATCCTTCCTTACCCTACAGCGCCACCATCGCCACATTCAGCGCCGTAGTGTTTCGGCCCACCACCACATTATTTATGTTTTGGGTAACAAACCTGGCTTTAGTTGCTGCAATAGTATAGGTGCCTTCGGCTATAAGGAGTGTAATAGTAACAAATATATTTTGAAATTGCAAGTGTTGAGGGGGAAAACTCAATTCTCGATCCTCTCCTGATGTGTCGGGACCGATTCTCGATTTTGCCTACTGCCAACTGCCTATTGCCTACTGTAACTGCACCTCCGCTGTATCGTACTCCTTTACTTCTGACCGGATTTCTTTTGTTTAGAAGTGTCAGCTGGCTCTTTGGGTTTTGTCGCTTCCTTATTTTTAATGTCCTCTCTTATTTTTTTCTTTCCAAACACCACGGGAGTAATGTGCAATTTATTGTCATCTCCGTACTCCGCTTTCAGGGTAAGTCCAATGCCTGACTTCCGGTTAGAATCAGGATGCTCCGCTAATTCTTCTGTCTTTGCTTTTTTTAGATTTCCCAAAGGGACATAAATAAGCATCAGTGTATTTGTGTTGTGGAAGTCAAATTTCCCTTCCACAAAAAAAGTCAGCACCGAAGAATAAACATCGAGATGAGAAAAAGTAATCTGGGATCCTTCTAATTCATATTCATTCTCTACTCCTGAAAATTTAATATTCCGAAAGTTGCGGTTTTTAAAAACATATTTTGAAATCTGCTCGATGCTTTCAAAGTTGTTTAACTCACCATCCTTGATGGAGACTTTCATCTTTCCCCTCATCGAAGAAGGAATCACATTAAACCCGCGATTAAGTTGCGCGTGAAATGAAATATCAGCTTTCAGTTTTCCATCCACATCGTGACCTGTTACAATGTTCTGCCCGAAATAATCAAAGCCTTTCATGAATGAACTGATGTCGGCATTTTGAATAGAAGCTTGCAGGTCAACTTCATGCCGTGGCTGCGTAAGTTTCGTCATATTGCCGGTGAAAGAAAAAATTCCCCCGGCGGCCTTCATAGAAGTATTTTTGAAATGCACGAAATCATTTGCATAAGTAAGTTCACTCTGAACATCAGTAGCAATGAAATGTTTATAAAGAACTGTATCAGCATGCAGGTTGAAGTTTAATTCAACGCGATCAATGAGTTGGTTGATAAGATCAGCGATGTGGTTATTGGTCACCTCCTTTTGTGCGGCAGTTTTTTCGGGGAGGGCAGAAGCAGTGTCTTTCTGAAAATTAAAATTGTTAAGATTGATGGTGGCGGCAGTGAGCGAAAGGTCTACATGGGTAGCAGCGAGGGAGGTGAACAGGAAAGGAATAAGCTGAATGAATGCCCCGTTGACATAAGCAGTGTTCTTGTTCAATTCAAAGTTTATGGTGTTAATATGAAGATCATTTTGATCAAACACCATGCTGCCATTCACCTTTTTAAATTCAAAATCACTGGGTATATAATTAACAGCCAGGTTATTCAGGATTACACTTCCACGAATCGTGCTCTTCAATTGTTTGCTTACTGTGTCAACATAATTTACGAGCGGCCCCGAATAGGAAAAGCGAATATGCGCCTCGCCGGAAATAATTTTTAGCCGCTTAGGATCAACAATTTTTTCTACGGAAGCTTTATCAAGATCAGAAGAACCACGCAGTTCCAAATTGGGAGAAATAAGATCGGTGACGGTTAATTTCATCTTCACCGGAACCTGGAACACACTTCCGTCAAATACGGGAAATGCCAATCGGGAGTTATGATCATCATTGTCTTTTGTTGAATCAATATGATTCGTAAACCGGCCAAGCAATGTAAGGTCATCGTAGGAACGTGTAGCGAGTGAAATACGATTGGATGAACTTTTAATGTATATATCTACATTGGGACTCGTATGCGGAGCAAGTGACCCTGATATGGTTGTGTACACCATCACCGGCTTGTACACCTGGTAGCGCGATAGCTTTTCCTCAATGTTCTTTGTAAGCAAAGAATAAGCAACAGAAGGTTTCATAGATCGTGAAAAGAAATTCATCTGCATCGAAGGATTCTCCCCAAGAAAAAATTTACTGTTGATCGCCAACAGCTGATCATCCACTTGCACCGTGCCGCCGGAAACTGAAATCAATTTTTGCTTGGGAATAATTTGACCTTCTAAATTCAAAGCAAGATCCTTGTCTGTGAGGTATCCCCCCTTTTGCACATTAAACAGAAGGTGATCAAAATGCACCACACCCTTCATCTTGAATTGCATGGTAGAATCAGGATACTTAACATCAACGACACAACTCTTAAAGTGAAAACTGAAAAACTTTTGCTTTAGTGAATCAGCGAAACTGAAAGAGACATTTCGAAGAACTATCTTACATGGCTGAGGGGTACTGCTCTCGCTTTCTTTTTTTTCTTTTTTATAGCTCACATCTTTGAAGAGTTTTAAATTGCTTAAACCACCTGTGGATTTTAGTAAAGAAATTTTTACGTCCTCTAATCGAACTGAGCGGATCGCATTCTTTTTGCTCAGCATCTGCCACAGGGGAATATTCAAAGACAGTTCGCGCGCTTTGAGCATGGTATCGCTCTTAGCGCTGATCAATGAATCTGTAACTAACAGGTTTTTAACCTTGATGGTGATAGATGGAAAACTTTCAAAGAATGTGAAGCGAATGTCGCCGATCTCCACCCTTCCGTTTATGTTCTGATTGAGTGAAGTGGTGATGGCTGAAAGAATATCTTTCTTGTGAGCAACAAGAAAGATATAAACGATAGTAAGCAAAAGGAAAAATGACAACAGGATGATTGCAATAATGCGCAATCGCTTTTTCCTTCTGCCTTTCAAAATGGTCATTGGTGATTTGACGGTTACACGACACTAAGCAATTGAAATGCCTGCAAAAAGTATTTGAGCGTGTGGGCGGTTATTATTTGATTTCAATCTTTTCTCCAAGGAAACGAGGATGAGCGGGAATCACATAAAGGTCAATGAACATTTTTACACGGGCAATTTTTTCCCTAACGTTTATTTGGAAACCCAACCGGCCGGAAACATCCCGCGCATCAAATCCGACTGCGCTGATTCCTTCGTGATGACAGATATACAAAGCTCTTTCATTGTGAAAAGGCTGAGACACCACTGTAAATTTTGATTGCCCGAAAATCTCTTTTGCCCTGATCATGGAATCGAATGTTCTGAATCCGGCGTAATCGAGAAAAATCTTTTCGGGAGGAATTCCGCGTGAAACCAATTCATCTTTCATATCCTGTGGCTCATTGTAACCAATCACGGAATGGTCGCCGCTGAGAAGTATGTAAGAAATTTTTCCTGATATAAAAAGTTTCCATGCAGCGTCACAGCGATATTGGAAATAGGGATTGATAGTTCCATTGGCAAGCAGTTTTGAAGCGCCAGGAACGACAGCAACTTTGTTATACGGAATTTGATTGGTGTCATTAAAAAGATTTCCGGACGCATAAGAATCAACTGCATGATTGCACCACAAAACTGCTATGAAGCAAAATACAAACAGAATCAGCAAGATTACCAGCACCTTTTTCAGCCGGCGCCGAAATGTTGGCTTCATCATGCGCGGGGATATCAAAATGAATTTATGATTCTGAAAACTTCGGTACCTCTACCGGAATGCTTGTTTTTACAATGGCATTGTAACCGCCCGCTACATTCTTAATACTTCTGAATCCCTTTCTCCTTAGCAGTGAAGCGGCAATCATAGAGCGATAACCACCCTCGCAGTGAATGTAGATATCCCTGTCGGCTATATTTTCCAGCTTGTACAATTGCTCATCAAACTCCTGCAGCACCACATTTAGCGCTCCTTCCACATGTCCAACATCATTGTACTCACTCTCCTTGCGCACGTCTACCACAGTGATGTTATCGTAATTATAATCGAGCAGAAATTCTTCCGCATCAATGGAAATGATCATGTCAATGTCTTTTCCGGAATTTCTCCAGGCATCAAATCCACCTTCAAGAAATCCAATTACATTTTCATAGCCCACGCGCGCCATGCGTACAATGGACTCTTCTTCTTTTCCCGGAGCTGTCACCAGCAGAATACGATCATCCATTCGTAACAGATTTCCAACCCATTCAGCGAAACGACCGTTCAGCCCAATGAAAATTGATCCCGGAATAAATCCTTTCTCAAACTCATTATCCCGTCGTGTATCGAGTATGATCGTTTTTTTCTGATGCATTTCCTTTTCAAAATCAGTCACGCTTAATGCACGCAAGCTTTTCTTCAATATCTCATCCAGCGACTCGTAACCCTCACGATTTATTTTTGCATTAAGCGGGAAATACTGAGGTGGCTTTGATAATCCGGTGGTGAGTGTATGAATGAATTCTTCTCTTCCCATATTCTGCAGCGCATAGTTAGCTTTCTTCTGTGCGCCAATGGTACTCCATGTTTCTTTCCCCAAATTTTTTCCGCACGATGAACCGGGGCCGTGTGCAGGATAGACAATCACATCATCAGGCAATTTTTTCAATCGCTGCAGCGAGTCATACATGCGTGACGCAAGCTCTTCCTTGGTGATGGCAGCGCCGAAGAGATCCGGCCTTCCAACATCACCGACAAATAATGTATCACCGGTAAAAATGCAATAGGGTTTTCCTTCTTCATTATACAAGAGATAGCAGGTGGATTCGGGTGTATGCCCGGGTGTATGCATTACTTCAATTTCGAGCTTTCCAACTTTAAAACGTTCGCCGTCTTTCGAGATGTGTACAGGAAAATTTGTTTCTGTTTCGGGGCCGTAAATAATCGGTGCGCCGGTTTTCTTCGCCAAATCAATATGACCTGAAATGAAATCGGCGTGAAAATGCGTTTCGAAAATGTATTTGATCTTCGCGCCATTTTTTTCAGCCATCTCCATGTATTTATTGTAATCGCGCAGTGGATCAATTATGAGTGCTTCGCCGTTCGACTCAATGAAATAAGCCGCTTCGGAAAGACAATTTGTATACAGTTGTTCAACAATCATGGTGTGTTCAATTTAAGGATTGGAAGTGACGGCAAAGGTACGACTTTAGAAAAAAAATGAGCCGATCCTTTTTATTTGATCGGCTCAGCAATTTATTACTCAAACAAAAATTACCTGGTTAATTCACTCACAATTGAAGCAAGTTCATCAAGGCGCGGGACATTGAGTGTGTAGTAAATGAATTTACCATCACGCTCGGTTTTCACCACGTTGGCGTGTCGAAGAATTGCAAGGTGTTGCGAGGCAACAGATTGTTCTAAACGGAGGCGTACAAAAATTTCAGTTACTGTGAGCCGGCCGTTTTCTTCTATCAATTGCAACATTTGCTGGCGCAACTTGTGATTCACGGCGCGCAATACGCCAGCGGCGCGCTTGAGTTCAGCATAATCAATTTTAATGGCTGATCTTGAGCCTCCATTCTTAGTGATGGTGGGCATTTCGGACATTGCAACTTTAGGCATATTGAAGATTTTTTAAGGTGAAGAATAGAAAAATAATTAAGGACAAATGCAATGCCCAGAATTATAATGCATAACTCAGATATGTTTTTAACGTTATTTTAACTGCGGGGAGTGTTGATATAAACCGGCTTAATGTAGTGAGGTTCAAAGCTGTGGATGTCCTCGAACATAGATACGGTGAATTTTTTTTGGGAAAGAAAAGTCATGTGGCGTGCTGAAGACACCACAGAATCATCATAGAGAATTGGCTCATCGCCCCATGCTTGTCTGCATTTTAAGACGCCGCTTCCGCCTGCGACAACTGTATGTCCATCAGGAATGCTGAAAGGAATTGACGAAGAGAGAATGATGTTGTGAGAAGGAAGAATCTCCTCACCCTCCCGTCCATACAATCCGAAATAAATCTCATTTCGTCTTGCATCAATTGTGGGGCAGTAAATCAGATTGCCTTTGCCGTCATGAGTCCCCGGGACAGGAATTTTTTTTTCTAATCCGGAGGCAAGGGCTTGCAATGAGTCTATGGCGATGAGGGGTTTATCAAGAGAAAAACACAAACCTTTTGCAGTCACTACACCAATCCTTAGTCCCGTATAGGATCCCGGCCCGGCACTTACCGCAATGGCGTCCAGGTCCTTCATCCCGATTTTTGTTTCCTGAAAGAGCTGTTGAATGAAAACAGCAAGCATGGAAGCATGATTGGTTCCGGAAAAATCTTCCTTCTTCAAAATCACTTCTCTATCACGGCTAATGCACACTGAACAAACCGAAGAGGAGGTTTCAATATTGAGGATAAGCGCCAAAAGGAAGTAAGAATTAGAAGGTGACTTTCATTTCAAGTTCCTTGTCGCTGCGTTTCACTTTCACCGGAGCAGTATCACCTTTTTGAAAGGAGGCAAGTGCCTTCATGTAAACATAGATATCAGAAATAGTAAAGTCGCCGAGTGAAAGAATGATGTCACCTTTTTGAAGTCCGGCTTTTGATGCAGGCTGTCCTTCGTCTACGCCATCAATTCTCAACCCGGGACCTTCGAAGGAATAATCCGGAACAATTCCCAACCGGACCTTAAACTTCGGCACATCACCACCGTCCGGCTCTTTTGTTTTGCTGAAAGCCAATGTCCCGCTATTGTCGAGATGAAGAAGAATGTGCTCGATGTATTTTAAAACTTCTAATTCACCCGGGTAATTAATCTTGTCCGCATCATCGCTTGGCTTGTGATAGTCATCGTGCGTGCCTGTGAAGAAGAAAAGAACCGGAATGTTTGCTAAGTAGAAAGAAGTAAAATCAGATGGACCTATGCCCTGATCTTTTAGCACGAATTTCAGCGAATCAAAAGTCATCGTCCTTATAAAATTGAAAGCATCAGGAGAAGATCCCAAGCCGTCAATCTCCAATCCTTTTTCAGTGCGATATCTTCCAATCATGTCCATGTTGATCATAAAATTGATTTTAGAAGTATCGAACGTTGCATGACCAACCCATGATTTTGAACCACGCAATCCTTCTTCTTCTCCGGAGAAATTGATAAAGAGGAAATTATTTTTTTCCGTCACGCCATTCGTTGCAAGCCATTTTGCCAATTCAATTACGCCGGCAGTTCCGCTCGCATTATCGTCGGCGCCATTGTGAATAGCAGGCACACCCCGATAGAGTGAGCCTCCAAGTTCATTATGCCCGAGATGATCATAATGCGCACCAATAACAATCGTAGTCGCCGAATGGTTATCAAGGAAGCCAATCACGTTGTGCCCGGTAACAGAAACTCTTTTGAGATGAACATTCATCACCGCAACATTCAACTGATCACGCTTCACTTGCTTCCATGCTTCGGCTTTCACAAATACAATAGGAATGGCTGCGTCGAAGGATTGGATGTCGAGGTTGGCTTCAAGATCATCAGCTTTCGAATTTGTATTCGTGAAGATGATGGCGATGGCCCCCCTGACCATAGCATTATCCACCTTGCTTTTGATGTCAGCATACGGCGCATATTTCGAATGAGGATTGTCGCCTTCGGGCGTGCTGCATTCCATAAAAAAAATTTTGCCCTTCAAATCCAGTTGCCCTTTGTAACTATCATAGTTAATTGCAGGCGAAGAAATTCCATAACCAACATCCACGATTGACCCCTTCACTTTTTCGTTTCCACTCACGTTGACCGGAAAATAATCTTCATTGAGCTTAAGCTTGTGTGTGTTTATGATGAGTTCATTTTTTCCATCGGGCTTTTTTCCATTGGAGAACGTGAATGATTGAAGAAATGAACCTTGACTTCCCATGGGGCCAATGCCAATGTTTTTGTATTCCCTGATGATGTAGGATGATGCTTGCTTCTCACCTTTTGATCCCGTGAGTCGCCCCTGTAATTTATCCGATGCGAGATAATAAATATGCTGTTTCAGGTTTTTGATGAGCGACGAATCACTTGTTTGAGCAAAAGATTTTAGTGAGAAGAAAACCAGAAGCCCAAGAGCTATGAAACTAATTTTTTTCATGAATGCAATTTGAAACGAGTTAATGACGAATGCAATTTTTTATTTCTGATTTTGAAATCTAACCGGGCTAAACCAACCGCGGTTGAAAAAAAACCGCGGCGGCTTCCAAAGAAATGGGCTGTACACCGCAAAGGTAACAGCCCATTCAGGAATTCGACTTACGAAATTACTTCGATGCCTCCAGGGTTTTGCTGTACAGAGCAGGATCATTCAGCACTTCAATGGCTTTCTTCACTTCATCATCATCCTTCAACGAGGCTTCAATTCTACCGTTCTGATAATAGTAACGCACCGCAATTTCCTGCTCCAGCATGTCACGAATTTCATCTTTAAACTTGATCAAATCTTTTTGCTTGTCGTGATTCATTTCATCCTGCAGATGCGAAAAGTCATCCCTGATGCCATCCCAGTACGCTTCCTTCTGCGCGGTCTCTTTCAGGTCTTTCATAGCCTGCTCACTCTTAGTGGTGTAATCATAATCCTTCGTGCTGAGCCACTGCAGAAAGTCATTGTACTCATCATCGGTAAGATGAAACTCTTTTGTGACCGGAATGGTCTCGTGTTTCTGGCGATACTCGGTAGCATAATCGAAGATGAGGCTCTTCTCGAGCAGGCTGGCGGTGATGGGTGAAAGTTTTTGCGGGTCCATCATAAAGTCAGGGTCAATGCCGCCGCCATCAAACACTGTTCTTCCGGAACTGGTTTTGAAAGCATGCTTGAGTGAATCAGGTATTCTTCCCACACTTCCATTTTCATTGCGATGTTCGTAATCGAGCGCCTGAATGCACCTGCCGCTCGGAGTGAAGTAATGAGCGGTAGTCACTTTCAATTGCGTACCATAGCTCAGTGTTCGCGTTGTTTGCACCAATCCTTTGCCATACGTTCTTTGCCCAATCACCACACCCCGATCATAGTCCTGTACTACGCCCGTTACAATTTCCGATGCTGATGCAGAACCACTGTTGGTGATAATTGCGAGAGGGATTTTTGTGTCAATAGCCGGATTCAAGGTGAAATATTCTTTGTCCCATTCCTGCACCTTGCCTTTGGTGCTTACGATTTTCTGCATCTTCTCAATGAATACATTTGACACGTTCACCGCTTCATTGAGCAAGCCACCGGGATTACTTCGCAGGTCAAACACAACGCCTTTCAATTGATATTTACTTTCAAGATCTTTCAGTGCATCTGCCACGTCTTGTCCGCAACCTTCTGTGAATTGGGTGAGGCGGATGTACCCGATGTTATTTTCAAGCATTCCATAATAAGGAACACTATTCACGTGCACTTCATCACGAGTTAAAATCTTTGTCTCAGAATTTTTATCACCGGGACGCTGAATTTCCAGTTTAACAGTAGTGCCCGGTGCTCCTTTTAAAATCTTACTCACATCATCAACGGTTTTACCCTTTGTTGATTTACCATCCACCTCGAGCAATATGTCACCTGCGCGCAAGCCGGCTTTGTCAGCAGCATAGTTTTGGTAGGGCTCGGCCACCACAATTTTATCATTCTCTTTTCGAATGATGGCGCCAATGCCTCCATAGTTGCCGGTAGTTTGAAAACGATACCCCTCAATGTCCGCCTCACTGATGTAGTTCGTGTAAGGATCAAGCGACTCGAGCATGGCGTCAATACCTGTGCGCATGAATTTGGCCGGATCAATATCATCAACATAATACGTATTGACTTCTTTGTAGAGCGTCGCGAAGATGTCGAGGTTCTTCGAAATCTCGAAGTAGCTATCACTGGTAGTTGCAATCGGGATGAATGCGAGTAATGCGAGAGCTGCGATGAGCAGCGATTTTTTCCATTTTTTCATTGAGCAATAAATTTTTTAAGGGGAACGAAATTATGGGATAATTATTAGAGCGGTCTTGACCAATAGACGAAAGCAACCATAAGGGAGGACAAAAGATTCGTTTTAGCGGATTACTTTTTCAGGATAGAAAGATCCATTTCAAATTCCGGAAGCACATCATCACCGGAAATTTTTTTATCGAATCCTTCAATAACATCAAATGCAAATGGAGTTCTGTAAATAAAAACTTTTTCGTGTTTAGGATCAATGAGCCAGCCAAGCCGGCATCCGTTATTCATATACATCTGCATCTTCTCTTTCAGTTCTTCAAGATCATCGGAGGGCGACTTAAGCTCAACAACAAAGTCAGGACAAATTGGCGAGTAAGAATTTTTTTCTTTCTCGGTGAGCGCTTCCCATCGTTCCTTCACTACAAAAGAAGCGTCGGGGCTTCTTACAGAACCATCTGGTAGTTTGAAACCCGTGCTTGAGTCAAAGAGGTAACCGAGCTTCATTTTGCGATTCCAACTGTAAAGTTCACCGCTCAAAGTGGAGTTGAAATAACCGCCATAGCTCACAGTTGGCTCCATCATCACTATTGTTCCGTCTGGCTCCCGCTCAAATTGATAGGGTGAATTCTTTATTGTGAATTTCTGAAACTCTTCATCACTCATTTGGTGAAGAGATTCAAGGTTGAGATACGTTTTGTTTTTGCTTCTGATGGTTGTGATCATGATTCGAAGATAAGAATTTCAGAAGAGTAGTTCTTCGAGTTGTTAGTGAATAAATTAGGCATGATTAACAAAAATGGTCACTTGAGCTTTTCCCTTTTACGATTGCAAAACTATCTATCTTGCAACTCTTAAAAATCAATCACCATTAACAAATAAATTTTTTATTCAACCGGAAAAACAAACACCATGTCAGAATTCGCAAACAACATTGAGAAGCTCATCGGTCAAAATCGCGTGGAAGTGGCCATTGAAGAATTTCAAAAATTGCTGGCAGAATTCAAACCCGCTTCGGATAGCGGACATGCCGAAGAACGCGAATTGAAAACTTTTTTTATCGGGCTTTCTCAAAGGTTGTATCAGGCAAAAGATAATCTGAAGAGCGGAAACATAAATGAGGAAGCCCTGGCGCGGGAGCGGCAAAAGATCAGCAACCAGTTGCTTGAGACCGTTTTTGATCTCGATAAGAACGCAGAGTTTAATGCCTTCATCAATACCAAGGAAGAAGAATTCGCCTGGCAGAATGCTAAATCGTTGAATACGATAGCGGCTTATGAGGAATACTTCGGCAAGTTTCCGAATCAGAAATATGTTGAAGAACCTCCTAAGTTTCTCGAGGAGTTGAAAAATGAGTTACGGCAAAAAGCGGAAGCAGAAAAAAGGCGGAGAACCCAGGATGAAAGAAAGCCCGTACCAAATCTTACTGCTTCCTCTTATACGAATCAAAGGGAACCAGCACCAGTTAAGAAATCTAATTCAAGAATGATGATGATCATTGGTGCGGCCGTGGTAGTAGTAATTATTATCATTATTGTGCTCAACTCCGGCAATAAAGGCGGTGTATCGGGCAACGTCGGAACTGTTAATGACAACGCTGCTATAGAGGGATCAAATGACAACTCAGGAGCAGCCACTGATCAAAACAATTCTGTTCAGCGAGAAAATTCTAATGAACCAGGCAATAGCGGTAACGAATCCGGTGACAATTCTCAGGCTGGGGGCGATCAAAATGATTCTGATGATCAAAGTGGTGGTGATGTTGATTCTACCCAGTGACAATAGCAAAGTTGAACGATCAATTTTTTTTCAGCGCATCAACAATTATTTTTTCAGCTTCCGAAATTTTTTGGAAGAGTAATTCACCCTGCTCTCCATCTGCACTTTTATTTTTCAGAAGGTCAACAAAGTTCATCAGTGCACTCATGGCGAGGTAATCAATCTTTTCCTGCCCGGTAAACCGTAATTGAAACTCATTGAACTTTTCATTGATCAAATGCTCTGCTTGCCGGACAAGCTCTTCATCCTGTGCCCGGATCTTTAGCGGGTACTGCCGCTCACCAACAGTGACTGATATGCTTACCAATTCTTCCATGCAATAATTTTTTTTTCAGTGCTAATCTTCACCTGAAAGTTTTGCAATCACGCCATCAAGCTCTCTCAAATATTCGTTGAGCTTGCGGCGCACTTCTTTTTTATTTTCATCAGAGAGATTTACGAACGCTCCGAGTTTCAGTGATGCTACTTCCTGTTCGAGAGAATCTATCCGTTCCTGATTTGAAGTCTGCTGATTGCGAAGAACCTCAATCTTTTCGTCTTTCGATTTTAATTCTGTGATCAGCTTATCCTGCTTTTCAGAGAGGCGGCGAATCTTGCTGATGAGTTCATCCGTTTTCTTCAGAAGGTCTTTCGTAGAATTCATTGCCATTGGTTGTTGAAGACAAATTATTTCACTGCCGGATAGAAGCGCCAAGCTCCTTTTCAAAAGTACGAATCAGTTTCTCCATGTTCGATTCCACTTCCTTATCTGTCAATGTTTTTTCTGAATCTTCAAAGGTGAATGAAACAGCGTAAGATTTTTTATCAGCACCGATCTTCTCATCCTGGTACACATCAAACAAGTTCACTTCTTTCAGCAAGCCGCGGGATGTGTTGTAAGCAAGTGATTCAATTTCCAGGAATGAAATTTTCTGATCGAGCACGAGGGCCAAATCTCTTCTTACCGCAGGAAACTTTGATGGTTCTGCGTAAGTAGTACTGTTCCTGCAAAATTTCGCAAGCGCATCAAAATCAAAATCGGCGTACCACACTTCCTTCTTAATGTCGAATGAAGAAATGATTTTTGAACTCGCCTTGCCCAGGTTCACCAATGGGGATTTACCGAGGGAGTAAGTTAATCCTGTCTGCCAGATTGAATTGCTTATGGCAGCAGAAGCATAGCGCCTGATGCCGCCTCTTCGTAAAATATTTTCTACCACACCCTTCAGAAAATAAAAATCTACAGGCTGCTCTTTTGCCTGCCATGATTCAGAAAATTTATTTCCTGTGGCAAGAAGAATAAGATGTGATGATTCATCGTAGCGATCTTCTTTCTTCCTGTAAGTTTTTCCAAACTCAAACAATTTGAGATCGGTCATTTTACGGTTGTGATTGTAGCTGATCACTTCAAGTGCCGGAAAAATCATGGAAGCGCGCATGGAATCCAAACCAGCATTTGAAAAACTTAATAGCTTAACCACTTCGTCCTTTGTGTCGGGAAAATATTCTTCATGAAACTTTGAATTGGTTACTGAGTTATTGATCATCTCACGGAAACCAAAACCGACCAGTGTTTCAGAAATGACATTTTGTAATTCTTCATGCTTGTCATCAGTTGAATAACTCAGCGAAGAGCGAACGGCATCAGGCATCGGAATTTTTTCAATGCCGTTAATACGGATGATTTCTTCAATCACATCTTCTGCCATGGTCACATCCGTTTTGAAAGTGGGAGCTGCCACAGTAATTTGTTCGGGATCTTCAGATAGAATCTTGAATTGCAGCGCCTGCAAAATATTCCTTGCATCGTCTTTTTGAATTTCAATTCCCGCAACACGGTTTAGTTTTTCCCAAGGCAGTAAAATAATTTTTTCTTTCACCGGCATGGGATAGACATCAACAATGCCGGAAGAAATTTTTCCGCCACAGGTTTCACAGATTAACACGGATGCCCGCTTCAATGCGAACACAGTATTGTTGGGATCAGTGCCTTTCTCAAAGCGAATGGCAGCATCTGTCCGGAGTAAATGTTTTGTTGAAGTTCTGCGAATAAATTTTGGATTGAAACAGGCGCTTTCGAGAAAAATAGCTGTCGTGGTTTCTTTCACGCCGCTTTTTATTCCGCCATATACGCCTGCAATACACAGCCCCTCTTTCGCATCACAAATCATCAGGTCATTTGCTGAGAGCCTGATCTCTTTGTCATCAAGCGTTTTGAAGACAGAATTCTCCGCGAGAGTTTTCACAATGATTTTTTTTCCTGAAATTTGATCTGCATCGAAAGCATGGAGTGGTTGCCCGCATTCATACATCACGAAGTTGGTGATGTCAACGATGTTATTGATTGGGCGAAGTCCAACAGCTTTTATCCGGTTCCGTAGCCATTCAGGAGATTCTTTCACTTCAATTCCTGAAATCGTAACTCCGGAATATCGCGGACACGCTTCTGTGTTTTCTACAATAACTTCGATTGGCATAGAATGATCAGCCACCGAAAATTTGCTGACATCAGGAAATCGAAGCGAAGCATTTCCATTCCTGTTTGTTTTCAGGTAAGACGCAAGATCACGCGCCACACCAACCTGAGACATCGCATCGCCGCGATTCGGTGTAAGCCCAATTTCAAAAATGAAATCTGTTTCAACTTTCAGAAAATCTTTTACAAGAGTGCCAACCTCAGCATCTTCCGGCAACACCATAATCCCGCCATGATCATCACTTAAACCAATTTCATCTTCGGCACAAATCATTCCCTCTGATTCAACGCCTCGAATTTTTGTCTTCCTGATTTTAAAAGGGTCTCCACTGAATGGATAAAGCATAACACCATCGGTTGCAACAATAACCTTTTGTCCTGCCGCTACGTTGGGGGCGCCGCAGATGATTTGCAGATCAGTCGCATCACCTATATTCACTTTTGTGATGGTGAGTTTATCTGCATCGGAATGCTTCTGTACTTCTTTCACAACACCGATCTTCAATCCTTCATAACCACCTTTCACAGATTCCCATTTTGAAATCTCGTCCACTTCCAATCCGACATTCGTAAGTATGTCTCCGGCTTCCCCGGGAGATAAATTGAAGTCGAGATATTCCTTCAGCCAGTTGTAAGAAATCTTCATGCCTCAAAAATAAGGAGGACGATTTGAGTTTGCCACGAATTGCACGAATTGCACGAATTATCTTTGAACACAAATTTTCTCCATGGAAATCACTTTTACCACACCTGCGATTTTATTTCCGGCAGTATCATTATTGCTGATTGCTTACACGAACCGCTACCTCGCTATTGCACGCCTGATCCGTGAATTAAAAACAGCACACCGTAAACAGGAGAACCCGATTTACCTCAAGCAAATCCGTGTGCTGAAACGTCGCGAGCGATTCATTCGCAACATGCAGGCGTTTGCAATTGCAAGTTTGTTCTGTTGCACATTTGCGATGGCAATGATCTATTTAGGTGAGAAACGCTGGGGCGGAATAGTATTTGGCGCTGCATTATTGCTCATGCTTATTTCACTCGCGATTTCTTTTCGTGATATCCTGATGGCAGGTATTGCCCTGAAGATTGAGTTAGAAGAATTGGAAGAAGAATTAAAAGAAGAATAGCTCAAAGCCATTGAGATGAATTTTCTACTTTTGCTATCCTATTACGGAGAGGTGCCTGAGTGGCCGAAAGGGCCGGTTTGCTAAACCGTTGTACGCTGTAAAAGTGTACCGAGAGTTCGAATCTCTCCCTCTCCGCAAAAAAAAGTTAATTGTTAATTGTTCATCGTACACTTGCCTCTGATTTATTTTTTTCATTATTCACCATTAACGACCTGTCCCGATTTTTCGGGAATAACCAATAACTTTTTTGCCTCGGGGTGTAGCGCAGTTGGCTAGCGCACCTGGTTTGGGACCAGGGGGTCGCGTGTTCGAGTCACGCCACCCCGACTAAAGTCCGATCTGTTTTTTTGGATCGGACTTTTTTTGGAAACCTTTACCAAGTTATCCCCGACTTTGATTTCGGATTGCTGATTTCCGATTTAAACAAAAACGCCACGGAAAATATTTCGCGGCGTTCTCATTCTTCGTAGAATTATTTCAGGAAATGCTCAACTGAATTTTCTTTTCGATGTCAGCGACTGATTCCTTAAAGTCTTTATCAGTATCCATCAAATCACGGACCGCCTGGCAAGAATGAATCACTGTGGAGTGATCTCTTCCTCCGAAATGACGACCAATTACTTTCAATGAATTCTTGGTAAAGCTTTTTGCCAGGTACATGGAGAGTTGCCGGGCTTGCACAATCTGGCGCTTGCGTGTCTTTTCCTTCAATTTTTCCTGGGGAACACTGAAGTATTCGCACACCGCTTTCTGAATAAACTCAATCGAAACCTCGCGTGATACGCTCTTAACAAAATTCTTGATGATCTTCTTTGCTGTATCAAGATCAATTTCTTTTTTGTTCAAAGAAGACTGAGCGAGCAAAGAAATTAAAGCTCCTTCCAACTCACGAACATTGGAACTTACGTTGTACGCAACAAATTCCACTACATCATGCGGAAGCTCGATACCATCTGCATACATTTTCTTCTCGAGAATGGCCATGCGTGTTTCAAAATCGGGAATCGCGAGATCGGTTGTCAATCCCATCTTGAAACGGGAGAGCAAACGCTCTTCAATGCCTTCAAGGTCGCGTGGTGAGCGGTCTGATGAGAGAACAATTTGCTTTCCTGATTGATGAAGGTGATTGAAGATGTGAAAGAAAATATCCTGTGTGCGGTCCTTATTGGCGAAGAACTGAATGTCATCAACCAGCAGCACATCCACCATTTGATAGAAGTGAATAAACTCATTCACTGAATTATTTTTGAGATAGTCAATGAACTGGTTCGTGAATTTTTCAGAAGGAACGTAGAGGACGGTTTTGTCAGGAAAGTTCATCTTCACCTGGTTGCCGGTTGCATGCAACAAATGCGTTTTTCCAAGACCCACTCCCGAATGAACTACCAGAGGATTGAAAGAAGTGCCACCCGGCTTGCCCGCTACTGCCCATCCCGCAGAACGTGCTAACCGGTTGCAATCACCTTCGATGTAAGTATCGAATGAGTAGTTAGCATTGAGTTGTGAATCAATCTGTACTTTTTTTAAACCGGGAATCACGAACGGGTTTTTGATATCACGGCCCAACGCCACCGGTGCAAGCAGTTCCGGATTCTTGTTGTCACCGGTTTTGTACGTGGGAACATTTACGGTGAAAGGCGATTGGTGTGAAGAGGAGCTGTCCATCACAATCTGGTATTCAAGACGCGCGGCTTTATCCAGTTCACGCTTGATGGTTTTGCTCAGCAGTGTTACATAATGTTCTTCGAGCCATTCATAAAAAAACTGACTGGGCACCTGGATCGTAAGAATATTTTTTTCAAGCTTGATCGCTTTGATGGGTTCGAACCAGGTTTTGTAACTCTGTAAGTTCACATTGTCCTTGATGATCTTCAAACAATTCTTCCAAACATCTTCAGCAGTTCTCGTCATGATTTTGTCCTGGGATTGTCGCGTATTAGTATTTATACTGTTTGCCATTTCGAAAGTATCAAAAATTGTTTTCAATAATGAGTGCAAACATCAGCTAAAAAAATTTTCGAAAAAATAATTCAAACCACTTGACTTTCTCGTGGGAATTACAATTCGCATTTGCGAGTGAGCTTTTTCGAAAGATTTTTTCAGAATGAAGCATCATCAAGCGTCTGCACTGAGTCTGATTATGCTTCTTGTATTCAAACGATGTACTGATAACGATTTCAGCAGGAAGAATCCACTCCTGTAATTTGCCTTCCTGCAATCTGCCGGATTTTTCTCAGGTGAAATCAAGTGTAATTTAATTTTTTTACTGTGTATTTCAGAAGAATCAGAACGGGAAATGAACACCGAAATTTTTTTTGCGATCAATAAATGAGGTGAAAATTATTTTAATGGAATTAACTCTTGTCAATACAATAACAATAATCAGACCCGATGCTCACCGAAGACTTTTCGAAGGGTGTCAGCGATTTCACCCAATGTAGCGTATTGTTCTACGGCTTCAATTACAGAAGGCATAACGTTTTCATCAGCACGCGCTTTGCTTTCTAACTCGTCCAACGCAGTGGCAACTGCCGGCGCATTCCGCCTTGATTTGAGTCGTGTCAGTTTTTCAACCTGCAAATTTCTGATCGAGTCGTCTACCCGGAAAATGTTCATTAGCATTTCTTCTTCAGTAACAAATTGATTTACTCCCACGATAATTTTTTCATTCCGCTCTATTGCCTGCTGATACTTGTATGCCGAGCTTGCAATTTCCGACTGCATAAACCCTGCTTCAATCGCTTGCACAGCGCCTCCCATCGCATCAATTTTGTCAATGTATTTCTGTGCCTGCAGCTCTAATTCATCGGTGAGTGTTTCAATAAAGAACGAACCACCAAGAGGGTCTGCGGTGTGGGTGACACCGCTTTCATGCGCGATAATTTGCTGGGTACGCAATGCAATTCCTGCTGCTGATTCTGTTGGCAAACTCAATGCTTCATCATATCCGTTCGTGTGAAGCGATTGTGTTCCGCCGAGCACGGCTGCGAGTGCCTGTACCGTAACGCGCGCAATGTTGTTCAATGGTTGTTGTGCCGTGAGGGTAGAGCCGCCCGTCTGTGTATGAAAGCGCAGCATCTGCGCACGCGGATCGGTCGCGCCAAGGTCCTTTGTGATTTTCGCCCACATTCTCCGCGCTGCACGAAACTTCGCTACTTCTTCGAACAAATTATTGTGAGCATTGAAGAAAAAAGAAATTCTTCTTGCAAAAACATTGATGTCTAATCCGCGGGCCAGTGCAGCTTTCAAATAGGCCTTGCCATTTGAAAGGGTGAATGCAATTTCCTGCACGGCCGTGCAACCCGCCTCACGCATGTGATAACCCGAAACGGAAATAGTATTCCAACCGGGCAATTTTTTCGCGCAAAAATCAAACACATCAGTTATCAATTTCATCGAGGGCTTTGGCGGATAGATGTACGTTCCCCGTGCTGCATACTCTTTCAGGATATCATTCTGCACAGTACCTGAAATTTTTTTCAGATCGGCTTGTTGCCGTTTTGCCAGTGCAACATACATCGCAAGAAGAATGTACGCCGTGGCGTTGATCGTCATTGATGTGGTGATGCTTTGCAATGGAATTCCGTCGAACAATTCTTCCATGTCCTGCAATGAATCAATAGCCACTCCGGCTTTTCCAACCTCACCTTCAGCCATGGGATGATCAGAATCGTAACCGATTTGAGTTGGAAGATCAAATGCCACGGATAATCCTGTAGTTCCCTGGTTAAGTAAGTAATGATAGCGGCGATTCGATTCTTCAGCTGTAGAAAATCCGGCATACTGCCGCATCGTCCAGAGCTTATCACGATACATGCTTTCATGTACACCGCGCGTGAAAGGAAATTCACCCGGCAACTTATCTGTCTCATGGGGCGTCCCGGAATAAACCGGCTGAATTTCAATGCCGGAATCTGTGTAGAATTTTTTTGAAGGTACTTTATCTTTCATTTCGAAATTGGAATGAAGCGAAGATAGCAACGGCGAAAGCAACTCTATACTTTATTCACTGACATTGCTGCGGAGAATCCCATTCTCAAAAATATTTTTGCGATCTGACCAGGTGGTGTGAAGAGAGAGATATCAATAAATTTTCTTCACCTCAATCTTCAGCGTATCGAGAGCTTTTTGCGTGGGCATCACCTGGTCGTTGTTGATGAAGTATTCGATGATGGCGCGGCTTAAATCTTTTCCTGAAGCACTGTCAGGAATTTCTGTTGATACTCTATTGATGATGCCGATCAATTCTTCCTTCACCTGAACAAGCATTCCCCAGGTCTCATGGGAGATGTAGATCTGCTGAGAAAGGTTGTGTTCAAATTCAATACGAATGTTTGCAAGGAGCGCTTTCTGTAAATCCAAAGCAGTCATGCCGGGCTTGTTCACACGCTGAATCAAGCTTGTCGGAGTTATTCGCTCAAGAAAAATCGTTAAGCGCTCAAACGCCTGCAGCCGGATCGGCAGTGCATCTTTGTAATGTGCAGCACGTATTTCCAAATCTCTGCGGTCCCTTTCGCCCGTCACAAATAACTTTAATACAGCATAAGCGGTTAGAAAAGTAATGACAGAAGGAATAGTGTATTTCAGAATATCAAGAACATCAGTCCAGCTCATCAGAAGAAATTTGGTGAATGCAAAGAAACGAAATTGCTGAATGGAACGCTGTGGCTGTGACCTTTGTTGCTTACCTTTGTAAACAAATCGAAGTTATGGAAGTACTGGAAAATGAAAGCGGCATTGATCAACTGCCCGTGACATTCACTGACGAAGCAGTAAAGGAAATTAAGCGCATCGCCATATCTGAAAACATTTCTCAAAATCAGGGATTACGTGTTGGTGTGAAGGGTGGCGGCTGTTCAGGAATGACCTACGTGCTGGGCTTCGATGAAAAACAAGAAGGCGACCAGGAATTTCTGATAGAAGATGTGAGGATCTTCATGAACAAATCGCACGAGCTATATTTATTTGGAATGCAGATTGACTATGAGCAGGGATTGAATACACGCGGCTTTGTTTTTCAAAATCCCAATGCGAAAAAGACCTGCGGCTGCGGTACTTCTTTTTCTGCTTAAAAAAATTTTCTTTTATTTCTGACTGAAGAAATCCTCATCAATATCCTTCATCCCCTTCAGCAATTCTGTTTTGAATAAATTGAAGAGTCGCATAACGTCCCCGACATCACTATTGTCTGCAGCGTGTAAGTGCATGGCATGAACAAAGTTTCCGGGATCAACAATACCAAGCATAGCAAGGTTAGTTTTTATTTTATGTGTAGCAGCTTTGGCACCGGCAACGTTGTGGTTAAGGAGGCAGTTCTCAATCTCCTCCACTTGCTTGGGTGTTTCCTCCAAATATAATTTTAGGACAATATTCATTGCCGGCAAATCATCGCCGTAATAATCCTTGAGGAAATCAAGATTATAATGTCGTTCCAAATGAGGGGTACTTTGGTTTGGACTTACGAACATATCTTTTTTTTATGAAGCTTGACTTCTGTTTTTCAAATTCCTTTTATCAAGAGTAATCTATGGAGGCGAATTAATTTTCTGAATTGGAACGTGGTCAGTACACTTCCAGTTTCAAAGCAGATGTGAAGCCGGATGAATCCTGCAATTTCAGTAAGTAAATTCCGGGAACCATATCTCCCACGGAAATTTGCTCTTGAGCTTTTGTCAGAATAAATTCCTTAATCACGCTCCCTTCTACATTCATCATTACGATCGTTAGAGGCAAAATGTTTCCTGATGAAGTTCGGAGAATAGTAGATTCATGAGCAGGATTCGGGAACAAATTGAAGGAGTTTCCCTTCACCTCATCAATTCCTGTGAGCAAATCAATCTGTTCGATGTATGTACTGTCACAGCCCTGATCATTGGTTACAGTAAGAACTACCCAGTATGCGCCAAAATTTGAATAGTGGTGAAAAGGATTAATGTCAGTAACATTCAAAGGAGAACCATCGCCAAAATTCCAGGTGATGGATTGCACATTGATGCCGGCGTCAAGTGTGAAGTTTACATCGGTTCCGGAATGCGGATATGTGAAGTGCGTGGGTGGCTTCGGGTTCACCGTGATATTTTGTGAAGAAGAAATATTGCAGGCAGAGAGCGTGATATCATAACTTCCCGCACTGTTGAAATAATAAGCAGCATCAACGTTGTTTGAAAAATTATTTCCGTTTTCACTCCATGTAAATGGCTGTGAGCTAACCGTGGTATTCGTGAAGAAAGCATTTTCATCTTCACATATTGAATCCGGGCTCGAAACAAAACTCACTGAAGCCGGACATGGAATATTTCCGTTTGAATCCATTTTCACGAGGTACGCATCATATTGCTCTACCCCAAACCCTTCTGTTTGTCCTGCGAGCAAAATATTCTCAGCCGGATCAACAGCTACTGCAAAACCGGCTTCCCATTTTGTACCGCCGAAATGTCTTGTCCAGAGCGTATCACCGTTAACATCCAATTTTTCCAAAAGCATTTCACTTCCCTTTTCTAAATTACCAGTAACGCCTGCGATTAGAAACCCGCCGCCATTCAGAGCTTGAATATGATAGCCGAAATCGCCATTGTGCGATACGGGAAAAAACATGACCGGATTGGTTCCATCCGGATCAGTTTTGATAAGCACCATTCCACTTGTATCCGGATAAAGTTCCATGGTGCCAAGAATCCAAAGATTACCACTTGCATCTTCTGCAATATCATTTCCAAAATCATCGAAAGGAGCCGGATAATCATGAGCCCATTGAAAGATGAAATTGCTGTCTGTCTTCACCACATAAATATTATAACCGGTGGCTAATGTGTGAGTATGACCTGCCAGGGCATAACCACCGTCGGCAGTTTGAATGATTGCATTCGCGTAATCATGATCAGTTCCTCCGAAATGTGCCTCTGCGATTTGGTTTCCATTTACATCAAGTTTAGCGGCATACATATCGTAGCCACCGTAAGTGTTACTTGTAGTTCCCCCGCCTAAAACTATCCTTCCGTTATTATCAATTAATACATCGTTACTAAGGTTAGCGCCGTTGCCGCCGTAAAATTTTTCCCAAAGTTTATTTCCATTTTGATCGTACTGTATGGCATAGCCATCATAAGCTATTGCGGGCGAGTCCACGGCATACCAGCCTGTTGCCACGTAGCCCTCAGCATTCTCCGCTATCGAAAGGATTATCTGATAAAGTGAATCGCCGAAATGATGGGTCCACAGAGTATCTCCCTGGCTGTTCATTTTGACAATGTACACATCAGAATAGGAAATATTATTTGCATAATAGCTATTCGTACCCCCGCCTGCAATGATGCCTCCATCGCTGGTTGAGATCACGGTGCGAAAGATATCCGGCTCACTATTTCCATACACTCTTTCAAAACCTGATTGTGCCCTGATGTTTGTGTGAAGAATGAAAAGGAGACCGAGAGTAGCAAATATGTTGTTCATTGTAAGTCTAAAAGTAGGAAATAGATTTTTCATGGCTACTTCAGAGGCAAGAAACGGTTTCTGCTAATTTTGTAGAAAAGTTTTTTTCATGGAAATAAGGATGGAAAAAGATACACTTGGACAAGTAGAGGTTCCCGCTGATAAATATTGGGGAGCGCAAACACAGCGCTCGATTGACAACTTCAAAATTGCACAGGACATCAGCAGGATGCCCATAGAAATTATCCGGGCGTTTGCATACCTGAAGAAGGCAGCAGCACTCACCAATCTTGATCTGGGAGTGTTACCGAAAGAGAAATGTGACTTGATTGGAAAAGTGTGTGATGAGATTCTTGAAGGGAAATTAGATGATCAGTTTCCCCTTGTAGTGTGGCAAACAGGAAGCGGTACACAGAGCAACATGAACCTGAATGAAGTGATCGCTTATCGCGCACACGTGCTGAACGGCGGAAGTTTGATGGATGAAAAGAAAATTCTTTCACCGAATGATGACGTGAACAAATCGCAGTCATCAAACGATACATTTCCAACAGCGATGCACATTGCCGCTTACAAAATTCTGATGGAAACAACATTGCCCGGAATTCAAAAACTCAGGGATACGCTCGCCACAAAGTCATTACAGTTCATGAATGTGGTGAAGATCGGGAGAACGCACCTCATGGATGCAACACCTCTTACGCTTGGTCAGGAAATTTCCGGCTATGTTTCTCAGCTCGATCACGGAATGCGCGCGATAAAAAATTCGCTTGTGCATCTTTCTGAATTGGCACTGGGAGGAACCGCCGTAGGAACAGGATTGAATGCACCGAAAGGTTATGCAGAGAAGGTGGCGAAGAAAATTGCTGAGCTCACTGGACTTCCCTTCATCACTGCAGAAAACAAATTCGAGTCACTTGCTGCACACGATGCTATTGTAGAATCACATGGCGCATTGAAAACCGTTGCGGCTTCGCTCTTTAAAATTGCCAATGATATTCGGTTGCTTGCATCGGGTCCGCGCGCAGGCATAGGAGAGATTCGTATTCCGGACAATGAGCCGGGCTCTTCTATTATGCCGGGAAAAGTAAATCCCACTCAATGTGAAGCGATGACTATGGTAGCAACGCAAGTATTCGGCAATGATGTTGCCATCAATTTCGGCGGAGCCAATGGTCACTTCGAATTAAATGTTTTTAAGCCGGTGATGATCTATAACTTTCTTCACTCCGCCCGATTGATCGGTGATGTGTGTGTTTCATTCAATGAGAAATGCGCCGTAGGAATTGAGCCCATTTATGGGAACATTGAAAAGCATGTTAAGAATTCACTTATGCTTGTGACAGCGCTCAACGACAAGATCGGTTACTACAAAGCTGCAGAGATTGCGCAGAAGGCGCATCGTGAAAACAAAACGCTGAAGGAAGTCGCAGTAGAGTTAGGGCACCTTACTCCGGAACAGTTTGATGAGTGGGTGAAGGCGGAGGAGATGGTTTGATTTCGGATTTCTCGTTCCTGTTTTTTTATTTTTACAAAAACAAATTCCAATGGATTCCATTCTGCTTGAACCTACGTCAAAACAAGATTTTGAATTACTAATATCCCTGGCGAGAAAAATGCGAATCAAATCTTCGGTGCTTTCTATCAAGGACAAAGAGGATGTTGGATTAGGTATTGCGATTTTAAAAGGCAGAACAGGACAGTTTGTTTTGAAAGAAACGATCATGAAAAATTAAAAAGCTGATGACTATCCTGCTCCCCAAAGCTGTCTGAAAAACATTTTTTGCCGGGGAATATTTTGTGTTGCAATTCAAAGTGGTTGATTGTTATATTGAGTTGCATTTGTAAAATATCATACTCAATTTTACTCTGCCGGATTTTCCGATTCAATCAATCATAAAATCAACGACATGAAAATAACACACACATGCATCATTATCCCGGTGATATTTTTTCTTCACATCCTTGTTATTCATGCGCAGCCTCCGGTTTATCAAACCGGGTGGCCACAGGATTTTGGATTCCAGGTGTGGGATGTAACGAACATGGTCAACCTTGACCATTCAGGAAACCTGGAAGTGATTGGAACTACGCCTACCTCAGGAAAATTGCAGATAAAAAATGCAGATGGAACCAATTTTTCCGGCTGGCCTCAAACTTTTTCATTCACCAATTATGGCCCTGCTGTAACCGGTGATGTTGATGGTGATGGAGATGACGAAATTTTCCTCGGAGCGCATAATGGATACCAGGGTGTGTTGTTAGGATGGGATGACGCTGGCAATTATTTGCCGGGATTCCCGTATTACTTTCCTGCAACATCATACGAAGCAAAACCAGTGCTCTTTGATCTGGATAACAATGGTGATCTTGAAATCATACTCAGCCCCGCTAATTCTGATTCAACCTATGTTCTGAATCATGATGGCACTCTATTTCCCGGTTGGCCGCAATTTAGTTCAGGAACTGTATTTGATGCACCTGCAGTAGCAGACCTCGATGGCGACGGCTTACCGGAAATAATTGCAGGCGCTGATAGCCTGTATGCCTGGAGAACCGATGGAACACCGGTGCAAGGATTCCCTGTAAACCTCGATATGTTCTACGTGGTTGGAATAGCCGTTGGTGATCTCGATCATGATGGGGACTGTGAAATTGTGATTACAGGTCCAACACTTTCCTTCACCAATAACATTTTTGTTTTTAATAATGACGGCACAGTTGCATCCGGTTGGCCAAAACTTGCCGGACCAAATATCGGGAAGCCTGCCCTTGGCGACCTTGATGATGATGGCGATCTTGAAATTGTTTCCACCAGCTTCGGTTCCGCAAACGATACCTATCTCTTTGCATTTAACTATGACGGCACCAATCTTACAGGATGGCCCGCGCCCAATTTGGATGGAGGATTTCAAAACAGCGCTGCTATCGGCGATATTGATTCCGATGGACACCAGGAAGTGATTGCAGGATCAGACAATCATAAGCTTTACGCTTATCATGCCGATGCAACTATGGTTGCCGATTGGCCGCTTTCAGGACCTAATGATCAACTCTCAGCTCCTGTATCACTTGCTGACGTGGATCTGGATGGCGACATTGAAGCAAGTATTGGCTGTCTTGACAACAAAGTTTACATCTGGGATATATCAGGAAAATATGATCCGGCACACATTGACTGGCAAACATATCACCATGATGCATGGTTTACAGGATGGTTTCATCCATGGCCACCGAAAAATCTCCAGGCAGTGGATGTTGGAAATTATGTTTCCCTTTCCTGGCAACAAAATCCCGAGCCTGATGTAAACGGATATAATGTGTATCGCAGTGACAGCAATGGAAGTGATTTTCAAAAAATAAATTCGCAACTGGTTACCACCACAGATTTCATGGATACTACCGCTGCTTCCGGCGAAACATATTTATATACTGTAACGGCGCACATCCGTGCCGGCTCTGAGAGCAGGTACAGCAGCAAAGCAGAAGTGACGGTTGCAACATCAACCGAAAATATGATTGCTGAAGGTGATGGAAAACTCATACTACATCTTTGGCCGAATCCGGCTCATGATAAATTCCGGGTAGGTTTGGATTTTGGCAGCGAAGAAGATTCTAAGGCAACCATCCGCATCAGCAACCTCCAATGCCAAACGGTTTTTGAAGAATCTCTTTTCTTAAACAAAAACCTGAAAGAGAAGGAAATTGTGCTCAGTCCGTTTCTTACCAGTGGAGTGTATAGTGTTGAAGTAATTACTGCTACCAAAGTAGTCCTCGGCAGGATACTGTTACTTTAAGAGTATTTCCTGAGGTAATGTTGTTATTGCTGAATCAAAACTTTCTTCACTGCAATCAATTTTCCATCCTGCCACAGCTCACAGAAAAGCATGTTGTTTCCGGAAAATTTTTCCGTTGCAATTTGAAGCGGTTGATTGCTTTTGATTCCACCACTGAATAAATTTCTTCCGAACACATCAGTAATTTTTATTTGAGTAGAAGAAAAATTTGGGGAGGAAAAATTTACCGTGAAAAGATCGTAGGCGGGGTTGGGAGAAATATTAATAATTGTGGAAGGGTAAGTTGGATTTTCGACTCCAAGAAGTAATGAATCGCACGTTGCAGTAAAAT
This sequence comes from Chitinophagales bacterium, assembly GCA_035638255.1. Taxonomy (GTDB): domain Bacteria; phylum Bacteroidota; class Bacteroidia; order Chitinophagales; family UBA10324; genus DASRAJ01. The sequence continues at coordinate 145,736 of DASRAJ010000098.1, forward strand.
AAGGTGTGTAAATACTTTCATAAAGCAATTCAGAGTTTTTTCTGTAACAGGTTAATTGACTACCACACTCAAAATGAATTTCAAGTGGTGACAGGATTCCTCCCTCTGAGCCAATTCCTTCGATCCAGAAATCTCCATTGCTAAAATACCAGCGCTTTCGCATCTCTCCATTCAATAATTGAACGTCGTCAATCTCCATGACAAAAGAGTTATATCCCGAGTTAAATGTTTCGCCTATTTGCAAATTGAAATCGTATAGGAGAGTATCCTTGTTAAAGGGCAAATTTGATGGGCAATTATTGGGAACATAATTGAATAAGCGCAACCAAACCTTTTCTGAATCTTCTCTCACAGCTCCAATATTTATTGCTGAGCTGTTGTAATTCGATCCATAATAAGTTGGGGGGAAACCCTGAGCATAAAAATAGTGGTATGTCGGCTGCCATTTTAAGAGGGAGTAGCTCAGTCCCTGTATTACGGTATCTCCTTTCAGAAAAAATTTGCTCCCATAATTATCCCATTCGGTTCCCATATCGGTTAGGTGGATTTCACTATTCCACACTGCACCCGAATCCACAAGCGGATGATACACTTGCGCATTCATCGGAAAAGGAATCAGTAATAAAACGGAGACTACAACTACGCTGAACTTTCGTTGGATAAAGAGAAATTTTTTCATTTCAGTTACCCGAAGATAGGAAACTTCGGCAGCGCGTTAAACAACCTCCTTCTTCCCGAACCTCATCTTCAAAAACGCAAACACTGCGGGGATAAGTGAAACCAGGATAATTCCCAACACGATAATTTCAAAGTGCTCTTTCACGAACGTGATATTGCCGAAAAAAAATCCGGCATAGAGAAAAGCAACCACCCACAAAAATCCGCCAATGAAATTGTAGAGAGCAAACTTCCCCAGTTTCATTTGCCCTACGCCGGCGATGAAAGGGGCAAAGGTCCGCAGTATCGGCGCAAAGCGGGTATAGATAATGGTCATGGCGCCGTACTTATCGAAAAATTTCTGAGTGCGGTCAAGGTATTTGCGACTAATGAGTTTGTAATTTTTCTCGTACACTTTGGGGCCTATGAATCTTCCGATACTGTAGTTGGCGAGGTTACCCAGGAATGCCGCTGCAATAAAAACGAGTGCTGAAAAATGCACATTGATATTCGCAGAAGGATCCGCCACCAGCGCACCGAAGGCAAAGATCATGGAATCACCGGGAAGAATCGGTGTGACCACCAATCCTGTTTCGCAAAAAATGATGAGGGCAATGATGAAGATCACCGAGGTTTTGTATTCTGCCAGAAGATCAATCAAATGCTTATCAATGTGAAGCACAAAATCTACGAACCAGTGCAATAAATCCATTCAGAATTTTTTTTGATGGCGGCGAAGATAGGCCGCCGCGCGTATCCCAAACGACAAACGATACACGTAACACGACTCAAACATTTTACCAGACCACGAGGCGTGTTACGTGCATCCCGATCAAATCGGGAGAACTCGTGCATCGTATAATTATCTGCCGGCCAAATCGGTATTAAGCCCGCACTCCGTTTTCTTCAACCCAAACCATCTTCCCTCCCTGGTATCTGCATTCATATCAATGCCACGTGTGCAGGGCTCGCATCCGATGCTGAAGTATCCTTTCTCTTCCATCGGGTGATGAGGAATGTTGTGTTGGCTGAGGTAGTCATGAATCATTTTCGGCGACCAGTCGAGCATGGGATGAAAGCGAATGGTGTTGAACGGCGCAGGAGTTTCGACCTTGAAATTTTTTCTCACGTTGCTTTGATCAGCACGAACGCCGTTGATCCACACATCATTTGCCGCGAGAATGGGCTCCATCGGTTGTGTCTTATTCATGAAGCAGCAATAGTCAGGATCTGAGGCGAACATTAATCTGCCGTGTGAATCCTTTTGCATGCTCTTGGGCGTGAGCGGAAAAACATCACGGACATTAAGCTCAAAAAGTTTGGCGATGCGATCTTTGAATGAAATCGTCTCCGGAAAATGATAGCCGGTATTGATGAAGAAGATCGGAATCCTTTTATCAATGCGGCTGATGATGTGGAGCAGCACGAGTGAATGTGTTTGAAAAGAAGAAGTACTGAACAATTTGAGTTCGAGTCGCTGATATGCGTTGACCTTTTCTTTGATTTCTTCGAATTGCACGTGTCAAAATTATGGTTGAATGGCTACATGGTTAAATGGCTGCGAAAACAATTTAGCCATTTAGCCACTTAACCGTTCACTGGCGGATTTACAACCACATTCAAATATTCGTGGTAAATGTTTGGATTGGAAGCAACAATTTCTTTCCCGAACAAAAAATTTGCCCCCCCATTAAAATCTGTCACAATTCCTCCGGCTTCCTGCAGAATCAATGCGCCACCTGCAACATCCCATGGATTCAAGTTGTATTCGAAGAAACCGTCGAACCTTCCGCAGGCAACATACACGAGATCAACTGCAGCCGAACCAAGTCGCCGTACACCGTGAGTATTATTAAAAAGAAATTGGAGCGTAGCGAAGAAGCGATTCATCAGCGGAAATTCTTTGTAAGGAAATCCTGTCGCGGTTAATGCATCTTTCAAGGAAGAAGTTTGTGTGACAGAAATTTTTTTACCATTCAGAAATGCGCCGCCATTCTTCCACGCATAAAAACATTCATCGAGATTGATTTCATACACGATGCCGATGATGATATCTGCTTCCTGCTGCAAAGCAATGCTCACCGAAAAAGGAGGAACCCCATGAATAAAATTGGTGGTGCCATCGAGAGGATCAATGATCCAGCGTAAGGAGGTGTTGCTTTCGGCAATGGTTTTTTCCTCCGTGAGAAACCCGGCTTCGGGAAGAATCTGTTTCAATCCCTCCACAAGAATTTTTTCTGCATTGACATCAACGTACGACACAAGATCGCGCTGACCTTTATTCACCACTTCGTTGGAGGAAAACTTTTTTCTTTCTTCTGCAATGAATTTTCCGGCAGCACGAACAATGTTAATTGCTTCAAGGCAAATTTTCTCAGGGTTCATGCTTTGTTCATTTTGATTTTGTGGCTTGGCATCACTATACAACATTTCGTTACTACGTGACCAGGAAAATTATCGAATCATTTTTGCTATAGACATTTCGTCACTGCGTGACTATAACCAAGTGGTAAGTTCATCTTGCCTATAGACATTTCATGCTTACGGCACTCTGAGCTCTCCAATAACTTTTCTTTTTCTGAAACGAACGATCATCGCCCACACAAACAGTAACAGTGTTAAAATGATTGCGGCTCGCCCGATATAATCGCCAAAGCGGACGTAAAATGTTTCACGGTCATTCACCCTCAAATTTGCTCTGATCGCAACAGGTGTCCACCACGGAGTTGCACGGCGAATATCACCACGCTGATTGATGAAGGCCGAAGTTCCGGTGTTCGCTGCCTGCGCAATATCCCTTCGGGTTTCAATCGCAAGCAAGCGAGCGTATTCAAGATGCTGCTTGTGACCGGCTGTGTTGCCCCACCAGCCATCATTCGTGATCACAAAAAATAAATTAGCGCCCCGGCGAACATATTCATTCGAGTATTCACCATAGATGGATTCATAACAAATCTCCGGCGCAATCCCAACAGAATCGGGGCCGAAAAAAACACTCCGCTGTTCCTGCGATCCTAAGCTTCCGGTAATCCCTCCCATGTTAAGAGCAAGCGGCTCCAGGAATTTGAAGAATTTAGGGTACGGCATTTTTTCAACCCAGGGTACAAGTTTCGACTTGTGATAGATCGGAATGTTGCGGGAAGAATCGAGTTGAATTGCAGAGTTGAATGCATCCCAGTAAAAAACTTTTCCGTTGTCTGAATCTTTTCTTGCTGTCGGCGTGGAGTCTGTTTCATATCGCTTATAAGCATTGATACCCGTCACGATTTTCAAGTCGGGAAAAGAAGAAAAAGCTTTTCGCACTTTTTCAATCGTGGGATCAAAGGAAAGCTCATTGACGAGAATACCCTGCGGAATTGCGGTTTCAGGCCATACGAGATAATCGGTAGTGGAATCAATATTTTCTATCGAGAGACGAATAAGAACATCAAGCTGCGCATCCTCCGTGCCTTCAGCAAACTTCATGTACGGATCAATGTTCGGCTGAACTATCACAACATGTTGCCGCTTTCCTATTTCAGTGTAGGGGAAATACTGATTGAGCGACAGCGCAACCGGAAGGACGATCAGGAGAATTTCCGGAAGCAAATTTTTTTTTCTGAACAAATAAGATCGTCCTGATAAAAAAGGATAGAGCAAACGGTAGAGCACAATGTTCACCGCAAGAATCCAGAGTGTGCCGCCGAGTACACCAGTGAATTCATACCATTGAATCACCTGTGGAAAACAAGCGAGTCCGTTTCCGAGTGTGAGCCAGGGCCAGCTCAAATCCCATCGCAAGTGAAAAAACTCAAACGTGATCCAGTATGCAGGAAGAGAAATGTAGCCCCATGCTGGACCAAATCTTTTTTTCGTGTTGTGAAAAGCCACGAGTGGAATGCACATCAGCAGCGGGTTTAATGTATTCGCTAATAGTCCCGCAATAGCAGTTGAAATATCATGGGTGCCGAAATATGTTGCACCTACCCACCACGTAGTTCCAAAATTCCAGATAAGCAAAGCGAGATAACTGTAACCAAAAAAACTTCGTGCAGATTTTTTCGATTCACTGCAAATGTCATCGAGCCAAAGAATAGGAAGGAAGCCGATGAATAAGAGTGGAAAGAATGGAAGTGGCGGCCAGGCAAGTGAGAGCAATACCCCACTAAAAATACTGAGAAGAAATTTTTTGGATTTGGACATTTGCTTTTGGTGGGGCGAATTGTTGAATGGCTAAATTGTTGAATGGCTAAATTGCTAAATGGCTCTTGAACTCGCTCTGAAAAACCATTCAACCATTTAGCCATTACCTTCAACAATAACAACAATTTCTCCCTTCACTTCTTTCTGTTTATAAAATGAAATCAACTCGCTCACAGTCCCCCGCTTTGTTTCTTCAAAAACTTTTGTGAGTTCTCTTGAAACACTTACCCTTCTTTCTGTACCGAAAAGTTCTTTCAGCTCTTCAAGCAGCTTCAGCAAACGGTTGGGTGATTCGTAAAGTACAATCGTTCTTGGTTCTGAAGCCAGTTGCTTCAGTTTTGTTTGTCTTCCTTTTTTCTGTGGAAGAAATCCGGCGAAGAGAAATTCATCAGTAGGAAAACCCGATACAACAAGAGCGGGAACGAACGCTGTGGCTCCCGGCAGGCATGTAACGGGCACGCTTTCATGGATGCATGCGCGTACGAGAAGAAAAGCAGCATCAGAAATTCCCGGAGTGCCGGCATCGCTGATCAATGCCATCTTCTCTCCTGATTTCATTCTCTGCACCAATGACTTAGTGATCTGATGCTCATTGTGCTGATGGTAGGAAATCATTTTTGTTCCGATGCCGAAGTGCTTAAGTAAAACTCCTGAGTGTCGTGTATCTTCTGCTAAAATCAAATCCACTTCCTTCAGAACATTGATCGCACGAAGCGTGATGTCTTCAAGATTACCAATGGGTGTAGGAACAATGAAAAGCATTTCGGATTATGAATCTGTAAATTATTTTTAAATGGAATTCATGAGATCGCTTCGCTAAGTTTCGGATTGAAGATTTCGGATTTAATTGAACGGAGACCATTTTGCTGCAACTGACCAAAACAAAATCGGTGTAATCAAATTTTTAATCGGTGTAATCAAAAACTATTTTCAAAATCAATTAATAGTTTGAATAGTTCATCGTATTTGGTAAGCGGCAGTGTTTCTGCGCGATCATAAATGTCGTGATATGCAGCGATGCCCCCCATGGTGTAAATGAAAAAGCACGGAACCTGATTCATGTAAAAAGGATAATGGTCACTGTTGGCAGCTTTTCCTCTGGGAGCAACCTGCTTCACGTAATGATGCTCATCATTCAGTTTCACGAGCTGATCAAATTGCTTTGGGAACTCCGTTGCATTCACCACTTTAATTCCTTCATCACCGGTCCCCACGATGTCGAGATTCACAAGGAATTTTATTTTATCGAGAGCAAATAATGGATTGTTCACGAAGTACATGGAGCCGAGCAATCCTAATTCTTCACCGCTGAAGCAAATGAATACGACTGAATATTTTGAAGGATGCTCCGAAAAATATTTCGCAAGATTAAGCACCATGGAAGTGCCGCTTGCATTGTCATTCGCGCCGGGAAACCAGGTGCCGTCACCCATTTGCCCGAGATGGTCGTAGTGAGCGGTGAAGACAATAAATGAGTCGGGAATTGAACTCCCTTCGACAATGGCCGCAACATTCCGCGAAATGTAATGCGGCTTGAACTGCTGATCAATGTTCAGGCGAACGCTAAGGGGAATTTTCTTCAGCGAAGAATCTTTAACCTGCAGCATGCAAAACGGGAGCACTTGCTGCGATGCATCCCACGTGAGTTTCCCGTTTGTAACTTCAATAATACCAAATGGATTTACCATTTCATGATCCATGATGGCAGCGTGAAAGATATCGTATTGTTTTTTGGAAAAATCGCTCTTGTGGTAAGCAAAGAAGAGTTTATCATCCTGTCTGCTTTGCATTTGAGCAATCATTGTATAGAGCGCCAGCATAGAAGTGTCGGCAGGATCCTTTTTCAGTTTGATCACTCTGAAAATTCCCTGCTCACCGTCCGAAGAAGCATCCACCAAAAAATCTTTTCCGGGCTGCATTTTCTTCCAGTTAAGGTGCAGTTTCATTTTCCCCGGAAATACATTCGCATCAAAAGTGAATGGCTGAAAAAAGTCGCCCGTGAATGGGCGCACATCCATGTTCTGAAACTCATGCTGAATGAAAGTAGCTGCTTTGAAATCGGAAGAGTCAACATACCCTCTGCCATCCATGGTGCGGGAGGTGAGTGTGTCAATTACGTAGTGCGCATACGTGAGCACGGGCGATTGCGCACAGGAGGTGAATGGTGAATAGTGAATGGTGAATGAAAAAAAAAGAAAGTTCATTGCGTACCGCCAGCCGCAGGATCGGAATCTCACTGAATTAAACGGATGCTGTCCGAAAGGACTCATTCGGAGAAATAAATTTAACATGACGATGATTTATTCATGTACATTAAATTCAAAATATTCCATCACCGGATTTGCCAGCAATTTCTCGCATGCTGTTTTTGCAATTGTTTCTGCGTCCTCTTTTGAATCCGCTTCAATCTTTAGCGTGATGTGTTTGCCGATGCGCACATCATTGACTTTTTTCAATCCTAAATTTTTCAATCCATGATGAACAGCTTTCCCTTGCGGATCGAGGAGTTCTTTGAGAGGCATCACGTTAATGTCAGCGAGATAAATCATTAGTCTGGTGTTTCGGGTTTAGAGTTTAGAATTGCTGTGCTCTTGGAACTGTTTCCCAAAAATTTTCTTCCTAAGCAAATTAAAATGTAAAGAAGAATGGTTGCTGCGATACCTGTGTATTGCATGGATAAGATAAGAAGCAGGCTTGCGATACCAAAAAGGATTTGCAGCTCATTTCCTTTCCACTTAAATGATTTCATCTTCAAAGAAAACATCGGTAGCTCGGAAACCATCAGCCATGAAAATGCAACCACTAAAAAATAAAGGAGCCACTTGTTCAAAATCACTGAGGACAGCATGTAAGGGTTTGTGAAGATGATGAGTGGAAGTGATGCAGCGAAGATTGCCATCGCCGGTGTCGGCAATCCCATGAAGGATTCGTGCTGCCGCTCATCTACGTTAAACTTGGCAAGACGGTACACTGCACACAGCGCAATCAGAAAAGCGGGGATCATGCTGATGACCGGAACATACAAAGCACTCGGCTCGAGATGATATGCACCGGAGAGTAGTTGAAAATAAATACAGGCAGGAAGAACGCCGAATGTAACGCCATCAGCAAGCGAATCTAACTGCATACCGAGCGGTGATTGTGCTTTCAATGCTCTTGCAACAAACCCATCGAGGAAATCGAGAACAGCGGCAGCATAAATCATGAAGGAAGCGAGATACAAGCGGTTGTTGAATCCGAAAATGACGCCGATGTTTTTTCCCGACTGATCCAGCTCATTTAATTGAACCGGAAAAACGTGATCATTGAAACAGAAAATAATTCCAAGACATCCTAAAAATAAATTTGCCAGTGTAAATAAATTTGGAATAAACCGAATCAACTTGTCAGTCGCGCGCACTCGAGAACCTTTTAGAAAAAGAAATTTCCGCTGCGAAGATAGACGGGCAAAATCAGAATGGAAAATGAAGGACTGAATTGTTCTTCATGATGGATATGGCGGTCAGGAAGTTATTTGCTCACAACAAACTTCTTCACCTCTACTCTATCCATATAACTGATTTCAAGAAAGTATTCGCCGGCCTGTAGTGAATTCACATCAATGGCCATGCCGGTATTTTCATTGATTGTCACTTTGGTTTCAGAAATTTTCTGTCCCACCATGTTGAAGATGGCAAATGTGGCGGACGAAATTTTTCCATCATCGCACTGAATGAAAAGTTGGTTCGAAACAGGATTGGGATACAATTCAAACGGTGAATCAGCGCTCACAAAATCACTCACAGAAGTTGCTTGCCTAAATGGTGTTGAACTCGTTTCTATTATGAGTGAATAGCAATTCTCAATATCAAAGTTTCCCCCCCTCCCACGAACTTTCACACAGTAGGTAGCAGGAGTCAAATTATTTGCAACAATGGTGTCAGGATCCAGGCCTTTCTTTTTTGAATATCCAATCTTGCCGCTTGAATCATGGAGAAAGACGTTATAGTTTTGTGGTTGATCAGACAGAATAATGCGAATATTCGGTTCGGGGACGGTCACCGCAAACTTAAACCAGTCAACATCGAGAGTTGTCAGCAGTGCGTGATAAACCTGATTTGTCAGAATCGGCATTGACTCCCGTTTTGAATCGTTTGGTTCATAGTTGTCAATGCATTGCGCGTTACTTTCAATCGAGAGAAGAATAACTACAGTCACTATTGCCGAAAACCCGGCCAATTTTTTCATGAGTAAAGATGTTTTTTTCATTGAGCTAATATTTTGTGGCCAAGAAAGGTACGGAAGAAATTTTTTAACATCCAAAAACAAAATCTTCAGGTGCATACCAAATTGTGAAAGTGCGCCCGTCATGGTGAGCCTGTCAAACCATCTTAAGAGTGCCTGCCACTTGCCCTTCGTCAAGCACATGTGATCAAAGTGACAACTTGGTTTACACCTGAATCTTCCATCCTTCCTACTTTGCAGCGCAGAAATTTTTTCGAATGTCGCCCACGATTATTCTAAGCATCGTCTTCCTTTATTTCATTCTGCTGCTTCTCATTTCATTCTACACTGCGCGCGGAGCCAACGCAAATTCATTTTACAGCGGGAATAAAAAATCAAGGTGGTACATCGTAGCTTATGGTATGATCGGCACATCGCTCAGCGGAGTCACGTTCATGAGTGTGCCCGGTGAGGTGGGTGTCAAGCAATTTGCGTACATGCAGATCGTGCTCGGTTATTTTGTCGGCTATTTCATCATCGCTACAGTGCTGCTGCCGTTGTATTACAAGCTCAATCTCACTTCCATTTACAGCTATCTGAAATCACGCTTCGGAAATGTGACGTACAAAACCGGCTCGTCGTTTTTCATTCTGTCGAGAACGCTTGGAGCCTCGGTTCGTGTGTTTCTGGTAGTGAACATGCTGCAGGTGTTTGTGCTCGATCCAATGTTTGCAAACGATCCAATCAAAATTCCATTCGGTGTTACCGGTGCAGTAATCATCGGGTTGATTTTGATTTACACATTTAAGGGTGGCGTTAAAACTATTGTGTGGACTGACATGATTCAGACTACATGCATGCTGCTCGCGTTGGTTCTTTCCATCGCCTTCATCATGCAGCAACTTGGGTATTCGTCCTCACAAATGCTTTCCGCCATTCATGAAAAATCATTGACAAAAACTTTTTTCTTTGAGGACTGGCGTGACAAAAAATATTTTTTTAAACAATTTCTCAGTGGCGTATTTATCACTATAGCCATGACAGGGCTGGATCAGGAAATGATGCAGAAAAATTTAAGCTGTCGCTCGCTCAATGAAGCGAAAAAAAACATGTTCACCTTCAGTTTTATTCTCGTACTGGTGAATCTTCTTTTCCTTATGCTCGGCGCCGTACTGTTTGTGTATGCTGATAAGATGCAAATCCCGATTCCACCACAAACCGATCAATTGTTTCCGGGCATTGCACTGAAACATCTCGGAGAAATTGCGGGGTTGATTTTTGTTATCGGCTTGATATCCGCGCTTTACCCGAGCGCCGATGGTGCTCTTACTGCTCTTACAAGTGCGTTCTGCATTGACATCATCGGTCTTCCCGAAAGGGAAAATTTTTCAGAGCGGCAGAAAACACGAACACGCTATCTCGTGCATTTAACTTTCGCAGTGATCTTCCTGCTTTGTATCATGTACTTCAGGCAGCACAGCAATTCTTCAGTGATCAGCATCGTCCTTAATGTTGCCGGGTATACTTACGGTCCGCTGCTCGGGCTATACAGTTTTGGAATGTTTACAAACAGAAAAATCAATGATGCGCTAAGTCCTGTCGTGTGCCTGATTTCGCCGGTGATCTGCTACATCGTGAATGTATATTCACAGCAATGGTTCAATGGATACCAGGTAGGTTTTGAAATTTTGGTGCTGAATGGGGTGCTTACTTTTATTGGCTTGTTATTGATTTCAAATAGATATTTTAATTCTCTGTTGAAAAGTACGCGAGTTTCTGAAAACCTCGATGATTTTTTGCGCAGATGATTTTAGCAATATAAAAATGGTATACGCCGTTACCTCAACAGAAAAACACAGATCCATTTCCGTGAAACTTCATCTTCTTTTTATCTCAGTGGCTTTAGTTTCGCTGAATCAAATTTCTTTTTCTCAAATCCCGCACTTTCGAAACCCTCTCGACATTCCCATTCGCCTCTCGGCCAACTTCGGCGACATTCGTGATGATCATTACCACACCGGCATTGATATTCGCACCAATGAAAAAATCGGCTTCAAAGTTTACGCGGCTGCTGATGGCTACATATCAAGAATAAAAATTTCTCCCTACGGCTATGGAAAAGTTTTGTACATCACGCATCCTGGCGGATACATCACTGTGTACGGACACCTTGATCACTTTACTCCTGGAATAGACAAATACGTGCGAACACAACAGTATGCAAGTAAAAAGTTTGAGGTGGAAATGTTTCCCAAGCCAGGAGTCTTCCCGGTGAGGCAAGGCGATGTGATTGCGTATTCGGGAAACAGCGGCGGCAGCAGCGGACCGCATCTTCATTTTGAAATCCGGGATGCGGGCGGCGAAACGTTTCCGCTCAACCCCGAGAAATTTCTGCAAGTTGATGATTCGATTGCACCGCGCTTCAACAACCTCTTCGTGTACAACCTTTCTGCTTGCTGTGGACTGGCTGTTCCGCAATCTTTTATGGTGGTTGATACTGATAGTGTGATTCATTTAATTCCTGACACCCTTTTGGTGAATGACAACACGATCGGCTTTGGGGTTGATGCCGGAGATTTCATGAACACCTCAAACAGTGACCTCGGGGTGTATCTGCTTGAGGCATTTGCCGACAGCGCAAAATATTTCTCCATGAAATTTGACAGGCTGAGTTTTGAAAATGGCCGTTATGTGAATGCGCACGTGGATTACAGACTGTGGCAGCTAAGTGATACCATCGTAAGAAAATTATTTCTTCTGCCCGGCGATTACAACCCTATTTATGATTCAGTGAATTTCAGAGGCAGAATTTTTCTGGCTGACACTTTGGTTCACACCGTGCACATTCGAGCTGCCGATGAAAACGGAAATTCTTCTGACCTGAATTTTCATGTAAAGTATTCCGGGAAAAAAGTGCAACCTGAACTGCCTCAATCATTCAGCGCACACTTCTTATTCAATCAGCCGAATTCATTTCAATCAGACAGCATGAAACTCACGCTGCCGGATCATGCTTTGTACGAGGATCTTTATTTCAATTATTCAGTCAGTGACAGCGGCACGGAAAATTATTTCTCTGCCATCCATCATGTGCATGATCCTTTTACATCCTTGCACGATGCGGGTGAACTCCAGCTCTTGCCGCGCTTTATTCCTGATTCGCTGAAGAAGAAAGCGGTGATTGTTTATCGCAACCAAAAGAAAAGACTCTCGGCGCGCACCACACATTGGGAAGGAAATTTTCTCGCAACAAAAATCCATGACTTTGGTGATTATTTCGCGATGCTCGATACAATTCCGCCCGTGGTTTCAGTGATCGGGCTGCGGCAAAATCATTATCTGAGAAGAACAAAAATTCTTTTCGTCGCCGCAGATAACCTAAGCGGAATCGGTTCATATAATGGTTATCTCGATGGCAAATGGATTCTGCTGGAGTACAGTGCTAAGTCCGATAAGCTCATTTGCAATCTTGATCGCCCGATAGCGAAAGGAAGACATCACTTGCGTTTAGTTGTGAGTGATGAGGTGAATAACAAAACGGTTTATACTTTTAATTTCAGGAAATAACGATAAGAATCCTTTTCCAAAGTTTTTTTTGAACTTTGGAAAAGGTCACGCACTAAAATAGTTTTCCATGCTCAATGAAGGCGATAAAGCCCCTCCATTCAAATCAAAAGACCAAAACGGGAATGTAGTTTCTCTAAAAGATTTTTTGGGGAAGAAGGTCATTCTCTTTTTCTATCCCGAGGATGACACTCCCACGTGCACGCAGGAAGCGTGCAACCTGCGCGATAACTATTCAATACTGAAGAAAAAAGGGTTCGTAATTCTTGGCGTGAGTCCGCAGGATGAAAGATCTCACTTAAAATTCGCCGCAAAATTTCAACTGCCCTTTCCATTACTTGCCGATCCTGATCGAAAAATCACTGAAGCCTATGGCTGCTGGGGTCAGAAGAAATTATTCGGGTACGAGTACATGGGTGTGCTGAGAACTACCTTCATTATTGATGAAACAGGAAGGATTGAAAAGATATTTCGAAAAGTTCATTCTAAAAAACATACGCAGCAAATTCTCGACAGTTATTCAGTGTGAAAGAACTCTCATTCAGTGTGTAAGATATGCTGCTCAGTAGCCCGCTGTTTGGCTATCGAATCTTTTCCTTCTATTTTTACCGGCTTTAGAAAACCCCTCCGAAGTGAAAATAAAAGCAATACTTATTCCCTTCGCTGTATTTGTTGCCGTCATTTTTCCGCTCTCACAAGTGTTTACGAATGCTGTTCAGCCCCCCGCAGGAAGAACGGGCTGCACTATAGGCACAACCGAAACAACTTGCGGGGCCAGCACTTGTCACAACAACACCCCCAATACGGGTGGGGGGACTGTGACAGCTTCATTCAGTGATCCTGATTTTAAGTATACTCCCGGTCAAACGTATGATATGTCAGTGAGCACCAGTGAAAGCGGCAAGATAAAATTCGGATTTGAAATCACTTCTGTTGATGCCAATGGTGATTCTGTAGGAAACTTTATCATTCCTTCGGGCACAACTAATCTTTCAAAACCAACGATCGGTGCAGTCAACCACCGGAAGTATATGGGTCATAAAACGGCGAGTGCAACCAACAGCTGGAATTTCCAATGGAAAGCGCCGGCAATTGACAAAGGGCAACTTTGCTTTTTTATCGCAAGCAATTGTGCAAACGGAAATGGAATGTCTTCGGGCGATCACATTTACACAACCTCCTTTTGCATTACGGCTGACAGCGCCAGCGGAATTTTTTCTCATGAAACTATTGCCAATGCTTTTTCCATTCAAAGCATTGCAACTAATCAACTCACGCTGCAATACAATCAACAGACGAATGACCGTGTACTCATTCGTTTGTATAATTTAAATGGTGAAGTGCTTCAAACTTTGTTTGACGGAAATGAAGTCCAGGGTTTGCAAACACATTCGTTCAGATTGACACACTCGTTGTCAAGCGGATTGTACTTAGTTCGCTACTCTTCCGGCTATGCTGACGTAGCGAAGAAAATTTTTATTCAGAAATAGAAATAAAGTATTCCAACAGTTATGAAATTATCATACGTTATTTTGATTGCAATTTGTTTTGCCGTTCATCTTTCTTCCTGCACGTGGGATAATGCGGAGCACACTGCTTGTCCGCCGGATGTTGCTTGTACAAACTTCGGGCAGGATACCATTTCATACAGCCAGGATATTGTACCGATCATGACAACCTATTGTACTGCGGGAGGAGACACTTTAGGGGATTGCCATCAAGCCACTTCCTCTCTCGGTTTTGATTATACGACTTACGAGGGGCTCGCCTTATACCTTCCGGATATTTTCAATTATTATGTATTGGATCCGGCTACGGCCACAATGCCTAAATCCATCACTCACGGACCTACACAACTAACTTGTTGCGATAAAGAAAAACTTTCACTATGGATTGCTCAGGGTTTTCCGAATAATTAGTGGTACGCTTCTTGGCAATAGCTGCTAACAAAAACTCAAAACCATTTCTGTCATGAAATCATTTCTGTTGTTTCTTCTTTCAATAGTTTTTTATTTTTCTGCAACAGCCCAGTATGTTTACCTTGATACAACAGGAACCGTTTCATTTTTTTCTGAAACTGTTGTCGAAGATATTGATGCTACCTCAAATCAGGCAGTGGATGCCATGAACATCAAAACAAAAGCTGTTTTTTTTAAAGTGCGAATGTCAACCCTGAAGTTCAAGAAAGCTCTTATGCAGGAGCATTTCAATGAAAACTATATGGAAAGTGATAAATATCCCTTTGCCATTTTTCAGGGCAACATTGATCAGGATATTGATTTAACGAAAGACGGAACCTACCAGGTCACCGTCACCGGTACTTTGACGATTCACGGAGTTGCGCAGAATAGAACCATTCCGGGAACGGTAGTAGTGAGCGGAAAAAGTATTGATGTCACAAGCTCTTTCGATGTAAAGGTTGCTGATCACCAGATCAGGATCCCCACCATCGTTACCGAGCACATTGCAGAGTCAGTGAAGGTAAAAGTTCACAGCGTGCTCACGCCGGCTCAGAGATAATTTTTGATGAAGATCGCTTAAAGGAAAATCGGCCCCGTATACCATCTGAAAAAAATATCCCGTCATCGAACGAAAGTTTTTTCACCAATCACTCTTGAAGTGTGCGCACCTGATAAATTTTTTTCTTTCCTCCGAAAATAATTTGCCGAACTTTAAACTCTGCAATGTTTTTGCAACGTAAATATTCATTACCTAACTTTTTTCCCCTATGAGAAAAACACTTTACACTTTTGTAATTCTTTTTTTAATCGCGCGCGTAGCCATTGCACAAGATGACCTTTCTGCCATCGTCAATGAAAATACCGAGGTGCCGAAAAAAGAATTTGTAACAGCGACGTTTAAAGGCCTGCGCATTATTAATGCGCAAACAATTGAAACAGCCAAGAAGCATAACTTACAGTTCAATGTTCAGCATCGCTTTGGTGATATAGGAGGCAGGGCGGGCGGCGTCCATACCTTCTTCGGACTTGACCAGGCAAAGGATATTCGAATTTCATTTGACTATGGCATCACGGATCGCCTTCAACTCGGAGTAGGGCATTCAAGAGGACAAGAACCATATACTGAGCTATATGATGGCAGCGCTAAGTTTAAGTTGCTCCGGCAAACAACAGACAGCAAAATGCCGCTAAGCATCACTTTGTTTGGTGTTGGAGCAGTGACCGGAAGAGTATCTAAAACTGACAGCAGCGATGCTGACTTCCACGATAGTTTCTCGCACCGTTTTTCATACGTTACACAGATGGTCCTTGCGCGCAAGTTTTCACCCCGGTTTTCATTCGAACTGATTCCCTCCTGGGTGCATCGCAACTACGTTCCGTTTGATCAGAAGAACGATATGTTTTTCCTGGGAGCAGGTATGCGTCTTAAATTCACAAAGCGCTTCGCATTTATTATTGATTACTTCCACGACTTCAGAGATCCGAAAGACAGCACCGGGCATACCATTTTATATGATCCGCTGAGCGTAGGAGTTGAAATCGAAACCGGGGGTCACGTGTTTCAGCTCACCTTCACGAACTCCACCGGTATCCTTGAAAATACCTTCCTGCCATTTACAAGATCAAACTGGCTGAACGGACAATTCCGCTGGGGATTTAATCTCACAAGGAATTTTGTGATCGGAGGAAAAAACTATTAGGCTGAATAGAATTCTTTTCAAATAGAAGCTGTCTCAAACCCGGGGCAGCTTTTTTGTTTCAAAAAGAGATCGATCCAAAGCAATTCTCAATCTGAAATTCCAAATTTCAAATTTCAAACTCGCCTCAAATCAAATGACGGTATTGCAATCCATTTGTGTGATTGTAATTTAATCAATAGCTTTGAATCGGAAAGAACCTTTTAACTAATTTAATCATGATCTTCAATACCAACATCAAGATCCTGCGTACGCGCCGGAATAAAACACAGGACACGGTATCGCGCGAACTGAGCATGAGCCGCTCGACTTTAAACAGCTATGAGAATGGCAGCGTAAAAAATCCTACTCTCGACGCATTACTCGGCTTCTCGCGATACTTCAAAGTTTCGATTGACACGCTTGTGAAAATTGATTTGAGCAAGCTCTCACAGTTTCAGCTCTCAGAACTCGAGCGCGGGCACGATGTGTTTGTGACGGGAAGCAAACTGCGTGTGCTCGCCACCACTGTTGACAGCAGCAACAAAGAGAACATCGAAGTGGTGCCGCTGAAAGCAAAAGCCGGTTACAAGAATGGCTACGCTGATCCCGACTACATCAAGAAGCTTCCAACATTTCAATTGCCAATTCTTTTCAATGACCGCAAGTACCGGATGTTCCAGATTGAAGGTGATTCGATGCTTCCCATTCCCGACAAAAGTTTTGTGATTGGCGAGTATGTAGAGAATTGGTATGACATCAAAAATGGCAGCGCTTATATTCTCCTCACGAAAGATGACGGCATCGTGTTCAAGATCGTGACCAATGAATTGAAGCGAAGAAAGAAACTCGTGCTGCATTCACTCAATCCCGAATACAAACCGTGCGAGCTTGAGGTGCAGGATGTGAAAGAGGTGTGGAAGTTCTGTAATTACATCAGCAGTGAAATGCCGGAACCGGTGCAGCAGAAAGATGAGTTGCTGCAGTGGGTTGTAAAAATGGAGGAAGAACTTATGGTGATGAAGAATAGGTTAAGAGAAGAAGCCGTGATTTAATCACCTCCCTGCCTTCACAATCCTTCTCGCTACAATTCCTTCACCCGTTTGAATCAAACAAACGTAAACTCCCTCTGCAAGCGATGATGCGTCGAATGAAAAATGATTGATGCCTGCTGATGCGTGATCAAAGTTTTCCGAAAGCACTTTTCTTCCGCACACATCATACAAATTGATGGTGATGGCTTCATCGTCCTGCAATGGCAGCAAAATGCTGAGTTCATTACTGAAGGGATTCGGAAATATCTTTACAGGATCTTCTTCGGTTGATGAGAACTCATCCGTCCCTCTGCATGCTCCGTTTGTGCTAAAGGTGTACCATGGGGAAAAAGCGGTAACTGTTCCTGAAGTACATTTTGCTTTCAGCCTGAATTTATAGGAGGTGCAGGAAGTAAGCCCCGTTAAATTATAATAGTTCACCTTAGGAACAAATGATAGTAGCTGATTAGTACTGAGGTTTTTTAACTTGAGCGTGTAAGAGTTTGCATACTCATCACTCCAATGCAGTGTTGCCGAAGTGGGATTGATATTATCTGCTGATAAATTGGTTGGAGCCGCACAGTCCGGCAGCGAGGTGTTCTTCAGACTTGTATTCAGGATGGTATTTACTCCGCTGCTCAAACTTACTTTCGTAAAGGTTCTTGTCCAGTAGCCGGTTTTGGAAAAGGTAATGGTGTATTTTGCTGCTGTAGCATAACCTGTGGCATACGCGCCTGAAAGATTGGTGGTGGTAGTTGCATCCGTGGCATTTACAATGGTCACTGTTACTCCGTTCAATGCGGTGCCTGTCGAGTAATCGGTGACGGTGCCTGTGAGATAACAGGCCTGCTTGTAAGTAACGCCGAGAACAAACAGCCCCTGCTCGATGTCTGCGGCAATAATATTACCTGAAGGAAGAAAGGCATACGCTTCCCAACAACCATTATAACCGCTTCCGGTCAAAGGACTCGTGTCATAATTTCCAACTTTAATCAGGTTATCAGGATGAGTAGCATCAGCGATGACGACGCCATCGCGGTAATAAGCGATCACTAAAAAATTCCCTTTCACATGCACATTGTGGCCGATGCTGCTGGTACCGGGATTTGCCTGGAAGCGATCCAGTTCCGTGATGTTCGACAGATCCGAAACATCGTAAGAGGTCACATACGAATTGGTGACTTCATCAGTCGTGAATAAATATTTTCCATTGTTGGATGGTACCGCATTGTGATTGAAATTTCCCGGGGTGCTTTGTTGCGCAAGAAGAACTGGATTTGATTTGTCAGAAACATCAATCGCTCTGAACCATCCCTGGTAAATTTCAGAAGTCCACATGGTGTCACCTCTTACATAACAGTCATGAACATAGTGGTCTGTGTATTGACCAACGTAGGTAGGGTTCATCGGATCCGTGTTGAGATCGAGAAAGACCACGCCGCCGCTTGCAATGTTTGATCCGTTCACGTAACAGATTCCGTGCTCATCAATCCAGAGCGTGTGACCTGTGTGAAGGTTGAGTGATCCGCCGGTGAAATTTACGTAGGTGACTGAGCCGGGCAAATTGCTCAGATCAACAATAAGCATTCCCCCGCCGCTTTCATTCACTACATAGGCATAGTGGCTCCACGTTTTTATTTCATGCCACGAAGAGCTGTTAGTAGCTACAAACTGCACCTCCGTTGGAGTTGCAGGAACAGTGACGTCAACAATGGACAAGCCGCCGTAAGCGCCAACCAATGCATACTCTTTTCCATTGGCAGCATAACCCCAAAGTGAAGCGAGGCTGCTTGAGTAGGTGAGTTGACCCAGAAAAGTCATGTTGAGTTGCGCAAAAGATGAAGCGCTGAACATGCAAAGGATAATGATGAGAGAAACGGAAAGTTTTTTCATAAAAATTATTTTTGAAATGACGTGATGAAATTAGAATAAGGTTTCTAATTATTTCAGGAAGAAATTCATGAAGCGGAAATATATATCGCTTACTCTCTTCCATGCTGACCCGGACAAGTCAAAACCAAACCTTAGGCTGATACTTATGCGCAATACTGCATTACTGTCAAAGATTGTCAGGATTTGAAAGAAAGATTCTAATAAAACTGCAGCGCTACTACCATACTGATCACGCCAATAAAATAGCCGGCGAAAATTTCTCCAATACTGTGTGCATTCAATAGCAAGCGGCTGCTGCCGATAATACCGGCGAGCAGAATGATAATGATCAGGAGGTAGTCCATATTGTCAGCACTCAGCAAACACAAAGCCAGTGTAATCATGATAAAGCAACCCATCGCTCCTGCGTGCGCGCTGATTTTCCAAAAGAGATTCAGCATGAAAACGGCGAACAGCGTGATGGTAGCGCCGAGAATAATGATGTCAAACACCTGCGGATATCCTGATTTGCGAAACACTACATACGCCCAAATGTAGAATGCGCCGGTAGTGATGTAGGGAACAAGTCGTTCTTTAGGATCATCCATCTGCAATGATTTTACAAATCCCAATCGCCAGAGAAGGAAGATGGCAATGAAAGGAAAAAGGAAGGTATTAATCATTACCGCCACAAAAATCTGGCTGATTTGTTTTGAGCCGTAAGCAGAAAACAACAACGGATTCGTGAAGTACACCAGCGCAAATGCATAAGTAGGAAGAACCAGTGGATGAAAGAGAATAGAAACTATTTTGGCAACAGTGCGCAAGAAGATGGTGAATGAGTGAATGGTGAAAAGTCAATGGTCATTCGTCAGTGGTCATTGTTTTTTTATCTTATTTCTTACGTCTTATTTCTTACATCTGCCCTCTGTTTATTAAAGCTCCTTCCGCAACCGCGCCACCGGAATCTCCAACTGCTCCCTATACTTCGCTACGGTTCTGCGCGCGATGTTGTAACCTTTCTCTTTCAAAAGCTGTGTGAGCTTTTCATCGGAGAGCGGTTTGCTTTTGTTTTCAATTGCAATCAGGTCGGTGAGAATTTTTTTCACTTCACGGGTAGAAACTTCTTCGCCGCTATCGGTGGAGAGAGATTCTGCAAAAAAGAATTTCAGCTTGAAGGTGCCGAATTCTGTTTGCACATACTTGCTGTTTGCTACTCTTGACACTGTGGAAATATCGAGCCCGGTTTTCTCCGCAATATCTTTCAGGATCATTGGCTTCAGTCGTGTTTCATCACCGGTAAGGAAAAATTCCTGCTGATGTTCCATGATTGCATTCATGGTGAGCAGCAGGGTTTGCTGCCGCTGGCGAATTGCATCAATGAACCATTTCGCTGAATCAATTTTTTGTTTGATAAACATCACCGCTTCTTTCTGTGCCTTGTCTTTCTTCGCTCCTTTCTGGTAATCACGAATCATCTCTTTAAAATGCTGACTGATTCGCAGGTCGGGCACGTTCATGTGATTGAGTGACAGGTCCAGCTCACCATCGTTATTCACGATATGAAAATCGGGAATGATGATCTTCTCAAACTCTGATGATCCGGTGAAGGAGCTGCCGGGCTTGGGATTCAGGTGCGTGATGTGGGTGATCACCTGGCGAAAAACTTCATCGTCCACATCGAGCTGCTTCTGCAATTTTTCATAGTGCTTCTTTACAAACTCATCAAAGTAATCATTGATGACTTTAAGAGAGAGTTCCTTCACCTGCTGATGATTTTCAGCGCGTTCAAGCTGCAGTTGCAAACATTCTTTCAAATCTCTCGCTCCTGTTCCGGGCGGATCCAGGCCCTGAATGATCTTCAGCACTTCTTCCAGTTCTGCCTCCGTACACGGAATATTTTGAGAAAAGGCAAGATCATCTACCATGGCATCGAGCGGGCGGCGCAGGTAGCCATCATCATCCATGCTGCCGATGAGATATTGACCGAGCATGTGCCGGTGCTCATCGAGCTCTTCCATGCCGAGCTGCTCTTCTAAATACTCATGAAAGGTTCTTGACACAGGCACGGGCAGCACGCGCTTGTCTTCCTGCTCCGGATAGTTTTCATCGCGCATCTTATACTCCGCCACTTCATCCTCATCCATATAATCGGTGAGTTCATTGTTGTCAGAACTCAGGTAATCATCTTCTTCATCTTCTTTTTCTGCCGTGGCTTCTTCTTCCTTCTCTTCCTTTTCTTCTTTTTCAACTTCTGTTTCCGGTTCTGCTTCAGTTTCCGCTTCGCTTTCCGCCTCGTCTTTTACTTCAGGTGTTTCGTCCTCGCTTCCGGATTGAAGTTCATCTTCATTATCCTCTTCCTGCACGCCTTCCTCAAGAGCGGGATTGCCTTCCAGCTCCTCCTTAATTCGTTCTTCCAGCGCATCGGTAGGAATCTGCAGCAGCTTGATTAGTTGGATCTGCTGCGGTGATAGTTTCTGAAGGAGCTTCTGTTGTAGTCCTTGCTTGAGCATATAGTTCGTTCGGGTCTTTGCATTCTCGTCACGCTGCAATAATACCAAAAAGGAGAGTAACAAAAATGATAATGCGTGAGAAATGATTTCTGAAAATGAAAAAAATGAAGTTGAATGTTTAACCCGGATTCTGCAGCAGAAGATTTCTTATCAATGAAGGTTGATAAAAATTTTCTTCCTTGTTCAGAAATTGGATTTCTTAGACAAACCGGATTTCTTTCCTGGTCAAAAAAAATTTCACGTAAAGGCGCAATTAAAAAATTGAATGCTAAGAAAATCCCCTCACAGAGTGCATTGGAAATCCAACCCGTTCCGCTGCACCGGGATTCGGGAAATCATTTGAGCCCATACTTCTTCATATAGATATTGTACAACTCCTTCTGCGAATTGTCGAGATTGATTTGCCTTCCCTGTATGAAAGCATAAATGATGTTATTCGTTTTCATATCAAGCACATCGCCATCGCTGATGATGATGTTTGCATCTTTCCCAACTTCGAGTGTGCCGGTACGATCCTCAATACCAAGAATTTTCGCTGTCGAAGAAGTGATACTCCTGAGCGCATCTTCTTTACTCACCCCATAAGCAACAGTTGTTCCTGCCATGAATGGAAGATTTCTTTGGGGCCAGAAACCATAAAGACTCAGGCAATAAATCACACCGGCTTTGTTGAGCAATGCAGCGGTTTGATAAGGAATTTCTATTTCAACATCATCACCCGCGGGAAGCTGATGAACATTACCAAGAATCACTGCGATATTATTTTCTTTCAGCAGATCAGTGCACATGTATGAATCTCTTCCGCCAACAATTACAATGTGAAGATTGAAGTCGCTCGCAAAGTGAACAGCGTTGAGGATCTCGCGCACGTAATCGCAATGAATGAAAAGGGTTTTGCTCCGGTCAAACAAACTCTTCATCGCTTCAAAGTTGATGTTGCGATCAGCGTGCAAAGCTTCTTCATTGTAAGATTTTGCCTGTGAAAAATATTGGCGGACCTGAGTCACCTGCTTTTCATAATCATCACTCACGGTTTGTGAGCCGCCGTTATCATCGAAGCTGTATTTGAAGAATGAAGGCCAGTTAAGATGAAGTCCATCGTCAATTTTGTATTCCGCATCTTCCCAATTCCACGCATCAAGTTGCATGATGGATGAAGTGCCGGAAATAATTCCTCCCTGCGGAACTACCTGAGCGATAAGAATTCCATTCGAGCGCACAGTAGGTGTTGCTTTTGAATCGGTATTGTAAGCAATCAAGCTTCGCACACCGGGATTGTAATCACCCACTTCATTGTAATCATTGGTTGCACGTGCAGCATCAATTTCACTCAATCCAATGTCAGTGTTTGGTGCAATAATACCCGGATAAATTTGTTTGCCTTGTGCGCGAATAATTTTTGCGTTACCCGACAAACGAACATTGGATGTTTCACCAACGAACGTGATTTTTCCCTTATCAAAAATTACCGCTCCGTTTTCAATCACTTGTCCATTCCCGACGTGAATAGTGCCATCAAGAATTATGGTGACAGAATCTTGCTCATTGGCAGGTACAATACGCTGCGCATAAGATTGCGAGAATGAAATAGCCAGAAGTGCTAAAAGAATTGTTTTGTTCATCGGTTTAATTGTTCGCTTTTTTTGCCTACTGCCTACTGCTTATTGCCTACTAATTTCCCACGCCGCTTCCATCCGTAATCACATCACAATCCCACTCACGATTAAAGTAGATGCCCGGCTTTTGCACAGGCTCTCCGCTTTGTTTTGCCCGGAGCATTTCATTGATTAATCGTGTTCGCTCTTTCTGAATCCAGGCTTGCTTCGCGAGTTCATCGGGTTCATTGTAAAACATAATTCCATCTACCAGTGTCATCTCACATTTTGCATAAATCGAAAGAGGATTATCACTCCACAAGACGACATCTGCGTCTTTTCCAACCTTAATGCTCCCAACGCGATCATCTATGTGCAACATCTTCGCGGGATTGAGCGTGCAGAGTTTCCATGCCTCTTCTTCACTCAAGCCACCATACTTGATTGACTTCGCCGCTTCCTGGTTTAATCGCCGCGCTTGTTCGGCGTCATCAGAATTCACTGCCGTCACTACGCCTTCCTTTGTGAGAATAGCAGAGTTGTATGGAATTGCATCGTACACTTCATACTTGTAAGCCCACCAGTCAGAAAAATTGGAAGCGAAGATGCCACGGGCTTTCAGCTTGTCAGCGACCTTATAACCTTCAAGTACGTGTGTGAACGTGTTCATTTTAAAATGCATGGAATCGGCGATGTGCATGAGCATGTTCATTTCCGATTGCACGTACGAGTGACACGTGATGAATCTTTTTCCATCCAGAATTTCTGCGAGTGCATCGAGTTGAAGATTGCGACGGGGAGGAATGGCTTTGAGTTTATCTTTTGCCGAAAGCGAACTAAAGTTCGCGCTACTCAGCTTATAATCTTTTGCGCGAATAAAGGCGTCGAACATAATCTGCTCAACACCCATTCTTGTTTGCGGGAAGCGAATCGTGTTGAAATCACCCCAGTTTGATTGCTTCACATTTTCACCGAGTGCAAACTTGATGAAGCCCGTCCATCCTTCGAACTTCATTGCTTCCGGGCTATAACCCCATCGCAATTTCACAAGTTGTGTTTGTCCCCCGATTGGATTCGCGGAGCCGTGCAACAGGTGCGAGCACGTGACTCCTCCTGCAAGATTGCGATAGATGTTGATGTCCGTGGGGTCAATCACATCTGCTATGCGCACTTCTGAAGTTACTGCATGTGTTCCTTCATTCACGCCTTGAGCGATGGCAATGTGTGAGTGCTCATCAATAATGCCACTTGTGAGATATTTCCCTGTCGCATCAATTACATGAGCATTTGCAGGAGCGGAAATATTTTTTCCGATCTGAGATATTTTTCCGTTTGTAATCAGCACATCGGTGTTTTGAAGAATGCCATCGCTTTCATTCGTCCACACCGTTGCGTTCCTGAAAAGAAAAGTTTCTTGTTTTGGAAGCGAAGCATTTCCATATCCGACAAATGGATACAGCACTTGCGATTCAACTTTCGGTTTTTCTTTTTTGGAATTTTTCTTTTCTGTAAAAGGCGAGGCGAATCTTGCAGTCCATTTTATCCAGTTTCCGTTTACATCTTGTCCTGTGCCTTCAAAATCTTCGCCTTTCTGATATCCGCTGAGCAGGTATGAAGCTTTGCTTGTGTCCTTTGGGTAGTGAAATGCAATAGAGATGAGGTCATCGGATTTGCTCAGTGTGACTTTCAGTTTTGTTGTGTCGCTGATTTTAATGGCTGCCTCGGGCTGACCAATGGAACCTTCAATAGAAAGATTCAATGAAATAGGACCGATGTTAAGCTGATAATTTCCCCGAAGATCTTTAAAGTCGAAACTGTTGATGATGTACGGAATTCCTTTCACCCAATTCTGGTAGATCACGTTCTTCTCGTTGAAAATGGAATCGGAGCAAATGAGGAAGTCAGCAACTTTTCCATTCGCCAAACTTCCAACCTGATCAAAGACTCCAAGAAGATTTGCCGGCGTGTACGTGAGATCTTTCAGCGCTTCCTTCTCACTCAATCCATAGTCAATTGCTTTGCGAAGATTTTTCCAGAAATCTTTTTTGTCTTTCAAATCGGAAGCGGTAAGAGCGAAAGTGATTCCTGCTTTCTCAAGTGATGCCGCATTTGACGGTGCCATTTCCCAATGCATCATGGAAGCAAGTGAAACCAATTGCGCATCATAGGGATCACTGAAATCATAGGCACGGGGAAAATTCAGCGGGATGATCAAGGCATCACCTGTGGCTTTCAGATCATCAATACGCTGATACTCGCTGCCATTTCCTTTGATGATGTATTTAATGCTGAACTCATCACCGATTTTATCAGCGCGTAATTCAGAGTACACATCGCCCACCTGGAAAATTTGTGGCAGCGATAGCGCCTTATTCAATTCATCGAGAGAAATGTTGTCTTCTTCTTTATTGCCATATTGCCTGTACCATTGCGCGTCGTAATAAGTTTGACGAAGCAGTGCAATACTTCCCATCAATGAGCTTGGATATTCCTGCGTTGAAATTCCTTTGTTGAATGAATAATATTCTGCCGACTGATCTTTCAGGAAGTTTTGATTCTCACGCTCATCGCCGAGTAGCACCATGGTTCCTGTGCCGCGAACAATGCCATCCTGCTGATGTGTTGACACGGCGCCGAATCCCAGCTCGCGGAGTTGTTTCGCTTTGTCGCCATCGGTCTTGTATAGTTCATTAGCATGCAGTTCAGGATGTATTGCCTGATTCCAGTTATACGACCCTTTCTTGCTGGATTCATATTGCGGCGGCCGCGGCCCTTGTTGCTGATCGCGCTTTGCCTCCGGAACTCCATAATCAGAATAGATGTCAATGAAAGAAGGATAAATGTATTTGCCCTGAACGTTGATTTCGACTGCACCTTTTGGAATTGAAATGTTTTGACCTACAGCCTCAATCTTTCCGTCATGGACAATGATCGTTGCGTCTTTGATCATCGTTTGGTAGTCGGTGAAAATGTTTGCGTGAGTGAGCGCGTAATATTTTTCACGTGGATCGGCGACCCCATTTTTGTGAAAGGTTTGTTGAGCGGAAATAGTGAGAGTGAGAGTAAGAGTAAGAGTAAGAGTAAGCGTAAAGGTGAGAATGAGGGCAGAAAGTTTCTTCATGCTGTTAAATGCAAAATGCAGGCGCCGAATGTAGAATGAAAAAATTTTCCGGCAGAAAAATTCGACCAAACCAATCTAAAATTTTGAATGGATAACTTTCCTTTTCAATAAGAAAAAAATGGGAGGATAGCAGGAGAGTCCTTCAAAACACACCATGGACCTTGTCGTTTCATACACACGTTTTATATTTGTAAAAAATAAATAGGCGAGGAAAATGAATAAAGTAACCTACACGAGCACCCTTTCCACTGCGCTGATGAAGCAGCTAAGTCACTATGCCGCGCATTTTAAGGTTCAGAAAAAAATAATCATCGAAACCGCCCTGAAGAAACATTTTGAGGAGCTGCGAAGAAAAGAACTGGCGGAAAGTTTTAAACGCGTAGCCAAAGACCGCGAAATGAAAGAGCTTGCCGAAGACGGGCTTGGTGATTATCTGAAAATGCTTGACCGATGAAACAACGTGAAATCTGGTACGCCGATCTCAATCCTACCAGGGGTCGCGAGCAAAAAGGTGTGAGACCGGTGGTAATCATTAGTGGTGATACAATGAACGACCACTCTGATCTCTGCATCGTTTGCCCTCTCACATCTCAAATAAAAAACTTTGCTTCCGGAGTGCTTCTGAAAAAAGATGGTTCCAATAAGCTGAAAGAAGATTCAGAAATACTGGCATTTCAGGTGAGGACTGTTTCACAACACCGGTTCACCAAAAAAATTGGCGCGATCACCGCAGATCAGCTTCGAACGGTATTGGAGCGGCTAATCGAAGTGTTCCAGTATTGAACTCACTTCAGGGACTTAAAAGTATTTTTGCTGATTGAGAATAAATTTTCCAATCTTCCTTTGATAAAATTATCTTGCAACCCAAAACAATCAACCTAAAAACGATGAAAGAAAAATCAATTACACATAAAGGGACAACCATCGGTTATTTTGAAGAAGGCAGTGGCTTCCCTATCGTGTTCGTTCACGGCTTCCCTTTTGATCATGCTGCATGGGCACATGGTTTCACCGATGCTTTCACAAAAAATTACAGGGTTATTCTTCCTGACAATGCCGGCTTCGGAAAATCAGGATTGCCGGATGAAGATGTGACGATGGAATACTATGCTGACTGCATCAAAGCAATTCTCGACAACGAAAAAATTTCTTCTTGCCTGATGATCGGTCATTCAATGGGTGGCTATATGGTGCTCAATTTCGCACAGCGATTTCCGAATTACCTGAAGGGCTTTGGATTATTTTCTTCTACCGCCTACGCTGATGATGATGCGAAGAAGCAGAATCGAATCGAGGTAGCAAACAATGCAAGAAAAATGAGTCCCGCTGAATTTGTGAATAGCATGCTGCACAAACTCTTCGGTGAGAAATACGCTGCCACTCACGAAAATGAAATTAATGAGTTCAAAAAATATTTCGGCTCAGTCGCTACCTCAGAAGGAATCGCGCAAGCATCACTTGCTATGGGAAAGAGAGCAGACACTTCGGATGTATTGAAGAACGCAAAAGTCCCTGTGCATTTCATCATTGGAAATGATGATAAAGTTGTTCCACCGGAAAAAACTCTTCCGCTGACGAGTTTGCCAGAGCAATCAGTGATTGCTACGCTCGAAGGAACGGGTCACATGGGAATGATTGAAGCGATGCAGGAAAGTCAGAACAGGATTCAGGAGTGGATTGATGTCTGCAATGTTCCGAAGTCGTCGAATTGATCATAAAATTCTTGAAAAAAATCTGAGCCGAACGATATGATTAGGGGATTTTCTCTCTCCATAGCTAAATAATTCTCTAAGGGATTTGAGGAATGAATAATTGCAGCTTTGCTAAACATTTTGGCTGAATGGGGTCTTTCCAGGTGCGTATGTTTGAGAAGAAAAAAGAGCTGCAAGTGAGGCAGCTCTTTTACCGTTCAAATTACTCGATGATGACTTTAATGTTGAATAATTATTTTTTGAGTTTGAATTATGTCTCCGGTCTGGATTTCGCACAAGTAAATGCCTGAAGGAATATCAGAGCAATTCACATTGAGTAGATGAATACCTGATTCCATTTTTTGATTTTCAGCAATTGATCTAAATTTTCTGCCTGTGACATCCATTAGGTAAACAGATATATCATTTACATCCGGCACAACAATTTGAATTCCTAATTCAGTGGAAGCTGGGTTGGGGTTTATCTTGAATTTTAGAGATGGAATTGCTTCTTCATCATCCGCGCTAATTTTTGCATTACTTCCACAGTCAACTTTTGTTTGCGAGCAAATTTGATAATTGTTGTATGCTGTTCTTTGGACAGCCAGCGAAAATCTTTTGTAGTTGTCAATAGTTTTTCTTTCTAAGGGCGTGGATTCAGGAGATTCATCTATAGTAGTGACATTATCACCCGGGCAATAGTCACTGCATGTTGCTCCGTTAAAATAGGAATGCATCATGTATGAGTCAGAATATAATCCTGCGTTGAGCATATTTCCGAATAATCTGATTCCCGGAGCTGACATAGTCGTAGTTGCGTAATCAATCCCAAACTGATGATCGTTGTAAGGATATACTTGCTGGTAATTATACCACGCGATGCCAATGCCATTATTGTCGGTTTTGCAAATCGAATTTGTTTTGACACCCACCGCGTCTCCATGAAGACCGGCAAGATAATATTCGGCCGTCCCCTGATCATTGATACGCTCAATAACATCTGTTGCTTTACTCAAGCCATCATATCCGCTGCTATAGTGGTGGCGCAATATCTTATCGAAAATAATAGTTCCTAAGGTATCCATTTTTATGAGCCATGAGTCCCAGCCGGCAGTTCCGGATTCCCCGTTTGTAAACCCGGCGATGATCAGGTTCTTATCGTCAGTAGGTTTAATGGCCCTCAACTCTTCCTGATTTCCTCCATTAAGATCAAGTTCACGCGCGAACTGTATATCTCCTACAGGATTTAATTTCATAATTAAAGCATTCTGATTCGTTGGATCACCATTATAATAATAGCTGCCAACTACAAATAACTCTCCTGTTGTAGGGTCTTCTGCAATGGCCTTTCCGATACAGAAATTGTTAAGCGTATTGGAAAAGCCCGGATCAAAGTGGTACATCTTGCTCCACACAGGATTCATTGCTGCATCAAACTTCATGACGATCACTTTAGAATGTGATGTACCTTTTGACGTACCGCAAGCAATGAAATATCCGGGATCAGATTGTGAAGCGATCACGCAATTGAATTCATCAGCACCACCGAAATCGAAACGGTATTTATTGGTGGCAGCTCCGCCCGAAGTAATCTTAGTCACGAGCGCGTCAGCTCCGCCTGGTACAGTTGAGCCGGTAATCGAATTAGATGCAACCAGGCCTACTGCAATATAACCACCAGTACCGAGGCCGTTATCAATTTCGCAGATAGAATGTCCCGCTGAATGCAACCAGGCGGTAGATCCGTTTTTAGCGAAAGCATAGCCATAATTCTGATTCACAGTTGATCCGGTTTTAGTGGTCTTAATGAAGCGAAGCTCGTCGGATTGCGCAGTGGCATCGTACATGTGTGCACTTATTGTGTATCCAACTCCCACATTGGAGTATTTATCTAAATCGCCGGCTGTATAATTCTGGCGGGTGCATAAACCGTCTACGAGAACTTCCGGACGGTAGTTAGCTCTATTTGCAGCAGCTACATCGTAATTGAAATAGCTCTGGAAGTATTGAGCATTTGCAAGTGTGCTTTGAAGCACGATGAATACTAAATGAATCTTTTTCATTGTTTTTAGTTTTTAGGTTTGAAAAATTATTGAATGTCAAAGATGCATTTTCAAAACCCCCATCGTCAATCACCAAAAGCGGTGAAAAAAAACTATCCTTTTAAAGATGAAATCATAGTTTTCCTTTTGAAGAGTTTGTAAGGAGTAATCTAATCACCTAATTGAGGTATTTCTATAATTAAGACCGTTAGGCAGAGTCATAAGAAAAAGTGGTAACGTAAGATAAATGAGTTGAAAAATTTGTTTTCATCTCATTGAAGCTTTAGTTAGCAAATTTTATAGGGTTCTTATTGACAGACCAGCTTATAATAATTAGACTGATTTTCAATTTCAGCTTTCAGAAAATAGATGCCTCTGGCTAATTCATTGCTTTCCATGACGCACTTATGATTTCCTTCCGAGAACCTGCCCTCACATATACTTGTGATATTTTTCCCAATAACATCTGTCAACGATAATTTTACAAATGATTCTTTTGGAAGGTACCATTCACACACTGTAGCACTGCTAAACGGATTAGGGCTAATTTTTAAATTGAAATCCTGAGGGGTTGCAGCACTAACCGGAAAACTAAGTGTTGTAGTTGCATCAGGATTGGTATCGGGATATGGCGGATCATCTTCAATATTTCCAACATTGTCACGGGCAATGCTATAAAACTCATATTTATTTCCCATTTCTCCTTTAAATAAAAAAGAGTCCTTTTTAAAACCGGCAAGCCAGGGAATATATTCACTATCATTGACCGAAACATAAATTTTGTAATTCATGATTCCCGCATCGGCATCTGTTCCTGACCAATGCACCATGAATGTGGAGTCATATATATAATCCTGTAAAGCCAACACATTGCTTTCCGGTTTAACGGTATCTATGGTGTTAATCCAAACAGGCGTGTTTATAGGTGCATTATTGTCGAACGTGATTTCGGCATCATTTGCAATTACAGTCAAATGTGGCAGACCCTCTTTTGGTTTAACATGATACGAAAGGAAAGCTTCGCCTTCCGGAGCATTTACATTAGGAGGAAGAAATCCATCAAAAGGATTGGTTACATTATCAAGAGTTGCTGTGTCACGGGAAAGAAACTTCCATGTTATAAGTCCGGTGCTGGTGTCAAGCTCGAATATTGTTCTGAGGAAACAATTTCTGATAGGTCTTAAGTCAAAATCGTGAACGAAAGATTGCTTCTCAATGCCGGAGACGAATGTTGAATCTCCGATTCCAAAGCCATTGAAGCGAAGTGTTGATATATCAAGAGTTGCTGTGTCAAGCTGATCGATAATTACAACTTCATTTGCAGGAGCAGTTGCAGTGTCTGCATTTTCAAAATTGATGTTGTAGAAAAGTGTTTGCGTGTTTGAAATAAAGTTTTGAGAGTTTATGCCAGATATACCTGTTTTAATATTTGGATCCATAGAAGTAATAACGTTAATTGACAAATCACCTAAAAGATCTTTGTCGATACATTCTGAAAAACATTTAGCAAAAGGTTTAACATTATCAAAAGCATCCCAGACGTCTTTAAGAAATTCCCATCCTCCTCCTACATGTTCTAACGCAGCATCGTCGACAGAGATTGGAGTGCAATTAAAGACATAATCCACCATTCGATCTCCTGCGTCATACAATAAATTTGCCCATCTTTTTAAATCCGTCAATTGAATTTGGAGCGGATCAGTATTAATTATATCTTCCTTAAGTTCTATTAGATATGGGAGACCATAACTAGCTTCGTCAAGTTGACTTGAGCAGTCTTGAAGCTTTGGAGCGAAATAATTATCTAAACAATTCAGTAAATCACAGTCCCCTCCTCTTACTTTAGCATATTCATTTCCTGACAACATTGACACTGAGTCAGGGCTTACGATAGGTGTTGCATATATGTAAGTTTTTAAATCAAATTGATCTATATAGATTGATTTAAGCAACAGACTGATGGTATATGTCCGACCGGGTAAGATATAAGGAATCATAAAGACGTTGCTTGCTACCGAATCATTTAATATTGAATCCCACGAGACCCAAAAATGATTTGCCGGAGCGGAATCAATCACAGCTTGCGCCAATTGGTAAAAGCCACTTGTATCGATCTCCGTTAGCATTGAAATATCCTTATCACCCTTTGTCTCAATGTAAACCATTACTCCAAAACCAATTTCATTTCCATTATTTCCAACTTGAATATCGTATTCACCAAATGCATTTATCAGAAGATCTTTATTGCCGGCAATCTCTAAAGTAGGTTCAAACTCTTTCGTTTCCTGAATTTCAAACCCATTTGAAAATGTATAAGTAGTACCAGTTGTGTCGGTTAGTACTACATCGCGATAACCAAGGGACTCATTTGAAAAGGTGAACAGTGCGCGAAGATGCGTGCTATCAAAATAGATAACTGTGTCAGCTTCAATGTCACTAAAACCATCACCGGCTAATGTAACTGTGGTTCCTGACAATAAATTGACTCCATAAATATCTACAATGGAGTAAGTATCATTCCCCGAATAGTTAGGAACCACACTTTCAACTCCAGGAATATTTATTTGTGTTGTATATTGCGCATTACCACAGGAGTTCGTTGCAGAGAGAGAAACATTGTATGTACCACCATGAGTATATGCATGACTTGGATTGAAAAGAGTGGATGCTACCGAGTCCTCCGAATCACCAAATAACCATTCAGGGGTGACACCTGGATTTTCAGGGTATTCAAAGTAAACATCATTGCCCTCAATAAATGCCTGAAAGTGTACATCAGGAGATTCGTCAGCAGTGTCTTGAAGAAGCGTAATGTATAATTGTCCCGAAATAGGATTCCAACTCGATCCTGAAGTGTCAGGTGAAATACAGCTAAACTGGCCTGAGGGGGGGTCCATCGAGCCTATGACTAAAAAATCTTTTCCATTAGGAGAAATTATTCGTTCACATGTGCCATTGGAAGGATTTGAATGTCCAAATGATTTTGTCCAAATTATTGTCCCACTGCTATCAAACTTTAGCGCATATTGTGAATAAGCGGGTACAGTATCAGGCATGTAAGGAAGAATAGCGGTACTATTGACATTACGACCAATTACAACTATTTCAGATTGATCATTTACAATTAAGTCGTTGGCTTTAGCCCTATATAATAAGTAAGTATTATCAGAATAATTTCGAAACCACACTACATTTCCATCGGGATCAAATTTGAATAGAACATAATCCCCGTTAGGTATATCATAGAAATCCAGATCTATTTGGAATGGATACAGGACAGTACCACAGACTAAATATGAATTTCCCGATTGGTCGCCATTAACCGCATAGCCACCTTCCCCAAAGATGTCAAAATTAATTTCTCCTAAAGATTTTCCCCAAATAAAATTCCCATTTGAATCTGTTCTCAGAATATACGCAGGATCAGGTATGCTATATGCTATTATGGAATCAGTTCCTATACTTAAATTACCATCCCACATAAGCCCTAAAATTATCATGTCTCCATTGGATAAAACCTTCAACATTCTTACAGGATCCCAATCCGGCATCGCCCCCGCTGAAACCATAGTGAATAATAGAATCGAATTTCCGGCGGTATCAATCTTATAAACATTCTCAATTGTTGTCAGGGTATCAATAGTTGTATAATAAAAAAAGGAACCTCGTACATCAAATGTCCTGTAATAGTGGCAACATCCACTATCATATGACTTTCCCGCTGCGAAGGTTTTAATAGGGTGCCCTGATGTATCGAGAATTATTAGCTGTTGAAAACTCAAGAAAGGAAAGGTTGTATCAGGAAATTGAATTGCCGTTGTGGTATCAGTTTCTCTTTCCACGATCAACCAAATATTATCGTTCGCATCAATTCGAATTCCTCTGGTAACTTCTGACCAATAATTATAATTACCGACATAAAAAGGAATTGCCCAAACGAGAGTTCCTGCAGGGGAATACTTCATTAGAATATTGTTACCGTTACCTCCTCCTATAGCTTGTATAGTGTCATTATCTATCACCATCGTCCCATCGAAATAACCAAGAGCATAGGAATTACCCGAATGGTCCTGGGCAATATCAATAGGCATGAAGTAACCCTGTCCACTTGTGTAAGTGTACTTTGGCTTTACCCAATCGAAATGTTGAGCGTGCGATTGAAAGCCAATGATTACAATTGCGAAGAGAAGACAAAACTGATGTTTCATTGGATTTGCTTTTGTGATCGGAAATGTAGTAACAAGTTTTGAAATCTAATGTGATTTTTTTTGACATACTTATTTATCTTTCTTCCTGATTTCAACACTACTCAAAGATTAGTTTTCTCATCTCCGTTTCGCCATCAATACTAATCTTGAGAAAATATAAGCCTGATGATAATTGCTCGCGGTGTAAATCAAACTGAAGATTTCCCTGAGTAAAATATTGATCACAAATAGACTTCAATTCTCTTCCCGCTAAATCATAGAGTGAAATTCTGACTTCAGCGTCTCGACTCAACTCGATGCGGACAGTTGCAGAGGCAGTGGCCGGATTCGGATAAATGCTGATTTGGTTTTGTTGCATTGATGCAGATCCATCCATTCTGCATGACTTTGTAACAGTAGTTCCCGTTGATATCTTGCTGCAGTTATTGGAATTAGTGACAACGACTTTGTAAGTACCTTTCTTAGTTACTTTATATACCTGATTCGTTGCACCGATAATTATGTTTGGTCCCTTTCTCCATTGATAAGTATATCCTACACCGCCATTGGCCTGAAGATCAACGTAACCGGCAGTGCAAATGTCAAGATCACCAAGAGGTGTTATGGTAGCATCAGGAAGAGCCATCAAAGAAACAGTGGTCGAATTCGAAATAGATACACAATCAAAACCATTTGTTTCCCTTACTTTATATGTGGCAGCTTTTTGAGCAGAATAAGTACTGTTAGTCGCTCCTGAAATGTTTTTCGTGTTCTTAATCCATTGGTAAGAAATTCCATCACCTTCATTGGCTGTTAAGATAACGGATGATCCATCACATATCGGGACAAATCCTGGCGGAGTTATATGTGCTGTGATGGCATTCTCATCTATAAGCCCATTGCAGTTATCATCAATTCCATTACACAAGTCGGCAGCCCCCGGGTTGATTGATGCATTGCCTTCATCGCAATCTCCTCCGCAGGAAGTATAGCCATCGCCGTCAATATCAAAACCTTCATCAACTGCTCCATCACAGTCATTATCCAAACCATCGCATATTTCAGAAAGGTGATGACATCCTTTGTCATCGCGAACGCATAGAACATGATTGAATACTACCACAATATCTCCCTGGGGTCCGGCAAATAATGGATAATCCTTTCCTCCCGGAAGATCATATTTTGGATCACTTCTCTGTGATCCTGCTCCATGTACATCATATAACGCTGAATCTCCTGATCCGGTTGGATCGAAATAACCTTGCGCCTCGCCAAAGGCAATGTAATCGGCAGTCTGGTAAATATTAAAGGGATCTCCTGATGTTGGAGAGAAATCAAGATGTGGTGACGAACTCCACAGATATGGGTATTGACCGGGATTATCTAAGTAGTCGTCGATCGTTGACAGTGTAAACATTGGATTAATTGCCGGTGATGAAGTTGCATCAGGGCATCTCGTATAGTCAACAATACTTTGTAATTGCTTCGCATCGGGTAAATACCAATCGGTATGCCCGGCAAGAGTGAGATTCTCTGCATAATGAAGAGCGCCCTTCCAATCACGCTCAACTCCATCATCTTCTTGTTGCCACATTAATCCGGTAGCCAGATCTGTAATTGTACCATCTCCATTGTCAACAAAATTATTGATGCCGTAATCGGGATTGCCGCGAACCATTCTGAAATACATCTTACTCAGCGAACCGTCTGATAAGTATTTTGGGTATCCCTTGATCCTTCCATCAACAAAATTGACCCCGAACACCGTAGTGTCACCATCCATCGTAAGGCATTTATATTGGGTTGAGGTCAGGACTTGAGCATCTATTTCGCGAGCGGTAGGATCAAGATCGCATCCCGATGGTGGTTCGGTGCCGAGGGACTGATCGAAATATCGTGTGTCAATAAAAAATGCCGACCCCGCTAATTCGCCTTCAACGTCACCTGTAAATTGTATTAATGAATATAGTTCTTTAATGGTAGGAACACGCCAGTCAGTATATCCCCCGGTTGTCAACGCATCTGCTTTTTCAAAGGCCTCATACCAGGTTATCTGACAACCCATATCCTTCTCCCACATTAACCCTGTTATATTATCTGTGATTGTTCCATCTCCGTTGTTGGTGTACGATGGAACATTTCCCGGATAAGTAGCATCCTGACCATAATAATCATGACCTGGTTCTGGCTCGGATATAATTGCATCATTGCTATAGTACTCGGTTACACCTGTTCCAACAATATTATAACTGCCGGGTGCACACATATCAATCGTACAAGCATCACCATCATCACAAGTGAGAGGTGTTCCTGGTATGCAATGTCCGGTCGCCGGATCGCACGTCTCAATGCCATTGCAGGGATTGCCATCATCGCAACTTATAGGAAGCTCCTCATAACATCCACCACTAACCGGATTACAGGTCTTAAGGCCATTGCAATAATTAGCATCGCTACAATCACAGCCCAGTTTGACAATCCAGAAATCAAATTGTCCTTTTGAATTTACAGAGACATCGCACGTTTTTGTACTGTTGGTTGATCCGGCAAGAATGTAACCTCCATCCTTCGATTGTTCTAAATGAAAATAATGAGTGACAGAACCTGTTGCACCATCACTATTATCACCACCATAATCGGAGTCCCAGGCCTTATTCCCGTCAGCATCTAATTGCACAATCCAGTAATCAAAATTGCTGCTGCCTCCTGCAGTTCCGCCACATCGGTCAACGGTTTTATCACCCGTGATTCGCGAATTGGAAGCACCACCAAGAATAAAACCACTTTGCCTGGTTTCCAGAACATTTGCCAGCACTTCATTATTGCTGCCACCAAATCGGTGATCCCAAACCTTAGTACCGTCGGAAATAATTTTTACCGCCCAATAGTCTCTTACTCCCCGGAGATTCTCTGTCTTATCTCCTGAGATACCGGATTTTGAATGACCTCCAAGTAAGTATCCGTCGATCGTTTGTACCGCAGATTGCAGCACGTCATCATCGCTGCCGCCGTAACAGGCATCCCATTCCTTAATTCCATCATCATCAACTTTAACGATCCAATAATCACTTAGCCCTCGCGCAGAACAGCTTCTATCACCGGATGCCACTGAAGAAGAGCTGCCACCAAGAAGATATCCCCCATCGCGTGAGGGAATAATTGCAGCTAAGTCGTCAGCCAGATTTCCACCAAAGCGTGCATCATAAATTTTATTTCCAGCTACATCCACATGAATGATCCAAAAGTCTTT
The DNA here is from genome assembly GCA_035638255.1 of Chitinophagales bacterium. Taxonomy (GTDB): domain Bacteria; phylum Bacteroidota; class Bacteroidia; order Chitinophagales; family UBA10324; genus DASRAJ01. Next base: position 183,284 of record DASRAJ010000098.1, read on the forward strand.
CCCCCCGCGTGAAGATGCAGTCTTATCACAGATAGCTCCACCACTGGTGGATCCACCTATCATATATCCGCCATTGTTAGCGAGACAAATGCCACCAAAGAAATCGTTCATATCAGTTCCGTAACTCTTATCCCATTGCTTATATCCATCTGCATCTACCTTAATGATCCATAAATCTTTTAATCCACATGATGTCGTTGACTTGTCCCCATCATTGGCTGACGCTGATTGTCCACCCAGCAAGAAACCTCCATCCGGCGTTTGAATTGCCTGGAACAGTTCATCATCCATAGAACCACCGTATCGTTTATCCCATTCCTTTGAACCATCACTACTAAGTTTCAGAATCCAATAATCTTTTCCTCCGCGGGATGGATCGGAAACATCTCCGACATTATCAGAGGACGTTGATCCTGCAAGGAGATATCCGCCATCTTCGGTTACAAGAACGAACTCACAAAAATCCTGGAGGTTTCCGCCATAGCGGTAGTCCCATTGTTTGGTGAGCTGGGCGGATGTCGGGATTGGACAAAATAGAGTGATTAGAAGTAATCCTGATAAGATTGAAATTATTCTTTGAGAGATAGGTAAAGGTTTCATGGGCGATATTTTTCTGTTTTCTGTTCTAAATTTCTCAATCAATCTTAACGATTCTTTTTTCAAATGCTTTGCCGTTTATCACAACATGAATCATATAGACACCAGCCGGAAGAGTGCTTGCATTTACAGAGTAATTAACCAATCCCTCTTCTTTGCTTGCTCCGTCCTGTATGGTCAAAATGTGCTGGCCAAAAACATTATAGAGATCTATACTGACAATAGCGCCTTGATTGAGCTCAATAGCGACTTCAAAAGTTTCTAAAAATGGATTAGGTCTTACGACAAGTTCCGAATTAGGAATACTAATGTGATGGGATTGATCATTACTTTGTCTGAAAATATCCGTGCCCCAGCATCCATCTATGGAAGCATGAAAGTGGCTTCCCTCAGATGCATTAAATCCGATCTCTAGCATTACGCTATTTCCCGCATGATACGACGAATAAACCCCCGATGTAATGATTGAAGTTGAAGTTATTTCATCGCTTGCCTGGTAATAGTATTCAGAATTTTGGGTACCAGATAAACTTAAAGTTGATGCACATGACGAAAGCAAAGGACAACTTAAGTAGTCCCGATCAGAGAGAGCCGAGGCGTGCATAACATCATCTTGATCATTTGTGAAGTTTGTTCTGCAAGATGAACTACTATAACTCATGAAATTTGTAATCGGTGGCGAGTAAGTATCCCCATTTCCGTCAGTACATGATCCGCTATATAAGCAATTGGATTCGCTTCCACAGCCACTTGTTGTATTCACACCAGGGTCTGCGGGTGTATCGCAAATATCATCTCCGGCTGTGTTGCAATTTGAGCCGTCAACCTTTTCATTGCAGGGGTGCCAAAAGGTGCAATCATTACCTTTTCCAAAAGTGTGGAATAGAGAGAAGTAATGTCCAATCTCGTGGATGTGTGTGGTATTGCCTCCTGTCACACAACTGTTTTTGAAAATTGCCCGATCTACACTTGGAGGATTTCTTGAATAACCACAAACACTTGTGCCATCGTCGATGACTGAATTAAAACAATAAATGTTAATCACATTAGCAACATCATGGTCCGAACAGAAGGATTCTTCGTTGTCAGAGTCAAAATTATAGTTGGCGCTGCTGTTAATCCACTCTGGCTGCCCACATTGGAAAAACTGAATTTTTGCGTCTAAAAAATTTGTGTTAAGGTCATTGAGTATAGTTATGAGGTCGGCTTCAGTAAGGCCTCCGCTGCCATCATTTTCTCTCACAACATGGAATTGAACAGGAGCATAAAAGTAACTGATGCTCCGTTCCTGCTTCAATTGATCTGCAAGTTGTCTGCGTGACTCACGTGTCCGATAATAATAATCAAGTTGTTCCTGAGAAATTTTGGTTCCGCATTCCTTTGTTTGAGCGTGCACGCACATAGTAAGTATCTCAATAGTAAACAGAACTATTAAGCATTTATTTTTTGAAATTATAGATAGCTTTTTCATGGTGCTGCCCTCCTTATTTTGAGTTGATCTGTAATGATTTCAATTGTGCCTCGAGGAGTTCGATCTTCTTATCCTGCTCGATAACATACAGAGTCAATTCTTCGATCTTCTCCATCATTCGCTTCGACATGTCTCCTAAAGCTAATCCATTTGCTTCTATATCTTTGGCCGAAGGCATATCCGGTAAGTGTCCGGTATTTTGAATCTGTATTTCGACTTCACGAAGAGGAAGTAGTTTATAATTATTTTGAAACACATAGTCCGGCCAATTAGAAGCATTTTCTACCATTATTTCTTCGCAAGCGATTTTGCCGGTAACACTTAGTTTATATCCAGTTTTACCGGTTTCACCACCTACTCTCAATTCTTCAGCGAATGTTTTACTGCCAGAGAAATACCCTGCCCATGCATCCTCGCCTGATGCTTCTCCAAATACTCCATAATTGGAATTTCCCGCACCTGCACCGGATGCATAACCATAAACACCGTACTGAGTGCTGATACCTGATGAAGAAAATGCATTGCCTGCAACTCCAAAAACCTTAGCTCCAGATGCTGCTCCTGAGGTAGCCTTAGAATAAATTCCAAACTTGTCTCCTGTGCTAAGATCACTCACCTCATTATAGATACCATAATTGGTTGCAGTTCCGGCGTCGTAATTATTATAAAAGTATGCACTCCTTGTGTAGCCGGTATTTAAAACATGAAATTTATAGGAAGGCGTAGATGTGCCCACCCCTACACTTCCATACACCATTAAACCATCTGTGGGAGGTGTTTCGCCCGGTCCAAATCCGATCATAGTTCCACCATTAGTTTTTACCATAAGTTTCGTAACGCCACTGACGGAGACCTGGAAGGGATTCGTATTGACGTCTGACTTGACTTGTAACTTCGAGCTGGGTGAAGTCGTGCCGATACCTACTTTACCACTTGACGTTATTCGAAGACGTTCGCTACCGTTAGTCTTAATGACAAGATCCTTAAAAACTGAGCTTGATGTTGTGCCCAGAAAATTTTGTGAGGTCACGTCGGAATTACCAGTGAGAGACCATTGTGCATTTACATTTGATACTTTGATCATCATGAGGGCTGCGACAATGCCCAGAACAAGAATTTGGTTTTTCATCGTAGTTTAATTTAGAGTTAAAGAATGATTTTATTATCGGGACAAATGTGTAATTACTAAAAGCCATGCGTCAATCGCCAACAGTGGTGATTTTGATTGTACTGTTTTCAAGAAGAGAAATTCCAGTTAGCTTTTTCATTGTTGGAAGTTTTAGGTTAGTAGATGATTTTATGATCAAATTTTTTTCTTGTATGATTTTTCTTCCTCCGGAAATCGTCTCAAAAATATCTTGACAATACCCTTCTTGTCAATTACCCTTTTGTGTAATAAGGGCGTTACCCTGTAGAAATTACTTTGACTAAGAATCTCTTTGAGGAAATTATTAGATTTGAGGAGCCCTAACCTCTTTGCAATCCAAATGGATTTTTTGTTGAGAAGAATCGCTGCCGTTTTAGTTTTCGATTTACTGTCGCACATCCTCTGCGCACAGGATTTTATCAGAGATAATTTTATGGTGCGGCAATTTAGTTCTGCAGAAGGATACCAGCATAGCGGGATAACGCACATCACGCAGGATGAGCTTGGCATCATGTGGTTCGGGTCGAGCAGGGGTTTAGCAAGCTTTGACGGATACAAGTTTCATCATTATAACTATGATCCGAATGATCGCAACTCCATGGCTCCCGGTTGGATCACCTCGTTGCATGCGGATCAAAATGGATTGATCTGGTTTACCACCATTCCGCAGTATGGCACACAAGTCTTAAATACGAAAACAGGAAAGCTTTTAAGATATCTTCCGAACTCGAATGATTCGCTATTGTCCGATGCACTTCGAATGACAATTGACAAAAATGGAAACACCTGGATCAGAAGTCTCAATCACTCGATCGTTAAGATTGATTCACGCGATCAACCTATTCATCGGTTTTTTCCTCAGCAGTTTTGTGAATGCAATTTTGAAATCAGAGACCTTGCTTTGGATCATTCGGATAAATTATGGGTTTTATCTGAAGACCATCTTATTGCTCTCGAACCCGAAAGCAAAGGATCAACCTGCTTTAAAGTTCCTGATACTTCACAAAGAGAACTTCGTCATTACTGGAAACTTGTCCCTGATCATTCTGGAAATATTTGGCTGCTGTATAACAATTCAGTTTATCAATTCAATCACCACACAAAGGAGTTTAAGCCATATCGGAAAATTCTTGAGGATATTGGACTCTCACGCGAAACTGTACTTACAGACATCATTGTTGATTCAAGAAATCGCTTGTGGGCAGTTGACAGGTCTGGAAATTTTTTTGTCGTTTATATAAACTCCGATAAAACATTCAAATTCCGTTTCGAACCAGATGTCAAAAAAGAAAAGTCTGACTACTGCATTTATGAAGACCGAACCATGAATATCTGGATCGGACACGATAGCACAATATTGCTCTTGCAGCCCAAACCATTTCCGATCCACTCTATAGATGTCACTTCATCTTTCCAAAGTTCGCTTGCATCAAAGACAATGGATATAGGAGTTTACCTCGGGTTTGAAGAGAATGAGAATATTTGGTTTTACACCGCAACCTCAATTGGTTATTTCAACATTCACGATCACAGAGTTCACAATCTGAACATTCATCTCCCTGAACACATTCAATTTGAGGACCGTGAGGGAGCCATGTTAAAAGTAAACAAGCAGCTTTTCATTTCTGATTATAAAGGAAATGCTTTTCTGGTTGATGTTGCTAACGGAAATCTCAGTCCACTTCCGGGCGATTCGATTCGCGCAAAATCCCCGTTAACTATTATTCATTGCTTTGCCAAAATTGATTCAGCAATTTGGTTCAGTACGCGTGCCGGAAGACTCATTATTCTGAATCCTCAGCCAGGGACACTTTCCTTTTTACCACCATTAAATGAGGAAAGCGTAGCGTGCCCATCTACATTTCCGGAAGCAATCTTTAATGATTCGAACGGGAGGATTTGGCTTGGAACAGGAGAACTGGGATTGTACAGGTATGACCCGAACAAGAAAATGATGTTGCATGTGGGAGGAATTATACCTGACTCAGCGGATTTGGATAAACTATATATCGCGCATATTGATGAAGATTCAACTGGGCATCTGTGGATAGCAACCCACAACCATGGTTTATTACGATATGATCCCGGCTCCGGTGATCTGAAGGAATTCCCGGTCTCTGAAAATAATGGAGTCAACTGTGTCAAATATTTTGTCACCGACCGCTTTCGTAACTATTGGTTACTAACTCATTTTGGAGTGATGTGGTTTCATCCTCCTGCTAAGAACAGCCCTTCGGATCATGAACTATTAAATCGTTCTTATGACTTCATGTCAGACGATTACGGTTCTGCTATTGCTGGTTCAGACGGAGCAATTTATTTAGGTGGAGGGAAAGGTGTTGTTTATTTTTTCCCTGATTCATCAAAGCCGCAATCAGCTCGCAGCGATATAATTTTTACAGGCTTCAATGTGGATGCAAGTCCGTTTGAAATGGATTCTGCTATTGGCTACAAAAAAAACATCTGCATTCCTGCTGAAAAGAACAACATCGAAATTGAATATGCTTCTCCTGATTATTTGAATCAGGACCTGAAGCATTATTACTACCGCCTTGTCGGTTTTGATAAGGACTGGGTAGATGCAGGCGCTAAAAATCACATAAGCTATAACAATTTAAGCCCCGGCACTTACGAGTTTCAGGTGGGGATTGCCAGTGTTGATGGAGTACTGAGTGATAAGACTGCCAGTATCAATATCCGTCTTATCACTAAACTTCGGAAGCGATGGTGGTTTATCGTATTGGAAAGTATGGCAGCGATAACGCTTGTTGTTTTCGTTACTCGTTTTTTCACTCAACTGCGGCTGAAGCAACGGTTAGCTGTTCTCGAGAGGAAGACTGCAGTAGAAACGGAACGCCAGCGGATCAGCCGTGATATGCATGATGAACTTGGCTCAGGTCTTTCAAGGATTTCACTTATGACTGAATTATTGAAAACCAAAGCCGGTCATGAGCCAATCACTGAAGGACTCGACAGGATTGCTAATGCATCACGAGAGATCAGTGATCAGCTTCATGAGATTGTTTGGACGTTGAACCCACAAAACGATTCACTCAAAAATCTGATTATTCACCTGAGACAATACGCGATTCAATTTTTTGAGAATTCATCCATTGAATTAACGGTAACAACTCCGGAAATTTTTCCTTCGCAAGAAGTGAATGGCATTGTAAGAAGAAACATTTTCCTGAGCGTCAAAGAATCACTCACCAACATCGCCAAACATTCGAATGCGAAAAAAGCAGGGCTGAGTATGCTTCTTCACCATTCGCAATTTGAAATCCGGGTGAGTGATGACGGAAAAGGAATTGAAGTTTCTGAAAAGAACTTAGGCGGCAGCGGAGTGGAGAATATGAAGCGAAGAATGGATGAAATCCATGGACGTTTTGAAATGATCACCCGAAATGGTGAAGGAATGGAACTCGTATTTTTAATTTCCTTGTCAAAGATGTCTCCTTAAGAATTCTACCTTCTACCGTATAACTTCCTTACGGCTTCCGTTCTGTTCTGCACGTGCAGCTTTGAATAGATATGGTGGATGTGCTTCTTCACAGTGTCAATCGAAATTTTCAACTCGTCAGAAATTTCTTTATACATCAATCCCCGCTCAAGCCGGTCGAGGATGGCTTTCTCTCGAAGGGTGAGTATCTCCAAATCATCTTCTGGCTTGATCCTGATTGAGTCCACTACGCGGCGTGCGATTTCGCTGCTCATGGGTGAACCACCTTCATGAATTTCACGAATGGATTCGATGATCTGAGCCGGTGGAGTCTTTTTCAGAATGTAACCTGAAGCTCCATTCTTCAGCGCAGCAAAAACACTGGAGTCATCATCATGAACAGTACACATCATGATCTCAAGGTCAGGACATTTTTCCTTAAGGATTTTCGCTGCATCTATTCCTGACATTTTAGGAAGGTTCACATCAAGCAGCAATACATCAAGATCGCTTTCAGGAACATCTTCGATTGCAGAGAGAGCTTCAGGGAAAGAATGAATGCATTCAAATCCTTCTGTGCCATTGATGATAAGCCGAAGCGAATCACGAATCTCATCTATGTCTTCCACAATTCCCACTTTGATTGTTTTCATCGTTGCAGTAACCAATGGTAAAGATATTTCTTGACTAACCAACTAATTGCCCATTTGTAATACGTTTTCTATTTGCTAATCACAACCAGCTCTGTTGAAGTCCAGGAATCACTGGCCAGCCTAACTGTATACAATCCAGGCTTAAACGCACTAATGTTAATCTCAGCTTGATTTGATCCAATTGAATTTCGCAATGATTGGCGATAGATCAAATGACCAACGATATCAGTTATTTGCAATTCCATAGTTTCATGTCCCGATCTCATAAATTCCAAATACAGTACATCATCAGCCGGATTAGGAAAAATCGAAATTCCCTTTCCGGGATCAGCTTTACTATTTGCAGTAGGGATTGATGAGCTATCAAGTTTTGCAATAAATAAATCAAGAGCGCCGGCTGCAGCATTTGTTATACTGGTTACTCCGAAGTTGATTGAAGGACTATCAAATAATCCCATTACATAGGCCCTTCCCGTCGCATCTGTAGAAATGCCATATCCCCCGTCGCCACCAGTTCCGCCGGCTAATTTCGCCCAGATCACATTTCCCGAAGAGTCGCACTTCGCAACAAATATTTCAGTACCGTTGGTATTGGGCAGCGTAATGGACCCGAAAGAAACAGAAGTGCTTGCAGTGCTTCCCGTCATTAACACATTTCCGTTGGCATCTGTACAAATACCTACGCCCACTTCATCGCCGGTTCCGCCTGCCCTTTTCGCCCATTGCACATTTCCGGCACCATCATATTTCACAATGAACATATCGCCTGCACCTGCATTCGTCAAAGTGTCGGTGTCGAACGTAACAGGATTGCTGCCAAAAACTCCCGTGACAAAAACATTTCCGCCTGCATCCGTGCAGATGCCGCGACCCTCTTCCCATCCCGTACTGGTGCCAACGGCTTTCGCCCAGGGCACGTTACCGGCAGAATCATATTTCACAATATAAAAATCGCCGATGCCGACATTCGTTCCTGTTAAATGAACTGTATCGAAGTCGATGGAAAGCCCCTGGAACCTTCCTGTTACATATGAATTTCCGGCAGCATCCGTAGCAGAACTGTGCCCAAAATCAGAGCCTGGGTCTACAGATGCCTTTGCCCATTGCACATTTCCCGATGAATCGTATTTCACGATGAACATATTCATGCCACCTGCATCACCTACGGTAACGCTATCGAAAATAAGGTCACCATAACTGAACGTACCTGCTACATATACATTTCCATGTGCGTCGGTGCTCACACTCGTTCCATGCCCAAATCCGCCTTCATTTGTTCTTGCCCATAGTGCATTTCCTGCGGTATCATACTTTACAATAAATATCCTTTCCACGTCTTCAAATGAGTTGTGTAAAACAATGCTTCCGAAGGTGATGGTCGTATCGCTGAACGCTCCCGTCACGTACAGGTTTCCCGCACCATCGGTGCAGATACCATTACCTGTTTCATGATATAATCCTCCTGCCCATTTCGACCACTTCACACTTCCCGATGAATCATACTTAGTGATAAACATATCCCAGTATTGGTCGTAGCTGGTGTTGACGAAGGTATCCGTTCCGAAGATGATGGAGTCGCTCAAAAAGTGCCCCGTCACATACGCATTGGCATTGGCATCGGTGCAAATGGCTATGGCTTCATCGCCGTTTGATCCACCCGCCGATTTCGCCCAGAGCCAGTCGGGGGCTTGAGCATTTATGAATGCCGGCAAGCTGTAAAATGAAAACAATAAAATTGTAAATGGTTTTTTCATGTTGGTTGTTTTTAGCTAAAGACTGTACTGCTCATTCTGTGCATTAATCAGAATTCGGATGATTGTATGTACAAAACTTTTGTAAAGATATTTTGATCCGCTCACCAAAATCAATCACCCATTTGTGTAATACTGAATAAAATGAAGTGAGAATTTTATTCAGGAATTACAAGACGCTCTGTTGAAGCATAATAATCGTTGCAAAGGACAACAGTGTATGCTCCTGGTTTCAATCGACTGATTTCAATCTCTGATTGAAATGAACCATCTGGATTCTTTAACGAACGATTATAAACTTCTTTTCCGTCAATATCAGTGATTCGAAGCTGCGCATCTTCATCCGGTTTGAATTCATGTTTTAGATAGAGCATTCCATAGGAAGGATTTGAAACGGCAAACTGCTGACCTAAACTATCACTTCCTGTATGCGACCGAAAAGTCACAAAGCATGAAACAGGTGTCGGTGAAACCCAGTTTGAAGTGCTTCCTGTCAAAGCAAAGTTTTTCATCACACCGTTGGTGTGATTGCTTGATAAGTCAATCAGAGAATCGAGACCTGTGTTTTCTCCGTTGCCGGCTCCCTGATCAAACGTGTAGTATCCAACAAGCGCTGATTCATTTTCCGGATTAATGTGAACCGACATCGAAGCGAGAATTTCAGCCTGCGTGCGTGCAATATTCCAAAACCGTATTTCATCAATATAACCATTATACATGGAGCCGGAACGTTCACCAATTTTCCATCCTACGGCCGTTGGCAAATTCGGCGAAGAATCATAGCCCGTGGCAGCTAATAAGCCATTCATATAAATTTTATAGGCGGAGTTTCCCTTACGCACAATAGCGAGATGATTCCATGTATTGGGAACTGTTCGAATTGAACCGGCAACAACTAAAGGGCCGGCTATATCATGCGCAATTCCATCTTCGTCCCTGTAACCAACTCCCAATGAGCCACCCGGATCCAGGTAAATGTTGAAGCGGTTTGCATCTGTATCGTCAGGTCTTGTCCAAAGAATTGCGGTATGATGTTTTGGGTTGCACTTAAACCAAAATTCCAGAGTAGCATCCCCGGGGTTGTGAAAAAGAAATTTATTACTGAAGAATATTCCATCGTCAATACCATCAAAATGAAGTGAGTTGCCTTGTTCATCAATTAAGGAATCACAATCATTATCGAAGCCATCGCATATTTCTGTGGCTCCTGCATGAATAGCACCATCTGCATCGTTGCAATCATGAACAGAAAGATATCCATCATTGTCACTGTCGTTGCCTGTCATTCGCTTGCATTGAACATTGAGGCATAGAATTCCAGCGACGAGAATTTGAAACAAGAAAATAGTTGCCTTCTTCACTGTAGTGGTTATTTTCTCTTGTGAATATATGCAGAATAATGAGTACAGGAAGCCCAGGAAACTTATTCATTCAACTTCCATGCAGGCATCGGGATTACTGGAATGAAGAAATGAATCATCACCCCATACTTGCGGCAGAAGCATTCTTTCAGTCAACCACCTGGGTTTTTGTGCTGTGAAAAAATCTTCGGCACTTCTGCCTCGCGATTTGAAAGCTTGATGAAACACTTGAAGGAACAGGTCACATGGGAATTATTGAAGCGATGGAGGAAAGCCAGAATAAAATTCAGGAGTGGATTGATGTGTGTAATGTTCCGGAAAGGTGCCACTCAGGCCTGTTCCTATATATCCCTTGCTGTTGATGCTGAAGCCAACAGCATTGGAGCGTGCGGTTCCCCCGAAATCGGCTTTCTGCGTCCACGTGTCAGCGTTGGGATTGTATTCCCAGAAATCTTTTGTTCCACTACTCCCGTTCCGATATAACCCATGCCGCCGATGCTGAAACCAACAGCATAACCGCGGACAGTTCCTCCGAATCCGCTTTTTGCGTCCAGGTATTTTGGGCGCGGCTGCAGGGTAAGCCGAATAGAATTAAAATTGCGAATGCTGGAGCAACTAATAAGTAATTTTTTTTCATTTTACATTTGTTTAAAAGCTTAAGATTTATTTTGTCACAATCAATTTCTCCGTCTCCAGATTTTCTGCCGACTGAAATTGCAGAAAGTAAACTCCCGCATTAAGCTCTTCAGCATTCCATTTCAATTCATTTTCTCCTGCTGCAAAAAATTTATCGGCAAGACTTGAAATTAATCTTCCGCTCATATCAAAAATTTTGAGGGAAACTTTTTTTGATTTTGAAAGTGTGAAAGAAACGGTGGTGGAATTAGAAAAAGGATTTGGAAAAATCTGAAAACCCTTTTCCTGTTGCTGTTCAGATACAGCAGTAGGTATTTGGCACAGCCCTGTAACCTGCACCGGGGTCCATCTATCGGTGGTGGTGCTATCGCCAAGCTGCCCATAGTTATTTCTTCCGCACGCCCAAACCGTGCCGTCATTCTTCACAAAAAAGGAATGATTCCACCCACCTGCCACTTCGGTGATACCTGTGAGTCCGATCACTTGCACAGGGGTCCACCTGTCAGTAGTGGTGCCATCGCCAAGTTGCCCGTATTGATTATTTCCGCAAGCCCAAACCGTGCCGTCACTCTTCAAAAACAAGGAATGAGAATATCCGCCTTGTATTGCGATGATTCCCGTAAGCGAATTCACCTGCACCGGAGTGTGACTTTCGGTGTTTGTGCCATCTCCAAGTTGTCCACTACCATTCGCTCCGCAAGTCCACACTGTGCTGTCATTCTTCAGAAAAATGGAATGTGCATATTCAGCTACCACAGCAATAATTCCCGAGAGCGCGCTCACCTGCACCGGGGTGAGTTGTTGTGTGGTGCTGCCAATACCAAGCTGCCCATACAACTGCTCTCCACAGGCCCAGGCCGTTCCGTCATTCTTCAAAAATAGGGAATGTGAAGTTCCGCTTGCTACCTTGATAATCCCCGTGAGCGCGCTCGCCTGTATTGGAATACCCGACGAGGTGGTGTTACCATTGCCAAATTCCCCCCAGATATTCCATCCACACGCCCAGGCCGTTCCGTCATTCTTCACAAAAAGGGAGTGATGCTGACCGGCATCCATTGCGACAATCCCTGTGAGTGTGTTCACCTGCACCGGAGTCCAGTTGTCAGTATAGGTGCCATCGCCAAGTTGCCCATCTCCATTGTATCCGCAAGCCCACACCGTGCTGTCATTCTTCAGAAAAAGGGAATGGAAGCG
>DASRAJ010000099.1:0-54594 GCA_035638255.1 Chitinophagales bacterium
TCACGAAGGATTTTCAGGAAATATTTATTGTACACCGGCCACGCTCGACCTTTCAAAAATAATGTTGCTCGATAGCAGCCACATTCAGGTCAATGACAGTGCATATCACAACAAAAAGAGAATGAAGAAAGGCCTGCCTGAGATTCCTCCACTCTATCTTCCCGAAGATGTCGGGAAAGCAATGCTGCAATTTAAGCCGGTAGATTATGAGCAATGGTTCAGCATCCGCCCCGATGTTTCATTTCTCATTCGTGACAACGGACACATTCTTGGCAGCGGAAGTGTCACTGTAAAAATTCAGTCACGGGGAAAAGAAATCATCATCGGATTTACGGGTGACATCGGGCGGCCGAATCGCCCGATATTGAAAGACCCGATCACCATGCCGAATTGTGATTACCTCATCAGCGAATCAACGTATGGCGCGCGGATCCATGAGAAATTTCCGGAAGACACGGAAACGTTTTGGAAAATAGTGGATGAAACTTGTTTTCAGCGAAAAGGAAAGCTGATCATTCCTTCCTTTAGCGTCGGGCGAACGCAGGAGATTGTGTACATGCTCGACGAGATGGTAAAGGTGAAGGCAATGACTCAGCTTCCGGTGTATGTTGACAGTCCCCTTTCCACCAATGCAACAAACATTTACCGCTCGCACCCTGAATGTTTTGATGAAGACATCCGCAACTACCTGCTTACTGATACCAATCCCTTTGGCTTCAACAATCTCAATTACATTACAGAAGTAGAGCAATCGAAGGCGCTCAATTTCGATCCCCGGCCTTGCATCATCATATCAGCCTCAGGCATGGCCGAGGCAGGACGAATTGTACATCATATCTCCAATAACATTGAGGATGAAAAGAACACCCTTCTCTTTGTAGGTTATTGCGCTGATGGAACATTAGGTCAGCGCATTCGCAGTGGGATGAATCCGATAAAAATTTTCGGAGAAGAAAAGCAAGTGCGCGCCCATATTGCCATCATGGATTCTTTTTCTGCACACGGCGATCAAAAGGAGATGATTGACTTCCTGAACCCGCTCGATAAATCACGGCTGAAAAAAACTTTTCTGGTTCATGGCGATTATGATGCGCAGACTGTCTTCAGAGATAAACTGATTGAAAATGGTTTTCTCAACATTGATATTCCCGAGCAGGGAAATGAATTCGAGATAATAAATTAGGATCGGATATGATCCATCATTAGCGTCTGCTGGTCAGACTTTCCAGTTTTGCCCTTATGAAGAATACACATGAATGTTTCAGTAGTAATATCATGAATTGAAAGCCGGAGAGTCTACCCTCCCAAAAAATTTTAACTTTGTTGGTTCACCACGTTAAGTTCTTCTTAACAGAATTTATAATTAACTGGTTGGTTTCATGAAGTTTCCAGACAAAATACAAATCAATGGACCCTCAAACTCTCTATATCATTATTGGAGCTGCTGCCGGCTTACTGCTCGGCATCGGCATTGGCGCAGTCATCTTCCGCAATAACGCAAAACGAAAAGAAGAAGCCGCACAACAGGAAGCACAGCGTATCATTAATGAAGCAAAATTAGCGGCAGAAGTTGCAAAGAAAGACAAGCTCCTTGAAGCCAAAGAAGAAATTCTGAAGAGCAAAAGTGAGTTTGAACGCGATCAATTGCAGAAAGCCAAAGCCGGCGAGCAGGCAGAGCAACGCATCCGCTCACGCGAGCAATCCATCAATTCTAAAATGGAGGCGGTTCAACGGAGAGAACAGGAATTGGAAACGATCAAGCAGAATCTAAATCGCCAGCTCGAGTTAGTTTCAGTGAAGAAAACCGAATTGGAAAAGCAGCAGGACGAACACATTCAGCGTCTCGAATCGGTCTCAAAGCTTACACAGGGGGAGGCAAAGTCGCAACTCATCGAATCACTCAAAGGTCAGGCGCAAAGTGAGGCCATGGGTTATGTAAAGGAAATTATGGATGAAGCAAAGCTGAAGGCAAATAAGGAAGCAAAGAAGATCGTGATTCAAACTATACAGCGTGTTGCTGCTGAACATGCGATTGAAAATTCCATCAGTTCATTTCATATTGACAGCGATGACGTGAAGGGGCAGATCATCGGCAGAGAAGGCAGAAACATTCGCGCGCTTGAAGCGGCTACCGGAGTTGAGATTATTGTTGATGACACTCCTGAAACCATTGTCATCTCCGGCTTCGATCCGGTGCGAAGGGAAATTGCACGGCTTGCCTTACAGCGCCTCGTTACCGATGGAAGAATTCATCCTGCACGCATTGAAGAAGTGGTGGAGAAAACGCGCAAGCAATTAGAAGATCACGTTGTAGAAATCGGTGAACGCACAGTGGTGGAACTCGGCATTCATGGCATGCACCCGGAGTTGATTCGCATTGTGGGAAGAATGAAATTCCGATCTTCTTATGGTCAGAATTTATTGATGCACTCGAAGGAAACTGCCAACCTTTGTGCGATTATGGCGGCAGAATTAGGATTGAATCCGAAAGTGGCCAAGCGCGCGGGGCTGTTGCACGACATTGGAAAAGTGCCGGAAGAAGAACAGGAGTTGAGTCATGCCCTGCTTGGAATGAAACTCGCGCAGAAGTATAATGAGCATCCTGCGGTTTGCAATGCTATTGGTGCGCACCATGATGAAGTGGAAATGACGTATGTGATCTCTCCGATCGTACAGGCGTGCGATGCGATCTCGGGCGCACGACCGGGAGCCCGCAGGGAAATTATGGAGCAATACCTGCAGCGATTAAAAGACCTGGAAAATCTTGCCATGACGTATGATGGGGTTGAGAAAGCCTATGCCATTCAGGCCGGCAGAGAATTGCGTGTGATCGTTGAAGCAGATAAACTTTCTGATAAGCAATCAGAAGAACTCTCTTTCACTATGTCGCAAAAAATTCAGAATGAGATGACGTATCCCGGGCAAATAAAAGTGACGGTGATCAGGGAGAAGCGTGCGGTGAGTTTTGCGAAGTAAAATGATAAGGAAGTACTTTAACTTTGATTTATCATGAAATCTCTCACATTAAAACTTCCGGAAGAGGTTGACGAAACTGAAGTTCGGATGGCAGTAGCCTCATTGCTATTTGATAAAGGTGTTTTTAGCAGCGGGCAAGCGGCTGAATTTGCAGGGATCTCCAAAAGAGAATTTATCGAAACAGTTGGAAAATATGAAGTGAGTGTTTTTGGAGAGACACCGGAGGATCTAAAAGACTCACGTGTTGACAGATAGAATTATTATTTCAGATACGACTTGCCTGATTGCTCTTGATCGCATTGGCAAACTTCACATTCTCAAAGATACCTTTACAGAAATTCTCACCACTCAAGAAGTATCTGAAGAATTCGGGAAACAATTTCCTGATTGGATTTCAATTAAGAAAGTTGAAAACCTGACACAGCAAATTGAACTCGAAAAAATTCTTGATAAAGGAGAGGCGAGTGCGATTGCATTCATTTTTTGATTTTCAAAACCTCTTGTGGAATCAATATTAAAAGAGGCACACGAAATGTTCTAACTATTTTGGTTCATGAAATGAATTAATTGGAATGGTTCGAAGTCCGCTACGATATCCGGGAGGGAAAAGCAGAGCGGTTAATTTAATTTCTTCTCTCATACCCTCATTCGATGAATACAGAGAGCCAATGGTTGGTGGTGGTTCTGTATTTTTTTACGCGAAGCAAAAATTTCCCGAAAAAAAATTCTGGATCAATGATCTCTATTATCCATTGTATTGTTTTTGGAAAAAACTTCAAACATCGCATGAGGAAGTGATCAAACAAATTTGGAAGTGGCGAAAAAAATTTCCGGAGGGAAAAAAATTGTTTCGCTTCCTCACAGAAAATATTTCAGAATTTAATTCAACTGAAACTGCTGCTGCATTCTTCATCTTCAACCGGATTACTTTTTCAGGAACAACAGAATCGGGTGGGTTTTCACAACAGGCATTTTCTCATCGCTTTACTGAATCAAGTATTGAGCGATTGATGCCTCTGAAAAAAATTTTAGATGGAGTGAGGGTCTCCAATCTCGATTATGAAAAAGTCATTTCGGCTCCCGGAAAAAATGCTTTCCTCTTCCTGGATCCTCCTTACTATTCAGCAACGAAGTCTGCCCTCTATGGTAAGAATGGAAGTCTCCACAAAAATTTTGATCACTATCGCTTCGCTGACATAATGAAAAACTGCAAACACCATTGGCTGATTACGTATGATGATTCGCCGTTTGTTCGCGATCTTTTTTCTTTTGCTGACATTGTTCCATGGGATTTGACTTATGG
This sequence comes from Chitinophagales bacterium, assembly GCA_035638255.1. Classification (GTDB taxonomy): domain Bacteria; phylum Bacteroidota; class Bacteroidia; order Chitinophagales; family UBA10324; genus DASRAJ01. The sequence goes on from DASRAJ010000099.1 coordinate 4,280, forward strand.
AATGCGCAATATCACTTCGGAATCAAATCAGAGAGGTAAAGAACTTTTCATCTCGAATTATCCGGTCAAACATCCTTTAAAAAAATCAATTGGAATTATTGTTGAAGAGAAATAACCTCAAATTCATTCGGTCACTGCATTTCTATGACTTCGGTACACAAATACAATATGGGCATGATCGGCAACTGCTCATTCCTGGCTTATATAGATACCCGTGCCAACGTGAAATGGATGTGCCTTCCGCGTTTCGACAGCAGTTTTGTCTTTGGTTCGCTGCTCGATGAAAAACGCGGAGGTGAATTTTCCATCACACCCACCGATTCTTCCTTCCAAACAAAACAATATTACCTCGACAACACAAACATTCTTTGTACTGAATTTTTCAATCACGACTGGAGTTTTCGCGTGATTGATTTCGCGCCCCGCTTCCGGTTGTATGAGCGCAACTTTCGTCCGCTTATGTTCATCCGCAAAATTGAATTGCTGCGCGGCAATCCATTCATTACTGTCAAATGTCTGCCGGTATATGATTATGGAAACCTGGTTCCTGAAATTGTAACCGGGAGCAATCACATTCGATTTTTAAATCTTGGCACTCAGGTCCGGCTTACGACAGATATTCCTCTCAACTATGTCATTCATAACACACCGTTTGTGCTGAGTGAAAACCGTTACCTCGTTTTCACTTATGGCATTCCGCTCGAAGCGCCCCTCGTTTCTACTGCAGAAGATTTTCTTGACAAAACAAAAAAGTATTGGCAGCTATGGGTGAAGAGCACTTCTATTCCGCATTTTTATCAGCGTGAAATTATTCGCTCGGCTCTTGTGCTTAAGCTTCATCAATATGAAGACACCGGGGGGATCATTGCCGCAGGCACAACAAGCTTACCTGAATACGATCAGGCAGGAAGAAACTGGGACTACCGTCACTGCTGGCTTCGTGACACCTACTACACCCTCAATGCATTCAATCACATCGGGCATTTTGAAGAGCTCGAAAAATATTTTCAGTTCATTCAAAACATTATCCTCAGCGAGCAACATCGCATTCAGCCGGTGTACTCGGTAACCGGACAAAAAAAATTAACTGAAACAATCCTTGACCTCGACGGCTACATGGGAAACAAGCCGGTGCGCATTGGTAATGAAGCATACACTCACATTCAAAATGACAACTACGGGCAGGTGCTGGTGAGCTTGCTTCCTCTGTTTGTTGATGAGCGGCTCAACATTGCAGGACAAAAGAGTTCACTGCCATTGGTTCATTGGCTGCTTCAGCGTATTGAGGAAACTATGGAGGAGCCCGATGCAGGCATTTGGGAATTCAGAAATACTTTACAACATCACTGCTATACTTTTCTTTTTCACTGGGCAGGAAGTAAGGCCGCATTCAGAATTGGACAATACGCAAATGATCAGCCTTTGAAACGAAAAGCATTGAAGCTGATTAAAGAATCGGCGAATCATATTGAATCATGTTATGATCCGCAACGAAAAGTTTATCTGCAAGCCACCGCTGTTCCTCATCTTGATGCAAGTACACTGCAGTTGATTGCAATGAATTATTTGCCGGGAAATTCCCGCAAAGCAATATTGCATTTGAGGGCGCTGGAAAAAGAATTAAAAACCAATGATGGATTGTTTTACCGCTATCGGCATGAAGATGATTTCGGAAAACCGAAATCTACTTTCCTTGTGTGTGCCTTCTGGCATGTGGAGGCGCTTGCGTGCATCGGACACATGAAGGAGGCAATTCAGTACTTCGAACAACTTCTTCTATTCTCAAATCATCTCGGACTGTTTAGTGAAGATGTGGATGCGAGCGGTAACCAATGGGGGAATTTTCCACAGACATACAGTCACGTAGGCTTGATCAATGCTGCATTTCGCATCGCGAAGAAGCTCGACACGCCCTTATTCCATTGATGAAAAATTTATGAAAGGTTTTTTTCTATCGATTGAGCCGGATTCTGTTCACTTCAGGCGTCCTTTGGCGAAATAATTGTAAGAAAAGAACACAAGCATGCCTATGCCTTCACGTCGCCGCTTGATCATTGTTAGTTATCGTCTTCCCTTCAAGCTAAATAAGGATGGAAAAAAATTTGAGTTGCATCAAAACAGCGGCGGATTAGTTTCTGCGATTCTTTCTTTTTCTGAAAAACTGAAATCACTTTCCCTTGATCATCTCATTAATGACATTGTGTGGGTTGGGTTTTCGGAACATACAAAAAAAGATTTCAGAAAAGCTCAGAATGGAGCTGCATCGCTGGAGCTGCACCCTGTTTTTCTCGAAGAAGAAATGAATACAAAATTTTACGGTGGCTTCAGTAATGATCTGCTTTGGCCGTTGCTTCATTACTTCCCTTCCTTCGCAGTGTTTGATGATTCTTATTATGAAGAGTTCGTGAAAGCGAATCAAATTTTTTGTGATGAAATTGTGAAGATGCTGCGACCCGGTGATCTCGTTTGGGTTCACGATTATCACTTTTTACTGTTGCCGCAAATGGTTCGTGAGCGCGCGCGAAACGTCTCCATCGGATTTTTTCTACACATCCCTTTTCCATCATTCGAAATATTCAGATTGCTGCCGCACCGGTGGCGTGAGCCGATTATGAGAGGAATCCTCGGTGCTGATCTTGTCGGGTTTCAGACGCTCGATTATGCGTATCATTTTTTGAAGACCGTGAGAAAAGTTTTGGGCATTGATCATCTCAACAGAATTCTTCTTTATGATGACAGAAAAATAAAAGCCGGCGCTTTCCCGATCAGTATTGATTATGAAAAATTTCGCGAGGCAACATTGCGCCCTGAAGCAGGGGTAGAAATTCAGAAACTGAAAGAATTGCTGGGAGGCCAGAAGCTTATTTTCTCTGTTGATCGGCTTGACTATACAAAGGGAATTGTGCATCGCCTTCAGGGCTACGAGCTTTTTTTGAAAGAGCATCCGGAATGGCGCGAGCGGGTTGTGTTTAACATGGTGATAGTCCCTTCGCGAGATGAAATTCCAAAATATAAAGAGATGCACAACCAGATTGATGCGCTCACCGGCCGCATCAACAGTGAGTACAGCACGCTTGCATGGAGACCAATTCTGTATCAATACAAATCACTTCAGTTTGAAGAGATGATTGCATTGTATGACATGAGTGATGTTGGCCTGATCACGCCCGTGCGTGATGGAATGAATCTCGTCGCAAAAGAATATGTAGCATCGCAGCGTCATACAACGGGTGTGCTTATATTGAGCGAAATGACGGGGGCCGCTGCAGAATTGCAGGAAGCACTTATGGTAAATCCCACTGACAAAAAAGAAATTGCAGATGCGATTCTGCAAGCCCTTGAAATGCCGGAAGAAGAGCGCAAGCAGCGTATGCAACGAATGCAGCTTCACCTGAAAGAATATGATGTGGTAGATTGGACGACTGATTTCATTCAGCAGCTGAATGAAGTGAAGAAGATGAATCAAACGGAATCTTCAAATGCGTTAACACCGGGAGTTATCCGTTCGATCACGCAAGACTATCACCGGGCTCACAGGCGAATCTTATTTTTTGATTACGATGGCACCCTCGTTCCTATTCAGCCGAATCCTGATGCAGCGATTCCTGATGAAGCATTACTGCAAATGCTATATCGGTTCGGTAGTGATGAAAAAAATATTGTAGTGCTCGTCAGCGGAAGAAGCAGGGAATTCCTGGACCGGTGGTTCGGAAAACTTCCTCTCACGCTGGTAGCTGAACACGGAGCTTTCACCAGGATGCCTTTCTCAGATTGGATTCGGATCACGCCCGAAAGTGTTCCCTGGAAAACAACAGCGGCGGAACTACTCAAAGGATTAACAGAGAAATTTCCGGGTTCGATGTTGGAAGTAAAAGATCAATCGGTGGCATGGCACTATCGCAATGCTCCCAAAGTTTCGACAAACGAAATTGAGCTGTTGAAGAATCAGTTTATGCCCCTGATTCAGGCTCATGGCTTACAATTGCTGGAAGGAAGCAAGGTGCTGGAAATAAAACATGCGAGCTTCAACAAGGGCACAGTAGTGCAGCAATTTTTGTCGCTGATGAAAGATGCATTCATGCTCGCCATAGGCGATGACAAAACGGATGAGGATATTTTTCGCTCCATTCCCTCACCGGCTTACACGATTAAAGTGGGGGAACCCTCCACCAATGCACGCTACTATGTGCGCGATCAAAGGAAAGTACTTGAGCTGCTAATGAATTTACTTTCACAACAAAATGGCGATGGTGCATTGCTACCCGTTTTACTCTCGCCTGAGCATGAGGGAGCGAATTAATCCATTGAGGAATTTCTTTTCTTCTTTCACAGAAAATTTTACTGCCCTGAAAATCGCAGCATAGTCAGGAAGTTGTGATGCGGGGATTCCCGCCACTGTTCTGAAGAAGCGATACATGAACCAGAGCATGGCGCGATGATGAAATTTTCCCGTATCAAAAAAATCGGCAAACAGCCAAAGACCATTTGATTTCAAAGATGATGTTATCGCCGTGGTAAATTCAATGGCATCTTCCTGCGGGAAACAATCCACCACAAAGAAACTTGTGACTGCATCATATTGCACGCCCGAAGGAATTGCAAGGTGATTGCCACTAATAAAATTTACGCGTGAACGGAATTTTTCTTTTAGATTTTTTTCAGCAATCCTGATCATTGCAGTTGATGGCTCCACAAAATCTACGTGTACTTCAGGATTTTTTTCAATAAGGTCGTTTAGGATATTTCCTGTGCCACCGCCCATGAGAAGTATTTGCGCGCGAGCCGGAATTTCTTGTAAAAATATTTTCTTGGCGCGAATCAAATTATTTCCATACACCAGAAAAGCGAGAGAATCATAAACGGGTGCAATGAAATTGAAATTACCGGGCATCAGGGAGGGAAAGGGCAAAGGTCAGCATTATGTGTTTGCAGTTTTAAGCTTCAATGCTTTTATAACTTCCGGACTTCCAAAAAATTCCGGCAGAATTAATTTGAAAGCCATCTTCAACACACTAAATCGAATCTCCGTTTTTTTAATCTCCGGGATTTTAAAGCGAGAAGAAACCTGCTGCCTTCCTGAGGAATATCTTAGCTTGAAAGTGATTTTACCTTTCTGCGTTATTCTTGCGTTGCCGCAATAAACAATAATGAGGAGCCTGATCATAGGTAATAAGCATAAAGGGATAGTGAGAATAGCTTTTTTTATACTCGTCTTACTTATAAGTATCCTCTGGGTCAGCCTCTTTCGCAAAGGTGCTTGTGAGGCAGAACGCGAGATGTTAAATTTGGAATTAAACGGAGAAATAATGGATAGATACCAAAGTCACGGCACCGTTCTAAAAATTTTGTCAAACGGAGAAGAATTTAATCTTGTATTCTTATCGGGTGACTTAGATAGAGATGCTGAAATTGGTGATGACATAATCAAACACAAAGGAGAAAATAAATGCTTATTGATAAAATCGGATAGAAGAGAAATAGAATGCCAATTTTATTATGAGCATACCTGGTGTAAATAATATTTCAGACAAAGACACTAACCGCTCCCAACCCTTTGATTAAAAAGCAAAATTCTCTTTGAATTCCAGCAGTTCATTTTCCAAATCAGAACCAGGAAGCGGAATGTATTGATACAACTTACTTCCCGGTTCAACTTTTAATTCCTGCATGGTGATGTGCTGGTTGATGTGAAAGTATTCGAGGTGAGGATAAATTTTCTTTAGCATATCGAGGATGTCAAGTATCTCCAGGTTCTTATCAGAAAGATTGTAAATGCCGGAAGGAACTTTCGTTTCAATTAGCTGCGCAAGCATGTGACTTACTTTACTTACGTGTATGAACGAGCGCGACTGTGTACCACTACCGTTGATCGTCACTCGTCCGGAAAAATTTGCATCGAACATAAAGCGATTGATGACAGCATCGAACCGCATGCTCTTGTTATAACCATAAACATTTCCACAGCGGATAATCACAGTTGGAATTTTTTCGAAGAGTCGCTGCACATGTTCTTCAGCGCGTTGTTTGGAAATTCCATAGAAGCTCGTTGGATGCGGTGGCGTTTCTTCCGTCGCAGGAACTCCTGAGCTTCCATAGATAGAAGCGCTGCTGGTGAAGATGAGTTGCTTCACATCGCTTTCTTCCAAAGCATAAATAAGTTCCGCTGTTCCCCAATGATTGATCTGCTCGAAGAAGTGTGAATCAATATTTGCAAATGGTGTAGTGACTTTTGCAGCAAGGTGGTATACGGCATCAATGCCGCTCAATTCTTTCCTGATTTTTCGTGAATCAAGAATATCGCCCTGCACGAATTTTATATTTCTGCCATCAGAATTTTTTCCAAGAAAAAAATTAAAATTGCCGCGGCTGAGATTATCGTACACGACAATTCTGGTCACATCATGCTGCTGCGACAATTCATTTACTAACTCTGTTCCTATGTATCCGGCGCCGCCGGTAATGAGAATATTCATTCAATTTATTTGCGCCGAAAGTAAAGAAGATGTTGAATGAACTGTTATATTTATCTCTCACATTAGCATGATTTAAATCATCAAAACCTTTCAGTCATGAACTATCAGCAGATTTCTCCGGAGGGAGAAGAGCCGCTCAATCCCGAGCGTGAACGAAAATTGAGAGAAGAGAATGAATTTCTGAAAATGAAAATCCAGGCGCAGTTCGGTGGCACGTCAGGTGAAAGCAGTGAAATTCCGGCCGACCTGGAAAATCAATTTCTGAAAAATGTTCTTGCCTGGGAAGAACAATACAACGCGGTTGATGCTAAGAAAATAAAGGTGGCAGAGCTTCTCGGTAACCCGCAATGCAAACCGGCAGATTCGCTTAACGATGAAGAGATAGAAGTTGAATGGAAGCGACTTGAAACGTTGACCGGGGAGAAAGCGGTGGCTGTCATTTTCCTGCGGGAGCGAGATAGCCGTTTGAAATACAAATTTGTTACGGAGGAGCTCTTTAATCATGAAGTGAATGCAGCGCCCGCATCGCCGGGTTTAATCTGGCATTTCACTTACGAACAATTTCATCCCGACCATGAACACGAAATGCATCAGCTCACGATGGAATTCCTTTCTGCATGGTTTGAGCGCGACACCGAAAGAATGAAACACGGAGTGGTGGCATGTTATGTTCAGCCGGATGGTACAGTACTGAGTCAGGAAGAAATACTCAACAAGGTGCAGGACGTGTTCGATTCATTTCGGCTTTTGGAAGATTGTAAGTATCACATCCTGGAAATAAAATTTGAGTTGCACGAAAGCGCCGATGGAAAATTCCAGGGCATCGGTCATTCGGAAGGAATGGTGAAATACGATGCCATTCTTGAAAGCGGCGAGCGGAAAACCATTGAAGGTCCTTTCAAACTTTACATGACCCGCGACTTTGACTGGTGGAGCATTATGTATTTTGTGATGGCGGGGTTTAATGAGTGAAATTGTTTTATGAAAAGAATACCCATCCGTTTCCTATCAATATTCTATGTCACTCTTTTAAGCACAGTTTATTTGTCTTGCCGGCACAATTCGATCATTAATTCCTTCCATCAAATTAATAGTAGCCTGGATAGCATAAACACCATTCGCATATCAGAAACGAAACTCGTTCCAACAAGAAAATTTATTCTAACCGTAGATTCAATCAAGAGCGAGTTTGTGAAAGAGAGTGGCGGTTGGGATGAGAATAATGGAGAACATCATTCAGATGGAAACTGGACTTCCGGAAAAGGGACACTGAACGATGATGCAAACCTGCAAGCATCATCACAAATAATGATCGAAAGAAAACAAGGCAAGTACCTTTTTAATCTTATTGAGCAAACCCGGGAGCAGTTATTGTCACTCATCCGGGATTCCATAAAGAGAAGAGAGTTAGCTGAACAAATACCACTGCGAATTACCCCTGACGGAATCGATGATTCAACGTGGACTGCAAATGACTTTGAGTCAATTCCGGTAATTGCCGCAATTACCCTTCTTACAAAATTTGAAAACGATGCATTGAATTCAGAAGTATTGATTGTAAATTATTTGAACATGGAAACAGACAGGAAATCCATTGATAGCTTAACTAAGCGGTAGAAATAATTTAATCAATTGGATACTGAAACCTATTTTAGATACTCGCATGAATATTTAGAAAGATCATCTCAATCTCTCCTTCAAATCCAACCCAAACTTCCTAGCAAAATCTTTCGCAACATCATATCCTGCATCAGCATGGCGAATTACTCCCAGCGCAGGATCATTGTGCAGCACACGTTTCAATCGTACATCAGCATCTTCACTGCCATCACACACGATCACCATGCCTGCATGTATCGAGTATCCCATGCCCACGCCACCTCCGTGATGCAGACTTACCCATGATGCTCCGCCTGCAGTGTTGATGAGGGCATTGAGAATCGGCCAGTCAGCAATTGCATCGCTACCATCGAGCATCGCTTCTGTCTCGCGATTGGGTGACGCAACACTTCCGGTATCAAGATGATCACGACCAATTACAATAGGAGCTTTTACTTTTCCTTCACACACGAGTTGGTTGAAAAGCAGTCCTGCTTTCTCTCTCTCGCCCATTCCCAGCCAGCAGATTCTTGCAGGCAATCCCTGGAAAGAAATTTTTTCCCTGGCCATATTAAGCCAGCGAATCATTCCTCTGTTATCAGGAAATAATTTTTTCAGTTCTTCATCTGTAGTGTAAATATCATTCGGATCGCCACTCAATGCCACCCAGCGAAATGGCCCCTTCCCTTCACAAAATAACGGGCGAATGTATGCGGGCACAAAGCCGGGAAAATCAAAAGCATTTTTTACTCCGCGCTTGTCATACGCTTGTCCGCGAAGATTATTTCCGTAATCAAAAGTGATCGCTCCCCGCCTCTGCAACTCGAGCATTTGATGAACATGCTTTGCCATGGTGTTAAGTGATCGCTCAATGTATTCCTCTGGATTTTTTTCACGGAGAATTTTTGCCTGCTCAACAGAAAGCCCCTCGGGAAAATATCCGTTGAGCTCATCGTGCGCGGAGGTTTGATCAGTGAGTGTATCCGGTGTTATGTTGCGATCAGTCAGTCGCTGCAACAGATCAACAGCATTGCCGCAGTAAGCAATGGAGATCGCTTCATTATTTTTCTTCGCTTCTAGTGACCAGTCAATCGCCTGGTCCAGGTCACTTGTCCACTTGTCGAGGTAATGCGTTTCAATTCTTTTCTCGATTCTCCACTGTTCCATTTCAGCGGCGAGACAAACTCCTTCATTCATAGTTATCGAAAGTGGCTGTGCTCCTCCCATGCCCCCCAGACCTGCAGTCACGTTTAATTTTCCTTTCAACCCCGAATGATCGGGGTGAAAATGTTTTTCTGCCAGTGAGAGATAGGTCTCATAAGTGCCTTGAACAATTCCCTGTGAGCCGATATAGATCCATGAGCCGGCAGTCATTTGTCCGTACATGATCAAGCCTTTTTTATCCAGTTCGCGAAATACTTCCCATGTTGCCCACTTCGGTACGAGCATGGAGTTGCTGATGATCACACGCGGCGCATCTTTATGCGAGCGCAAAATGCCGACAGGTTTCCCCGATTGAATCAGCAACGTTTCATCATCATTCAAATCTTTTAATGCTTTCAGGATCAATTCAAAACTTTCCCAGTTGCGTGCAGCTTTTCCGAGACCACCATACACAATTAACTCCTCCGGTTTCTCTGCTACTTCAGGATCAAGATTGTTTTGAATCATTCGATATGCTGCTTCCTGAATCCATCCTTTGCAGGTTAATTGATTGCCCCGGGGAGAATGGATTTCGCGATTGAATCGGGACAGGTCGGATTTAAGGGCGGACATGAAATTTTTTTGCAAAGTTAGGTAGATTCCTACCTCACTTCGCATGAATAAAACATTCAATGTTCTATATTTATCATAGCAAATCATGAAACAGGTTCTACAGTTTTTCCTTCTGTTAATTGGGTGCACTGCGCTTACCTTTTGCTCGTTTGCACAGAATAAAACTATTGACAGCTTACTCCGGGAATTCAATCACTCATTGGATGATTCCCTTCGCTCAGAATTGCTGAACAAAATTTCAATGAACTATTACTATCTGTCAGATTATTCACAAGCAAGGAAGTATAGTGAGCTTAACAAAAGCCTGTCTTCAAAAAATAACTATCCAAAAGGGGTGGCTTATGCTTATAACACTTTTGGGATTCTTGCTATGAAGACCGGCAAATTCGATTCAGCCCTTTATTACCATTCGCTTGCATTAAGTATTCGTGAAGAAATCAATGACGCGCGCGGAATCGCTTCGAGTAACATTAACCTTGGGTATCTGTACAGAGTTGAGGGAAAATTTGATTCTTCAGTTAACTGCTATCAAAGGGTCATTCCTCTTGCACGCAAAATCAACGACAGTACACTTCTAAGCAAAAGTCATTCAGGGATCGGTGATAACTATCTGAGTCAAAGCAATTATTCTCCGGCTTTGCAATACTATTTATCAGCCCTGAACTTTTTGAAGGGGAGTGGTGATAAAAAAATGGAATCAAAAATCACAGGTAATATCGGATTGGTGTTTTCGGGTTTAGGTAATCAGAAAGAGGCACTGCGTTTTCACCACAAAGCAATTGAACTGAAAAAGCAAACCGGTGAAAAGGATGCGTTGGCCTATTCATTCGAAAATATCGGGGACGTATTTCTTGTAATTCAACAATACGATTCTGCACTGTATTACTTCAAAGAATCGGTGACCTTATGCTATGAGAATGGCAACAAAGACCTTCTTGCGAAAAACTTCGATGACATTTCGGGACTCTTTCTTTCTCTACAGAACCCTGACTCGGCACTATTTTACAATGCAACAGCCCTCACTATACAGCAAGAGATAGGCGATGAAGAAGGTATCATTGAAAGTCAGATGAATGAAGGTAATGCCTACTTGTTGCAGGCTCATCAAAGAGAAAGTGTGGCAGCTTACAAGCACGCGGTTCAGGTTTTTGAATCGGCGCTGGCGAAAGCGAAATACTTTGGTCTTCAGAGCAGAAAAATGAAAATGTATCAGTCGCTGGCTGAAGCATACGCGGGAATGAAAAATTTTAGTAAAGCATACGAATATCAAATGCGTTTTACGGCACTGAATGATTCTCTGAAGAATGAAACCTTCTCACGACAGATCGCAGAAATGGAAACTAAATATGAGAGTGAAAAAAAGGATCAGAAGATTTCATTGCTCAATGTTGATAATGCACTCACTGCCTCCAAAGTCTCAAGGCAGCGAATTATCATTTCAGGGTTAACGGTAATTGCACTTTTGATTTTACTATCCGGTTTACTGATCTTTCGTAACATTCAAAAAAAGAGAAGAGCGGAATCACAACTTGCTCTCTTTGAAAAACGCCACGCTATCGAATCGGTACGAAGCAAAATTTCCATTGACATTCATGATGATATTGGCTCAGCCATCACCAAAGTTGGAATGCTTGCTCAACAGTTAAGTGACGAAGAATTGAATGAGACAGAAAAACGCACCGTGTTACAACGCATTCGCCAGCTTTCAGTCGAAGTGACATCGGGCTTGCGGGAAATCATTTGGGCCGCCAATCCACAGCACGACACACTCAAAAGCTTTCTCGGCTTCTCGCAAAATTTCATTCACAAATTTTTTGAAGGAACAGAAATTAACTACCAAATCAATTTCCCCAATGAAATTCCTGAAGTGACTCTTCATCCGGAGCTTAAAAGAAATCTTTTCCTCACGCTGAAAGAATCACTCAACAATGTAATGAAGCATTCAAAAGCTACTGAAGCCGTGATTACTTTCACCATTGAAAAAAATAATTTCCATTTCTCCATTTCTGACAATGGCATCGGCTTTAGCAAGGAAATAAAAAATGCCTTCGGAAACGGATTAACGAGCATGCACAAGCGCATGGAAAACATCGGGGCCTACCTTCAGCTTTCTTCTTCACCTGATCAGGGAACACAAATCATCATCAACGGAAATCTTTACTAATGGCCATTCGCGTGTGCATTGTGGAAGATGATCTTGAGATGAGGCAGATGCTCTCAAAGATTATTGACAGCACCAATGAATTTTCACTCACTGCGACATTCGCTGATGCAGAATCTTTTCTCTCTTCGTTTTCCAACCTGATCATTGACGTGGTGCTGATGGATATTGGCTTGCCGGGCATAAACGGAATTCAGGCAGTAGCCAAAGCCAAACCGATAAAACCTGAAGTGCAGTTTGTAATGTGTACTGTGCTGGAAGATGATGACAACATCTTTAATTCACTTTGCGTGGGCGCCACAGGTTACCTTCTTAAAAATGATTCGAAGCTCAACCTCCAAAATGCAATTCAGGAAGTAGCACACGGTGGCTCGCCCATGAGCGCTTCCATTGCACGAAGGGTGGTACAATCTTTTGAAAGAAAAACTTCAATTGTGCCGGAGGAAAACAATTTAACGCCGAGGCAATGGGAATTGCTGATGCTTCTTGATAAGGGCTTGCCGTACAAACAAATTGCCGAGCAACTTCACCTCACTGTAGAAACGGTACGCTCCTACATCCGGGATATTTATATGCAGTTGCAAGTGCACACCCGTGCTGAGGCACTCCATAAAATCTTTCCGCGTAATAACTAACCTACTCTTTTACCTACTTCAGTGGGTTGAAATGCACGTACCGGCGGAATACGTTTGCCTTCTAAAAACAAACCAATATGAAAAACAACTTACTCCTCTTCGTTCTTTTCATGATTGCCGGCGCTTTCATTCATCAACAAGCTAACGGCCAGGCAAACACTGAGCTTTCCAATCTTACTGCCACATCAGTGAACCAGTCATTGCTTCCAAACACAAGCGCTTCTTTGGATTTAGGTTCATCAACAACTTCATGGAAAGACATTTTTATTGACGGTAAAATAAAATTCGACGGTTCAACTTTTCTGAGTAATGAAGGAACACGAAATTGTTTCGCCGGCATGGTTACTGATCCTCCCCTTGGAAGTCTTGCCGCTGATAATTCTTTTTTTGGCTACTTCTCCGGAGCATCCAACCATGACGGAAATCAAAACTCTTTTTTCGGCTCGTTTGCAGGATATTCAACTGTTGACGGTTCAGATAATTCTTTCTTTGGAGCCTCGGCGGGAATGAGCACCACTTCCGGAAGTAATAATTGTTTCTTTGGAATGAATGCAGGCGCCAGTAATACCACAGCCGGCAACAGTTCTTTCTTTGGGATGAATGCCGGGGCGAGTAATACCATAGCCGGTAATAATTCTTTTTTTGGTGCCTTTTCTGGTCAAAATAACATAGCAGGTGTAAGCAATTCTTATTTTGGAGTTAATACCGGTTCATTGAATGTCTCTGGTTATAACAATTCCTTTTTTGGTGCTGATGCGGGGCACGCTTGTACAGCAGTTAATAATTCATTCTTTGGTTCGCGGGCTGGTGACGAAACAACAACAGGGCAGAATAATTCTTTTTTTGGTGTTGATGCCGGCGGGAAAAATATTGACGGGGGCGGGAATTGTTTCTTTGGAGGAGATGCCGGATACAGTAATACTTCCGGGGGCGCCAACATTTTTACAGGATATTATTCCGGATTCACGAATACAACGGGTTCAAATAATTGCTATTACGGATATCTTACCGGGTATGGCAATTTAACAGGGAGCAGTTGCACTTTCATTGGAACAAGAGCTGGATATGCGAGCACGGCGAATAACAACACGTTTGTCGGATCAATGTCCGGATATTTTAATACGACAGGTACGTCAAATACATTCTATGGAAATAGCGGGGGATATACTACCACAACCGGCAGTTCGAATACCTTCATTGGCTTTAATGCGGGTTCAGGCAATACAACTGGTAGTCAAAATAGCTGCCTGGGTTATAGTGCAGGTGTTTCCAGCTCCGGGCTCGGAAACGCGACTGCTCTCGGGTATGGAGCAGCAGTTAATGCAAGCAACAAAGTGAGGTTGGGCAGTGCTAATGTAACAGTCGTTGAAGGGCAAGTCGCTTACTCTTTTCCCAGTGACGGAAGATTTAAAACAAACATTAAAGAAGATGTTCCCGGGATAGAATTCATCAACAGGCTGCGACCGGTTACCTATAACTTTGAAACACAAAAGTTCGATGAGTTCCTTCATCGGAATGATTCCACATTTAAGGAAAGAGAAATGGAAACGGATTATTCCGCTTCATCGCAAATCAAGCAAAGTGGTTTCATCGCGCAGGAAGTGGAGAAGGTAATGCAGGAAACCGGTTACGATTTTAATGGGGTTCATCATCCCGAAAGCGATATTGATAACTACAGTATGAGCTATGAATTGTTGACAGTGCCACTTGTGAAAGCAGTGCAGGAGCTTTCTTCAGAAGACCAAAGACATAAGACTAAAGACGTAAGACAAGATCAAGAGATTGAATTACTGAAATCAGAAAATGAAAAACTGAAAACAGACATTGAAAATCTGAAGGAACTTATCTCTTCAAATCAGGCAATAAAAAATGGTGCCACCGCCCCCAAAACTTTAAAGACGGAAATTGAAATTGCAACGCTCGGCCAAAACATTCCTAATCCATTCGGCAACTCCTCTGTTATTCCCTTCCATATTCCTGAAGGATGTACGTCTGCTTCTCTCGTTATTTCTGAATCAGCAACAGGAAGAATGATGATTGAAATTCCGGTTTCATGCAACGAAGCATATAAAGTGATTGAAGGAGAACGGCTCGCGGCAGGTGAATACACTTACTCATTGGTTGTGAATGGAGAAGTGATTGACACCAGGCAAATGCTGATCGAAAGGTGAGAATGGAATTTTTTGAAGACTGCTATGTCTTAATCGGACTCTGTAAGAAACTTAGTAATGACTGAAAAGAAATCCGGTTTCTTTGAGAGATCGGGTTTCTTGATTTGATTTTCTTCCAAAAAAATAATTGATCGTTTTCTGAAACAATTTACTCGTTGTCTGAAATTGAAAGGAGCATAATTCGCTCTGAAAATCACAATTCTTCCCGAAATTTTTTTTTTACGATCAACTCACAGGTTTCATGTCAGAATTTCCCTGGTTATCATTTTCTTTCTGTTGAGATTGAGATCCGGGAAGACTCTGATTGGTAGAAGTCCACTTGGAATGTTCCTTCGATAATATTGATTCTACCTGGTCAACAAACAATGCCTGAGTATCGAGATCTTTCTGACTATAAACACCAATCCGGGCATCATACAAATATTTTTCGCTTCGCAATCGCTCGCCTGTTTCTCGATAGGTCGTCCAGAGTTCCTGGTAACGAAATGTTTTTAAAATGGTGGTGCCGATAGCGACAATGGCAGAGATTAATACGAGCGTAACTTTTAAAATATCTGTAAGCATGGGCCAGTTAGCGAAACTAATAGCAGCGAGTACGGGTGTGAGTGCTGAAAGCACGATTACAATCAGTGTCCACTGCTTATACTTCTTTTGATTATCGGCGGCTTTCCGGTCATAATATTTCATCTGATCCTCATAGCGTTTTTCCAGGTATTCCTGAAACTTTGCATCGTCCATATTTTAAGTTTGTTTTTGAAATGAGATTTTACTTATGAAAGTTTCACTTCCAGCTCTGAAACAATATCGAGCAGTACGGCATTGATTTGATTCATCATCATGTTTGCCTCCGAAGTTTCGATAATTCCCATCCGCTGCTTTTTCTTCAGATCATTGAACTTTCCTGATTGCATCAGCACCATGTTATACAATTCCTTGTCCGCTGCTTTTGCATCGTTAGTTAATGCATTGATCGCCAACTCAATTTTATTCGATGCAATCATTCCGCGAATGCCATAAGCATCGAAGCCTGGTGCCGAACTCGCAACAGCCGGAGCTTCATTGGCGGAAGTTGTCCAAACAGGAGCGCTGCTTTTCTGTGGCATCAGAATCACTTTCAAATGCTGAATCACATCAAGGAATGCTTCATCCTGATTGCTCCACGTGGAGATGGGTTTTGCGTTTTTGGGGGTTGCCTGAAATTGTGCAAGTGGAGTATCTGCAAAATCACACGGGCGAACAATGATCGGTACCAGCTTGGTTTCATTTCGCCGGCTTCTTTCCAGGGCAGCGGAGATTTCTTTGCTCACAATATAGTCTGAAGCAAGAAAGTCAGAGCTAATCAAAAGCAAAATGAGTTCTGCTTCATTCATCGCAGAGTTGATTTCATGATCCCAGCTTTGTCCTACTGTTATCTGCCGGTCATCCCATTGCTGAATAATGCCAAGATTTTTTAAAGCAGATAAATGCGCCACCAATTGATCCTTGTACATTTCATCTTTATGCGCATAGGAAATAAAAACTTTCACTGCCATTAGTGAAGTATTTAGTTTTTAGAAATCATTTACTATTTGATGCTGCACTTAGACCACACGCACTCTGCTTTTCGCAAGCAAGTTAAAATTAAATTGTACTTGGTGCACAAAAAATGCTACGGTCCACTTCCAATTACGGCACCGGATCATGTCCATGCCCGCCCCACGGGTGACACCGTGAAATTCTTTTTATCCCTAACCAGGTGCCCTTAATCACTCCATACTTCCTGATCGCCTCAGCGGCATACTCAGAACACGTGGGTGTGAACCGGCACGACCCCGGCAGCCACGGCGAAATGATCCGCTGGTAAAATTTGATTGGCAAAATGAAAATATTACGCACTATGTTTTTCACCTGTGAAATTTTCTTCTGCAAGCTTATTCAGGACAGCAATAAGTTTTTGCTGAATGAAGTCAAAAGACTCAATTGTTTTAGAAGTGTAAAGAACAGCGATGCTGAGTTGTCTGCTTTTTTTCTTTAGGGAATCATACAATACATGCTTATTCAAACGGTATGCTTCCCGAATCAATCGCTTGATTTTGTTTCGATCAACTGCACGTTTGAAATTTCTTGTGGAAACAGAGATCAGTATTTGTACGGGGATAGGCTGTGCGGGGGAAGTCTCTCTCTCCGAAAGCGGAAGATATAGACCTGTCCCGCTTTTTTCGGGAGGGGCGAAAAATATTTTGAATGGGTGGAGATAAAAAGACGAACCATTTGCAAACAGTTCGTCAATTAATTTCTTGCGGGAAAGCCGCTCTTCTTTTTTGAAAGTGAAGCGAGGTGTGGTCATCAGCGGGCAGCAACTGAGAGTGCCGCAAAGCTACTTCAGTCGCTTCTCATCAGAAACAGTAAGCTTTTTTCTTCCTTGTCTGCGGCGGCGCTTCAATATCTCTTGACCATCCTTTGATTTCATCCTTTTGCGGAAGCCGTGCTTGTTTACCCGCTTTCTTCTTGAAGGTTGGTATGTGCGTTTCATGAGGGTTCTTAATTGTGGTTAACCGTTAATTGTTTGGCTGCGCAAAAGTAAATTTTCCTGAAGGGATTCCTATAGAACAAAATTTAAAATTTCTCAATGCATTTAGCTATTCATCGAAACCAAAAATTCTTCGTTCGATTTGGTACCCTTCATGTTTTCAAGTAAAAACTTCATCGCTTCTTCTGAAGTCATGTCGGCAAGGTGGTTCCGTAGGATCCACATGCGCTGCAGCATTGCAGAATCAAGCAACAAATCTTCACGGCGAGTGGATGAAGCGGTAACATCTACAGCAGGAAAGATTCGTTTGTTCGAAAGTTTGCGATCCAACTGCAATTCCATATTTCCTGTGCCTTTAAATTCTTCGAAGATCACTTCATCCATCTTTGAGCCGGTGTCAATTAACGCGGTAGCAAGGATGGTCAGTGAACCACCGTTCTCAATTTTTCTCGCAGCACCAAAAAATTGTTTGGGCTTGTGCAGGGCATTTGCTTCAACTCCTCCGGATAAAACTTTTCCTGATGCGGGCTGTACGGTGTTATGTGCACGTGCAAGGCGTGTGATGGAATCGAGAAGAATCACGACATCCATCCCGCACTCCACCATTCTCTTTGCTTTTTCGAGAGCGATGGCTGCTACTTTCACGTGCTTGTCAGCCGGCTCATCAAAGGTTGATGCAATTACTTCAGCTCTAACGTTGCGCTCCATGTCCGTTACTTCTTCCGGACGCTCATCAACAAGCAGTACAATCAAATAGACTTCAGGATGATTTTTCGCAATCGCATTCGCCACCGACTTCAGCAACATCGTTTTTCCGGTCTTCGGCTGGGAAACAATCAAACCGCGCTGACCTTTTCCGATGGGAGTAAAGAGATCCATTACCCGGGTGGAATAATCAGTATGATCATGAAACAGATTGAACTTTTCATGAGGAAAAAGCGGCGTGAGATAGTCAAACGGAACACGGTCACGGATTTCTTCCGGCTTTTTTCCGTTGATGGATTCTACCTTGAGCAAGGCAAAATATTTTTCTCCCTCCTTTGGCGGACGAACGGCACCGGTGACGGTATCACCCGTTTTAATCCCGAACAGCTTTATTTGAGATGGAGAAACATAAATGTCATCGGGTGAAGAAAGATAATTGTAGTCAGAAGAGCGAAGGAAGCCATAACCATCGGGCATAATTTCCAGCACTCCTTCACCATCCACGATACCGTCGAGGTCTACATTGAACGTTGCTGATTCCCTTCGTTGCTGTGGATGTGGCAATCGTTGAAACTGTCCGTTCTTTTCGTAGCGAATTCCATCGTCAATTTTATCGGGTGTAGGCTGCGGGGGCTGATCATCAAGCCCTGATTTTACTTCCGCCACAGGCTCTTCCGGTTTCTCTTCCACCACCGGAGTTTCCACGACCGGTGCAACAGAAGGTACATCAGCATGGGTGTTAATTTTTCGGCGGCCGCGTTTGGGCTTCGCATCGTCACCATGTTCTTTTTCTGAGAGATCGGGAGCGATGGCTTGCTTGTCGAGGATTTTATACACCAGCTCTTGTTTGGAAAGCTTCTGGTGGTTGTCAATTTTGAGTTGCTCTGCAATGTCTCGCAACTCGGGAACGAGCATATCGTTCAGTTGAAGGATGTCAAACATAAAGGGAATTTGATCAATTAGATTTGTGGAAGGAGTTTATCCCGATTAAATCGGGAGAAAATGATTTTGGAATTGTTGACTGAGGAAAATAATTTCTGTACTTCGATAACCCGAAATCTCCGACCGGAGCAAAACGATGAGTACGCACCAAAGGTATGGATTCCGTTCAGAAAAAAAAACTTATGAATTGCTGCAGGGGTCCCGATTGATCGGGATGGCTAAATGGTTGTTCAAGCTAAAGGCACAAAAGCCATCCCGATCAATCGGGACCATGCATCCATTGACCGCTACCTTTGCATAATGTCAATCCGCAAAGAATACCGCCATGTTTTTTTCGATCTCGATGAAACGCTCTGGGATTTCAAACGCAACTCACTTGAAACCATTTATGACCTGATTGAGCAGCACCGGTTAGAAGAGCGAGGAATTGAAAAGGAAAACTTCATTCGCCGCTATCATCATCACAATGATATTTACTGGGATCTTTTCAGACAAGGAAAGATTTCGAGAGAAGAATTGCGAACGGTGAGGTGGAAAACTACCCTGAGTGAATTTGAGATTGACGATGAAGTGCTCATTAAAAATCTTTCCGAGCAGTATCTTCAGCTTCTTCCCAACAAAAAAAATCTGCATGATGACGCGATTGAAATTCTTAACTACCTGAAGCCGAAGTATTCATTGCATATTATTACCAATGGGTTTGAAGAAGTACAGTTACAAAAAATCATCATGTCAGGCATGGCTTCCTATTTCACACACATCATCACATCTGAGCGCGCGGGAAGTCAGAAACCCAACCGTGAAATTTTTAAGTATGCGCTTGAAATTTCCAATGCCACAATTACAGAAAGTATTTTCATCGGAGATAGTATTGAGGCAGATATCAATGGAGCCAAAGCCATCGGAATGGATCACGTTCTTTTCAATCCTGAAAAAATTCCTCACCATGAAATACTGCAACACGAAATTTCACTTCTTACTGAGTTGCACAAAATTTTATGAGGAGCAGGTGATCAGAAAGTCATTGCTGCATACACGAGCAAAACAATCACTGCAATGCCAATGAAAAAAGAGTAAGAAACCAGCAAAAGAAAAACCTTAAGTAATGTTTTCTTTATCGTCTGCCCGTACATTTTTCGCAATGCAACGAATAAGTATACAAGCAAAGCCAGAGTAATCCAGGTTCCAAGGTGTAGGTTTTTGAAAATTGCCATTAAACTAAACGCCACCATAAAAATGATGAAGGCGAATGCATGAAAATGCAGCGAAAAAACCGCATGATCAACAAAGTAAACTTTGCGGCGGATGTAGAGCAGTTTTAGCAGCAATGCAAAAACAGGTAACAGGACAAACATGATTTTAGGAAGATTGTGATTAGCGATTTCAATAATTTCGCGTATCACCTGCTTATCACCCTTTTGTTTTGCTTCAATAACTTTTTTGTCAATCATCTGCTGAAAATATCCGGGTGCACTATCCCTGGGCAATTTGCGAATTGAATCCTCATACAACGCTACAGTTGCAGGCAATTGATTGCTGATCAGATTATTTTTCTTAATTCCTGAATCACCGGACTGAATTTTTTCAGGAGAAAGAGTAATGTGTGCGTACTTATTTCCCAGTGCATGAGCAAGCGTATCATGAACTTGGGCAAGCTCACGCTGTGCCGTGGAATCAAGAGCCGCATTCTGATCGTCATTAATGAAATTCTTAAATGAGAAACTGAAATAAAACAGGAAGAAAACAACACTCACAAAAAAGTAAAGCCGGATGGGATGAACATACCGTGCTCTTTTTCCCGCTATATATTCTTTCGTGAGAAATCCGGGTTTAAATAGAAGAGGAAAGAGGGTGTGAAAAAATTTGGAATCGAAATGCCAGAAGTCAGCGAAGGCATCAGCAAATAATTTCCAAAAGGGTTCATGAAGGTCTTCATCTTTCTGCCCGCACCGCGAGCAATAATGACCAGTAAGGATGGCTCCGCAGTTCAGGCATGTTTTCTCCGGAATTTGTACAGGGGGCTTTTCATGGACAGGATGAACGTCATCTTGTTGCTGTTGCTTTTCTTGTTCCATGCATGATTACACTGTTCAATGGCTAAAGAGCTAAATGGTTAAATTGCTTCCGATGGATCGGGATTGCTATCCTATTTTCCCGGAGCAATTTAACCATTTAGCCATTTAACAATTTACCCCTCACTCTTCAAAAACTTCGATCACTTTTTCCTTCCTCACCAGGTCGCCAAATTTTCCATCGAAGCGGGTGGCACGTACAATATGGTTGTCAATCCAGTGATAGTTGCCTCCGCGTGGTTTGCCGAAGATGATGCCGTGATATTTGAAGCCATGTTGCCTGAGCCACGCTTCTGTAATGCTGCGAAGACTTTCTGTTCGTGAAGTAAAGAAGTAAATGATGTGCCCTTCCTGATACCATTGATTTATTTTTTGAAGGGCATCAGGATATGGCTCGCAAGTGATCATCCGTTCAGGTTGCTCATTCGGAATGTCATCAGTAATGGTGCCGTCAATGTCAATGAGAAAATTTTTCTTGCCGGAAGGAAGCTTGGGACTAACAGCATTTCCGGAAGCATCGAAAGCGCGTTCAAGATTTTGATCTGGAAAATTCATGAAGCAAAAGTAGAGCGCAATGCGAAGCCCTGAAATTTTATTTCTTCACAAAATTTTAATTTGACTGTTAGGAAAATCGAGATGAATTATTTTCCCAACCTTCCTCGTGCAGTCTCATGTTTCCCCGATGCAGGAATAAGCTTCGATGCTTTGCCTAAACCAAATACTGGCATGTTGTTATAAATAGTTTCGTAATTGCCGGCCTTTACCAGATAGGTCTCATGCCAGATGCCGACTTCGCCATGTTTGCGAACAAGCTCATAGAATTTTTTCCATGCTGGAAAATGCGTTGAATCAGGATCGCGGGCAAATTTGTCGAGGTGGTCGAATGATCTCCAGTATTGAATCAGCACCGTGGGATTTGAGAAACCCGTCGGAATCCCTCCGAGAAAACCAAGCTCTTTATGGCTCTCCAATTCTTTGATCATACGCGGCATGGCCATGGCTATGGGCCACCACTTATTAATCTTCCACCAGTTATTCACGCGCATGCCGATTAGAAAGACAACAAAGTCGCCCTCTATTTCTGCGCACATACGTTGCCTGATGAGTGTTGCCATGCTGCTGAATTTTTTAGAAAGATAAAATGATTTCATCCAAGGAAAAAGTTCTAATCTTCTGCTAAAAAAACTAATAGAGAATTTATCCCTTTATCTGGACACACCTCGAATGATTTCTGTCAGGCAGAAAAGCAGAATACTAACTTTACTGTAAGAAGAACACAGGAGATAATGTTCAAAAATATTTTTAAAGACCTTCTGCTGATCATTGCTTCTGCTTTCATTTTTTGTTTCGCAGGTTTTGAAAATCATTTCCCGCTCACTTATGATGATACCGGCGGATATCTTCTATCAGGATTCAAAGGTGAAGTTCCTACAGATCGTCCCATCATGTATGGTTTGTTTCTGCGCCACATCAGTCTTGCTGATTCACTATGGCTGGTAATTTTTGCACAGGGACTCATTGTCTCTTACCTGATTTTTCTCTGCTTCAAATATCTTCTTCCCATAAAACTGAAACCGCTCTGGCAAGTGGCTTTGGTGTTATTACTTACCTTTTGTACAGGAGCCACCATTAATGTAAGCCAACTGATTCCCGATGTTTTTACGCCGGTTATGATTTTGTGCATGGGTTTATTGCTCACCTGTAAACTGAGAACAGCAGAAGAAGTTTTTGTCTCTATTATGCTGGTCTTTGCCATCAGCACCCACAATTCACATGGTGCGATTGGTATCATCATCCTGACTGCTGTTACACTTATTATTTTGATATGGAAAGTAGGGGGGACGTTTTGGAGTACATGGCGGCGGCTATTCAAAATTTGGCTGCTGCTCCTCGCGGGAATATTCATTATTCCCACGGTTCATTATTTTTTCAACGGGCATTTCAGAACCAACAATTCCACCCATGTTTTCCTGATGTATAAGTTGCTTGAAATGGGAATTCTGGATGACTACTTAAAACATACCTGTGATCAGCATCACTGGAAAATTTGCGCTTATAAAGATTCCATTCCCACGAACTTCATTTGGGATTATAACAAAAGCCCGCTGTACAAAACAGGAGGATGGGAAGCAAACAAAGGAGAATACGACAGCATCATCAGAGATATTTTTTCCAGCCCCAGGTACCTGAAAATGTTTGTTGAAAAATGTTTTTCAAATTCACTGGAACAGCTTGTTACCTATAATGTAACCGACCTTCGGGCGAATACACCCAACACATCTCCCTACGTACATATCAAATGGTTCTTTCCCGGCGACATTCGTCAACTTGAGTATAGCGCTCAGTTTCGCGGGGCATTGGATTTTAACCCGATCAATAAAAGACAGATCATTCTGATTGTTCTTTCCGGTTTCATCCTCTTCATGATTTTTTATGTTCGGGGAAACCAGGTCTCGCCGCCCATGTCGCGATTGGCTTTGGTTATTTTGGTGGGAATCATCGCCAATGCCATTGTATGCGGAAGTTTTTCACAGGTAATACCACGGTATGAAGTTCGCGTGATCTGGCTGCTGCCGCTTTACGCATTTTTGCTGTTGCTTGAACAGCGCACAATTTTTTCTTCAGTAAAAAAAATTATGTCCGGCAAGGAAGAGCCGGATATTTAACTTTTATATCCTTGACCCATGAAACTGTTGCTTTGAACTGCGACCGCGCAATTATCTTTGCAATTTCATAGTAATCAGCAGTTGCCTTTTGTCGTGAAAAATTTCAGAACTCTTCTTTTCTATAAATATGTTCGCATTGAAAATGGTGAGCAGTTTACTGCGCAGCATCTGAAATTCTGCACATCACTCGGTTTGAACGGAAGAATTCTTATTGCCGAAGAAGGATTAAATGGCTCCGTTTCCGGAACCATGGAACAAACCACTCACTACATCAACCATCTTCATTCTGATCCGCGGTTTGCTGATTTGGAATTCAAGATTGATGAATCGAATGATCATTCATTTACGAAAATGCACGTTCGTTACAAAAAAGAAATTGTTCGCTTCGGGATTGATCATGTTGATGTGTGGAAGCACTCCGGTGAATATTTGGAACCCGAAGATTGGCTGATAGTGAAAGATAAAAATGATGTAGTTCTTCTCGATGTCCGTAACCAGGTGGAATGGGAAGTAGGAAAATTCAAGAACGCTGTTGTACTGCCGATCAAACATTTCCGCGAATTGCCGGAGCATCTTCCGGAGCTGGAAAAATACAGGGACAAAAAAATTCTTGCTTACTGTACGGGGGGAATTCGTTGTGAGAAGGCAACAGCTTTTCTCAGGGAGAACGGATTTAATCAAGTATATCACCTGCACGGAGGCATCATCGAGTACGGAAAAAAAGCCGGCGGCAAAGATTTCGATGGCAAGTGCTATGTGTTCGACAATCGTATCACGGTTGATGTGAATGATGTGAATCCAAAGGTGATTTCTGTTTGTCATCATTGCGGCAAACCATCATCACGCTACATCAATTGCGCTAATGATGAATGCAACAATCATTTTATCCTCTGTGAGGAATGCGGATGGGAAATGGAAGGATGCTGCAGCAGAGAATGCAAACAACACCCGGATCGCCGCAAGTACGACGGTACTGGCTTTTATCAAAAGCGTTATAAAACTCAAGCCGAAATTTCATGAATATTTATGCTGCTACCAGCACATTAGGCTTTCCTGGTTAATTAGTTTTTTCCCCTTGCTGAATACTAACTTTGCTTTTCAATTTTTTGAGTAATGGAAAAGTTCTCTTTCATCAGCAATGCTGATCCCGGCTATATTGAAAATCTCTATGAGCAGTTCAAAAAAGATTCTTCTTCAATTGATATTGAATGGAGAAAATTTTTTGAAGGATTTGATTTTGCTGTTGCGAACTCTGACGGATTTTCATCAAAGCAAAATGGAAACGGAGAAGTCATAACAGAGCCTGTTAAGCCATCAACACCCACAAGTGTTGAAAGCAGTGACACTGTTTCCAAAGAATTCCAGGTCGCACGGCTAATCACGGCCTATCGTCTTAAAGCGCACCTCATCAGCAAAACAAATCCCATTCGCCCGAGAAAAGACCGTCATGCAAATCTCGATTTGAAATTTTTTGGATTGAGTGAGGAAGATTTGCCCAAGGAATTTTATGCAGGAGAATTATTGC
The DNA here is from genome assembly GCA_035638255.1 of Chitinophagales bacterium. Lineage (GTDB taxonomy): Bacteria > Bacteroidota > Bacteroidia > Chitinophagales > UBA10324 > DASRAJ01. The sequence goes on from DASRAJ010000099.1 coordinate 29,514, forward strand.
TGCTCGGAAAAACTTCATTGCAAAATATCGTGGAGCGTCTTCAGAAAATTTATTGCCGTTCCATTGGTGTCGAATACAGGTACATCACCGAGCCGGAAGAATTGAAATGGTTCCAGGAAAAATTTGAGAACGGATACAGCGCCCTTAATTTTTCCATTGAGAAGAAGAAGAGGATTCTTGAAAAGCTGAACGATGCTGTGGTCTTCGAAAAATTTCTCGGAACAAAATACATCGGGCAAAAAAGGTTCTCACTTGAAGGTGGCGAGACCACTATTCCCGCACTCGATGCCATTATCAATCTTGCTTCCGAATCAGGCGCTGAAGAAATTGTATTCGGCATGGCTCACAGGGGGCGGTTGAATGTGCTTGCCAACATCATGGGAAAAACGTACGAGAATATCTTCAATGAATTCGAAGGCAACATCAATCCCGATACCACCATGGGTGACGGCGACGTAAAATATCATCTTGGCTATTCCTCGGAAGTAGAAACAACTTCCGGAAAAAAGATGAATCTGAAATTGTCACCCAACCCTTCACATCTTGAAGCTGTTGACCCTGTTGTCGGTGGTTTCACGCGTGCAAAAGCGGACACACTTTACAAAGGAGAGTACGATTCCATTTTGCCGGTGATCATTCATGGGGATGCTGCAGTAGCAGGTCAGGGTGTAGTGTATGAATGTTTGCAGATGAGCTTACTTAACGGATATTCAACGGGTGGCTCTCTTCATTTTGTCATTAACAATCAGATTGGCTTCACAACTGACTTTGACGATGCGCGCTCATCGAACTACTGTACGAGTTATGCAACCACAGTGCTCGCCCCTGTATTGCACGTGAATGGTGATGATCCTGAAGCAGTGGTGTTTGCTGTGGAGTTCGCGGTTGAGTACCGTCAGAAATTCAACAAAGACATTTTTGTGGACATGGTTTGCTATCGCCGCTATGGACACAATGAAGGCGATGATCCGAAGTTCACTCAGCCCAAAATGTACGAGGCGATTGCAAAGCATCCGAATCCCCGTGAAATCTATTCGAAGATTCTCACGGAGCGCGGTGATGTGGAAGCGGAGTTGGCAAAAGAGATGGAGAAAAGTTTTTGGAAAGAGCTTCAGGACCGTCTTGACTTTGTAAAACAGAATCCGCTTCCATATACCTATCAGCAACCGGAATTAGCGTGGAAAAAATTGCGGAAGTCAAAGCCTGAGGATTTTGATTCGTCACCGGATACATTTATTTCAGAAGAATCGATAAAACTTCTGGCTGAAAAACTCACCACCATTCCTGAAAGCTTCGATGCGCTGCCAAAAATTCGCCAGCTTCTTCAAAAAGCAAAAGATCATTTTGAGAAGGAAAATAAAATTGATTGGGCATGGGGAGAAATGCTTGCCTATGGTTCGTTGCTGCTCGAAGGTCATGATGTGCGGCTGAGCGGGCAGGATACCATTCGCGGCACGTTCAGTCACCGCCATGCAGTCATTTATGATGAATCGAATAATGTTGGATACAATCGCCTAAGCAATTTAACAGACACGCAAGGGCAATTCAGAATTTACAATTCATTGCTCAGTGAATTTGCCGTACTGGGTTTTGAATATGGATATTCATTAGCGAATCCTGAAACACTTACAATCTGGGAAGCGCAGTTCGGTGATTTCTCAAATGGAGCGCAAACGATCATAGATCAATTCATCATTCCCGGTGAGAGCAAATGGAATCGCATGAGCGGCATCACGCTCTTGTTGCCTCATGGTTACGAAGGACAAGGGTCGGAACATTCCAGCGCCCGGCTTGAACGATTCCTGCAGATGAGCGCTGATTACAACATGGCTGTGGTCAACATCACATCTCCGGCAAATTTCTTTCACGTGCTGAGGAGACAGTTGTATCGTCCATTCCGTAAACCTCTGATCGTGATGAGCCCGAAAAGCTTGCTGCGTCATCCGCGGTGTGTGAGTGACTGGCACGAACTTACGAGAGGAGGTTTCAAAGAAGTGATTGATGATGCTTTGATCACTGATCCACTAAAAGTTCGGAAGGTGTTGCTATGTTCCGGCAAAATTTACTATGAGCTTCTGGAAAAGAAAGAGAAGGAACAAAAGAATGATATCGCTATTGTTCGTCTCGAGCAACTGTACCCTCTTCCTGAAAAACAATTGCAATCGCTCGTGAGCAAGTACAGAACTGCCACATTTATCTGGGTGCAGGAAGAGCCGTACAACATGGGAGCATATTCATTTCTCAAGATGAATTGGAAGCCGCGCGACAAGGAATTCTATGGACTCACACGGAAGGCGAGCGCTTCACCTGCTACTGGTTTTGCGAAGATGCATGCTAAGGAGCAGGAGGAGATTGTGGGGAAGGCGCTTGAGTAGCAGAGAATGATATTTTCATTTTTCTCCCAACCACTGTTTTCGAAATTGCTGCACCCCGGATGTAACAAATGATCCTTTGGCTTCAATCATTGTCAACTCCATCTCAGGATCTGATTGCAGTGTTACCTGAGCTGTTTGTTCGACATTCATTCTCTTGAACACAATATTCAATCTATCACCGGAATGATGTTTACTGAGGAAGGCATTAAATTTTTTTTGATTGCTGAATTTCTTTCCATCAATGGTTTCAATCACATCACCCTTATCAAGCCCGGCAATGTAGAGCGGATCGCCTATTTGGGTATATGAACTGATCGTGATCATTCCGTCTTTAAAATCAAGTTGCTCCCAACCCATCCATGCGGCTGATTCGCTTCTCTTTTTCCACTGCAATCCCGCATCCTTCAGCAATGCAGGGTAATCATTGAGTTGATGCCCATAGATATATTGCTGAAAAAATTGCTTAGCGAATTCCGGATCGCCGGTTACTTCGGCAAGTTTATTTCTAAGATCATCAATGGTGTAAGGAATCTCCGTTTTACCGTACGCCAGCCATACAGCCTGCATGAAATCATCAAGCGTGAGGTTTTTAAATTTCTCCCTTAATGTAAGGTCAAGCGCCAGTGCAATAGCACTTCCGTAGAAATAGTACGTGGTCTGAATGTTGTCAAAGTTTGTGGGATCAATAGCAGTGGCCGCATCTGTAAACGGCGCCCGCTGACTCATTTCGACAGGAGAAAAAGAATACGTACCCGGGCGATTGACGACATAATTTAATTCAGCACCTGCGTGATTGCACCATTCCTTCAAGTCAAAGACGCCGGAACGTTTGGTGAGAAGTCCGCCATAGTATTGTGTAAATCCTTCTGCAAACCAAAGTTCTCCGCTCATATTCGCTCGGGTGAAATCAAATGGCTCGAGAGTTTTGGGCCGAATGCGCTCTACATTCCACGAATGAAAAAATTCATGCGCCATCATCTCTGTCACATCTCCCTCAATGCCTTTGATTGCAAAGGGAATTGTAATGCAGGTTGAGTTACGATGTTCCATGCCATCGAAATCATTGCCGGGCATTGCATCCATAATGAAGGTGTACGTGCCGTAATCATAATTGGCCAACTCACCATATACTTTCATCTCCTCGATGACCAAAGCTTTCGTCCTTCTCACCAATGAATCCACTTCCGCTTCGCCGCCTGCATGATGTAATGCAATGCGAAATGTTTTTGTTGTTCCATCGGTGTTTTGCATTTGCCAGGTGCGCAGGGTAAAGTCACTCAACTCAGTGGGGCTGTCCATAAAGTATTGTAAGCCCGGGGCTGTGAAGGAATTTTTATCCGGTGTTTCTTTCAACTGCGTTGCAATCTTCCAGTTTCTTCCTTCCGGAACAGAAAGGTGAATGCTGATGGGCTCTGTATCTTTTCCCTCTGCCCACATGAATGCAGCGGGCATGTTCAGGTGTGCGTGTGAATCATTGATAGAAACGTAAGTTCCATCGGTGTGGTCGCCAAAGAGCGTATAAGTGATAATTACAACAGACGAGTGAGTCGAAACTTCCCACGTATCAATATCACTCTTGCCGATGGTGATTGGTGCTCCGTTATTGTCCATTGCTTTCACACTGTATACATTCTTTGCAAATTCATGGATCGCATAACGACCCGGTGATGATTCACTCATGTGCATGATCAGCGGTGCCGTTGAGAGATTACTGATGGTTACTGTGATCTGCGCTTCATGATGCGCAAGATTTGGAAAGGAAACCTCATAATGTATTTCAGCCTGTACCTGATTGAAAGTACAGATCAAAAAGATTTGAAAAAATATTTTTCTCATGCGGGGAAATTTGTCGCTGATAAAAGTGAATAAAATTTCGTGGCTTGTTCCATCAATTGTTATACGAGCAAAATACCCATCATCACCTTTCGTAAACGGAACATTACTTCAATATTCGAAAAAACTCTTTCTTCGCCTACGTTGGCTCTTTAATTGTTACGCTGTCTTTTTTAACTCTCTTCACATGTACTTCGAAGTCAGTCCGGATTTCTTTGACACGTTTTTCAACTCTGAAAAGCTCATTCATTACGGAGGACTTACTCTTTTGCTCATTATCATTTATGCAGAAACCGGATTGTTTGTGGGCTTCATTCTTCCCGGTGATGCCTTATTATTCACTTCCGGATTATTGTGCGGCACAAAGGACCTTGCAATCAATGTGTTCGTGCTATTGGTGCTTGTAACGCTCGCCGCTATCACAGGAAACATCACAGGTTATTTTACAGGAAAATTCTTTGGTCCTCGTTTATTTAAAAAGGATGACTCCTGGTTTTTTAAAAAAAAGCATCTGGTAAAAGCCAGAGAGTTTTACAAGAAATACGGTGGTGGCTCTATCATTGCAGGCAGATTTCTCCCTATAGTAAGAACATTTGTTCCCATTGTTGCCGGCGCTATTGATATGGATTTTAAGAAGTTCAATGTCTACAATGTAACAGGAGCTTTTCTATGGGTGTGGTCATTTATTTCTATTGGTTATGTTCTTGGCAAAAAAGTGCCGGGTATTTTAGATCATATTGAATACATCATACTTGGGATTTTTGTGATCACTTCTTTTATCCTAATCAGGGGATACATAAAGTTGAAAAAGACAAAGAAGTCAGGACAAAAATAATCCCGGGTCTTTTCTCATATATATTTCAGCATGAAATAGAAACTTATTCATGATTCGCCTCACTGCCATCCTCAAAAAATTTGCATCACAGGGAGAAAAAACCGGATGGACGTACATTGAAATTCCGTCTGAAAAAGCACAACAATTAAAACCAGGGAACAAAAAAACATTTCGTGTAAAAGGAAAACTCGACAACTATTCATTCAGGCAAGTGGCATTGCTTCCCATGGGTAACGGTGGTTTTATTATCGCAGTGAATGCATCTATGAGAAAGGGAATCGGAAAACGAATGGGCGCAACTGTTGAGGTGCAAATGGAATTGGATAATCGTCCACTGATTCCTCCGGCAGAGTTGATGACGTGTCTTGCAGATGAACCGGAAGCGCTTGCCTTCTTCAATCAACTTACAAAGGGACATCAAAACTATTTCACCAAATGGATCGGCAGCGCAAGGACAGAATCTACCAAGGCAAAGCGGATTGCCCAGGCAATTAATGGTCTGTCACGTAAACAGGATTTCGGGCAAATGTTGCGGGCATTGAAAAGTGACAGGAAGAATTTGTACGGAATCTAAAATCACTTATGGCTATTTCAGTTTTGCCAGGATCATTCCCTCACTCACTTCCCAAAGTTTTTTCTGAGCGCCCTCATCGTATGAAATCAGAATTGATTTGAGGGGCTTCCGATCCTGAAAATATTTTCCGTTGACGCCGGCAACTTCCGGTGAGGAAGCAAGCCAAATCACCGTCTCCGCTCCCTTCTTCGGCGATCTCATGCTCCATCCAAAAAGCAACCGGTAAATTTTCGCCGGTGCTCCCAGGCTATTATAGAACTGAGTTCGTACGCCACCGGGATGAACGGCATTTACCGTAACAGATGATCCCTCCATTTTTTTTGCAAGCGCATAGGTGAAAAGAAGGTTCATCAGTTTGGAGTTGCCATAGGCAATTCCGCCGTTGAATTTCCTTTCAAGTTGTAAATCATCAAAATTCAATCGCGAGAATTTTGAAGCCTGCGATGCAACATTCACAATTCTCGCGGCAGGTGCGGTTAGCAAAAGAGGAAGTAATTCATTCGTCAAATGGAAATAGGAAAGATGATTGGTGGCGAATGTTTTTTCAAGGCCGTCAATGGTTGTTTCCCGGTTCTTGAAAATTGCGCCTGCGTTATTCACAAGCACATCGAGTGAATTGAAACTTGATTTGATCTCTCCGCTCACATTCTTCACAGCATTCACTGAAGCAAGATCGCAGAGGAACAAATGAATTTTTGAGGAAGGAAATTTCAATTTGAATTCATTCATTACCGCTTCGCCTTTTTCTTTGTCGCGGCAAATCATGATTAATTCATACCCTTGCTCCAGCAATGCAGCAACAGTTTCTTTTCCGATTCCTGAGTTTGCTCCGGTGAGCAGTGCCCGCTTTTCCATTTCCTGATTTTGAACCTCAAAAGTACTTCGTGTAGTTTGTCCATTCGGACTATCTTTCACATTCATGTTCACCACTGCAATTACCAGAAAACCGTGCTCCCGATTCAGTGAAGGAATCACTACGGCCCATCTCGGCAAACCTGATTTGCAACTTGCATTACAACAGCATGGCGAATACATAGCTGCTCTGAAAACCTGCGGACTTGAGGTGATTGAACTCGATGCCGATGAAAATTTTCCTGACAGTTGTTTTGTAGAAGATGTTGCAGTGATTACCAAAGAAATCGCTGTGATCACAAATCCCGGAGCAGAATCAAGAAGAAGAGAAATACATTCAATGATTCCCGTGCTGGAGAAATTCCGGAAATTATTTTTCATTGAACCACCCGGAACATTGGAAGGCGGCGATGTGATGCAAATAGTCCGCGGGACTCCTTATGGAGATAAACATTTTTACATCGGCATCACCGAACGGACGAATGAAGAAGGAGCGCATCAGTTGAGGAAAATTCTCTCGCATTTTGGCTATGACTGTACATTGATTCCGGTTACATCGGCACTTCATTTGAAAAGTGTTGTCAATTATATTGGCAACAATAATCTTCTTGCTTCGAAAGAATTCATTTCTCACCCGGCATTCAAAAACTTTAACATTATTGAAATAGCTGATGATGATTTGTATGCGGCGAATTGTTTGCTCGTTAACAACATGTTGATTATTCCGAAAGGATTTGATCGTGTGAAATCACAACTGATGAAATTGGGTACGGGTGAACCGCACTCCTACAACTTGGGTACGGGTGAACCGTACCCCTACAACATGATCGAACTCAACATGACTGAGTTTGAAAAGATGGATGGTGGATTGACTTGCCTGTCACTTCGTTTTTCATAGAAGAAATTTTTTGACTTGTAACCTTTCCTTCCCATTCTGCATCTTAGCGCTATCTTGTTTTCAAAATTCTGCTCACAGCATGGAACTTTCGATTCAACATCTTTCTAAGACATATCCCAATGGCGTCACGGCATTAAATGATGTTACGCTCACTATCCCGAGCGGCATGTATGGCTTGCTTGGTCCGAATGGCGCCGGCAAATCCACCCTCATGCGCACCATTGCAACGTTGCAGGATGCAGATGCCGGTGGCATTACACTCGATGAGTTGGATGTATTGAAGCAAAAAAAAGAAGTGCGAAAAATTCTTGGATACCTGCCACAGGAATTTGGGGTATATCCGAAAGTTTCTGCAATCGACATGCTCTCACACATTGCTATGCTGAAAGGAATTACCGGCCGAAGAAAAGAATTGGTGAATGCGCTGTTGCAAAAAACAAATTTGTGGGATGTGCGGAAAAAATCTCTCAGCAGTTTTTCGGGTGGAATGAAACAGCGTTTTGGAATTGCACAAGCATTGCTTGGTGATCCGAAACTCATTATCGTTGATGAGCCAACAGCAGGTCTCGATCCAGGTGAGCGAAATCGTTTTTACAATTTACTCTCCGAAATTGGCGAGGACAGGATTGTGATTCTCTCGACACACATTGTTGACGACGTGAAAGAACTCTGCTCGAACATGGCGATCATTGACAAGGGAAATTTGCTCTACGCCGGTTCACCAAATGATGCATTGAATTCTTTGGAAGGAAAAATCTGGGCGAAGCAAATTTCAAAACCGGAAGTGAATGAATACGTAGAGCGGTTCAAGGTGATCTCCACGCGAATGGTTGGGGGAAAGCCATTAATCCACGTTTTCAGCGAATCAAATCCCGGCGATGGATTTTCATCTATCACTGTTGATCTTGAAGATGTTTTCTTTTCGAAGATCGCAGGCCTTAATTAAATGGTCAATTGCCAATTTCGAAATTTTCAATTTCTAAATTTCTAAATCCCAAAAATGTTCTGGAGCATTTTCAAATTTGAAATCCGGTACTGGCTTCGCCAGCCAATGGTGTACATTTTTCTTTTCATCGTCGCACTAATAGTATATGGTGCTACTACAATTGATTCAGTTCAAATTGGCGGATCAATCGGAAACGTTCACAAAAACGCTCCGTATGTAGTGGAAAATTGGTATGCGAGGATGTCAATTTTTTGTTTGCTGATGGTTACGGCTTTCCTTAATGTAGCAGCAATACGCGACTTCAATTACAACACCCATCAAATTATATTCAGTACACCCCTTCGCAAGTTTGATTTTTTACTCGGAAGGTTTTGCGGCGCTATAATCATTGCCATCATTCCTTTCCTCGGCATTTCTCTTGGAAATATTTTTGGAGCTATCATGCCATGGCTCGATGCGGAGCGGGTGGGTCCTACTTATTTAAGCGGTCATCTGCATGGTTTGCTTGTATTCGCCATTCCCAATGTCATCTTCTCGGGAGCATTCATTTTTGCAATCGCCACGATCACACGAAGTACTATTTTTTCCTTCATTGCTACAATCATCCTGTTAGTAGGGTATGGAATTTCACAAGGACTCCTGAGCAATCTCGATAATGAATACATCGCTTCGCTGCTTGATCCATTCGGCATAAGAACTTTTTCTATCGCCATAAAATACTGGACCGTTGATGAAAGGAACACAATGAGCATGGGTCTCACAGGGATTCTTCTCCTCAACCGAATGATTTGGATAGGCGCTGGAATTTTGATTTTGGCCCTTGCTTATTTCCGTTTTTCATTTTCAGAAAAATTAAGAGCGGGAAAGAAAAGAAAAGCAACGGAGGATGAATCAAAAACTGCATCCCTTTCGCAGCCGCTTCCTGAAGTTTCATTTTCCTTCAACAGTTCTTCCGCGTTCAGGCAATTTCTGAATCAAACGCGCCTGGATTTTCTCGGAGTGTTGAAGAGCACGGCGTTTATCGTGATTATGCTGCTGGGCATAATCAACATGGCAACTGCACTGGCGTTTGTAACGGATGCCGGCAATGGATTAAAATCTTTTCCAGTTTCATACATAGTCATTGATTCCATTCGCGGAACGTTGTACATCTTCCTGATCGCAGTGATTACATTTTACACCGGAGTTCTTGTATGGAAGGAGCGCGATGCCAAAGTGAATGACATTTATGATGCTCTTCCACACCCACACTGGATTTCATTTCTCTCCAAGCTGCTTGCAATGACGCTACTCGTGGAAGTCATATTGTTCATCTCCGTCATCACAGGCATTGTTTCGCAAACATTGTATGGTTATTACAATTTCAAAGTTGGAGTGTATCTGAAAGAAATTCTTTTGCTCGATGGCTTGTCGTTCTTCTTCCTCATCGTGATGTCGTTTCTCATTCATACGCTCATTAATAACCGTTACCTCGGTTACTTCATCTTCATTGTTTTCGTCATACTCAACATATTTGTCTGGCAGGCATTCAACTTGCAGAGCAATATGATCGTGTTTGGAGGTGTGCCCTCACATACATATTCTGACATGAATCGCTTGAATCCGTATGTACCCGGGCTCACATGGTTTCATCTCTACTGGATCTTATTCTGTGGTTTGTTGACTATGCTCGGCATTTTTTTCTGGGTAAGAGGAAGAGAAACAACTCTCAGCAACCGATGGAAGGATGGACGGCTCAATTTTTCTTCCTCTTACCGGTTCATCACGATTGCATTATTCATCGTGTGGTTCGGAACCGCAGGTTTTGTTTTTTACAACACGAAAATTCTAAATACCTACCGGACATCGCATGACGAGGAAGAGTTATCGGTGCAATACGAGAAGCTCTACAAAAAGTATGATCACATTGCTCAACCCCGCATTACTGATGTGAAGTACAGGATTGACCTCTATCCTTCAAGACGCGATCTGAAAGTGGATGCTGTACTGATGATCAAAAACAAATCTTCACAACCAATTGACTCCATTCATTTCACCATGAATGATGGCTTTAGTGTGAAGATTGATTTACCTGACGCGAAGCAAGTGCTCAATGATAAAGACTATCTCTATCAGATTTATCGGCTCTCAACTCCCATGCAGCCGGGCGATAGTTTCCCTTTGCACATCACTGCTAATTACAACAGCTGCGGATTTGAAAATGAAGTGAGCTTCACGCAAATCGTAGAAAATGGTTCCTTCTTCAACAACTTCCATATTCTGCCCCAAATCGGTTACCAGGAAGGCAATGAATTGACAGATAAGAATCGCAGGAAGAAATGTGGAATGCCGGAACGCGCACGCATGCCGGCTCTCGAAAGCAACTGCACGGATAAGTGCATGAACACCTACCTCACCAACAACAGCGATTGGGTGAACGTGGAAACAGTGATGAGCACTTCGAAAGATCAGATCGCCGTAGCACCGGGTTCACTTATTAAAGATTGGATGGAAGGCGATCGTCATTATTTTCATTACAAGCTCGATCATCCCTCTATGAATTTCTATTCTTTCATCTCGGCACGTTTCAACGTAAAGCGTGATGAGTGGAAACAAAATGATTCGGGTGATGTTGTGAAAATAGAAGTGTACTACATCAAGGAACATGAGTACAATGTAGACAAGATGATGGCAGCCATCAAGAACTCTCTTAGCTATTACAGCCAGCATTTTGGCCCGTATTACCAGAAGGAAGCCCGCATCATCGAGTTTCCCCGCTATGCAAGCTTTGCGCAGGCATTTCCCGGCACTATGCCTTACAGCGAAAGCATCGGCTTCATCATCAATCTTGAAGACAGCGATGATATTGATCAGGTCACTTATGTGGTAGCTCATGAAATGGGGCATCAATGGTGGGCTCACCAGGTGATCGGTGCAAACATGCAGGGTGCAACCTTGTTGAGTGAAAGTATGGCGCAGTATTCTGCATTGATGGTGCAGGAACATTTGTATGGTAAAGATCAGATGCACAAGTTCCTGAGGTATGAAATGGATGGCTACCTGCGCAGTCGTGGAAGAGAAGCTATTAAAGAATTGCCGCTGCTGAAAGTAGAAAACCAGGGATATGTTCATTACAACAAAGCAAGCGTGGTCATGTATTATCTGAAGCAAATGATTGGAGAGGATTCAGTGAATGCTGCCCTTCACAACATGATAGATTCCTTTGCCTATCGCGAAGCGCCTTATCCAAATTCCTATGCACTTGTGAACCGGTTAGCATCACATACTCCGGATTCATTGCGATACCTGATCAAAGATTTGTTTTACGACATCACGCTCTTCAACAACCGCACACTTGATGCGTCGTACAAAAAATTGAGCGATGGAAAATTTGAAGTGACGATCAACGTGCAGAGTGAAAAATTCAAAGCCGATTCATTAGGAAGGGAAACAAAGGTGGCGATTGCCGATTGGATTGAGATCGGCGCGCTTGCAAAACCTGCAACCGGAAAAAAAGTTGGTAAACAGATATATAGTGAGCGTGTAAAAATCACTTCGGAGAAAAACACATTCACGTTTGTAGTGAATGAACTACCTGATAAAGCCGGCATTGATCCGAATTACTATTTGGTGGACCGAATGCCCGATGATAATTTGAAGACGGTGCAGGAGAAGAAGTGATTTCGGGTTTGAAAAGAATGTTTACTTCTTCATTACCTGCTTATAGTATTCACAGACATCCTTCATCGGACACTCTTCGTGTTTGGGATTAGTAGGTCTGCAAATTTCACGACCGAGAAAACTCATTGCCATTCCTACTTCACCCCAATCTTTTTCAGGGATCACGTTCATGATATCCTTTTCAATCTTCTGGGGATTCTCTCCTGCATTTGTTATCCCTAATCTGTTCGCCACACGTACCACATGCAAGTCCACCATCACACCTTCCGCAGGTGCTCCTGCTTCCCGCTTAATCACGTTAGCCGATTTTCTCCCGATGCCCGAATAGGCAGTCAGCTCGTCCATGGTAAGCGGAATGTTTTTATCACTTTTGATTTCCTGCGCGGTCTTCACAAGCCATTTTGCTTTATTGCCGAAGTTGCGAACCTTGCTTATGTATGGAGTGAGATCGTCCGGAGATGCTTTGGAGAGTGACTCCATATCAGGGTATGCCTTGAAGAATGCAGGCGCCAGTGAATTGATGTTGCGATCAGAATCCTGTGCTGAAAGAACGACCATTACCAGGAGTTGGTAGATGTTTTTGTATTCGAGCGGATGTTGCTTGCCTTCGTATTTTTTGATGAGCGGCTGTACTGCTTCAGCCCAATTGACTTTTGCCATGATGTAAAATTTTTTCTGCGCTAAAACTAAAAGAATTCTTTCTTGAATAAAAGTTCCCATTTTGGAAACCTTTCTTAATTTCGCCTGATGAGAATCATCGCAAGAAGAACTTTAAGAGAGTTCTGGGAAAAATATCCCGAAGCGGAAGTCCCGCTTGCCAGATGGTTCAAGGAAGTGAAGAGATCGGGTTGGAAAAATTTTCAGGAGCTTAAAAAGCAATTTGCAAATGCGAGTGTGGTTGGGAATGACCGGGCAGTGTTCAATATCAAAGGCAATGATTATCGGCTGGTAGTTGCAATAGATTTTGAAAAACAAATTACCTGGATTCGATTTGTGGGAACTCACAAACAATATGAGAAGATCAACTCAAAAACAATTTAGTCATGAACATTAAACCCATAAGAACAAAGAAAAACTACAATGCCGCTTTAAAGCGAATGGAAGAACTGTGGGGTTCACCACTTGGTACAGCAAAGGGCGATGAACTTGATGTACTTGCTACGTTAGTTGATCGCTATGAAGAAGAGCATTTTCCTATTGAGATCAAAGATCCACTTGCAGCGCTGCTTCATGTGATGGAAGAAAAAGGAATTGAACGCAAGGACCTCACTAACGTTTTGGGTGACAAAAGCAAAGTATCAGAAGTGCTGAACCGGAAACGGAAACTCTCTACTACCATGATTCAGAAACTTCATCGGAGATTCAAGATTCCGTATGAAGTGCTGTTGGGTTGAATCGTTCTTTGCCGATTCTGTAATTTTGATTCAACAATTTCAAATCATGCTTACTGCTGTAAAAGAAATTAATCGTTTTGTTGACATGCTTTCCGATGAAGAGCAAAATCAATTAGCAAAAGCTTTACGCAAGAAATTATTGATTGCAGAAGCCGATCGGTTATCCCGCAAGCGCAAGTCAAAGCCGATCACGATGTCTGAAATTGTGAAAGAAGTTCGCATTGTAAGAAAGCAGCGCCATGCCCTCCAAAGTCGTCGTTGACACGAATGTTTGGGTCAGCTATTTTATCAATGACCGAATCAATTATCTCATCAAGTGGTTACTCGACCGCGACATTGAAGTTTTTATTTCTGATGAGTTGATCAGTGAAGTGAATGAAGTATTGCACCGACCCAAATTCAGTCACAGAAAATCCGGTAATGATATTTCTGATTTCATTGACTTGCTTGGAGAAGTTGGCTCTTACTGCAAAGTTAAACCGGCTTTCAAAAATTCTCCCGACCCGGATGACAATTTTCTTTTTGATTTATGCCTTGAATCCGAAGCGGAATATCTCATAACATCCGATAAGAAGTTGCTGCAATTCACTCCTGGATTTCAATTGAACATCATTGTCTTCTCTGAGTTTAGAAAACTATTTATGAAATAATTTAGAGTAAGCAGTTTCCTGCGATTTAGGTGAAGCATTACTCCACAATCACCTTCGCCACCTCTCTCTTTTCTCCCGAAACAACAACAAGAAAATACATCCCGCTCAGCATCTCACCACGATCAATGTTGAGTATGGTGTGGCTCCCTTGTTGCATGCTGTGGTATTGCAAAGGCGTTTCTCTTCCCAACTCATCAAACAGTTGCAGGTTGAATGATGTGGTGTAATTGGTGAGGGTGATGGTGGTGGAGGTGGTGAACGGGTTGGGAGAAATGGAAATGTTTGAATGTGAAAGTGAAGTTAAGTTGACTGCAGTAGCAATGGTTGTGTCGCAAAACTTAATGATCCAATAGTCGCTACCTCCCCACGATGGTTGAGTTTTGTAGCCACCTATTTCGGCATCGGTATAACTCACAAAAACATAGCAGCCGTTATCGTTTTGCATTCCGAAAGCTCCTTCATCATGACCATTTGTGAACAGTGTCATATCCCACTGTTTAATACCCAAAGAATCTGTTTTAATAATCCAAGCATTCTCTACGCCCAGATTATTTTCTGTTTTATCACCACCAATCCCAGAATAAGAAGTGCCGACAACTAAAAACCCTCCATCGAAAGTTTGCCTAACATTTCCGAAATCCTCTTCATCACTTAGTCCACCAAAATCCCTGTCCCATTGCTTGTCACCTGCAGAATCTAGCTTCACGATCCAGTAATCTTCCGATCCCCAAGATTCTTGTGACTTGTCTCCATTCATTCCCGAGGCAGATAATCCTCCAAGAATATACCCCCCATCAGTTGTTTGTTGAAGTGAAGTAAGAAAATCATTGTCAGTCCCACCATAATCCCTATCCCATTGTTTTGCTCCTGTCGAATCAAGCTTTACTATCCAGTAATCATCATAGCCCCAAGCATTTTGAGTTTTATCACCTCCAATTGCTGAAGCCGATTTTCCACCAACAATGTAGCCCCCATCGGGCGCTTGTTCAATAGAATAGAGAACGTCATGAGCGGTTCCTCCGAAATCTTTATCCCATTCTATAGTGCCGATCGAATCTACTTTTATTATCCAGTAATCCCATCCTCCCCACGACGCTTGCGATTTGTCTCCACCTATTCCTGAATAAGAATATCCTCCAAGAATATATCCGTCGTCTTTTGTTTGACCAATTGAAGTAAGAGCATCATTATCTGTACCTCCAAAATCTTTCTGCCATTGTTCATTACCTGTTGAATCAAGTTTTATAATCCAATAATCAGTGCCTCCTACCAATGTTTGTATTTTATCTCCACTAATTCCGGAAATGGTAGTTCCTCCGAGAATATATCCCCCGTCTTTTGTTTGTTGAAGAGAGTACAATACATCATCCTCTGTTCCACCGAAATCCTTATTCCATTGCATTGTTCCCTCTGAGTCCAACTTTACAACCCAATAATCCCAACCTCCCCATGATGCTTGAGTTTTATCTCCACCTGCTGGTGAAACAGATTCTCCGTTTAGAATATATCCTCCGTCTTTCGTTTGTAGAACAGTCCGAATTCTGTCTGTGTTGTTATACCCAAATCTATAATCCCACTGTTTCACCAAAGAGTTTTGTGATTTACAGATTTCACACAAAGCAATAAGAGCAATAAGCAAAATTGAAAATCGAAATAGACTTTTCATCCTATCAAAGTTAACTTCATTTCCCATTGCATTATCACACCTCACCCCGCCATCTCCCTCACCAATCCCCCCAACCTCTTCAACCCACGCTCCACTTCCGCATCATACGGTCTTCCGAAGCTGATGCGAACACAATTTTCAAATCGTGCGCCCGTAGAAAAAATTTGTCCGGGTGAAATGCTGATTTTGTGCTTCATCGCGCGCTGATACAATTCCATCGCGTTCACATTTTTGTTTAACTCAATCCACAACACGTAGCCGCCCTGCGGCCGGGAAATTTTTGTGTCCTCCGGAAAAAATTGCGTAATCGCCTGTATGTAGCGGAGGCATTGTGTGTGCAGCGCTTTGCGCAATCGTCGCAGGTGCAATTCGTATCGTCCGTTTTGCATAAACAAACCAATAGCAGCCTGCGTGATGGTGGGAGTGGAGATCGAATGAATCACTTTCAGCCTGATAATTTTATCCTTAAATTTTCCGGGAACACACCAGCCGACACGATAACCCGGCGCCAGTGACTTTGAAACTGACGAGCAAAGCAGCACCAGACCTTTCTTATCGAAGCTCTTGCACGTGCGTGGTCGCTTTCTTCCGAAATACATTTCGCCGTAGATGTCATCTTCAATCAGTGGAATGTTATGTGGCGCCAGCAACTGCACAAGCTTCTTTTTCTTTTCATCAGGCAGGCAACTCCCAAAAGGATTGTTGAAGTTCGTCACAAACAGGCATGCTTTGATTTTGAATTTGGCGATGGCGCTTTTCAGGTACTGAAGATTTACTCCCTCTGCTGCCGATGTCGGAATCTCTATCACCTTCAACCCCAAACTCTGTATCATGTTAAAGATGCCGAAGTACGTCGGACTTTCCACCGCCACCGTATCACCCGGCTTCGTCACCGCTTTCAGGCAAAGCATGATTGCTTCCTGGCAGCCGCCTGTGATCACTACATCATCTTCATGAATGAAGCCACCCCAATTAAAGGCGTACTTCGCAATCTGGTTTCGCAGCAGCTCATTGCCCTGGATGTTTTCATAGCCAAGGCAACTATCCTTCGAAGATCGGATCGCCTGCACCACGGCTTTGTTCAGCTTTGCAGCAGGAAGCAATTCGAGTGAAGGAGCAGCGAGTGAAAACTTGAGAATGTTTTCAGCAGAAATGTTTTTGTGAATCTCTGCAATCATGTCATCCACACTTGTCTTACGTGCTTCTTTCATGGAAATTTCATGATGCGGAATCTGCGGAAATTCCCTCGGCGAAAATTTTACATAATAGCCCGACTTCTCCCGCGCCTCAATTAGTCCTTTGTTTTCAAGAATCGAATATGCCTGGAACGCCGTACTCATGCTCACGCCCTGCTCTTTGCTAAGCGAGCGAACGGAGAGCAATTTGTCTCCTGATTTCAAAACATGATCATTGATCAATCTTTCAAATCGTTCTGCTACTTCGTGGTAGAGAAAATCTTTTTGTGGAAGAAGGTTTTGCATAGTGAATTGGTTTAATAAATGTTGCCCGCAAAGGCGCTAAGACGCAACGTGGTTTTCATTTAATTTTTTCTTTGCGCCTTAGCGTCTTTGCGTGAACCCAATCTGTTCCGGTCAAAATTAACAAATCTGAATCTGTTTTGTTTCAAAACTTAATCCCACCTTTGCAGCGGAATCTCTTTCTGCCATGAATAGCTCTTCCAATAACAAAGCACTCATCGCTCTTGCAATAGTTAGCTTCTTCTGGGGAACCACTTACCTCGCATCACGCATTGGCGCACAGGAAATGCCGGGACTTTTTCTTGCCGCAATTCGCCAATTTGTTTCCGGTTCCATTCTTCTTGCCTGGTTCATGGTCGTAAAAAGATACACCATTCCGGATAAAAGCACCTTGCGAAAAATTTTCGCGCAAGGTTTTTTCATGCTCGTGCTGGGCAATGGATTATCAACGTGGTCTGTCCAATATATCAGCAGCGGACTAGCAGCAATCATTGCCGCCTTAATTCCTTTGCTCGTGGTATTGTTCAGCATCATGATGTTAAAGAACGCGTCCTTCACCCGCAACATGATTTTGGGTTTGGTGATTGGCTTAGCCGGAATCACTGCAATCTTCTATGAATATCTCAGTGATCTTCTCAACCCGGAGTATGCGTTTGGTCTTGTGCTGAACCTCGTTGCAATTTCCTGCTGGGCATTCGGCACGGTGTATACTTCTAAAAATAAATTGCAGATTGATCTGCTCTATGGCGTGGGGTGGCAAATGTTTCTTTCAGGATGCATCATGTTGCCGCTAAGTTTTCTTCTCGGACAAACGACCAACTTTAAAGGAGTTCATCTTGATGGATTTCTTTCACTCGCATATTTAATCATCATCGGTTCCCTCCTTTGTTACAGTGCGTATGTGTACTCGATCAAACATTTGCCTCCCGCACGCGCAACCATCTATGCCTACATCAATCCCATCATTGCCGTTTTTCTCGGCTGGCTGATTTTGGATGAGCGGTTGAATTTGAATGTGGGATTCGGAACAGCAGTCACCATTGTCGGAGTTTACATGGTCAATAATGAATTCAGAAAACAATTGAAGACTCATGGAAGCAATAAACATCTTCGAATTCG
The DNA here is from genome assembly GCA_035638255.1 of Chitinophagales bacterium. Lineage (GTDB taxonomy): Bacteria > Bacteroidota > Bacteroidia > Chitinophagales > UBA10324 > DASRAJ01. Next base: position 47,794 of record DASRAJ010000099.1, read on the forward strand.
AACCCAGCCTTCAGCCGCACTTCGAGAAGCTGAATCGGGAGTGGATTGAAAAATATTTTGTGATGGAGGCGGTGGATGAGGAAGTGGTAACACAACCTCAGCAACTCATCATTGATCACGGTGGCGCTATCCTGTTTGCATCATTGAATGAAGAAGTAGTAGGAACTGTGGCTTTGAAAAAAGTGAGCGGCGATGAATATGAATTGTGCAAGATGGCAGTGAGTGAGAAAGCAAGAGGTAATCATGTCGGATTAATATTGGGAGAGGAAGCGCTGAAGAAAGCAAGAGCGATGGGAGCCAAAAGAGTGATTCTTTATTCTCAGCGAACATTCAACGACAGCATCGCGATCAATCTTTACTATCGTCTTGGCTTCAAAGAAATCTCACTGGAGAAAGGTGGCTATGACCGCTGTGACATCAAGATGCTTTATGATTTTGAAGTGCATGATTATTTAAAAAATGTCGCTGATCGCCTGCGAAATGTAGTAACAGACTACCGTGAAAAATTTGATCAAATTGATTTCAAACACTGGAATAAAAAACCCTCGCTAACTCAATGGAGCCGCAAACAAATTCTTGGTCACCTGATTGACAGCGCCTCTAATAACCACGAGCGCTTTATTAGGGCACAATACACCGACAAACTCTCTTCACCAGGATATGCGCAGGATGATTGGGTGACGCTACAGAATTATCAGCATCAAAATGTGCAGCAGCTCATCAACCTCTGGTTTACTTACAACATGCAGCTTGCCTGGGTGATAGAAAACATTCACCACTTGAAACTGGAAACGCCCTGCGTAATTGGCGACAATGAGCCGGTGAGTTTAAAGTTTTTAGTAGAAGATTATATTGAGCACATGGTGCATCACCTGCAACAGATTGCATAAACGCTGCTCTATGATTACTGTTCTCCATTCCCAACCCGCTCTGCCTCCGATTCATTTCCTGTCTTGCGCTGTCTTGCACTTTTCACCTGGTTGTTTCCAAAGCGATAACTAAAGGTTGCTTTGAACTGCTGACTTTCCCAATTGCCATACGCATGTACAAACAATCCTCCGTAACTATCAACGCTGCTCCAGGGAGCAGAGTAAAGAATATCTGTTACGCTCAGCTTCAGTGTTCCCCGATCTTTAAAAAGTTTTTTCTGAAGGCCTGCATCGAGCGAGCCCTGGTCAGTTGTTTTGTAAGTGCCTCCCCAGATTGAAGGGCTGCTGTACCATCCTGAAATTTCAAGACTGAATTTTAAAGGGAGTTTAAGGGTGCTTTGTCCATAGAAACTGTATACAAACTTCCCGGTGTTGATCACCTTTCCTTCACCAAAGTTTGCGTTGTAATTCAGATAATATCCACTTACACTAAGGTACACACTCCACCATTTTGTTGGATTAAAAGGTGCGCTTATGTCTAAACTTGTAATCTGTTCCTTAGCAAGGTTCAGTGTGGTGATGTAGCTCGCATTGCCATTAATCGTGTCGGTGATTTGCGCAAAGAAATCTTTCGTGTAACTATAGCTCAAAGAAGTTGTGACAGTATGATTGTAAGTGTGCGAGAGTTCCAATTTGTCAGTGTACTGAGGATTCAGAAACGGATTGCCTTTGCGATAAGTAAGCTCATCCATCTTGTATTCAAATGGATTCAGTTCCTGGTAATTGGGCCTGTCAATGCGGCGACCGTAGGAAAGCCCCAGTGAATTTTTCTCACTCATGTTGTAAGTGATTCCACCACTCGGAAAGAAATCAAAATAGTGCCGTTTGACATTTTGGTCTTCAACATTGGTCGTGCTCGTGAGATTTCCTTCACTGTTTGTTTGTTCCACCCTTAGTCCAAACTCAATGTCAAAATCTTTTATGGTGCGTTGATAATTGGTGTATGCTGCATTTATATTTTCAGTATAAACAAAATTATTGCTTCGCGTTTCGTCCAGTATATCCATGTTATCAATCACGTCATAGAAATCGTAGGTATTGTCAGTTTTTACCCATGAGAATTTAATTCCTGCACCAAGTTTTCCTTTCAGAAAATTTTGAGTGTAATCAGATTTAAATGTGTAGATGTCAATGTTTGTTGGTGAAATGGAATGATAAATTTTCTCGTCAAGAATTATCGAATCACCAAGACTGGTGTAAGTGTTCGGTTGAATGGCATCGCGATTATTTCTGTAAAGACCATAATCGAGATCAGTGGTCAACTCGTGGCCGAGTGTATCTGCAAAGCGATAATTGGTATTGAAATTTATATTGCTGAAGTTGAAATCAATTAAGTTGCCGGCATTCAGTGTTTTAGTCAGGACCGCGGTATTCACTCCGGAAATGTCTGTGTGGCTCGTGCCGATTCCATTGCCATCGGCAAGATTGCCGGTTACAAGAACTCCCAGCGTGTTTTTTTTATTGAGAAAAAAATCAACTCCTCCTTTAAAATTATGTCGCAGTCCGCTCCAGATTGAATTTGAATGCTGATCATAGAGCGTGTCATTCTGGATGCGATATATGTTTAATTCATTTCGCCTGTTCCCCCAGTTGTTTCCATAGTTACCAAACACATTCATCAATGCATTTCGATTATTGAGAGAAAGCGAAGTATTGTACTTGCTGAAAATTCCGATCGCATAACCTGCAGTAACCGTTCCATTGGTTCCAAAGTTTTTATTCTTCTTCAGCTTGATGTTGATGATGCCGGCTGTTCCCTCTGCATCATATTTTGAAGATGGATTACTGATGAGTTCAATGGATTCTATTTCGCTCGATTGAATTGACTTCAAAAGGTCAGTGAGATCACTTCCACTGAGTTGAGTGGGTCTTCCATCAATCTGTACCATCACGCCTCCCCTGCCCTTCAGCAAAATATTATCATTCTGATCTACCACGACACCCGGTGATTTCTGCAGCAACTCATAAGCTGTACTTCCTGTTGCGTTGATACTTCCTTCTACATTGAAAACAGTTTTGCCTGCTTTCACTTCGATCAATGGCTTCTGCGCTGTCACTGTTACTTCTTTCAAATTGGTGCTCACTTGTGCCAGTGAGATTTCGGGAAGCTGTAATTCATTTTGCTGATCTATTGTGATATCCTTCTTCTCATAGTTTTCATATCCAACCGAGGAAACGCGCAGCGAATAATTTCCAAAAGCGATATTCTGCATGATAAAATTTCCTTTGTCGTCACTCACTGCAACTTTTGCCAAAGAGGAATCTGAAGTTTTAAGCAATGCTACTGTAGCAGCAATTACTGGCTCATGATTGCCTGAAGAAATTTTTCCCGAGATAGATGAAGTGCTTTGTGCTGCGACGCGTGAGAAAGAGAAACATAACAGAATTATTAGCAATCGGATAGAGTGAGTCATAAGTCAAAAATTTTGGGGAAAAGCGAAGTTACCAATGGATGACCCTGGCGCTTATTCATTTCGACCATCGAATGATTTTAGCGACGAACTGCAGAATTCTTCAATCTTCCTGACCTGCGCGTGTTTGTTTACATTTGAATTTGATGAGTCGCTACGAGAAATATTTTTCATTCGATATTTCAGAAGACAGCAGCTTATTTGAATTTGTAAGTGTTGGTCCAAAAGGCGAAATAAAAATCGTTGTGCAGTTTACTCCAACAAAAACTAAACATGTCTTTAATCTTGGCTTTGGTAATCTGCAAAATGATGGAACTATTGATGATCATATCGTAAATGACAATAAAGACCGGGATAAAATTCTTGCCACGGTCGCAGAAATAGTTTTCTACTTTTTATCTCAGTATCCCAACCTTACAATCGGTTTTACCGGGAGTACTGAAAACAGAACTCGTCTATATCGAATGGCAATCACTTTAAATTATTCAGAGCTGGAACAGTCTTTTATTATCATGGGTTTGACTGACTCTGGAGCGATCGAGATATTTCATCAGAAAAAATCGTATAAAGCATTTTTTGTAAAGCTGAAACAACCGTAATTTTACAATATGAAGAATGGAAAGAAGACACAACAATGGGTCGGGAAGTCAGGAAATAGGTATACTGTAAATCCGGAATTAAATAAGTTAGCCAAAAAGGTTTTATTCCCTGAGAAAGTTGCGAAGATGAATAAACTGCTCAAAGGAGTAAAACTTCCTTGAAGTAATATTAATTTTTTGAAATCATGCCCCGTTGAATCGGGGCTTTGTTTTTTTGTAACACTTCAATTTTCTTTTTTTGTTCTTCCATGAATTACCTCACCCTCGAAAACATTTCAAAATCCTACGCAGATAAAATTCTGTTCGAGGAAATTTCCATCAGCATCAATAAAGGTGAGAAGGTTGCATTGGTTGCGAAAAACGGAACCGGAAAAACCACGCTGCTGAAAATCGCTTACGGAAACGAAACTGCCGATGAAGGGAAAGTTTACCTGCGCAAAGAAATTAAAACCGGTTACCTCGAACAGGATCCTGATTTCTCTCCTGAAAAATCAGTGATGGATGAGGTGTTCGATTCATCGCAACCGGTTTTAGATGCGATAAAAAATTATGAACTGTGTTTGCTTCATCCCGATCACAAGGAAAATCTTGATCATGCCATGGAGCAAATGGAATCACTGAAGGCATGGACGTATGAGGCTGAGGTGAAACAAATTCTTTCCCGGCTTAGCATTAACGACCTTGAGCAAAAAGTAAAAACACTTTCAGGAGGGCAAAAGAAAAGAGTAGCACTTGCAAAAGTTTTGATTGACGATCCCGATTTCCTGATTATGGATGAGCCAACGAATCATCTCGATTTGCAAATGATTGAATGGCTCGAAAATTATCTAAGCAAATCCAACCGCACTTTATTTCTCATCACACACGATCGTGTGTTCCTTGAAAATGTGTGCAATGAAATTGTGGAGCTTGATGATGGAAAAATTTACCGTTATAAAGGAAGCTATTCCTACTACCTCGAGAAGAAGGCATTGCGTGATGATGTGGAGCAAGCCAACGTAAACAAAGCAAAAAATCTCTTGCGAAAAGAATTGGCATGGATGCGCAAGCAGCCGAAAGCAAGAACGACGAAATCAAAGTCGCGTATTGATTCATTTTACGAGCTCAAAGAAAGAGCCGGTGTTGATCTTACAGAGGACGAAATGAAACTCGAGATCAACATCAATCGTCTCGGCGGGAAAATCCTGGAATTTCATCATGTGCGCAAATCGTATGGTGATCTTAAGATCTTAGACAACTTCACCTACAAATTCAAACCCAGGGAGCGCGTAGGATTGGTTGGCAGAAACGGAGTCGGAAAATCCACGCTGCTGAACCTAATGATCGGAAAAGAAAAACCTGAGGGAGGAAAAGTTGTGAAAGGGGAAACCGTTGTCTTCGGCTATTATCACCAGGACGGAATGCATTTTAAAGATGACAAGCGCCTGATTGAAGTAGTGAAAGAAATCGCAGACTTCATTCCGCTCATGAAAGGAAAAACAATTTCTGCATCGCAATTGCTCGAGCGGTTTTTATTTCCCTTATCAATGCATTTCACCTATGTTTCAAAGTTGAGTGGCGGAGAGAAGCGAAGGTTGTACCTGCTCACCCTTTTCCTCAAGAATCCAAACTTTCTCATTCTCGATGAGCCGACAAATGATCTCGACATTCTCACGTTAAATGTCCTTGAAGAATTCCTTCTTGATTATCCCGGTTGCCTCGTCATCGTTTCACACGATCGCCATTTTATGAATAAACTTGTTGATCACCTGTTTGTGTTTGAGGGCAATGGAATTGTGTCTGACTTCCCCGGCAACTACAATGAGTATCTCGCCTTCAGGGAAGAAAAAGAATCAGAAAAGAAAATGGATGCTAAAACCGATGCTATCGCTCAAAGCGATAGTATCGGTAGTCAACCGAAAAAGAAATCACAACTGAGTTATCACGAGAGGCGGGAATTCTCAGATCTCGAAAAGGAAATTGAAAATTTGGAAAAGCGAAAAGTTCAACTCACTGAAGAAATGAATTCAGGTGCACTCGATTTTGCGGCTTTACAAAAATGTTCTGTTGAATTTGGTAAAGTGGAAAAGCAACTTGATGAAAAATCTATGCGCTGGTTAGAGCTTGCAGATTTTGCTCAAACGGGCTCCCTTCGGACAAAATAAAACTTCAGCATAAAAATGAAACGCGAAAATTTTTCTACAGGAGCTAAATGGGAAGACATTGTTGGCTATAGCCGCGCAGTGAAAGTGGGAAATGTTGTAGAAGTAACCGGAACTGTCGCTGTGAATGACAACAATGAATTAGTGGGAGGAAATGATGCTTACGAACAAACAAAGTTCATCATTGGGAAAATTGAGAATGTCCTGCAACGCGCGGGAGCATCGTTGAAGGATGTAGTTCGCACCCGTATGTTTGTCACTGATATTTCAAGATGGGAAGAATATGGAAAAGCGCACGCAGAGTTTTTCAAAGACATTAAACCCTGTACCTCGATGGTCGAAGTGAGCAAACTAATTGCTCCGGAATACCTCCTAGAGATTGAAGCGACTGCCATCATCCTTTGAGCTTCATCCATTCATCGCGGGTAATTCTGTAAATAAAAACTTTTGTTCCGCGCCATTCGGTTTCACGTTCCTTTTTCATTCCGTTTTTCTGAGCCACTTTTTGTGAAGGAAAATTTTCCGGAACAATGATGGAGATGACGGAATCTGCAAGATGATTTTCAAATACAAAATTCCTCGATGCAATGGCAGCTTCGCCCGCGTAACCTTGCTTCCAAAATCGCGGAAGCAAATGGTAACCGATTTCCAGTTCGCGAATGCCATCAACTTCCTGAATCATCAATCCGCAGAGGCCAATAAATTCTCCGGATTTTTTTTC
>DASRAJ010000100.1:0-76420 GCA_035638255.1 Chitinophagales bacterium
CGAGAGCGGTTCTCCTTCAGGAGTTAGAGGTGCAGCGAGGATGAATGTCATTGCCAAAGAACTCGATTGAAAATAGTTTGTATTCCAATAGACTCCGGGTAGACTCCGGGCAGACTTAACCTTTTTTCCGCGCAAACAAAAGCAGGATGATTCCTCCGCCTGCCAGCACGGCGCCCGTGATCGGGGACCAATAGATCGGTGTCTTTTCCTGTTTACTAATTTCTATTGGGCCAACATCAGCAACCTTTTTCTTTGTTACCAACGTGAAGCCCGTAATCACTGTCATCAGCAAACCTATGACGAGAAGAATAATACCAATTGTTTTCATGAGTAAGGAGTTTTTGAAGTGAGGTAATTTTTTTAAAGCTGCTTAAGAAATACAACATGTGAGCCAGAGCATTCGGTGTGATAAAATTAAATAAGCAGGTTGCTGACATCCCGGCTGTTTCCCGGAAAAAATCTTTTCACAAAATTTTAAGCAAAAGAAATTAAGCGGTGAGCGGAATGTTCTTTCTTGAAAAGAATTGCAACAGTCCCCTCATGATGATCAGCCAATCGTTGTAATGAGCAGGCTTGGTGATGTAGCAATTCGCTCCTAAAGCATACACCTCACCGATTTGACGCCGGTCGGAAGCTGTAGATAAAACAGTAACCGGAATTTCACACAACTCTTTGTCGCCTTTTAATTCACGCAGGGTTTCAAGACCACTTTTACGTGGCATATTTAAATCGAGAAAAATTAAATCGGGAATGGGAATTTCTCTTTGGTTTTTTCTCATGAGTAATAAATCAATCAGGCTTTGCCCATCCACTACATGATCAAGCTGTATCAAATCACCAAGGGCACTTAGTACTTCACGAACAATCACAATATCATCGTGATCGTCATCTGCAATAAGAATGCGAAATGGCGATTTATCTCTGTGGGTTTCCATCCTGCGGATTTAGTTCAAACCTGGGTTGCAATCGATATTTTGCCCAAGCCATTGCATTCACTATGCCAATATGTGAAATAATTTTCCCGCTATCGCAGATAATTATTAGCAGGGGAATTTTCAACCACATTTTTTTCGTCACGTCAGAAAAAAAATATTATCCTCAATCCTGTAATTGCTGCCGGAAAAATAATTAAATCAGGCAGGAAACAAATTCATTTCAGACCGTAATCAGCAATTTAAACTTTCGAACCAATACAAGTTCTTTCCGGAAAGGAACTGTTACTAATTCAAAGCGTGCTCAATACATGGCATCGTTTGTGAAAATAAGTTTTTAAAATCTCATACTATGCTTAAATGGGCAGCAATTTTTTTCGTGATCGCAATCATTGCGGCAATATTTGGATTCGGTGGAATAGCCGCCGGTGCCGCAAGCATTGCCAAAGTTCTTTTCTTCATTTTTATCGTGCTCTTAGTCCTGACATTGCTTTTTGGGAGCATGATCTTTAAGAAGTGAAGAAGAATCAGCAAATAATTTTTTGAAGCATCACAACGGTGCAGTCATGCTGTACAGCAGCAATGCTGAATAAGCATCCTGTTAAATTCAGGTGCATTCCAAAATGAATTGCTGATGACGCATCTCGCTATGGAAATAAATTCGTGGCTATTCATTCACGCTGTTACGGTGAACAGCAATGTCATGCTGAATATTTCACCATCTGCTTAACCCGGGCAGATTGCAAAATGAATTACTGACAATTAAGTGCGACTGTCAGTTCGATCACTTGGTGAACGCTGCGAGAGAAACACGCCCGGTGCAAATTTCACGGCGACAAAAAACAACTCTCACTTGCATGCTTTGGCTGATGACTAAGATCCATGAAAATGGCTACGTCCAGGGCAAGTTTTCGCCTCCGTCAAATGAAACTACGGGTGATACGGTTTCACGCAATGGTTGGTCGCATTCAATAAATCCAAACTCTTTGATAAATGAATCGAAGTGATTTTTACAAGAGGGGGTTAAGAATATCTGATAAGAGTTTTTGCGGGGGGGGGACATTATTAGATTGATACATATTAACGTGCTCCTCCCTGGGAACTGTGACGGCTATTTGAGCAAACCTGATCTTAAGATTAGAATCGGTCAGCTCTTGCGAGGTCATGGTGATGGAATACCAATTCATGATTAAAAGTACAGAAAGTTATTCAGTTCTTACTATTCGCCGAGACAGGTGTAAATAATTTTCGTTGATGACGCAAGGCATGCGTTTCTTTATTTATTATCAAACTCAAGCACCATGCTTTGGGGAAAAGCTCCTTCATATTCCACCATGCCTTTGAATCCGCGGGCGCGTCTTAAGTTTTTGAGCCGCAGAGCTGCAGCAGTAATTTCAGGGATGGTGACAGCATTAATGTAACGACCATAGCACACATGCATGCCATATCCAAAGTGCAGGTATTCCGTTTTGCGGTTCAGATCAAACTGCATCGGGTTAACGAAAACTTTTTCATCGAGCATCGCCGACATGATGGCGGCAAACACTGTTGTGCCTGCTTTTATTTTTCTTGCCTTACCCCGCAGGATTCCAATCTCGGTGTCCTTTAAACAATACCGCTCGATCACCTGGTTGTGCGGGTTGAAGCGAAGCGCTTCCCAGCAATACTGTTTTACTTTTTCAATGTCATTTGCACCGGCAGCATTCACCGCAGCCACCAATTCATCAGGATGACGAAGCAATTCATCAATTACATGAACAACACATTTGCTCGTGGTATCCACGGCGCCAATCATTAATCCGCTGATGTTTCTCCTGATCACATCATCGGTGATCCATTCATTGCCGGGAATTTGCTGAAGCCGCATGAGACGATTCAGGATTGTATCATCTGTGTTATTTCCAGACTTGATTTCTGCTTTTCGTTTGCTGATTAGCTCTTCCAAATATTTTTTCAATTCCAATGAAACCGCAGTCCCCCTTTGCTCCACTGCTTTATCGTTGGTAAGATTTAAAAATGACTGGTGGAACAAGCTGCGCATCCATGCTGCCATCGTTGCTCCGTCAACAGTTCCATCCATCACGCCGATGTATTTATCCATAAAGTGCATGGGCACTACGAGTGAGAGGTCATGCACCAATTCTATTTGTCCCTTGCCGCTGATTTTTGAAATGCACTCCTCGCTTTTCTCCCGGATCAGTTGTCTAATCACCTGCATGTCCTCCCGCCTGGCAATATTTTGCATAAGCTGAAATTCACGATCATGCTCGGGTGATGTATCCATCCCTAAAAAGAAATGGAGGTGCAGTGCGTCGAGCTTCTTTGCATTGATTTGTTCAATGGTGAAATCAGTGTTGCGTGTGAGCACTTCGATCACATCATCATGCCTTGACACGATTGCTTTGTCACCGAATATGAGAACAGGTTTTACTCTGCGAAGAATCCAAAAAGTAGTGCGTTGTGTTTTGCCGTCCGCGAGCCACCTTACAAATCTTGAAAGTAAAGTCATGATGATGTTTGTTGGGTGTGAAACAAAACTGCACAGTCATTACAACTCGGACAAAAATTTTAAAGCGCTGATAGAAGGTAAAAAGAAATAAGCGCCGCCCCTCACCCTCACGAATACGGGGATGTTGGTGATGTGCCTGCGTACGGGTGATTGAGGAATTGTAAAATCACCGGGATAAGAACCGGCGATGTGATCCGTATCATTGTACATGCCGTTAAATTTCTCATTGTTGATCCATGTGTGCTGGATAAATTCAAACTGGCGACTGATGTTTGTGTTGAGGCACATGAAATACAAACCACGTTCTTCATTGTCATTGGGAGTACACAAAAAATCTTTGCATTGCATTGAATCAACAAGAGGTTTTCCATAAGACCGTCCTCGCCGCAAAATGCGGTGATGATTTGATAGCTTGATGGATTCCTTTTTATTGGTACCCAGAAAATCACGGGGATTGGAGCGCAGCACATGCGAGCCAACGGGGCACTTCCCGAAATGTTCAGGAGCTACCGAATGATAGAGGAATTTATTTTCGTCTGTTTCTTTACCCGGATCTGCATCAGGACATGTGGCTACAGGTGTTCCGCCCGGCCACCTTCCCACCATTCTTGAAGCAAGAAATACAGCGGCGCCTTCATCCACCTTCCCTACCGATCCATTTGAATCATCTTTCGATTGGGAGGCAATGAAATCCCAAAAGCCTTTTACATCCTGTTCCATTTGCCGCATTACCAAGTATGTTCCGTTTCTTCCAAAATCAAAAACCTCATTCGTTACCGGACTTCTTACCTCAGGGCTTTCAGGGCATATATCATATTGATTAGAATACCCCAGCACAAATTCGCCGGCGTTTATCGTGTTGTCTTCATCATCAGTTCTGTCGCTGAAATCTTTTATAGTAGGCTGAGAAATTCCATCGTGGAAGCCAAAATGTTCTTTAAGAAAATCATTGCTCTTAGTGAGCAGCCGTTTAAATTCTCTAACTCCATTTACTGATGCCTCCTGCTTCACTCGCGAATAAGTTGCGTCAAGAATTTGTTGTGCACTCGCGTAAACCATCAGCAGCACATCAATCACATTGCCATCAGTAACATCTTTGGCGGCATCTTTCCATTCCCATGAATCAGCAATGGAAACCTGCTTGTCCCAATCATAGTCACCAAGCAGGCGACTCCTTGTTTCGTCAGCCATGCCTTCCTGGAATTCGCGTAAGAAATTATTTTGAATGTGTGCAGTTAATCCCAACTTATCGAGGCCTGCATGAGTAAACGCCACATTGATTGCGGGATCAAACTTATCAGCCGTGGCATCAGAGAGTTGAGGAATGAGCAGCTTCAGCCACTGCTTTGCTTTGACAGCATCCTCAATTTTCAGGAGAATAAAATCGGTAAATTTTTTTGTGCCATATCCTCTTTTAATTAATCCCTGCATTTCATTGAATTCATATTTCTGTTTGGCTGCAGTCATTGCTCATGTGTTAAATAAGGTGAAGAAAAAAAGATTATCCATTGTTAATTCTCTTTAGCCACTGCTGTGCTTTTGCTTCTGACATTTTTCTGAATAGCCCGCGGCGAATCAAAGAATTGTTGTTGATGTTCTCTACTGACAAACCCTTGTAGGCAGTGTACCATACCTGAGTAGGGATTTGATGCTGACGCGCCCATTCTTTAAAATGCTGCTCATCCGTGGCACCTTTACTAACCAGGTTTTCCGTCTTTGGAAAATTTTTGGAATTGCTCCAAACGCCCGTTAACCCCACTGACGCTTTGTCAACAAAGTCACCGAGATAATTTTCCCAGCTTCCATCGAAGTTGGAGAAGAAAAGTAATCGCTTGTCACTATCTATCATGACCCATCGTGCAAAATGTATGGAAGGGATTCCTCCCAGTGTGCCGCGGTTGAAAAGAATTTTAGCGAGAAGATTTATGGCACCCAATACAAACTTCAATGTTCGGCGGCGGAAACTTCCGGGCTTTACTTCTACGATGTGTGTGAGCTGATTCTGCACCACAAAATTTTCTGCCCTCATCAAAGAATTCACTTTATCAGAATCTACAAGATCAACAACGCTGACATCTGTTTCTTCCAGGCGATTCAGTTTTCGTTTCAACACAAAAAAGATGACCGTTAGAGTGGCGAGCAGAATGATTAGGACAACGAGCCATGCTGGAAATGCAAGGGAATGAATTCCTTTTCCAACGAGAAAAAGGAATCCTCCGATCGCGAGGAGCAAAAGAATAAGCAGTCCCCGTTCCCTAAAAAATTGATCGGGACCATCAAGACCTTTGTACTTCACAGCAAATTCAAAATCGGGATTGGATTTTATGTACGCACCAATTTTGTTTTTGATTTCTGAAGGATTCATTTTGTTGAGGGAACCATTCCTGTTCTCCGAATCGAGAAAATCAACAATAGCTTTTTGCAAACGGGATTCGTCACGTATCTGGGCTAATCCTCTTCCCCGGTGCCCGATGTAATAGGCTTTTGCAGGGACTTTGTACTTCAGGAAGTAAGCTTTAAAATCTCCGTCAAAGCCTTCACAGCAACTGTAAATTTTTTTCAACCCTTCTCCTGCTACCCGAATCAATTCGCTGATATGTTCTTCCTCGCTCTCATCATGATTGGAGGAGAAAGAAAGCTGAACAGGATACGTTTCCTTCTGCGTTTCAATGATCACAAACCTTGCGAAATGAATGGTGCCGAGATCGCAAAAGCGAACAAGCGAATTTTTTTCCACGTCACCATGAATTACATTTAGCAGAGAGCGCAATTCTTCAAGCTTGCCGGGAATTACAGGAGCGATAACAGCGAATGCATGTTGCTTCATCGTGCTTGATTAATGTGTGGTCGGTATTATTAAATAAATGAAATGAAAACTTTTAATGCCTTTAGAGCTCTTCTGAAATCAAAACTAATAGTGTTAATGAAAACTTCAAACCGTTGTTCGAAAAAATGGTTTCAGAAAAGGGATTAGAATCTTGTTGGAAAATTATCGGGAAAGTTTACTTGATGGAATGTCACTATGTTAAACCATTAAAAACTATCGTGTAATAATTAGTGCTCACTTTTTATTCTTTTTCTAAATTCACAAAATTATTTTTCATCAGTATCATCAAATAAGAATCACTACTTCGATTTAACTTTATCTGCATGGCAGATCATTCCTTTGAAGTAATTCCTTTTACGGCCCTTGATGGATTCGAATGTAATCTCTGGCATTTAAAAAATAACGGCGATAGCCCACGCGGACCTGTGTTACTCGTGCATGGCGCCGGCGTTCGTACGAACATCTTCAATCCTCCGAATGAAAAAAATCTTTTGGATTCACTCGCTGAAGCGGGTTATGATGTGTGGCTCGAGAACTGGCGAAGCAGCATCGAATGCAAAAGCAATGAATGGGATTTGGATGTTGCTGCTGAGAACGATCATCCTGCGGCAGTAAATGAAGTTTGCAGGGTTACAGGGGCAAAAAATATTAAGGCCATCATTCACTGCCAGGGTTCCACCAGCTTCATGATTTCCGCAGTGAAAGGATTGGTGCCGCAGGTTTCAACAATTGTTACGAATGCTGTTTCCATGCACCCTGTAGTCCCGAACTTTTCTGACTTCAAGCTGAAGTATGTTTTGCCAATCATTAAGCCGGTAACAAAATATCTCAATCCGCATTGGGGTGATGATGCTCCTGATCTTAAGTCAAAAATCTTCCGCGCCGTTGTTAAGCTCACTCATTGGGAACATGATACCACCGTAGGAAAATTTGTGAGCTTCACCTACGGTTCCGGCATGCCCGCATTGTGGGAGCTTTATAACCTCACTGATACAACCAAGAATTGGATCAGGAATGAATTTGGAAATGTGCCGCTCACGTTTTTCAATCACACGAAAAAATGTGTGAAAGCCGGATCGCTCGTTTCGAAAGATGCTGCCATCAATTATTCTTCCTTTAAACCGAAGACTGATGCGCGTTTTATTTTTTTTGCAGGAAGAAAAAATAAATGTTTCAAGAGCATAAGTCAGGAAAATTCTTTTCATTACTTCAATTCATTTCGTCCAAACTTTCATCGGCTTTATTTGTACGACACCTACAGTCATCTTGATGTTTTTCTTGGTAAAAATTCTTACAATGAAATTTTTCCGGCGATGGTCAAAGAGCTTAATTCTTAAATCGAATAATAATAGGTTTTTAGCTGTGTCCGTTTTATTTTTTATTGATACTCTAATACGATGAAGTAAAATCAGCGGCAATACTTTTTTCCATCAACCACACCACGCATGAACAAGCCCCCCAAGCAACCTCCACCGAAACCTTACCAGCAGCCGAAGATGGTCAATTGGTTTCACCCCGCCCTGCTGCTGGATGCAGCGATCAAGGCAATAGTAGCAGGCACTTTCGGCAATTATGCCGATCGTCGTGAAGTGCAGGCTGCTCTTCACAATAGCACTCAGGAACAGAAAGAAGCCGATGAACTGAATCTTAGTTACAGTACACGCGAAGAGATATGGGTTGATTTCATCAGTGATACGGGAGATGGTTTCAACTCCACGTATTCAGTCGCGCTCACCGCCGGGCAGACAGAGCTTACAGTGGATGTAAGCGGAGAAAAAAGAAAATTACCCCGCGGAAAAATCCTTTGTTGCGGCGGCGATCAAATTTATCACACTCCATCTGCGGATGCGTATGAAGCAAAGTTTCGTGTTCCGTTTCGGGCGGCCAATCCTCCCATAGAAAATCAGGATGAGAATCAGCGGCCGCATTTGTATGCCATTCCCGGCAATCACGACTGGTATGACGGGCTGGGCAACTTCATTAAAATATTTTGCCAGGAACGCTGGATCGGCAACTGGATGACGAAGCAGCACCGCAGCTATTTCGCACTGCAACTTCCGTATCGTCATTGGATTTGGGCAACCGATATCCAATTGAATGCTGATATTGATCAGCCGCAGCTCGATTACTTTCTAAACCTCGCTAAGAGTGACCGGATGAAGAGCGGTGACAAAATAATTTTGATCACAGCAGAGCCGGCATGGGTTTACAAGCAACTCTATGCAAAAGATAAATCGTACGACCGGCTGAAATTCTTCACGGAAGTCTACATCACCGATGATAAGTATGGCTGGGTCGGAAAAAAATTTGATCTCCCGCTTATACTCACCGGGGATCTGCATCATTATTCCCGCTATTCTTCTGAACTGATGTCGGATGAAATGCGTCCCCAGCATTATATCACAGCAGGTGGAGGAGGAGCCTTCACACATCTCACGCACAACCTGCCACCGGCATTGCCAAAGCTCGATGCCAGGCCAGTGGATTCAGATGCTAACAATGCTGATCCTAAATCAGGAAAAAACATGGAGATGAACCTGAAAAGGCGTTCAATGTTTCCCTCACAAGAAGAATCGCAGAAGCTGGTGATGGGCAATCTCATTTTTCCGTTCATGAATTTTTCATTTGCTGTTTTCATCGGGTGTTTTTATTTCCTGATTGCGTGGCTGTCACAAAGCATGCTGCACATGCTGAAAGAAGATTTTTCGCTTGAAGACAGAGTGACCAGTGTACACAGTTTCCACGATTTATTTGCGATCAAAAAATTTTTTCTCGATGCTCCCCCCTTAATCATACTCACGGTGATTTTCTTTATTGGCATCTTATTTTTTACTGACACCCGAAGCGGCAGGAGGGGAATCATCTTAGTGGGATGGTTGCATGCAATTCTTCAGGTCGTGGCAATCTTTGGACTGTTATGGCTTTTTGCAAAAATCAATCTTCAACTTTTCAAAATGAAATCAGAAAATGCTTTTCAGATAGTACTCTACATCCTTGAATGTATTTTAATCGGCGGTTTTGCCGGAAGCTTCATTATGGGCCTTTACCTTTATTTCTGCAATCGCTTTCTGAACATTCACCTTGACGAGGCCTCATCATCATTGAGAGAAGAAGGGTTTAAAAATTTTTTGCGCATTCATGTATCGGGAGCAGGTGTGACTATTTACCCTATAGGAATCAGAAGCGTGATTAAGAATTGGAAAACCGAAGGCAGTGGTGAGAAACTTCATTTCACATCACAACCAACAGCAGGACAAATACCAGAGTATCATTTGATAGAAGCCCCCATTATCATAAAAAATCAGTGACCATGAGAAAGCTTTCAAAACCAATCACGGAACTTAAACCGGAGTACGATGCGATTGTTATCGGCAGTGGATATGGTGCAAGTATCGCTGCGTCTCGTTTTTCACGTGCAGGGTTAAAAGTTTGTGTGTTGGAGAAGGGAAAAGAATTTCAACCCGGGGATTATCCGGATACCATTGCTGAAGCGCAAAAAGAATTACAGATCAATGCTGACAACCGTGAAGCACATCACAACGGGCTGTACGAGTTCCACATCAGCGAAAACATCACGGTGTTTAAAGGTTGCGGCCTCGGAGGCACCTCCCTGGTAAATGCGAATGTCACCATTGAGCCGGAGCCCCGCGTATTTGAAGATCCGCACTGGCCGGGTGCGATAAGAAATGACATGCAGAGTTTGCAAGAAGGTTATGCACGTGCGAAAGAAATGCTCAAGCCATCACCTTATCCTGAAGGCAAAAAAAATTATCCTGAATTGGCAAAAGCAAAAGCGCAAAAGAAGACTGCTGCGATGATGGACAAGCCATTTGAGTACACCAATATCAATGTGAATTTTGATGTTGATGGTGCGAATCACGTAGGCATTGAGCAGAAGCCGTGCTGCAACTGCGGCGATTGTGTTACGGGCTGCAACTACGCTGCAAAGAACACGCTCATCATGAACTACCTTCCTGATGCTGTGAACCACGGTGCCGAAATCTTTTGCGATGTTGCAGTGCATCATGTTGAACAAAGCGCTGACAAGTGGGTTGTCTTCTTTCAGCTTCTCAATGCAGGAAGAGAGAAGTTTCACGCACCCATGATGTTTGTTCGCGCATCTCGCGTAGTGCTTGGCGCCGGCGCACTGGGCAGCACAGAAATTCTATTGCGCTCAAGAGATAGCGGTCTCACCGTTTCATCTCAGCTCGGCAACCATTTCACAGGCAATGGAGATGTGCTCGGTTTCGCTTACAACTGCGAAGACAAAATGAATGGCATTGGCTTAGGAAAGCATGTCACCGATGCAAGTTTTGATCCCGTAGGCCCGTGCATCACCACCATCATTGACTTGCGTCATCAGGATAAGCTGGAAGACGGAATGACGCTGGAAGAAGGAAGCATTCCCGGAGCACTGGCAACGGTGATCAATTCCAGTCTGCTTTCCTTGTCCACGTTTACCGGGCAGGATACCGATCACGGATTTATTGGCTGGATGAAAGAGCGCAAAGATGAAGCAGTGAGTCTCATGCGCGGCGCCTATCACGGTGCGACCAACCATACACAAACATATTTGGTGATGACTCACGACGATGGCAATGGTAAAATGAATCTCAAAAATGATCGCCTCAACATTGATTGGAAGGATTTGGGCAAGCAATCTGTTTTTCAAAAAGTAAATGACACATTATACAAAGCCGCGGCTGATTTAGGTGGCACCTATATCAAGGATGTGGTGTGGAGCAAACAATTTAATTATGAATTGGTCACTGTGCATCCCCTCGGCGGCTGCAGGATGGCTGATGATGCAAGTGCGGGAGTAACTGATCATACAGGGAATGTTTTCAGCAGTGAGAAGGGTGCTGCAAAATATAATGGATTGTATGTGCTCGATGGCTCCATCATCCCTCGACCGCTTGGAACAAATCCGCTGTTCACGATTTCAGCATTGGCAGAGCGTGCGTGCAAAATCATTCTTGACAAAATGCAAAAGCCGACGAGCTATGATTTTCCGGCAGTAGCGCCCCGTGAATTAAAACTTACGCCGGGTGTCCAGTTCACTGAAACGATGAAAGGATTTATCAGCACACAGGAGAAAAATGATTTTGGGAAAGGATACAATGAAGGAGAAAAAAATCAATCGCCGCTCACGTTCACGCTCACCATTCAAACTCAGGATGTGGGTGCTTTTGTGAAAGATCCAGAACACAAAGGTTCCATTGCAGGAACGGTGCTTGCACCTGCACTCTCGCCAAAAATGCTGACCGTTTCCAACGGCATTTTCAATTTGTTTGTGAAAGATGCAAATGATCCGAACTTGCGGCTCATGAAGTATCGCATGGTGCTTAACACAGTGGAAGGGAAACAATTTTATTTCTACGGCTACAAAAAAGTAGAAGACGATAAGGGATTTGATGTGTGGAAAGACACTACTATGCTCTTCACAACCATTTATGATGGCGCTGATGAAACGGCTACTGTTCTCGGCAAAGGGATTTTAAAAATCGCTCCCGGAGATTTTGCCATTCAGGCGGGAACAATAAAGGCGGTGAACGCCACGAGTAAGATGGATGAACTTAAAGCCATCCAATCGTTTGCTTCTTTTTTCGGAAAGGAAATTATTGAGACTTATTTCAGTAAGTTGTTTTGAACTGTGCTTGCGTTCTATCGTTCTGCGTAATCTTAACGAACAACAAAAGCAATAGAGTGAAAAAATGAGACGGGTTTTACCGGTTATAGTTATCTCACAATTTTTTTGCATCTCGTTGTGGTTTGCCGGAAATGCGATTATGCCAGAGCTGCTGAAGCACTTTCATCTTCCTACCGACTTTTTAAGTTACCTCACGAGTGCTGTTCAATTGGGTTTCATCACGGGTACCTTGGTGATTGCAGTATTCACAATCTCAGACCGTTTTTCTCCGTCGCATGTTTTCTTTATCAGTTCAATTTTAGCCGGGCTTGCTAACCTTGGCATGACAATAGAGAATGTGAATCCTGCAGGTTTGCTATTCTTCAGATTCTTAACAGGTTTTTTTCTTGGTGGCATATATCCTGTCGGAATGAAGATTGCCTCCGATTATTACCGGGGAGGTCTTGGAAAAGCACTAGGATTTTTGGTGGGAGCATTGGTCGTGGGTACTGCATTCCCGCACATTCTTAAAAGCATCACTTCAAACCTTCCCTGGAAGTATGTCATTATTTCAACTTCAGTGCTTTCATCTATTGGCGGCCTCGCTATGCTGATGTTGGTGCCAAACGGCCCTTATCGAAAACCAGGTCAGCAACTAAACCCGGGCGCATTCATAAAAGGATTCAGTACTGCTAATTTCCGTTCGGTTGCCTTCGGATATTTTGGACACATGTGGGAGTTGTACACCTTCTGGGCATTTGTTCCTGTAATGCTTGCAACCTATCAAAGCAATCACCCGGAAGCTGCATTGAATATTCCATTACTCTCATTTCTCATCATTGGATGCGGAGGACCGGCTTGTGTTTTTAGCGGATTGCTTTCACAATCTCTCGGTGCAAAAAAAGTAGCGGTCATTTCTTTATGCTTGTCCGGATTGTGCTGCCTTTCTTCACCCCTGTTTCTGTTCAGCGCTTCGCTCCCCCTCTTCACGGGTTTCCTTTTTTTCTGGGGGCTGGTTGTTATTGCTGATTCGCCTTTGTTCTCGACGTTGGTAGCACAAAATGCTTCAGAGGAAACCCGTGGTTCAGCACTTACGATTGTGAACTGTATTGGGTTTTCAATCACCATTGTGAGCATTCAATTATTGAATGCCTTATCCGGAATTTTTAATAGCCGGTATGTTTATATGGTGCTGGCAATAGGTCCTGTGCTTGGGCTTTTGGCATTGCTTAACTACAATGAAATGAGCAGGCGCTCTTCAGAATGATCTTCAATTCAGTAATAAGAAATTAACTTGAGCGTATGAAGAAACCTTCCTATTAAACTCGCATTTTGAACTTCAATAAAATAAACCGCAGACTTGTCCCGATTCTTCGGGAGGGCGCAAAGAATTTCGCAGAGAAAAGCCCAAAGAGTAACACCAGAAAATTTGTAACTTTTTCTTTGCGCTATCCTTTGCGTCTTGCTTCGCGTTCTTTGCGATAAAAATTCGAATTGCTCGCAGAATCTTGCGGACAAATTCCCGGTTAAAGAGCCAATAAATAACTTGTCAGCTCATCGGGCTGTGAGAGAAACGGAGAATGACTCGTATTCATTTCAATCACCTTACTGCACGGCAGAGCAGCAAGCATTTGCTTTTGCACAGAAGGCGACACACCACGGTCCTGCAACGCGGTAATATACACTCTCTGAACGGAGCCGAAGTTTTTCTCACTCAAACTTAAGGGAGTCCCTACAGGTGCGTTTGGCTCACGAGTGAGAAGTGATTTTGCCAGAGCTACATCTTCATCAGAACAATCATGGTACAATGCATCTCTTACCGCTTCAGGCTTCACTTCATGCCATCCTTCTGCTTCGTTCATGATCATGTTGGAAACAAGAAGTGAATCTTTATCACTCAAGGCAGCAGCGATCATCGGCTGTCCATCACGAATAAGAAAAGCCGCGACGTACACCAATGTTTTTATTTTTTGAGGACGATACTCTGCCGTCTGACTGATTACAATGCCTCCACGGCTATGGCCAACGAGAATCGCAGGTTCTGTTATGTGATCGAGAATGTCGCAAACACAATCAGTGTAATCTTTCAGCAAAATGTCTTTTGGGTTCTTCCAATCTTTTCCATGTCCCGGCAGATCAGGAGTGATCACGGTGTGTCCGGCCCGCTGCAAGCGCGGAACAATTTTGTACCAGCACCAGCCTGCATGCCAGCTTCCGGGAATTAAGATGAAAGTGCTCATTGTTGTGTGTGTGTGTGTCTGTGAAAAAATGAGTCGGCGTAACAAGACAAAAATATCTGATTCTTTATGTAGTGATTTTCATTTGACGAACCTAATCCCATTTCACTTCACCCGCTGAATGCTGAACTTCATGTTCAATTCCAAAACAAATTGAACACCGACTACCGGGGTTGTTGCATTGATAAAACTATCAAAACCCGATTGTGAAATTCCGTCATAATAAAATGTCTCGCTCTTCCTCTGCACCTTCTTAATAAGGTTTGCATCAGCATTGCCATACACGTCACTCGACTCGTATGCCTTGTAACTCTGGTATTGATTCTTTGGATCAACACTGTAAAAATCTTCACTGTAAATTTTTGATGTCGGAAGAAGCTGAAAAGTTGCAACCTGCAGGTATGTTGCTTTTTTCTGATTGATAATTTCAGATGCCGCCGCCATCATTTGACTATAAATTTTTCTTGTGTCGCTGATGATGTAATCCACTTTTACAATATCATAAATGTCGTGCTGTGATGCAATGATCATCAGCCGGTCGAAGTCCGCAAGAGCACTTAGTCTGATGATAATATTCTTTTTTATCTCGAAGCCGTTTTGAAATTGTTCAGCCGTTCGTCCTGAGATGTTGTAGTCATAAATTTTCGCCTGCGAAATGAAGTCAACATAAATATCTTTTTCAGTCACACCCATTTTTTTGATGGCTGATTTGAAGCTTTCAATTTTCATATTGATGGAGTCACTGCACTCCTTTACAGTTTTACCATCCTGGCTCAAAGCAAGCGTAACCATGTAAACATCAGCGGGAGTATTGAGAAGAATATTTGCGGAGATCAGAATAGCAGAATCATTCAGCAGGATCACCGGATTGCGGTAGGCATTCCTGCCCTCATTATTACTATTATTACCGTTGTTGTAGGCCTGGTTGCCGCTTATTTGTGAAGATGCGGCGAGATAACTGAGGGTATAAGCAATAGTTAAGGGAAGTATTTTTCGAATCATGGCGATGATGATTTGTTGTTGAAGGTAAATTTTTTTTTACCCAATGAACAGAAAAACGGAGTCTGTAAATGTTTTTGTTTTACCTGCGCATTCTAAGTGATTCCTTTATGAACTTCATGAAAAGAATTTTACTTCTGTTTCTCGCCATTGCATTTGACAGTGCAATAATTCATGCGCAACAAAGTGGTCAGAATAAAACCACCATTCACGATGCAGTATATGATACACAAATAACGCAGGCAACCAGGCTTATCAATGAACTTAAAGCAACCGAAAATATTCCGGGCATTTCGATTTGTGTAGGATGGAAGCACAAAACGATCTGGGCTGAAGGATTTGGGCTGGCTGATATTGAGAATCATATTCCTGTAACTGTTGAAACCAAATTCCGCATCGGAAGTATTTCGAAATCCCTTACCGGGGTAGGACTTGCAAAACTGATAGAAGAAAAGAAAATCGCTCTTGATTCACCGGTGAGCAAATATGTTAATTACTGGCGCGACAAAAAATATCCCATTACCATAAAACAACTTGCCAATCACACGTCGGGAATTCGTCACTATAATTTCCAGCGCATAGAGTTTCTGAGCCGCGAAAAATATTTTTCAGTGAAGGAAAGCATTAAGCAATTCAGCAGCGATACGTTGTTATTTCAGCCGGGATCGAAATACAGTTATTCGACCTTTGGTTATGTCCTTCTCAGTGCAGCCATGGAAGGAGCATCGGGGGAAGATTATCTTTCTTTCATGAGTCGCAGAATTTTTCAACCTATAGGAATGAAAAACACGGTTCCTGATTACCAGGATAGCATTATCCTGAACCGTGCCCGCTGTTATGAATCGAAAAGCGGTAAGCCTGTTAATGCCTATTATGTTGATAACTCGGGAAAATGGGCCGGCGGAGGTTTTCTTTCTACTCCCATTGATTTGGTGATGATGTGTCAGTCGCTTCTGAGTCATCAAATTTTGTCGGAGAAAAATGTTCAATTACTCTGGACACCCAACGTTCTTCCCTCGGGAGAAAATACAGGTTATGGTATTGGGTGGCGAATTGCAAAGGATAGTATGGGAAGAAGCATCATTCATCACGGCGGTCAATCTGTGGGTGCGCGGGCCTTCCTGATCATTTATCCCGATGAAGAATTGGTGATTGCCATCACCTGTAACCAATCCAGTAATTTCAATGAAGTACTTGCAGAAAAAATCGCAGATTGTTTTCTTAAGAAGTAGGTGGAATTCTCAACAGCATTCAAAGATTTTACTCTCACTTCTCAATTATTCCCACCCGCATCATAATTGAAAACGAAACTGTTTTAATTACATCCTGCTTCCAGGTTTGCATCAGTTCGTTTTTTATTTCATCAATAGGATCGCGATGATGATGATCCATGTAATGCTGAACCCCTGACCACGTTCCGAGGAAACCGAGAACATGCTCCAAAGTCCAATCAAGACGAAGCTGGAATTGCGGCGGCTGAATTTCTCTGAATGGAAATGGAATTGTTTTGTAGTGTTCATCAACATACTTCCGCTCGGGATCCCAAAACCCCTTCAGCACTTCTTCATAAAAACGAAGGATGATCTTATCAGTGTCATCATCAATATGAATCAAATCATAACCGAGAGCAACAAGCGGTGCACTCTGTTTTGCAATCCGCTTTGCCTCCGAATAAAAGGCGGAGAAATCAAACCAGTGAATTGCTTGCCCCACAGTGATCAGGTCAAAATAATTTTCGGGAAATGAAGTGTGCTCAGCAGGTGCAATGCTGTAATGGATATTCTCTTTATGTTGCGCCTGCTCAATCTGTTTTGCGCTGATGTCAGTCGCCATCACCTTTGTGAAGTACGGCGCCAACGCACTTGCCACCTGCCCGTTGCCTGTTGCGCAATCCCATGCTACTTCATGTTCTTTCACAATTGAAAAAAGATATTCAAAAATTTCAGGTGGATAGACAGGGCGAAATTGTGCGTAGCCCTGTGATTGTTTTGAGAAATTATCTTTCATGAAGAAATCGCTTTTAATTTTTTTTCTAAAATAAACCGAAAGAGAATTCGCGAAGGAGGACGTTTTGTTTTTGAATACGCTTCATTCCGGGAACTTCCCTGATACGCTTAATAACTATTGCCGAATCTTAATGATTGGTTCATTCAACCTTCTTAAGGCCTTCAAGATAATTTACTCCTTCCGGCGTGAGTGATTTAGTGTAATGCACATCATTCAATGAGTAACTTACTACCCGGCAACCGGGCTTCAAACTGAATTGCATTACGGTAGAATCTTCATACACTTTAAAAACAAGTCGTCCTTCAAAGCTGCAGTTATTTGCCGAAGCGGTGTCATCAGCAATGTAATCGCACCATTCTTTGATCTTCTCAATATCATTGGTAAAGTACTTGACGGCGATCTGGTTTCCCGAATAGATGTAAACGCGACACACATCCGTTTCCTGAATCAGATGATGCAACGGTGATTCTTTTTTGCATGAAGCAAAAATGCCACAAGCGGCAATAAGCGCCGGAAAAAAAATTTTTCTGATCATGTTCATCTCCCGAAGAATTAAGTAAGGATAGAAAGCGTGAATTTAACTGATTTCCTTACTGACGTTTTTTTAAAAGAAATGGAAGCACTCATTCTGGGTGCATACCAAATTGTCGCCGTGCGATGGTCATGGAGAGCTTGTCGAACCATTTGCGCCCGCGACCCTTCGACAAGCTACTTATGACGCAACACCAATTGCCCTCGCTGCCTCCTGACCTCCTAAAGGAGGAACCGCTCCCCGCTAACGAGTGCGAGAGGGGTTCTCCTTCAGGAGTTAGAGGCGTGCGCAGGCGAAATAGGTGTCATCTCTTGTTGTTTTCCTGCAACGCCGGATGGGTTCTCAGGTGACCGAAACGACAATTTGGTATGCACCCCTCATTCTCCTCTCATCTTAGTTTGTAACTAACGCGTTAACTTCACCACAGGAATTTCTTGTTAGGTGCAAAAGTTATGATAGCCGGATAATGGCGACCCGGGATTTGATTTAAGAATTTAAGTTTACCCTTGAAAAATTTATAAGATGAAATTGAAATTACCGGGTTTTCTCTTTAGGACGCTGCTGGTTTTTCTTGCAGCGCTCACCTTTTCCTTTACACTTCATGCACAAATTGCCCCCGAGATTAAATGGCAAAGATCTTTGGGTGGAAGTGGAGGAGATGCGGCGTATTCTATTCAGCAAACTGCCGACAGCGGGTTTATTGTTGCAGGCGGCACAACCTCATTGGATGGAGATGTAACAGGCCTGCATGGCGATGGCTCAACAACCGATGACTGGATTGTAAGGTTAGATAAGCAGGGAAATATAATATGGCAAAGGTGTTATGGAGGACCAAATGATGAACAAGCAAATTCCGTTCAGGAAACAACCGACGGGGGATTCATCGTTGCAGGGTATTCTAATTCGAATGACAGTGATGTTGCAGGAAATCATGGTCACTTTGATTACTGGATCCTGAAGTTGGATTCACTTGGAAATTTAGTCTGGCAAAAATGTTTGGGAGGAGATAAGGACGATAAGGCGTATTCGATTCAGCAAACAGCCGACACCGGATATATTGTTGCAGGATATTCATTCTCCGATGGCGGTGATGTAACCGGAAATCATGGTTCCAAGGATTACTGGGTTGTAAAATTAGATACCGGCGGAAATATAACATGGCAAAAATCATTGGGGGGGACCAATAATGAATTTGCAAATTACATTCGGCAAACTCTTGACGGGGGGTATATTGTTGCGGGCTTTTCCGGGTCTAACAGCGGAGATGTTTCAGGAAACCATGGCGGGGAAGATTACTGGATCGTGAAACTTGATACAGTTGGAAATATAGAGTGGCAAAAAAGCTTAGGAGGAATCAATGATGAAGAAGCGATGTGTGTTCGGCAAACAAATAACGGCGGATATATTGTTGCAGGATTTTCCAAGTCCATCGATGGAGATATTACAGGACATCACGATCATAATGATTATTGGATAGTGAGATTGAATAATGCCGGAGATTTAGTTTGGGAAAAATCGTTTGGCGGAAGCGATGATGACTTTGCCAATTCAGTTGAGGAAGTTGGTGACAGTTCCTATATTATTGCAGGATCGTCTGTCTCAACTGACTACGATGTAACAGGCAATCATGGCGGTTTTAATTATGGTGATTACTGGCTGGTTAAAGTAGATCTTGCCGGAAATATGTTATGGCAAAAGACTTATGGAGGGGCAGGTATTGAGTATGGCGCCTGTGTTCAACCCACTGCCCAGGGGCGATTAGTTCTTGCCGGATACTCTAACTCCATTGATGGCGATGTTACAAACGGCCATGGTGCGTATGACTTCTGGATTGTGCTTTTAAAACTTGAGACGCTGTCAGGGATTTCTCCGGTATCAAATGGTTTTCTTTCTGTTTACCCGAATCCTGTGCAAACTCAACTCACGATCAACTTAACGGAAGCTGTTAATGATGTTTGCATTCGCGTCTATAATTTGGAAGGGAGTTTAATTGCACTACCGGCAACGCTCAGAAATTCGCAGGTACAACTGACCACCACTGCTTTGCCTGATGGATTTTATATGCTTCAAATCACCAACGAGAAAACGGGTGATATTCTTATCGGGAAGTTTGTGAAAGGAGAATGACATCAGGATGTAGTGCGTGCGATCTTCTTCTCACAGCCAAACACCATTTGCCTGCAGGTGTTTCTTGTGCCCCCTGCAATCTTTTTTGGTAGTAGCGCAAGAAGAGGTGATCATAATAAGCATTGCGCAAACAACTGCAATAATTGCTTTTAGCTTTGATGTGTTCATAAGATATGTGATCGGTAACGAAAAACAAATGTCTTGTATTGCCTTACCCAATAGCAAATCAGATTTTGTTATTAACTGAATAGTAAAATCTTGTTTCGAAAAGAGTTCTTCTTTCAACGATGAGAGAATTTTTTTTCTGCAATCAGCAACAAGAATTCTTCCATTCGTAAATAACCGGAGAGTATTGCTCCATTGAGGAAGGCATGATCTCTAAAGATTCGGATAAATTATTTTCAATCGCCCACACTTGGTATTGGTTTCAATGTGGGTATGGACCGCATAGCCCTTATCACAAATTTTCCGCACCCAATTATCTACTCCCGCTTTATCAGAAATGGCTGCGGCTGAAATGGTATTTTCAGTAACGACGTTTCCGTGTATGGTGGAATCACTGTAATAACCGGTGTAAGGATAGTTCTCAATATCCTTCGGTGCTCCGTGGTTTACAACCTGGTTCACGTGGATCAACTGATTGACGATGGCTGCGCTGTCAGTACCATTGGTTTTATAATCCGGCGAAAGGTGAAAAGTGAAAGATGAATCACCATATAATAAATCACCCGCTTTATTCAGAACAACGACATGAATTTCAACGTGACCCGTTCTTTCTTCTATCGTGGTAACAACAGGGTAGGTGCCGGATTGTTTGGTGCATGAACCAAAAAGTATTACAAGAAAAGCAGGGAAAAATATTTTCTTCATCGTAAATTGTTTGGTATGAACAACAGTACGAAAAAAAAACCGGATTGTTACCAAAGAATCAGATTTCTGCATTCCGGGAAATCCTTTCTTCATTCATTGCCAAAAAATCTTTCATCGAACAATGTAACTCATCAATTTCCTAATAACCGGGCGGCACCTTCAATCCCTGCAGCTTCATTTTCTCAGCCTGCTCTTTTTCTTTCTCGGGCTGATGAGTGTCGTGATAAAGTAAGAGAAGATTATTGTTTGCCTGCGGATCGCCGGGAGCTTTGCTTAAATATGTTTCCAGGTATTGAATCGCCGCCGGCTTATCATCTTTTACAAATGCTACTCTCGCGAGGTGGAACGTGCACATGTAATAATCGGAGATCTCTCTTTCCCTTTTAAAAAATTTCTCCGATTGCAAAATTGAATCGTGCGATTGCAGCATCACGCCCATGTAATAGTTGATGTACTTCTGAGCAGAATCCATGGCGTAAGCTTTTCGAATCAGTTCTTCTCCGCGCTTGTGATCAACGCTATCCAATCGTGCGCCGAGCATCATGGTGGCGTACGCGGAGTGCGGTGAAGATTTTTGTGCTGCCGTCCAGAATGTGAGGGGTGTTTTAAAATTTTTCTGGTGATTCAGATTTACTATTGACAACACAACACACAATGCAATTCCTCCAATGATCAATGTTGATTGCTTCAGATTGTTCTTCAGCAAAACAGTTTGACTGAGTGTGATTAAAATTCCGAACATCGGCAGGTAGGCGCGATGCTCGAAGTCCTGGTCATTCAAACTCGCCGGCACGAGCAGGGCAGGGATGAACAACAAAATGTAAATCGCTATTCCGGCGACGATGACCCGCCAATCGCGATTCGGAGATAAGAAAATGATGAGGGCCAGAATGAAAACAGAAATAATCCCGTAGATGTAAGTAGTATCCTGGGTAATTGGAAACACGTTAAGATTCAGAGGAAGAAAGATTTTTCCGAGATACTGAATGAGCACCGGCAATCTTGTTGGAAAAGTTTTCAGTACATCACCAAACTGAAGCTCTGAATTTTTCAGCGTCGCTTGTGAGCGAATTACAAACCAAATGACTCCTGCAATCAGCCACGAAGAATAAAGCATGATGCTTGTGCGATCAAACCAACTTGCCAGGATTTTAGCGGGATTTCTTTTCTTAAGGAAGATAATAAGCATCCATGCAACAGGTGCTGCAAATACTGCTGTCTCTTTTGTGAAGAGTGCCGCGAGCAATGCAAGGCATTGAAGGACGAGCCAGGGAATTTTTTTCGTGTTCGCATACTCAATTGCTCCAATGAGAAACGAGAAAACAAAAATCGCGAGCAGCGTATCATTTCTTCCGGGAATCCAGGCTACTGCTTGAGATAGCATAGGATGCACAGCAAAAATCAATGTGAGCAGAAATGAACTCAGCACATCCAATCCGACTTTCTTCAGCAGCAAAAACAGCAACAGTACAGCAATGAGATGCAGAATCACATTCACGATGTGCCATCCTCTGATGTTTTCATCACTTATATGATAGTTCAAAATAAAAGAATCGAGCAGGAGAGGCCGGTAGTAAACATCTTCAGTTTCATTAAAAACTCCGCGCTGAAAGGATGTGGTGAGGTTTGAAAGATCTTGATTGTAGTCGCGTGTTTCTTTGATGAAGATCGAATCATCCAATTCCGTGTAGCCCAAATTAAATGTTGGCCAATACACAATGAGAACAGCAGCAATTAAAATGAGATTGGCAAAGCGAAGAAGTAAATTTTTTTTCGGCTCTTTTGAAGAGTGAATCTTTTTGGCAGGAGGAATCTTTTTTGGAGTTGCCATCAGGCGATTGTTCTTAGCGTGTCATTCTGTGATGTAAAGAAAAAGTTTTTCCTCAAGGAAGTCCTTTGGACATTCGGTTATCTTTGACCGTCAAAAAAAAATCTTTCCCATGCAATCAAAACTTTTCTTAGCGATGTCATTCACGCTTGCTCTTTTCATTCTTTCATGCAACACCACAAATAAGAAAGAAGACAATGCCGCCGTTCAGCAAAGAGTGCAGGCCTATCTTGATTCCTACAACACTCAATTTCAGAAAGTGCTTTACGATGATAATCTCGGGCAATGGGAATTACAAACACATATTGTAGAAGGCGACACCATGGCAAAACACAGGGCTGCCATTGCAGATGAAGCGTATGCGGTATTCACCGGGAGTGAAGCGAACATTGATTCAGCTAAAAAATTTTTAGAGTGGAAAGATAAACTCACTGACTTGCAGAACCGTCAGCTTCAAACCATTCTTTTCCAGGCGGGAAACAACCCTGCAACGGCAGGAGATGTGGTGAAGAAAAGAATTGATGCTCAAAATGCGCAAGTGGAAAAACTGTATGGATACAAGTTTGAGATCAACGGAAAAGAAGTTACACCGAATGACATTCAAAACATTCTTTCTGCTTCGGGCGATTTGAAGGCACGACTCGATGCATGGACTGCCAGCAAGGAAGTTGGGAAAGGATTGAAAGACGGATTAGCCAACCTTCGTGACTTGCGCAATCAAAGTGTCACCCCCCTCGGCTACAAAGATTTCTTCGCATATATGGCTTCAGAGTACGGCATGAGTACTGATGAGATGATGGCACTCACCCGCAGCATGATCACGGATGCGTGGCCGCTTTATCGCGAGCTGCATACCTGGGCGCGGTACACGCTGGCAGAAAAATATCATCAGCCGGTTCCTGATTACATCCCTGCACAGTGGCTGCCAAACCGCTGGGGCCAGGATTGGAGTGATTTGGTGGAAGTGAAAGGACTGAACATTGATGACTACCTGAAAGCAAAAGGAGCGGAGTGGATTCCTCGCGAGTCAGAAAAATTTTACATGAGTATCGGATTCGATTCGCTGCCGCAAACATTCTGGGATAAATCTTCTTTGTATCCTGTTCCGCCCGGTGCCGGTTACAAAAAGAATACGCATGCTTCAGCATGGCACATGGATAATGATAAAGATGTGCGTTCTCTGCAAAGCATTGAGGCGAACACGGAATGGTGGGCAACGTGCCTGCATGAGTTTGGTCACATCTACTATTATCAATCGTATTCAAACCCTAATGTGCCCATTGTGTTGCGTACAGGAGCTAACCGTGGTTACCATGAAGCATTCGGTACCATGATGGGATTGGCTTCATTGCAAAAACCTTTTCTCGCCGGCCTCGGGATGATTGATTCGAATGTGAAAACTGATGATACCATGAAGCTGCTGAATGAAGCGCTGCAATACATCGTGCACATTCCGTGGGGCAGTGGAACCATGACGGAGTTTGAGCATGCTCTCTATTCAGAAAATCTTCCCGAAGATCAGTTCAATGCAAAGTGGTGGGCGCTGGTGAAGCAATTGCAGGGTATTGTTCCGCCCTCACCGCGCGGTGAAGAGTATTGTGATGCAGCAACAAAGACACATATTAATGATGATCCCGCGGGATATTACGATTACTCCATTGCCAACGTTTTGCTCTTTCAGTTCCACACATACATTGCAGACAGTATCCTGCACCAGGATCCTCATGCAACAAATTATTGGGGCAACAAAGCGGTGGGAGATTTTTTGAAGAAGGTTATGACACCGGGCGCCAGTGTTGACTGGCGTGTGCATTTAAAAAATTGCATTCATAGCGACATGAGTGCAAAACCGATGGTAGAATATTTCTCATCGTTAATGAGTTACCTCAAGCGTGTGAATGCAGGGAGAACTTATACGCTGCCGGAGAAGCCGGTGTTTTAAATCGAGATTCGCGATTCGCGTAGCGCGATTCGCCTAAAGAAAACGACAGACAATTTAGGCAATACGACTCTTTAATAAAAACAACGTACAACTTACAATTCACGACTCACACTCACGAAATTCTTAAGTCTTGAATCTTAATTCTTAAATCTTAATTTTTCCCGGATGTATTCTCACGAAATAGAAATCCGTGTTCGCTATGGTGAAGTGGATATGATGGGGTATCTCTATTACGGCTATTATTCTTTTTACTATGAGCAGGCGCGCGTTGAAACCATGAGGTCATTGGGCATTCCTTATAAAAAGATGGAGGAGCTTGGGTTTCTTTTACCGGTGAGAGACCTGCACATCAAATTTCATAAGCCCGCTTTTTATGATGATGTGGTGCGCATCAAGACAATGATTACTAAGATGCCCAGTGTGAGACATGATTTTCAATACGAGATGTACAATGCGCAGAGTGAGCTGATCAATGAAGCGGAAACAACGTTGGTGTATCTTGATAAAAATTCCCGAAAACCCGTTCAGTGCCCTGACTTTGTAAAGGAATTAATCCGACCATACCTTGAACAATAACCTGGACAAATTTTATTCTGCAATCGCCAAATACAGCGGGTGGAATTCGATAGTCGAACTCTCGAAGACAAAATTTTTTCCCGGGCATCCTAACATTTCTTTGTATGAAGTACTTTCCTTTCTCTTCAAAGAAATGCAGCGGGATGATATCATGCAACGTGCTGCCTCCGTTTCATTCTCACTATTTGTCTCGCTGTTTCCAACAATACTAATGGCGTTCAC
This sequence comes from Chitinophagales bacterium, assembly GCA_035638255.1. Lineage (GTDB taxonomy): Bacteria > Bacteroidota > Bacteroidia > Chitinophagales > UBA10324 > DASRAJ01. The sequence continues at coordinate 25,238 of DASRAJ010000100.1, forward strand.
TCTTATTCCTTTTATTCCTGTTCCTGCATTTCAGAATACACTGATGGCTACCATGAAGCAGGTGCTGCCGGCGAATGTTTACCAGTTATTGCAATCCACCATAGAAGACATTGTTCTTCGGCATCGAGCTGACCTCCTTTCCATAAGCTTAATTCTTGCCATCTACTATTCTACGCGCGGAGTGTTGGGTATCATGAATTCATTTGACAAAGCGCTCCCTACTTTTCGAAAGCGAAGTCACTGGCACAAGCAGGTAGTTGCATTCAAGATCACGGGTTTGCTCACCCTGATGCTGCTTCTCTCGGTAGGGTTAATTATGGGAGGAGAGGTACTCGTAAAAACAATCATGAAAGTTCTCCAGGAAGACAGAAGCAATGTTTATATCTGGCTGAATATATTTCGATGGCTTATCATCGTCATCTTATACTACTTCTCTATTTCTCTCATTTACTATTTCGGACCGGCACGACATAAGCGATGGCAGTTTTTTTCTGCCGGCTCCACATTGGCTACGGTTCTTTTACTCATCGTAACGCTGGGGTATACGTGGATCATCAATCAATTCGGACAGTACAACAAGATCTACGGATCCATCGGCACATTGCTCGTTACGCAACTTTGGATTTATTACAATGCGCTCGGCTTGCTCATTGGCTTTGAATTGAATGCTTCTATTGACGTGAATGAAAATAAATTGCTTGCTGCGAAAGAAGATGATCCGCCCGTGGGTACATGATTTTATACTCTCAGTAAAAATGAGACAAAAAGTGTTTGGAAAAATTAATTATTCCATAGCAATCTCTTTACATTTCCATCTGAAATTTTATCCAGTACTAATTCAAGTGGATACCACTCAATGGCATATAGCCCCATGGATTAATGACACCCTGCAGGCAATAGCTGCAGTATTTGCTATAATTGGTGGCATTTCTTTTTGTATGTTTTGGCTATGGAAAAAGTTTAAACCAAAACCACCTCTTACTGATAAAACAGTGAGCCCACCTCCGACGGTTACAGAATATTTTCTTGGAAGGGAAAATGAGATGAGGCAATTGCGCCAAAAATTATCAGGGAGGATTCCTTTGGTTTTGGTGAATGGCATTGGAGGCATTGGGAAAACTACACTCGCCATGAGTTATTATGAAAACAACAAGCAACGATACCGCTTCCATGCATGGGTTACAGCAGTTAAAAACGATTCGCTGGAAGAAGCTTTAATAAACCAACTCAAACCACGATTTGAGCAAGTGGTGTTTGATAAAGATGAGCCTATAGAAAATCGTTTCAAAAAAATATTAACCGTAATGATGAATATGGAGGGAGAGAAACTGCTCGTGATTGACAACGCAAATAACTTAGAGGATTTACGATTTTGCTTGCCTCATCTCAAATCCCTTGGATGGCACATTCTTGTTACCACCCGATGTGAACCAGAAGAATATGAATTGTTGAAGCTGGATGAGCTTTCACTGGAAGATAGTAGGAAGTTATTTCTCTACTACTACAAGGAAGATGAAGATTATCCGCTAAGTGCCCCAAATCAAAAACTGTTAAATGACATTCTCGAAAAAGTATTTTATAATACTCTACTTGTTGAATTACTTGCCAAGGCCGCGCGTAACAGGTTTACGCTTCACGAAATAATAAACAAACTTGAAGAGAGACATATTCATCATCCTGATTTGCAACAGGACATTGACGTAGGTATTAACGCCATTGCCATAGGCAATAAAATTACCCAGCTTGAAAAGTACATAGCATCAGTTTTTGAACCGGAACATTTGAATGAAAATGAAAAGGCATTGTTGCGGCAGTTTGCACTGCTTCCAGTAGACTATTATGTTTTTGATGATTTGGTTAAAATGTTTCTTATTGATGCAGCAGGCAAAAATGATTTTGAACAGCTACTTATTATGCTCGGCAAAAAAGGTTGGCTCGCAATAACACGCGCCGAAAATCTTTTCGTTTGTCGAATGCACGATATGATACAAACTGTAATAAAAGATAAACTAAAACCCAGAGCTTCCAACTCTAAAACATTGCTTATAGGATTAACAAAAATCATAACGAGCACTTTTAAAGAAGCCCAATTCTTTTTTGAAGTAGCAGGTTATGCAGTCGATAACGCAGAAGGATATGCTCAAGAGCGAGTCAATCTTGCAGACCGACTTGCAAATAAATTAAAGGAGGCGGGAAACTTAGGCAAGGCCATTGACTATTTTGCTAAAGCCATTGAATGGCATGTAGCAAGTGGCGAACAAAATGATAAAGTATACGCACGGCTGCTAAACAACCTCGGTGAAGGATGGCGAGTCAAAGGCAATCCTGACAAAGCCATCAGCTTGATTGAAAAAGCATTGAAGATTACTTTGAAATTATTCGGAGAAGATCATCTAAACATAGCAGTTTATTACAATAACCTCGGTTTAGCGTGGCATGACAATGGTGATATGGACAAAGCTATCAACTACTTTGAAAAAGCATTGAAGATTGATTTAAAATTATTCGGGGAGGAAAATCCAAACACAGCAAGAGATTACAACAACCTCGGCGAAGCATGGCGTGGTAAAGGCAATCTGAGTAAAGCTATCAACTACATTGAAAAAGCATTGAAGATTGATTTAGAATTTTTCGGGGAAGAAAATCCAAACACAGCAAGAGATTACAACAACCTCGGCGAAGCATGGCATGCTAAGGACGATCTTGACAAGGCTATCAGCTTCCATGAAAAAGCATTGGAGATTGATTTAAAACTATTCGGAGAAGAAAATCCAAACACAGCAAGAAATTACAACAACCTTGGCGTAATATGGATGGAAAAAGGTAATCTTGATAAAGCAGAATCTTTCTTTACAAAATCTCTGGATATCTTAACCAAAACTTACGGTGTAGAAAATACTAACACACAATGGGTAAAAAGAGATTTGGCTATGCTGCGAATAGAGAAAAACAAGAAGCGCTAATTCAACGTCAGGAAACCGTATCATCTTATCAAACAAAATAATCCAGGAAGGAACTGTCCAGTTGTTCAATGCTCTCGGTGAAAAAGTATTTGAAGAAACTGATAGTGAGTTTGCCATTCGTGATTGCAATGGATACGTTATTCAGTTCGGGAAAGAAGTTTGAGTACAGAGAATATAAGGATTCATTGTTGTTTCACTTTCTCTCATATATTTCACACCATGCTTTCCCCTTCTCAAATCTTTTTATCAACTGAAGTGAATCGTTTGATTTTACGTAGTCATAATAGGACGTGTTCAGATTGCTGAAAATGTAATAGTCTGCGCTCTTTAATAAGCTATCGAGGCTTACATTTTTAAAGGAAGGTCCATGTAAATAAAACAATTCGGGATGAGTGAAATTATATGCACTCAGTGAGTGAATGAGTATTTTTTTTGATTGTGCCTGTCGGTTTTCCATAAAGGAAACTGCTTGCTGATCTACGACTACATCGTCTTTATAATTTAGTGAAACATCATCAATCCATGACGGCTCGAAAGTATAATCATGATAGAGTGAAAGAGCTATCACAACACAAAACAAATATGGTAAAAGCCGGAAACCCCATTGGTGTAATTGATTGCCCCATATTGTGAGAAGGAAAATAAAAATTACAATAAGAGGAATCAGGTAGCGCAACATCAGATAATTGGTGGCTGAAAAGAACACGTAAAAAGCAAAGAGAGTCAGCATGCTCCATGTGATTTTGATAATCCCGGGAGAAATGGATGTCTTCAATCTTCGGCCATAAAATATTAGCAGAATAATAATGAGGCCAAGCAGCACCACCAGGATTTTTCTTCCATATCCAAGAAAAACGAAGACGCGTATTAATAATACGTCCTGCCAGATAGCCTCCAAATTAAAATTCATCATTTGAATGTGCAACGGATAAAAGTACCAGCCATAAGTCCTCTTCTGAAAAACATAAAATGCTATTCCAATCAGCAGCGGTGAACTTATCAGGAATAAATATTTAACCACCGAGGAAAGAGATTTTTTACTTCCCTTCATTTGTTGCTTAATTAAGCCGATGAAAGCAGCAAAAACAAGAGCGCTGATAATTACAAGTCCTGACTCCTTAGTCAAAACAAGAAGTGTGGCAGAAAGGAAATAAAGAACATTTCTTCCCGTCACCAGGAAGAAGACCGCGAGCATGATCAGCATCGATATGAAAATTTCCGGCAGCATAAAAGAAGATTGCACAATGAATGCATCCTGCGATAACAACAAAAGGGTTCCGAGAAGCGCAAATACGGGCATGGTATATTGCTGCAAAATGAAAAAGAACGCAACAAGAAATGCGGATGCGATAATCAATGAAAAAACATGCATGACAAGAGGAGAGAATCCAAAAATTTTCGCAACGGTTGCATTCATGAAATAAAACCATAGCGGATGACCGCGATATAAATCCGCAGGCAAACAACCGGGTAAGAGACATGGGTGATTCTTGTACATTGTCGAAATGGCGGGGGCATAAGACCATGCTTCATCCCAGAAAAACGGCAGATGGAGAAAAGGAAACTTGTAAATCCAAAGCATAAGAATACCAAGGAATAAAAAGCAAGCGGCAATTGTGAATTGAGTTTTTCTACTCACCGGTTTCGGAGTATGATTGCAAGATAGAAAGCAAAATGTTTTTTGTTGCGGATTGAAGATAAACCTGTGTAACAGAATTTCCATTCTGATTTTGTAATGCTATCCGGCAGAAGCAATGAAAAACGATCTCTACTTTTGTAACTTTAAAAAAAAAGCTCTTCATGAAAAAAATTATCATCATCATTTTCATCTTACTCATTGCTATAAAGGGGTTACTGCAAGCTCAAACAACAAAATCACAATACAAAATCGTAAACACCTTTCACATTGACGGAGATGACTGGTGGGATTATCTGACGATGGATGAAGCGACCGAAAGATTATTTATCTCCCATGGAACGCAAGTTCAGGTGCTCGATGTAAATAAAGGAAAAGTGATTGGAACGATTCCCGACACAAAGGGAGTTCACGGAATTGCATTGGCGCCGGATCTTAACAAAGGATTCACGAGTAATGGCAGTGATTCATCTGTAACCGTCTTTAACCTGACAACGCTTGCCGTAAGCAAAAAAATAAAAGTGACGGGAACCGGACCAGACGCCATCCTGTATGATCCATTCACACATCGTGTGTTCACATTCAACGGAAGAAGCAGTAATGTAACTGTGATTGATGCGAACAAAAACAAGGTGATCGGAACAATTCCTCTTGATGGAAAACCAGAGTTTGCAGTTACCGATGGTCAGGGGAAATTATTTGTGAACATCGAAGACAAAATCGAAGTGAGTCTTATCAATCCATCAACTATGAAAGTGGAACAGACATGGTCCCTCGGTCTGTGTGAATCACCAAGCGGCATGGCAATGGATAAAGTCAATCATCTTCTTTTTATTGTTTGTGATAACAAACTCATGACGATCATGAATTCACAAACAGGAAAGGTAATCCGAAGGCTTCCTATCGGTGAACACCCCGATGGCTGTGCCTTTGATCCCGTGCTCATGCGTGCATACAGCTCGAACGGAGATGGAACACTTACGGTAGTTCAGGAAGAAGCGGCAAACAAATTTTCTGTTCTTGAAAATATCACAACCCAAAAAGGGGCGCGCACAATTACCCTCGATTTAAAAACGCATCATCTCTATTTATCTGCAGCAGAATATCTTCCTGCTCCTGCCCCCACTACCGATAATCCGAATCCGCGACCGGCAATCAAACCGGATACATTTGTTGTGATTGAAATTGAGCCGGTGAATTAATGACCTGAAGAAACAATTATTACCCCGGCAAAAATGGTGAGAGCTAAGTTGCGCGCTTAAGAAGATCCGCTCTTAAATGAATAAATGAAGGCGCTAATTAAGGCTTGGATTCTCCGGGAAGTTTGCAATCACACGAAAACGATCTCCCATGCTGCGAAGCACCGTTCTCCATAGTTGTTTGGGATCCTCGTCAAATAAGTATTCCATGCTGCTGCTGCCGACGAACCATGAATTTTCATTGATCTCTTTTGCGAGCTGTTCCTCATCCCATCCTGCGTAACCAAAGAAGAATTTGATTTCCTCAGGTGAAATCTGTTTTGTGTCAAGGAGAAAAATAAGTTTCTCAAAGTCGCCGCCCCAATAAATTCCTTCGGCAACTTCCGTGCTGTCACTGAGCAGATCGCCGCGGCGATGCAGGTAATGCAGTGTGTTGGGCTGAACAGGACCCCCGTAAAAAATCACATTATCCACCACCGGAAAATCCTCCACCACTTCATGCACTTTCATTTCTGTGGGCTTGTTAAGAATTAAACCGAATGCGCCTTCACTCTTCGACTCACATAAAAACACGACCGAACCTTTGAAGTAAGGATCTTCCATGAATGGCTCAGCGATCAATATTTTCCCCGGCGACGGCGTTTCCATGATTTGCTTTCGGGCATTAAAGTAAAATGATGGCGATGTAAACTCCAAAAATTGTTCCGTTAAAATTGCCACTGTCAATAACTTAAAATGGGACTCGTGCGGATTGAAAATTCAAATTACTTTTGTGCGCGGAATTTGTGAGAGGTGAGAGGTGAGAGGTGAGCCGTGAATGGTGAATTAAAAAAAGATGAATTGTAAATTATAATGGCCCCGTAGCTTAACTGAATAAAGCATCTGACTACGGATCAGAAGAGTGGGGGTTTGAATCCCTCCGGGGTCACAGCGCTGAAAATTTCTTTGGCGCTTTTTTTATGGAAAGCATATTGGAATTTTCTGAACAGCTTTGCTGTTCAGCATTGCAACTGTCTCTTAAATGGCTTAATCAATGGAAAGAAAAGTCACTAAGAAGTACACAAACGGCGAAGTCACCATAGTTTGGAAGAATGATCTTTGCATTCACAGCGGGAATTGTGTTCGCGGATTACCCCGGGTTTTTAACCGGGAGAAAAGACCCTGGATTACTCCCGAAAACTCCTCGACCGAAAATATTATTGAGCAGGTGAAGAAATGTCCATCGGGCGCATTGTCATTCTTTATGAATGATGAACCCGAAATGAAACCTTAAAGAAGTTTGTTAAAAATAGCATTGCGACTTTCGCACCATGAACATCCTCATCATATCTTCCAGTATTCGGGAAAATGCATCCACCCGGAGAGTTGCCATTCACCTTTTTAATCATCTGGCGCAGGTGCCAATACTTCAGTCCGAGTTTGTCGACCTCACCGATTATGAATACCCGATTTGGAAAGAAGTTTTTCACCGTGAAATTAGCCCTCCTGTGGAGTGTGTCACGCTTCATGATAAGCTCAGCGCTGCCGATGCTATGATTTTTGTAACGCCGGAATACAACGGCAGCTATTCTCTCGCGCTGAAAAACATGGTGGATTATTTTGGGCTTAAAGTTTTCGAGAGAAAAGCCATCGGTGTCGCCTCCGTTTCTACGGGGGCGCTTGGTGGCATTCGCGCTGCCGTTCAACTGCAGCAACTCATTCTTGCCATCTATGCGATACCTGTTCCGCAGATGCTGCTTGTGCCTTCAGTGCAAACTCGTTTTGATGAATTCGGAAAACTGCTTGATGATTCCTTCGCAAAAAATGTGGATCGCTTCGTGAATGATTTTCTCTGGTTCGCAGAAGCGCTTCATGAAAAAAAGAAAATCACCGTGCTGCAATAGCGTCGAGTTTTTTTCTCTTAAAATTTTATGATCCTTCATCTGCGAGTGAAAGCCGGTAGCAAATTCAATCAGCTAACTAAGGATGCTGAGGGGAAGTGGGTGATGAAAGTGAAGGCGCCACCGGTTGAAGGCCAAGCGAATGAGGAGCTGATTCGGTTTCTCTCTGAAGTTTTGAAAATTCCCAAATCAAAAATCAGTGTTATAGCGGGACATACGAATCCTTTTAAGAAAATTGAGATTATGAGTTTGAGTGAAGAAGAGGTGAGAATTAAAATGGAAACACACCTCCAAAATTCGAAGCCCCTGTGAGCATTTTGAATTCCTTAAATCCGGCAACTTAGTTTTTTTCAATAGGCCTATAGAAAAGATACTCATAATGAATTTCACTCCATTCCCCAACCTCACAACACAACGGTTGATTTTGCGCCAGATGAAAATTGAGGACGAGAATGAAATTTTCTTTCTTCGTTCTGACGAAAGAATCCTGGAATACACAGAGATTCCGAAAGCCGTTACAGTTGATGACGCAAGGAAGTTTATTGAAAAAATAAATAACGGTATCCCCAAAAACGAGTGGGTGTTCTGGGGGATCACTTTGAAGAATGACGATAAATTAATCGGAACAATTTGTTTGTGGAATATTTCAGAAGATCGTTTAACCACCGATATAGGTTATGTTCTGCATCCTGACTTTCATGGGAGAGGAGTAATGCAGGAAGCGATTAGAGAAGTTATTAAATATGGTTTTGAAACCATGAGAGTCAACACAATAAATGCTGATGTTGATCCAAATAATTCCAAATCAATACTGCTTTTAGAAAGAAACGGTTTTGTCTTGAGTAGGAAATCAAAGAATACAGTAATTTATTCTCTCCTCAATTCCGCTGGCAGAGTCCTGCGGACAAGTTGATTTGTTTCATGCTTTGACTAATAATGTTTGATCGAAAAAAATCTTTGCTCCGATTTCCTCTCAAGCAAAAATCATTAGTGTAATTGCCAACACAGCCAGCGCAATTCCAATCAAATTCTTTTTCGAAAGCTTTTCTCTGAACAGCAGAAAGGCGCATACAGCAGTAAGCACCACGACGCCCATGTTGTTAACCGGAAAAATCACGGAGCTATTCCATCCCGGAATCCGGAGCGCCTGAATAAGAAACAGCAATGAAAAATAATTCGGAACACCAAGTGCCACACCGCCAACAACAGCTTTAAGAGGAATAGTTTGCCTCCGAAAAATTCCCTGAACGAAGAGTGTGAAGATTCCGCACAGTGAAGCGAAAAAAAAGATGACAATGTTGAACATATTGAACTCACTTGCTGACATAAGTTTTACCGTGGCATAGTTCACAAGCGAATCATTCATTCCACTACCGAGGAAGATAAGGAAGGCAAGAATCAACCCGCGCAGTTCCAAATGTTTTTCATGAGATTCTTCTGTGATGGAAGTGAGATACACTGCCACAAGTGCGAGCAGGACTGCAATCAATTTGAAGAGTGTGAAAGAATCGTGATATAGAAACACAGCCACCGTTACCGGAATCACCATCGAGAGTTTACTCGCTACCGAGGTCACTGTAACACCAATATTGCTGGCAACATAACCCATGAGGTTGAAAATGCAGAAGAAGCAGCATCCAAGAAATGCTGCATACGGAAACCATAATTTGTGAATCACTACAGCAACATCAGGCATATTACGCGACACCAGCAAACCTGTGATCACACACGTGATATAATTAAATGCAATTGCCGGCAGATTTTTAATTCCGAACCTTTCAAAGTATTTGAAACACAGCACCAGGTAGGTGGAGCAAATAATACTCAGGGGAAGCGCGATCATAATTTATTTTCGAAGATGATCAGTTGATCGCCGCAAATATCTTCTTCCGAAATTTTATTTCCCGACATTTTCGGAGCGGGTACTCCGACAGTGAGAAAAGAAGGAGCAATAAAGATTCTCATCTCATCCCACAGTCCTTCATTAAGAAACGATTGAAGAAGTTGTGCTCCGCCCTCAACAAGTATTGATTGAATTTGCTTTTTGTACAGGACAACCAGGATATTTTTTAACAAATCATTTTCAAAACCAACCCTGATGAAATCAAGATTCATCACAGGAGGTTTTTCCTTTTCGGTGAAAACAATTGTAGGTGATGTGTGATCAAATAGATTTAGCCCCGTGGGCAATCGTAATTTTCTGTCAAGTACAATTCTCCATGGCCTGTGATTATTCCAAAGGCTTGCGCTAAGTTTAGGATTATCATACATCGCTGTGTTTCTTCCGATCATGATTGCGGCTTCTTCACTGCGCCAGCGATGAGCAAGCGTTCTTGAAAATTCATTGCTGATGTTGACTCGCGATTTATCTCCTGGGGCAATAAATCCATCACGGGTTTGCGCCCACTTAAGAATGATGTAAGGCCTTTTCTTTTCGTGAAATGTGATGAACCGTTTGTTCAATCCCTTACTCTCATTCCCGAGCACGCCAACCTGCAACCTGCAACCCGCACCCTGCAACTTCTTAACTCCTTCACCTGCCACCAGCGGATTCGGATCGAGGCAACCAATAATTACTTCGGGAATTTTCTTCTCAACGATCAAATCAGCACAGGGCGGCGTTTTACCAAAGTGAGAACACGGTTCAAGATTTACATAGAGGGTTGAATATGGAAGCAACGCTCCATTTGAAACACTCTTGATCGCATTCACTTCAGCATGCGGCTCGCCGAATTTTTCGTGAAAGCCCTCACCAATAATTTTTCCTTCATAAACAATCACACAACCCACCATCGGGTTGGGCGCAACATTTCCTGCACCTTGCTGCGCAAGTTCAATGCATCGCTTCATGAATGGCTCGCGTTCTTCCATCACGCAACAAAGTTAGCAGCGAAAAATCACTCCAATCATTTGACCGGCAGGGCAAATTGCATGACTCAATATGAAAAATGAAATCACACAATTCAACTCAAGCGGTCATTCAGAGGAATCCTCTTACAGATTAGGAAGCTATTGCTTAATTGGAAGAAGTTTCCTGCTGAATGACTTATCGCTGTATACTTTTGAGCCATGACCATTAAAGATGTTTTCGATCACTACGTACAATCACTTTCATCTATCTATGTAAAAAGTGAAGCGTTAGCAATTTCACAATGGGTGATGGAAGATCGGTTAGAAATAAAGAGAACAGAAATTTTGTTACACGGAGAAGAAATCATCAGCGAGGTAAAAGCCAATGATCTTGCCTGGAAGCTGATGCGGTTGATGAAGGGGGTGCCCGTTCAATATGTTCTTGGCTATACTTTCTTTCACGGGATGAAACTAAAAGTGAACAAATCAGTTTTGATTCCGCGGCCGGAAACGGAAGAGCTCGTGGAATGGATTATTTCAGAAGAGAAAAATAAAAGCGGGTTAAAAATTCTCGACATCGGAACAGGAAGCGGTTGCATTGCTATTGCACTGAAAAAATATTTGTCGAAGGCAGATGTTTATGCGACTGATATTTCTGACGATGCTCTAAATCTTGCCAAAGAAAATGCATCCACGAACTCTGTTGAAATAAACTTTTTACATCACGACATTCGTACTCACGACTCACGACTCACGACTCACGACTCACGACTCACGACTCACGACTTTGACGTTTTAGTAAGTAACCCACCCTACATTCCTGAGGGGGACAAACCCTCACTTCACCAAAATGTTCTAAGCTATGAGCCCTCTTTGGCAATGTTTGTTCCTGATAACGATGCCCTTGTTTTCTATAAAGCAATCCTGCAATTTGCTCAGCATCATCTCAACAAAGACGGCACTCTTTATTTTGAACTGAATCCCGATAAAGCGGAAGAAGCTGCCAGTCTCCTTTCTACACATGGATTTAAGAATCCTGAACTACGCATTGATTTAAGCGGAAAGAAAAGAATGATAAAGGCGAAAAAAAACTGAATTCAGGCCTTATTCTAAAAATTTTGTTAACTGCTTTTTTCGGGAATGGATATTGCCAATCACCCTTAAAAAACAGAACCATGAAAGCAAAATATATTGTTGGTCTCCTGCTCATCATAGCCGGATTTTCGTGTAACAAAAATCCGGATGATAGCAGCATCAATATTTTTTCAGTAGATGATGACATCCAGCTTGGGCAGCAAGTGAGCGCGGAAATTGCCTCGAACCCTTCGACGTATCCGATTCTTGATCCGGTACAATATGCAGACGCCTACGCGTATGTAAATACAATTCGGAATAAGATTCTCAATGGTGGAAATGTCTTCTATAAGGATGAGTTTGCATGGGAAATGCACATCATTAAGGATGATGCCACCGTCAATGCTTTCTGTACTCCCGGTGGTTACATATACATCTACACCGGGTTACTTAAATATCTTGAATCTGAAGATCAATTGGCCGGAGTGATGGGTCATGAAATGGCACATGCTGATCGAAGACACACTACTGATGCACTCACCAAGCAGTACGGAATAGATTTTCTTCTTTCGATTCTTCTGGGAACAAATACAAATGATATTGCTTCTATAGCTGAATCATTGGTGTTTCTCGAATTCAGCCGGTCGAACGAATCGGAAGCTGATCAATATTCTGTCATCTATTTATGTCCTACTGAATACAATGCAGCAGGCGCAGCCGGCTTTTTTGAAAAGTTAATTGCAGATGGTGAATCGGGTAATGTTCCTGTCTTTCTGAGTGATCATCCTGATCCGGGAGACCGGCTTGAAAGTATTAACCAGGAAAAAGCAGATCAAGGGTGTACAGGTTCCGCCACTTACGACCAACAATACCAGAGTTTTCTTGCAATGCTTCCATAGAAGAAAATAATGTTGTGGTGTTGTTGGTGAATCGTTCGGCAACAGGTTATTGATTTCTTGCTCCAGTTGTCGCATGGCTCCGGTGAAGAACAAGCAGTTGCACTCTTCTCAAGAAAAAATTTTCGGAAGTGAAGGTTAGAAGGGATTTAAGAGGGAAGGAACGGATGGTGAAGGGTATGAAATAACCTTTATTGAAATTCTGTTCAATGAAGACGATTTAATATGACGAGCCCACGTTTAATTAGTCTCCTCAGTTACTTTCTTTTTCTTCCAATCATAGTTATAATGGACTTTTTCTTCCAATCATAGTTATAATGGATTCCAAGACTGAAGAATTTATAAGTAGAGAAGCTTTCAGTTTCCGTATATCGGGCACCGCCGGGAGAAGAAAGTTCAACGGGACTAATTTCTCCACCCAAATTTAAGTTCACCCAATCTGAATTCAGGGAAATTTTCGGAGAAAGAAAGTACTCGAATCCAATCGTAGGCCCCACTCCAATATAGCCGACAACATACCCCGAATTTATTGGCTGAATGTAGAGATCAATTGACGGGGTGAAGAAGAAATTTCTTGATATCTTAAATTTAAAAACAGCACCCGTGAAAAAGGCGAAAACAAATTCTTCATCATCGCTTCCCAGTATGGCGCCTCCTTCCCAATAAAATTTCTTCTTTACTCTTCCCTCGAAAGAAAAACTCATAAGAGGGGGCCACAAGTATATTGGTGAGGCATCACTATGAATCAAGTCATTGACAAAAAAAGGCACACTGGCTAATTCAATCGCTAAAGAGTTTCTAAAAACGGGATACTTCTCAGGATTTTGAGCGGAACTTGAAAGAGAAACGACACAAAAGAATAGAAAGAATTTTCTGTTCATCAAAAAAAATTCTTGTCCAAGGTACTTTGTTATTTTGCATTCACTGAGGTAATCCATTACAATGGTATACAAGGCAGCCGATGAAAATTATTAATCTATAAATGACTGCCTTTCTCCGTTACCGCATACGCTATGATATCCCGAAATCCTAAAGAGGTTTGTAAATGCTTTTTCGCTCCGGATTTCTTCATTCCGAAATCAGAAAGACCTGGTGGAAAAGAGAGGTAAGCAGAGAGAGCACCTTAAATTTATCAGAGAAAAATTAGCTACTTCCTTCTTCGAAGGTTATTTTTGCGCCCCGCTTTGCTGAGCCCTTTTGTGAAGCTCTATTGCAGTCAGAACATTAGCGGATAACCTTCAAAAAATAAAATCACACATGAGTAATTTGTTTTACGCTGTTCCTTGCTTTGGATTAGTCGGATTGTTGTTCATGGCGCTCCGTGCGTCGTGGGTGGTTAAACAGGATGCCGGCAATGATCGGATGAAGGAAATTTCAAAGTACATAGCAGAAGGAGCAATGGCTTTCTTGCGTGCTGAATGGAAAGTGATGGGGTATTTTGTAGTGATCGCCGCAATTCTACTGGCTGTTCTCGGTTACAGCAATCCTACTTCTGACTGGAAAATTGCCCTCGCATTTATCTGCGGTGCTGTGTTCTCTGCAACTGCCGGATACATCGGTATGCGCATTGCCACCAAAGCAAACGTGCGCACTGCGCATGCTGCACAAACGAGTTTAGCACGAGCGCTCAATGTTTCTTTCAGCGGCGGCTCCGTGATGGGGTTAGGAGTAACTGGTCTGGCAGTGATCGGATTGGGTTCACTCTTCATTCTTTTCTATACCATCTTTGTTCATGCTGATGTCTCTTCAGCAGAATATCATGCGCAATTACAGACTGCACTGGAAGTGCTCACCGGATTTTCTCTCGGAGCAGAGAGCATTGCACTCTTCGCACGCGTTGGCGGAGGCATTTACACCAAGGCGGCTGACGTAGGCGCTGACCTGGTTGGAAAAGTTGAAGCCGGAATTCCCGAAGATGATCCGCGCAACCCGGCCACCATTGCTGATAATGTTGGAGACAATGTTGGAGACGTTGCAGGCATGGGTGCTGATTTATTCGGATCTTATGTGGCAACAATGCTTGGTACCATGGTGCTCGGGAGGGAAGTGAATACCAATGGCATGGATCACTTTGGTGGCTTGTCACCGATCCTGCTTCCAATGATCATTGCAGGAACAGGAATTATTTTTTCCATCATCGGCACCTTCTTCGTTCGGGTGAGTAATAATGCAACGCTGACTTCAGGAACAGTACAGCGCGCACTGAACATGGGTAACTGGGGTTCGATCATCCTCACAGCATTCTTTTCATTCTTCATTGTAAACTATATTCTACCCGACTCAATGACTCTTAGAGGAGAAACATTTTCGAAGATGGGGGTGTTCGGTGCCATCATTCTTGGATTAGTCGTGGGTGGATTAATGAGCCTGATCACGGAGTACTACACCGCAATGGGAAAACGGCCGGTGAATTCTATTGTACAAAAATCTTTAACCGGTCATGCAACGAACATCATTGGTGGATTGGCAATCGGGATGGAATCCACCGTGTTTCCGATTCTGGTTTTGGCAACAGGAATTTTTGGTTCATATCAATTAGCAGGATTGTATGGGGTAGCAATAGCTGCGGCGGGAATGATGGCGACCACTGCGATGCAACTTGCAATTGATGCATTCGGTCCCATAGCCGATAACGCGGGGGGGATTGCAGAGATGAGTAACCTGCCAAAAGAAGTTCGTGAGAAGACTGACATTCTGGATGCAGTTGGTAACACAACCGCTGCAACGGGAAAAGGTTTTGCAATTGCATCAGCAGCATTAACATCTCTTGCATTGTTCGCAGCTTTCGTAGGCGTGGCAGGAATTACGCGCATTGACATTTACAAAGCTGATGTGCTGGCAGGATTGTTTGTGGGTGGAATGATTCCATTTATCTTTTCATCTCTTGCAATTTCTGCAGTAGGTCAGGCAGCGATGAGCATGGTGCAGGAGGTTCGAAGACAGTTCAGGGAAATTCCGGGTATCATGGAAGGAAAAGCAAAACCCGAATACGATAAGTGCGTTGCCATCTCCACTCAGGCTTCCATTCGCAAAATGATGGCGCCCGGTGCCATTGCGCTTTGCAGCCCTGTGATCATCGGATTTTTATTTGGCCCTGAAGTACTCGGCGGCATGCTGGCCGGTGCAACAGTATCCGGTGTGCTCATGGGTATGTTTCAATCCAATGCGGGAGGCGCGTGGGATAATGCAAAGAAATCTTTTGAGAAAGGAATCACGATTGATGGTCAGGTGTATTATAAAAAATCGGAGCCGCACAAAGCATCCGTAACCGGAGACACTGTTGGCGACCCGTTCAAAGATACAAGTGGCCCTTCAATGAACATTCTCATCAAACTCATGTCAATCGTTAGTTTGGTTATTGCACCTTCCATTCCTACTAATGGACTTCTTGGTTTACATAAAGCGGAATTGATGACTCCTGAAGTGACGACGAGCATGAGCCCTGCGCACGCTTCAGAGCACGTTTATTATGTAAGGGATGGTGATGAGGAAAACTTGCCGCAGCCATCCAATAGCGATGAAAAGAAAAAAATTGTTGCAAAGGATCAGCATTTTGAAAGCAATGCAAAAGAAACAGCTGCTGTAACTTCCCCTCACGATTCAGGAAAGCGTTGAGAAATCTTCCTGCAGGTCGACTCCAAAAGAGTAGTATTGATTCCCTCATGGTGAATTTTCTCTTGTAGATTAATTTCCCATATCCGAAACTTCCGTTTCCGATTCATCGTTTATTATGTACCGCTCAACAACCTTGTTTAAGCATGTGAACAAATTTATTTGCAACGCGACCATCCATGGGTACAACTTTACACATGTGTTTACGCATACATGACAAATTAAGGAAACCTTTGGCATGTAATTCGACTTACAGTAGTAAATCATTTCGTCATGAAACCGTTATTAGAAAATATTATTACTTCGGGGGAACCGATTTCATGCTCACCCGCAGAACCTTCGCAAGCCGGAAGATAAAGCTTCATTGATGTTGCATCCTTGATCTTGTATCTTCTATTGGCTTGCCTCTCTCTCTCTCTGAGACACTAATTTGTGTCACTCTGGTTTAAAAAAAAATTCTTCAGTTTTCTTTTCGTCATAGAAAGTTTTACATTCGGGTATTCCCTCACTCAAAAACTTCAGCACTATGAACACGATTCAGAAAATTGAAGCATGGGGCGACAAGCATCACCCCAAGTGGCTCGACATTCTTCGCATCATTCTTGGCCTCGTCATTCTCGCAAAAGGATATTACTTCGTCACTGACACTGATGGCCTGAAGCAAATCATTGCAAGCAGTCGCTTCGGGCAAGTATCATTTGTGCTGGAGCATTATGTAGTGTTTGCTCACCTGATCGGCGGTGCACTTATCGTTGTAGGATTGATCACGCGTATCGCCGTTATGGCACAGCTTCCTATTCTCATCGGTGCGGTGTTGCTTGTGAATTCGAGGTCAGGTTTCTTTTCCTCTAACTCCACGGAGCTGTGGCTCTCGATCATTATTCTTTTTCTCCTCATATTTTTTCTCATCGAAGGTTCGGGCCCATGGTCGGTTGATGAATACATGCGCAAGCATCCCGAGAAAGATGATTGGGAGGATGAGTTGTCGAAAGGCCTCCCTATGGATAAGAAGGGTTGAGAGAAAAACTTTCTGCTTGTAAAAAAGCTGAAGATTAATTGCAGGTGAAAGAGAAATGGAATCAACAGTGACTTTTTACTTTCACCCAAATTTTATTAAGAAATTTCTTCTTAGCGCTGCACTATTAATGGCTTTGTTATTCGCCTGCCATCAGCCTCCAGCACCACAAGATAGAGTCCCGGAATAAAGTCGCTTACGTTAATTATGTTGCGATGAAAGCCGGGAGCTGCACGAGGTTCTTCCATAACAGGCAATGCTAATCTTCCTAACCCATCGTAAACAAACATCTTGCAGTTAACATGATTAGGAAGATAGTACTCTAACATGGTTTGATCACTCGCAGGGTTTGGAATCAGATTATAAAATTGCGGTGTTGAAACCATGCCGCCTATGAGTGTCGGTTCATCATTAAGCGCACACAGTGCAGTATCAAAAATCACATACTCATCACCTGGTGAGTAAGTGAGGAGATTCATGAAGTACTTGTCCATCTCATCAAAAGATGATTCACCATAGGCCACATTTTGCGGAGGGTGGTTCGGGTTATCCAAGTTGGTGGTATCATTAACATACGTCGCTTCGGAATGAATAACTGTGCCTTGCGGTAAAATCACATAACAGGGAAAATTGTAGAGTAACTGCCAGTGGAATTCCCAGTCAGGAATATGGCACAGCGGTATTGAATCAGCCGACGGTGTTACTGCCCATATTTTAAATTCTTTTCCAAGCAAGTGCATGTGTGGAGCAATAGAGAACATTGAATAGGTTGTGTCGAGTGTGTATTCCGAATGAAAGGTGACAGTATGATTTTTGGGTATAAAAAACACAGGCTCCAGGATATAGTTTTCTCCCACTCGCTTTCCCTTTACTGCTCTTATCTGATTATTCGGTTCGTAGAAAATATTCAGAGATGACTGGTCGGTTTGTTCTGTTGCAGTGGGAGCATAATGAATTTGAATGATGAGTCTCGTACCTGCTTTTAGCCGAATGCCTGAGCCGTCCGGATAAAAGCGCGGTGTTAATCCGGGACCATAAAGAGTCAGGAAATCTGCATTAACACCGGCACCGGCACCGGCGAAAGATGGATATCCGTATTCATTAGGTGTTATTGCATCAAGAGAATCAGCAGAGTTATCGGTGCAGGTATAAATGAAAACATGATGTACTACCCTGGGATTTCCTGCTCTGAATTCTATCGCTTTAACATTAGTGTCTGCAGTTAGATTGGTATGAAGTACAAAACATTGATAGTGGTCAGAGTCATCTCCCGGAATAGTGAAAGGTTGGGTCATTGTCAAAACTGTATCCGGGGTTCCCAACTGCGAGCCTGTGGGAAACACAGGAGGCAAGGGGGCGAGAGTGGTATCTCCCGGATTATTTATTCCGTTTAACACTTGATCAACAAACTTTCCAATCAATGTAGTGTCAGCCGGTGTTAGAATTCTTTCATCAAGATAATGATGATAGCCCGGATCGGCTTTCCAGGGAGGCATCAACCCCCAGTCAACATAAGCCCGTATCTGTGGGAAGTATGGACTTAGGTCAAAGTTAGTGAGCGCTTTGTAGCTGTTAGCGTAAATATATCCATCACCAATTTCTCCGGGACGGTGACATGTTGCGCAATTATCGTAAAATATTTTTGCGACATCTTTCCATTCTACATTTTGCGCTGATGAAGAAAGAAATAGAATCACTGTGAAGAAATAGGTGAGTATGGATACTTTTTTCATGGAAGAAGAATAGGGTGATTCACAGAATCAAATGACACTTATGCAATGTCTAAAATCCCGAGTGAAATTTTTCAATCGGTTTTTTTCTAAAAAATTATTTTAATGCTCAACCATTAATGGCTTTGTTATCCGCCTCCCATTTGCTTCAAGTACCACAAGGTAGAGTCCTGGAATAAAGTCTCTTACGTTAATTATATTACGGTGAAAGCCGGGAGCTGCTCCGGGTTCTTCCATAACTGGCGATGCTAACCTTCCCAGCACATCGTAGATAAGCATCCTGCTGTTAGAATGATTAGGGAGATAGTACTCTAACATGGTTTGGTCACTGGCTGGATTTGGAAGCGGATTGTACAGCTGAGGTGTTGAAACAAGACCATCAACGGGAGCGACACCCGTGAGAGCACATAGTGCCGTATCAAAAATTACATACTCATCACCGGTCTGGTAGGTAATTAGATTCATGAAGTACTTGTCCATCTCATCAAAGGATGATTCACCATAGCCGACATTTTGAAGCGGATTGTTCGGGTTATTGGGATTCTGGTCTGTGTTATCATAAGTTGCTTCTGAATGAATAACAGTGCCCTGCGGCAAGATCACGTAACAGGGAAAACTATAGAGCAACTGCCATTGGAAATACCATGAGGGAATGTGGCACAATGGTATTGAGTCACCGGAGGGAGTTGTCGCCCATATTTTAAATTCTTTTCCAAGCAAGTGCATGTGCGGGGCAATCGAGAACATCGAATAGGTGGTGTCAAGCGTATACTTAGAATGGAAAGTAACCACCTTAGTTTTAGGTATAAAAAAAACCGGCTCCAGAATGTAGTTTTCTCCCACGCGCTTTCCCTTCACGACTCTTATTTCATTATTGGGCTCATAGAAAATATTAATGGAAGACTGATCAGTTTGTTCTTCATAAGTAGGAGCGTAATGGATTTGAATGATGAGCTTCGTGCCTGCTTTGAATTTAATGCCTGAGCCTTCCGGATAAAAGCGTGGTGTTAATCCGGGACCATATAAGGTCAGGAAATCTGCATTCACACTTTCACCGGCACCGCCGAAAGATGGATAGCCGTATTCAGGCGTGCTTGCATCAAGAGAATCAGCCGAGTTATCCAGGCAGGTATAAATGAAAACATGATGTACCACCTTTGGATTTCCTGCTCTGAATTCAATCGCTCTTACGTTGCTATCGGCGGTTAGATTGGTGTGCAGGACAAAACACTGGTAGTGGTCAGTGAAATCTCCCGGAACAGTGAAAGGTTGGGCCATTTTTAAAACTGTATCCGGCGTTCCCAATTGTGAACCGGAGGCAAACACGGGAGGGAGCGGAGCGAGAGTGGTATCACCGGGATTATTTGTTCCGTTTAGCACCTGATCAACAAACCTTCCAATCAATGTAGTGTCAGCCGGTGATAGAATTCTTTCATCGAGATAATGACGATAGTAAGGATCTGCTTTCCAGGGCGGCATCAACCGTGCATCAACATACGGACGTATCTGGGGGAAATATGGACTGAGCCCGTAGTCGGTGAGCGCTTTGTAGCTGTTAGCCATAATATATCCGTCACCAATTTCTCCCGGGCGATGGCACGTTGCACAGTTATCATAGAAGATATGGGCGACATCTTTCCACTCTACATTTTGCGCCGATGAAGAAAAAAAAGTGATCGCTGCAAAAAGTGAGGTGAGGAATAAGGCTTTTCTCATGGAAGAAGTATATGTTTATTTACTAAAAATTAGATGTCAATTACGATGTAATCTTTCCTAAAATTCTGTTGACAAAAGTAGTTCATCCCCGTCACTCAACTTTCGCATTAGCTCTCGTTCATATACACTGCTTCTTCTCCAAAAGATCCCTTACGAACAAAAATTTTCCTGCGATGCGAACAGTCTTCATGACCGATATTACCCGTACTGAACAATTTTTAATTTCAAAAATCAATACTCAATGCTGTACAATGAATTGCTTCGTTAGAATTCCGCCCGAAGTTTTCAGTGTACAGAAATACAATCCCTGTGTAAGCTTGCTAATGTCTAAATTGATCCGCTGAAGGCCAATACCGGATGGAGCAAAAGGTTGTGTCACTAATTTTCCTGCAAGATCATAGACAAACAATTGCACCGTTTCTGAAGCCGGAAGGAAGTAAGAGATAACCACATGATCCGACGCAGGATTGGGCGAGCACGAATAAAGTTGCGGGGTAGAAACGATTCCATCAAGCGGTGGTGAAGGGGTTGGAATGTTCCACGTGCTGTCAATGATGAGGGATTCATCGCCGGACTGGTACTCGAGCCAATTGATGAAGTACTTGAACATTTCATCGGTGGAGCTTTCTCCGTAATGAACATTTACAGGCGGGTCATTCGGGTTGTTGGGATTGTTTGTAGTGTTATCATAAACCGCCATGGCATGAATATGCGTGCCGGCGGGAAGATGCACCATAAACGGATAACTGTACAACAATTGCCAATGAAAATCCCATTGAGGAATTGAAATAAGCGGAATGGTATCCTGGGTGGGAGTAACTCCAAATATCTTGTAGGCCCTTCCAAGCAAATGCTGATGCGGCGCTATTGAGAATAATGACATTTCACTGTTCACAGGAAACTCAGAGTAGAAAGTATCAACCTCGTAAGCCAATATGTTGAATGGACCATTCGTGATGTATCCTTCCCCGATAATCTTATCGTGCACCTGCCGCGGACTCGGCAGCGAAGAGTAAAAAATATTGATTGAGGAAGAATCAGTCGCCTCGTAAGCACTCGGTGCATAGTGAATCTGTAAAACCACGAATGAATTTGCAGGAAGATGTGTAATCCCGCCTGCAGGATAAAATCGCGGAAACATTCCCGGCCCATAGAGCGTAAATAAATTAGCATTCACTCCATCACCCACACCGCCAAATGATTGGTATCCATACTCCGGTGTCAGCAAGTCTTCGTTGTACGCTGAGCTATCAGGGCATATATAAACAAAAGCATGATGCACAATTGAAGCGTTGCCGGGTCGAAACTCGAAGGCAGAAACATTTTCAGTTTGCAATACATTGGTGGGAAGCACAAAGCACATATAATGATCGAGGTCATCGGCAGGCTTTGTATAGGGCTGCGTAACGTGCAACACAAGATCAGGCGTACCCAACTGTGATCCGGTCGGGAATGTGGGTGGGGATGGCGCCAGTGTTGTATCTCCCGCAGGCGCGCCGGCATCTACCCAGTTTGAGATCAAATCTTTTTCACCTTGCGTGAGGACTCTTTCATCCAGAAAATGCGTATAGGCCGGATCAGCTTTCCACGGTGGCATCAAACCTGAATTCACATACGATTGAATGTTCAACACGTGATTCGGATCGGAAGCATCATGATAGGAGAGAAGCGAAAACGGACCAATTTCACCCGGACGATGGCAGGTAGAACAGTTGTCGTAAATTATCGCTGCAACATCTTTCCACTCTTGCGCACGTGATGAATTGTGAAGAAAGAGTAATAAAGAAATGATAAAGAGAAGTGTAAGGTTTCTTTTCACAGGAGCAAATTGGGTTCTGAAATTTTCTTCACTACAAAATTAGGATTGTTTGCAAAGTTCGGGTAATGGTAGTTGCTATCGCTAACTTTTTTCATCAGGGATTAAGTTTCTAATGGTGAGACGTGAGACGTGAGAGGTGAATGATCAAACAATTCTTTTGCAAACTATCCTATTCAAATTCCATCTCTTTTGTCATTTACCAAGTGCCGGCTTTGCTAATTGCCTTAGCGTTTATTCCCCCTGAACCTACTGCCTACTTTTTATCTTTGACGGATGCCTGTTCAAATCATTCTTGCGTGCATTGGTGCATATCTTATCGGCGCAATTCCTTCATCAGTTTGGGTTGGAAAGATTTTCTATGGAAAAGATGTACGCCTGTATGGAAGCGGTAATGCAGGAGCTACCAATACATTCAGAGTTCTTGGTGCGCCGGCAGGGATCATTGTGTTGGCAATGGATATTCTTAAGGGAATTCTTGCAGTGTTGCTCGCTTATTTTTTTCACAGAGAAAATTTTTCCGCATCTCAATTTCTCTACTTCCAAATTGGATTGGGCCTAGCTGCTGGGTTAGGTCATATTTTCCCAATCTATTTAAACTTCACGGGCGGTAAGGGAGTCGCTACTTTTTTTGGCGTGATTTTGTGGTTGTTCCCACTCACAGCATTGATATGCATCATGTCTTTTTTCATCGTTTTCATCATCACGCATTACGTTTCATTAAGTTCAATGGTCGCTTCAGTGGCATTCACTGTTTCACTTTTTCTTTTGTACCCGAAAAACATGCACGAGAGGACGCTGATAAT
This sequence comes from Chitinophagales bacterium, assembly GCA_035638255.1. Lineage (GTDB taxonomy): Bacteria > Bacteroidota > Bacteroidia > Chitinophagales > UBA10324 > DASRAJ01. The sequence goes on from DASRAJ010000100.1 coordinate 48,431, forward strand.
TTTTGGTGTGCTAATTCCCATAATTATTTTTTACACTCACAGGAAAAATATTCAGAGGTTACTGAAGGGTGCAGAAACCAAAATGTATTTTTCTAAAAAAGAAAATCCATCATGAAAAGATCAAAGATTATCACACTACTTGCTGCACTCATGATTTTAGGTTCGTGCAGTAAGGTTCCCATTACCAATCGAAAGCAGGTACAGTTACTTCCGAACAGTGAAGTGAATTCGATGGCGCTTCAGCAGTACCAGGATGTGTTGAAGACGAATAAAGTGATCAATGGCACGCCTGATGCGCTGATGGTGCAGCGTGTTGGTCAAAAGATCTCAGCCGCGGCTGTAAAGGTGATGGTGCAACTCAAGCAATCTGATCGCATTGCAGGATATAAGTGGGAATATCATCTTCTTGACAGTAAAGAAGTAAATGCATGGTGCATGCCCGGTGGAAAGATTGCTGTATACTCCGGTCTGCTCCCAATTACAAAGGATGAAGCCGGTCTTGCCGTAGTAGTCGGTCATGAAGTAGGTCATGCGATTGCACAGCACGGCAATGAGCGAATGAGTCAGCAATTAATTGCGCAAATGGGTGGCATTGCATTGAGCGTTGCTTTATCAAGCAAGCCACAGCAAACACAGGATATTTTCAATGCGGCTTATGGCGTTGGAGCTACGTACGGAGCCTTGCTACCATTCTCACGACAACAGGAAAGTGAAGCAGATAAACTTGGTTTAGTATTGATGGCTGCTGCAGGTTATGATCCTCATACAGCGGTTGATTTATGGGAGCGAATGAAACAACAGAGCAGTGGACAACAGGTTCCGGCATTCCTGAGCACACATCCAAGTGATCAGAATCGCATCAATGATATCAAGGCCTATCTTCCTACGGCAATGAAGTATTATATGAAATAAGTCTAAAACTGTCAATCCGGCGAAGGAGGAATCTATTGAATGACGCTATTGTAAAACAGATTCCTCCTTCGTCATTGTAATGACAATCCCTTTGTGGAGACTATGGGAATCGAACCCACGACCTTCCCGCAATCCTGCGGGACGCTCTACTGCCGAGTGCTAATTAACCATTCAATATACCTCTTACTTTTCTTATCCTTTATCTCCTTCTCTCTATTCATTGCAGTTTTACGATCGTAAAATTCTTCTTGATATTTTAATTCCCAAGGCACTCCCGATTTAGTTGACTTATTTCTTCCCGAATTATGCTGATCAACTCGTCGTTCAATATCATCAGTACAACCAATATAGAATTTGCCATTCTTTTTCGATTGAATAATGTAGACATAGTATTTCATTCAGAGTAATCAAATCAAGTGGAGGATATCGGAATCGAACCGACGACCTCTTGCATGCCATGCAAGCGCTCTAGCCAACTGAGCTAATCCCCCGTAGTTATTGAAAAGCTTTTTTCATTTCATTTTTTGGACTATGCATTTAGGCCTACGACCTTCCCGCAATTCTGCGGGACGCTCTAGCCAACTGAGCTAAGTCCCCTTCAATTTTCTAATCTCTGTTTTTATCAAGATGCCCGACCAGGTTTCGAACCTGGACTTACAGATTCAGAATCTGCAGTACTACCGTTATACTATCGGGCAATAAGGGTACAAAATTATTTGTTGATCAGGAGTTCTAAAATTTTTTTTGCCGTTTTCTCTGACGCGCCGGCACCTCCTAACTTTTCCTTCAGCTCTTTGTATCCATCTTGAATTTCTTTTCTTCCCGGTTCATCAAACAAAATCTTGTTCAATTCTGATTTCAGGTTGGAATAATTGAGCTCTTGCTGAATCAGCTCTTTCACCAACGGACGATCAACAATCAAATTCACCATGGCGATGTATTTCACATCTACTATTCTTCTGGCGATAAAGTAGGAGAGACCACTTCCTTTGTAACATACCACCTGCGGAACATTGAACAAGGCTGTTTCCATGGTGGCGGTCCCTGAAGTTACTAAGGCAGCTTTTGCTAATGAAAGCAGGGAGTAGGTCTTGTCAAAAACGATTTCGCAGTTTTTGTTTCCAATAATGGAGCGGTAAAAATTTTCTTCCACTGAATTCACTGCTCCAACTACAAACTGATGATCAGGAAAATCATTGACTACCTCCAGCATGATCGGAAGCATCCTAGCAATTTCCTGCTTGCGACTTCCCGGCAATAAAGCGATAACGGGTTTTTGTGTCTTAAGTCTTAAGTCTGCCGTCTTAATGTCTTTCAACTCATCCAGCAACGGGTGCCCGACAAACTCCACATCATAATTCCATTTCTTATAAAAATCTTTTTCAAATGGAAGTATCACAAACATCTTGGCAACGTCGCGCTTGATCTTTTTTACCCGCGATGATTTCCATGCCCAAACTTGTGGCGAGATGTAATAGAAAACTTTAAAACTGTTTTTATGAGCGAATTCTGCGATGCGCAAATTGAAACCGGGATAATCAATGAGTATGATTGCATCGGGTCTCCAATTGAGAACATCTTTTTTACAAAGATCAATGTAGCTGAGAATCGTTTTCAGATTTTTAATCACCTCCCAAAAGCCCATGAATGCCGTTTCACGATAGTGCGTCACTAATTCAACTCCGGCATTTTTCATCAGGTCGCCGCCGAACCCTCTGAATTGCACAGCAGGCTCCAATTGCTTCAATGCTTTCACAAGATTCGATGCGTGCAAATCACCAGACGCTTCTCCTGCTATGACGTAGAATTTCATCAGAGCAATTTGAAGATGATGATCAGCACTCCGTAAAAAATAGTTGCGCCTATGACTCCTTTCACCGTTGAATAATTGTTGTTTGAAAGATGGTAAAAGAAAACACCGAGATTAAGAATGATGGACAGTGAGAGTGCACCAGACATTGTTCCTGATGAGAAAAGACTATTCCAGTATTCCTGCAGCGAGAGGTGATCTGAAAACCTGAAAATCCAAAATAACAGAAATCCCGCAGCGGGAAAAATCAATCCGAGGAAAGCGCCGAAATAAATGTTATTTCTTCCCCGTCGCGGCTTACCTATTTTCTGCATTCAGCTTCCAGTTGTTGATGAGATAAGGAATGGCATGGTGTGCGGTGAGATCAAACTGTACGGGAACAACGGATGCATATCCATTCGTCAATGCCCATTCATCGGTATCATCACCGAGATCGTAATTCACGAACTTACCCGTGAGCCAATAATATTTTCTTCCACGCGGATCAACACGCTCTGCAAATTCTTCCTCCCACTTGGCGACCGCCTGCCTGCACACGCGAACTCCATTATAACCCGAAACAGAAACATCGGGTATGTTCACGTTGAGCAAAACATTTTTAGGCAACCCGTTTTTTAAAACTTGTTTCGAAACCTCGAATGCAACTTTTCTCGGCAGAGACATATCGGCATCATGTAAATAATTGAGATAAGAAAAACCGATGGCACAAATTCCTTCAATCGCTGCTTCCATGGCTGCAGACATAGTGCCCGAATAAATTACGTTGATAGAAGAATTGGATCCATGATTAATTCCCGATACACACAGATCGGGTTTGCCTTTGATGATTTTATCAACTGCTACTTTCACACAATCCACCGGTGTGCCGCTGCATTCATAAGATTCTACACCTTCAAAAATTTCAACTCTCTCAAGTCGAAGCGGACTATCAAGAGTGATGGCGTGTCCCATTCCGGACTGCGGACTATCAGGAGCGACTACGATTACATTGCCGAGCTTCGTCATCTCTTCTACCAAAGCACGAATGCCGGGCGAAGTGATGCCATCATCATTCGTAATTAGAATAGTAGGTTTTGATTTTGGCGTTATCTTCTTTTTTGCCATTGCACGAAGTTAGAGACTTGAGTTTGATTTGGGAGTGGCGAGTTAAGAGTTGCATGAGGATGAAAGTCGAGGGATCGTGAATCCCGATTAAATCGGGAGAACTCGTGAATCTTAAATTGTGATACGTAAATCGTACATCGTGATTTTACGCTGCCACACTCTTCACCTTCCTCACCTTAGTATCCGGCTCTAAAGCAATGTTGAGCACTTCTTCCATCGTATTCACATAGTGGAAGGTGATTCCCTTAATAAATTCAGGATTGATTTCAGCAACATCTTTCTCATTGGTTTTGCAGAGAAGGATTTCCTTCATGCCGGCGCGTTTTGCCGCAAGAATTTTTTCTTTAATACCGCCGACAGGAAGTACCTTTCCACGAAGTGTGATTTCACCCGTCATTGCCAGAAACTTTTTCACTTTTCGCCCGCTGAATATAGAAGCAAGCGTCGTGAGCATTGTTACTCCCGCTGAAGGGCCATCTTTTGGAATCGCGCCTTCGGGCACGTGAATATGTACGTCGTGCTTCTCAATATCTTCCGGTCGCACTCCGATTTTATCAGCATGTGATTTGATAAAGGTGAGTGCGGTGCTTGCAGATTCCTTCATCACATCACCAAGATTTCCGGTAAGTTTCAGGTTGCCCTTGCCTTTGGTGAGCATCGCTTCAACATAAAGAATTTCTCCCCCTACTGATGTCCATGCTAATCCGATTGAAACCCCCGCAGGATTTTCCTCCTGGTACATTTCAGAATCATAACGTTTTACTCCCAGCCTCCGCTGCACGTCGGTGATAGTCAATTCTGCATTTCGCTTTTCATTCATTGCAACATCCTTCGCTATCGAGCGCATAATGCTCGCAAGTTTGCGATCGAGTTCCCGCACACCACTTTCACGGGTGTAATCGCTGATGATGAGTTGAAGAACCGTGTCACTTAACTGTACATGTTTTGGTTTCAGGCCGTGATCTTTGATTTGCTTCGGAATGAGATGACGTTTCGCAATTTCTATTTTCTCCTCCACGCTATAACCGCTCATCTCTATGATTTCCATTCTGTCACGCAATGCCGGCTGAATCGTGGAAAGATTATTTGCCGTGGCAATAAAGAGCGTCTTCGATAGATCGTATTCAAGTTCGAGATAGTTGTCGAAGAAGGCGATGTTCTGTTCGGGATCGAGTACTTCAAGCAAGGCAGACGAAGGATCACCGCGGAAATCAGTACCTACTTTGTCAATTTCATCGAGCACAAAAACCGGATTTGACGATTGCGCCTTTTTGAGTGACTGGACAATTCTTCCCGGCATGGCGCCGATGTAAGTTTTACGATGCCCGCGAATTTCCGCTTCATCATGCAGGCCACCGAGGGACATGCGCACGTATTTTCTGTTTAGTGCTTTCGCTACTGATTTACCGAGAGAAGTTTTTCCCACCCCTGGTGCGCCCACAAAACAAAGTATCGGCGACTTCATATCACCTTTCAACTTCAGCACAGCGAGGTATTCGAGAATGCGGTCCTTCACTTTATCCAGGCCGTAGTGATCTTCGTCAAGAATCTTTTTCGCACGCTTCAGATCAAACTTATCTTTTGTATAAATTCCAAATGGTAAATCGAGAAGCACCTCAAGGTAGTTGAGTGTAACTCCATATTCGGGCGACATCATGTTGGTGCGCTCAAGCTTCTGCAATTCTTTTTCAAAATGATCCCCAACCTGCTTGCTCCATTTTTTCTTTGCGGCTCGTTCTTTAAGGGTCTTGGCTTCTTTCTCTGCTGAATTTGATTGACCAAGTTCTTCCTGGATTGTCTTCAATTGTTGCTGCAGGAAATAATCTTTCTGCTGCTTCTCAATATCGGTGCGCACCTTGCTTTGAATCTGGTTCTTCAGCTCAAGCATTTGAATTTCCGATTCGAGGTGATTCACTACCTGCTGTGCACGCTCTTTCAGGTTGCTCAGCTCGAGAATTTTTTGTTTCTCTTTGATATCAACCGTGAGATTGTTCGCAACAAAATTTATGAGGAACGAAGGAGAGTCAATGTTGCGCAACATGATGTTCGCCTCTGTTGGAATGTTGGGTGAAAGACGAATCACATTTCCAGCCATCTCGCGAATGCTCATGATGAATGCTTCAAACTGTTTATCTTCTTTTTCCTCGATGTCTTTGAGTATTTCGATGTTGGCCTTGAAGAAAGGATCAGTAGCAACATACTCTTTCACGCTGAATCGTGCTTTGCCCTGGATGATGGCGGTGGTGCTTCCATCGGGCATCTTCAGCATCTTGAGGATCTTTGCCATAGTGCCTATCCTGTGCAGGTCAGCAGGTTGCGGCTCCTCCATGCCGGCATCGAGTTGCGCTAACACTCCGATGATTTTATCGCCTGCATAAGCTTCGCGAACTGCCTTTATGGATTTATCTCTTCCAACAGTAATTGGAATAACTACGCCGGGGAACAACACGGTATTTCTTAAAGGCAGGATAGGAATAACATCATTATATTTTTCATCCTTCAACTGTCCGTCCTCTTCCAGTGTAATGAGCGGCATGAATTCAATGTCTTCTTCCATGCCCTGCATTCGGATTGTGAATTTGTCTTGATTCATTATACTGCTATTATGAGTTAAAGTTACGATAAATGTCTATGAGTCTTTGGGAAACGAAGGCCTGTAAATATTTGAAAGGCGGGCAAAATGTGTTACGACATTTTCAAAGCAAACAGATGGTTCGTTAGTAGCTCAAATATCCCGCCATGCACTTTTTAAGATAGCAAATCGGAAAATTTGGCACAAGCAATCAAATAAACGACTAAAATCAGAACAGAAGAATTCTGTCGTGATCTTTCACTTAAACAAGAGGGGAAATACATTTACAATAGTTACTCATTATAGTTCTGATAAGCCAATAGAAGTTGCTAAAAAAAATTGAGCACCGGATGAACAAGTAAAATCTTATTTTGCCTTTCTCCAATAAATTTTTTATGAAGCTACCGCGCATTATTCTTTACACCGTTGTCCTGGCATTTGTTGTTTTTCTCTATCTTATTTTAAAGACACTTAGTTTTTACATTGTTCCATGCGTTTTTGGTGCATTTCTGGCCATGCTTATGTTGCCAATCAACAGGAAACTGGAACGATGGCACATCCCAAGGGTGGCAGCCATCATCATTTCATTGTTAGTTATTCTTATTGTCGTTGTGGGTATCGGTTCATTGTTTACTTCCCAGGTTTTAGCATTTGCTCAGGACTTGCCCGAGATAAAAAATCAACTCGCTCTAAAACTCGATCAGCTCCAGCACTTTATTGCTGAGAAAACCGGCGTCGGAATTCAAAGCCAGATGAATTATGTAGATCAGGTGTTTGATAGGATCATGAACTCCACCAATGTGTGGGTAGCAAGTATTCTTGTTTCAACCGGAAGTACTCTCGCTGCAATTGCCCTGATGATGGTTCACTTTTTTCTTTTTCTTTTTTATCGTAACCGCATCAAAGAATTTTTCATGCAGTTGCTTCCCGCCAAGGGACAGGACAAAGCTGATGAGGTGATCAACCAAATTGCCAAAGTCTCGCAGCAATATTTAACCGGTGTCGTAACAGTTATGGCAGTTCTTTCAGTGCTGAATTCCACCGGCTTTCTTTTGCTTGGAATTCGAAATGCAATTTTCTTTGGAATCCTCGCATCAGTACTCAACGTGATTCCCTACATAGGCGTGTGGATTGGAAGCGCATTGCCCATATTGATGGCTTTAATAACAAAAGATAGTTTTGCTTACGCGATCGGTGTATTTCTCGTTATTATTTTTACGCAATTTATTGATAACAACTTTCTCACGCCCCGCATCACCGGTTCACAGGTTAAGATCAACGCCCTGGCCTCTATTGGAATCATCATTATCGGCAGTGCAGTCTGGGGAGTAGCAGGAATGATTCTGTTTATTCCGCTGCTCGGCATGTTGAAGATTGTTTTTGATAATGTAGAAGAGCTGAAGCCATTTGGATACCTGATTGGTGATGATGGATCCGGAGGAGATAATCAAGTAAAGAAACTATTACGGCGCTACCAGAAAAAATAATTCACTGAGGAGGGCTAAGTATGATTTGAATTCCCGCCCAAATGACATGCATCTTGGAATGTTGCAAGAAGAAGGTGTTCTTTAAAGTCTTCCTTATATTTTTGCGGCTATTGCTTTTTAAGTTTTCATTAAGTGAAATGATTTGAAGACTCATAATGCTTTCCATAGATTGATTCTCTTTGAAAAAAAATTTCTTTTTCGAAATGAAGTAATATGAAAAAAACAATTGCAGTTGTGTTCGTCTTTATCATAAGTTTTCATTTTGTAAAAGCTCAGCAAAGCGTCAATGTTGATTCTGCCTTTGCATTTGCCCAGCAAAAAAATAAAATGGTATTACTCATTTTTTCCGGCTCTGACTGGTGCAGGCAGTGTATGCGATTCGAGAAAAAGATATTGAGCGATTCTACATTTGATCAATTTGCAGATGACAACCTTGTTTTATTGCAGGCCGATTTTCCTCAAAGCAAAAAGCTGCCGCCTCAAACTGTAAAGCAAAACGAGATACTTGCTGAGAAATACAATCCTGCCGGTTCATTTCCTCTTATTGTTTTATTGCGCCCTGATCAGAAGGTGTTAGCATATCTGAATTACAGCAATGAAGACTCCGGTGATTTCATTAGAATCATCAATCGGTACCTCCCATAGAATTCTTCTAACATGAATGGTGTCTCAATGGTGAAAGAGTTTAAGGTGAGAAAAAAGCTCATGGGCTGTGAATTTGAACTCATGGTGGCAGAGGATGACGAGGTTCTCGCAGAAGAGGCATTGCAAAAAGGGATAGAAGAAATTCAGCGTATCGAAGAGCTGCTTTCAGAATACAAATTTTCGTCTCAGACTTCGCTCATCAATGCGAATGCAGCGAGGCAACCTGTCAAAGTTGATCCTGAAGTGTATCAATTGATTCTGCGGTGCAAAGAAATTTCGAGATTGACACAAGGTGCTTTTGACATTACGATGGGTCCGCTTAAGAAGTTGTATCATTTTAAGAACGATGATGCTGCTCTTCCTTCCCCGGAAAATATTTCTGATGCCTTGAAAACTATTGGACACCGGCATTTGCAATTGCTTGAAAACAATAGTGTGTCCTTTGGCAAAGAAGGAATGCAAATAAGTTTTGCGGCCGTAGGAAAAGGATATGCCGCTGATTGTGTGATCAGGTTGTGGAAGGAAATGGAAATAAGATCAGGAGTAGTCAATGCAAGTGGTGATCTGACCTTTTGGGGCAAGAGAGCCGATGACAGCAATTGGAAAGTGGGTATTGCCCATCCTGACAACAAAAACGAAATCGTGTTGTGGATTTCCATTGAAGAAAGTGCTGTAGCAACTTCCGGTGACTATGAGCAATTTTTTATTCATGATGGCATTCGGTATTCTCACAATATAAATCCGGTTACCGGTTATCCGCTGACGGGAATTAAAAGTGTTACCGTGGTAAGCCGGAGTGCCGAGTTGTGCGATGCGCTTTGCACCGCAGTGTATGTTATGGGAGTGGAAGTGGGCTTACACTTCATCAATCAATTGCCGCGAACACATTGTCTTATCATTGACGAGAAAAATGAATTTTATCATTCAAAAAATCTTGAGGTCATTTATGCCTGAGTGGTACGGAAAATTTATCGTGGCTTGTTTCATCGCGGTGGTCTTTTGCAGTTGTGCGAGTGTGAAACCATATCAGCGCGCATACCTCAACGATCCGGAAATGCAGCCCGATACAGGACCTGAAGCGCAATTTGAAACCTACTATGAATCCATACGGGAAGGGAGCTCAACAGCGGGAGGAGGGAAAGCTACTGACGGCTGCGGCTGCAAGTGATTTTCTTATTGACCATTTAGTCATCCGATGATTTGTTAATCAAGTATGTGCAGTGAACGGACTTTGTGTTTCCTTTCGAAATGTAATCATCGGATGACTTTTGAATAACGATGAAAATAAAATATCTGTTTATTGGAATGTTGTCTTCTGTGCTTTCGGTGAAAGCGCAGAAGCCGGACAGCGTTTTTCAGAAGAAAAACATTTCAAAGACAGACATTCAACTGCTCTTCTCTTATTATTCACAGGATGGAAATAATTCAGCTGTTACAGGTGGCATTGGAACTGAAAAGCTCAGTGTATATGCTCCCAATCTTTCGCTGGAATTTTCCAAAAGAAATCATTCGATAAAGATAGATGGGGGAGTAGATGTGGTCACGTCTGCCTCAACTGATAACATTGATTTTGTAAAATCATCAGCATCCTATACTGATTCACGAAGTTATGCTCATGTTGATTATCAGCGGTCACTTCCAAAAAGTCATCTTGACCTTGGAGTGAAAACAGGATTTTCAATTGAGTCAGACTATTTCTCTGTCCCCATCATCATAAATGCCTTGTACACAGAGCCGTCCCTGTTACGCACTTACTCCATCGTGACAGAATATTTTATTGATGATTTACGCTGGGGAAGATTGAATCCTGATTATTACAAACCGGCATTTCTGATCTACCCTCAGGAGTTGCGCTACAAAGAATGGTTCGATGAATACAAGCGATACACGAATAATGTCAAGCTTGGATTTACGCAGGCGATCAATAAGCGGATGAATGCAGGAATTTCTTTCGGGATCAGTTACCAGCATGGCTTGCTCGCTACACCTTTTCATCGGGTGTACTTTAACAATGATTCGTTGCGTGTAGAAAACCTTCCTGATGAAAGATTCAAAATTCCGGTGGGAGTGAAGCTGAACTATTTCGCGGGCTCACGCACGATCTTAAAAGCCGATTACAATTTTTACACTGACAGTTGGGGTGTTGTTGCGAATGCACTTCAGTTAGAGTCGGCAATAAAACTTAATCCGAAGTTTACATTGTCTCCCTTTTTCAGAATCTATCATCAATCAGAAGCACGGTATTTCGCACCATTCAAACAACATAATCCCCTGGAGAAATACTACACTTCCGATTATGACTTATCAAAGTTTGATGCGTACAAATTTGGTTTGGGATTTCGTTACTCGCCTGTTGCCTATTTGGGCAGAAAATTTTCTTTTAATGAAATTGATCTTCGCTACTCTGCCTACTTTCAAAGCACAAAGCTTCATGCGCAAGCGATCACGCTGCGGGTGGATATGAGTTTTGAAAAAGCTGCGGAGGAGGAAATGAAATAGATCGAAAAAATGATGGGTTCGAAAACACTTCTGATAATTCACGGAGAAGAAAATCGCCCTAATTTTAAAGCTCATTCGACACATCTCCGGGAATAGCCGTCATGATTCGTTTCAAAGAATATCTTACGAAGAACTATAAAATGGCTGAAAGCGAGTGGGCAATGCTTTACCCTTATGCTGAATTGCAGCAACTGAAACGGGGAGAGTATTTTGTCTGGGAAGGAAAAGTTTGTCGCTCTATGGGTTTTATCTCTGAAGGTGTTATGCGCTATCTGCGGTTTGAAGAAAACGGTGAGGAAACAACCTGTTACTTTTTGGGAGAGAATGATTTTGTGGGCGATCCCGAATCATTTCTCTCGCAGCAACCCTCGAAAATAAATGCCTCAGCAATTACAGAATGCGTGCTGGTCACTCTTTCTTATGAGAGCTATCAGAAAATCTCAAAAACTTTCCCTCGTTTCAATGAGATATTCCTCGATGTCGACATTAAAACTTCACGAAGCTTGTTCAACCAAAGAGATTTACTGATTAATAGAGATGCTGCAGCAAAGTATCAGGCATTCATTGAGCAATACCCTCACATTTTATCACGTGTACCGCTGAGCTATGTAGCTTCTTTTCTGTGCATTGCACAACAATCGCTGAGCAGGCTGAGAAAGCAACTATCCTGAATACGCCCTCTGATTTTTTAACAAATGTGAAACCGATTCTTTTTGTGATCATGGAATTTTGGTGTGTGATAGAATTCAAACACACATAAAATTCAAAGCCATGATCGAAACATTGAATCATCTTCAACCAATTCTCATTATTGTTTCACTCACCTTTTTCTTTTCACTCGAATCATTTATTCCTGATGTAACTGAATTCAGAAACAGGAAGAAGCATACATTGCGCAACCTGGTGCTGTCGCTTCTTTGTTTTATCGCCAATGGAATAGGAGCAACGTGGCTCACGTACTGGATGCTTTTTATTCAGCAGCACGAATTGGGGTTGCTGAATGCCCTTCATATCAATGCAGTTACCGCAGCCGTTGCAGGAGTGTTGCTTGTTGATCTCGATAGTTACATCCTTCATCGTTTAGCTCACAGAATTCCGGTGATGTGGAGACTGCATCGTGTTCATCACAGCGATAATCAGCTTGATTCTACTTCATCGCTTCGCGTTCATCCGCTCGAGGTAATGTTGCAGATTACATGGCGCAGCATTACGTATGCACTGCTTGGAATTCCTGTGCCCTCGTTCATCATTTTTTCAACTTTAATGCTTCCTCTTTTATTTATTCAGCATGCTAACATCAGGTTTCCCAAAAAGGCGGAAAGTATTCTGAGCTTTGTCTTTGTAACTTCATCGTGGCATCGGGTACACCATAGTGATGAACAACCCTATACTGATTCACACTATGGAAATCTTTTCACCTTTTGGGACAGGATTTTTAAAACATATAACAGCAAAGTTCCTGCTTCCCGATTAAAGTTTGGGTTGAAAGGATTAAAAGAAGACACTGCACAGACCATCAAAAGCCAGCTATTGCTGCCATTCAGGAAAGTGAAACGTGAAGTGTAAGTTGATGTCTTTAAGGCTTTCTAAACTTGTCATTATAGTTCAATCTTCCGAAGGAAAATTGATTTTGATAATTTTCCGAGAAGAAAAAATTGAAGTGATAGATTTGAACTCCTGATGGCAAGCAAGAAAAAGATCTTTGATAAAATTATTCAGGGACAAGCCGACAGGAACATTGACTTTGACGATCTTTGCGATATTCTTGAATCACTGACGTTTGGACTCAGGATAAAAGGAAGCCATCATATTTTTTTTAAGGAGGGAATTGAGGAGATCATTAACATTCAACCCGATGGCAACAAGGCGAAGGCGTATCAGGTGAAGCAAGTACGAAATATAATTTTGAAGTACAAACTTTCAATCGAATGAGCAAATACGAAATCATCATCTACTGGAGCAAAGAAGACAATTGCTTCATCGCTGAAGTTCCCGAATTGTCTGGCTGCATGGCTGACGGAAAAACGAATACGGAAGCATTGGCAAATGTTGAATTGGTGATCGGTGAATGGATTGAAACAGCTCGCTCCCTCGGAAGAAATATTCCTGAGCCGAAAGGAAAATTGATGTATGCATAAGTAAGAGAGGTTATTTTCAGCAGCTCATCAGTTCTCACTCTTTATCGCGGTTTTGTCCCGATGCTGTTTTCTTTTTTTTCCGAAAATGATTTTGGTAATTTTCGGAGGGAAAAACTTACATCAGGAAACAAAACGAACCTTCAAAATCATGGCAACCAAAACCAAACCATCACCACCCCCCGCTAACAAGATTGCGCTTTATGAAAGGATAGTTGCGCTTTTTCCTGAAGTAGAAAGAAAGGGGGATAATGTTCCTTACACCTCCCTCAACGGAAATATGTTTTCTTATCTCGCGAAAGATGGCACTATGGCTTTGCGTCTTCCTGAAAAAGCGCGTGAAGATTTTTTGAAAGAGCACAAATCAAAGTTGATGGAAGCTTACGGCATCGTTCAGAAAGAATATGTTGCCGTGCCCGCGACACTGCTGGCGGATGCAAAAGCGATGAAGAAATATTTCGCTCTCAGCTATGAGTATGTAAAATCACTGAAGCCGAAACCAACAACACAGAAAAAAGTGAAATAGAAAAAACGGATGCCTCGTTGATGATTTATTTTTATACCGGGTGTGTATTGGTGCAAACGTGGTAAGTACAATTAGTGGCAGCCGGAGAATTTTTGTTACGTGTCATTACTGTCAGGAGAAACGTGATCGGGTTGGCGTACAGAGCTGAGCGATTATCTTTATGACATTCTAACCAACCAGGATGCATCGCAACCACTTCGCCACAATTTTCGCAATTCCGGTGCTGTTACTTTCCATCAGTACATCCGCACAACTTTCATTTCAATCTCTGCTCACAGATACTGCGACTCATTGGATACGTCAATGGAATAAGCCCATAACCACGGTTGATGGCGGGTATATTATCGGAGCCATTTCTTTATACACTGACACAGCAGGTGATGAACACTCAAAGTCGGTTTTGGCAAAGCTTCGTCTACAGCCGGGGAAGTCACTATGAGGAATCCGGTATCTTGATCAGACAATAAGGAATGGCTGGATGAATCGCTTCAAGAGGGCATAGTTAAAATAATAAAATGATTATTTTTTCCCAAACCACCGCGCTTCCCTGCTTGAGCCAAATTCCTTTTTCTCGCTTACCAGTGCCTCAGAAGCTTCATTGTAAATTCCGGTGGGCTTGGGACCTGAGAAGAAGTTTGCATCTACGCGCCCTACGCGTCCACCACCGAACTCGATATAGCACGGACCATCTCCCTGGTATGGTGCGGGGTGTTCACCGCGTTCCATTTCAGCAACAATGTATGCTGCTGCAATCTTCGCTGATCCTTCAGCAAACACTCCTGCCTTTGGAGTTCCGGAGCTATTCACATCGCCGATGGCATACACGCCGGGAAACTTTGTTTTAAGATTATTCTTGTCAACCGGTATCCATCCATTCTCAGCCAATGCACTTTCCAATACAACCTTTGGTGCAACGTGCTTGGGAATACCGACGAACAAATCGAAAGGCATTTCATTTCCGTCATCTAAAACAGCCACATGACGTGACGGGTCAATAGACTTAACCACATGATCAGGAATAAAACGAATACCGCGTTCAGCAAAAGCGTGGAGCAATGCCTTTGATGTATCGGGAGATGGAGGAATCGGCACCCCAAAAGGCATGACTAAACTGATCTCACTCTTATCACGTAAACCGCGCTTGAGAAGAAAGTCATGCATTAGCAGCGCAGCTTCTGTTGGCGCAGGCGGACATTTAAATGGTGCGCCGCACACGCCAACGATCACTTTGCCTCCTTGAAACGACGGCAACACTTCACGCAAGCGCGCGGCACCCCCGAATGTGTAATATTCATTTCCGCCTTCAATGAGTCCCGGGGTTCCCGGCAGATTGTAATCTGCGCCGAGCGCGACCACAAGCACATCAGCTTCATAGCTATTGCGATCCGTGGTCACTCGTTTTGAAACCGGATCAATCGAGGTAATTGTTTCCTGACGAAACTTCACTCCGGGTTTTACGATCCGATTGTAATAGAGTCGTACAGCATCAGGAGTTTTATTTCCAAACATCACATCGAGCTTGGAGAAGCCGAAATAGAAATGATCACTCTTATCAATGAGTGTGAGGTCAAGTTGATCTCCGATTTTTTCAGAGAGAATGGTGGTGAGTTCAAGTCCGCCGAAACCGGCACCGAGTACAACTATACGTAGCTTCATTTTGTGTTCTTTTTTATTTGCTGTGAAAATAGATTTTGTTGAAGAAAGGAATTCTTCAAATTAGTTTAACGGCAAAGAGCGCTAAGGATCGCAAAGGTTCGCAAAGAATAAGATTGAAGCTCTGAATCTTTGCGTTTTCCCTGCGTAACCTTTGCGCCCTTTGCGGTGCTATTTTCTTACTGCGCAGCAACTTGTGCCCGGGTCCTTAAAGTTTCAGTGTCTTCCGCAAAAACTGCTGAGAAAAATCCATCAATCATTTTGAGCTCGTCGACTTCGTTCATGTTAGGGAATGCCGGGAAATCACCTTCGAGATCAACTTTCGTTTTGTTGCCAATAGGAGTGTATGAGTGCGTGAACCTTGCTCCGCTGAATGCGCCGCCGTTCATGGTTGTTTCAACTCCTTTCGGTTGATTGAGTTTGTGAGTGATGGTCGTCTTGAAGGTAGAGCCATCAGGGTTGAAGATTTCAGCGTCAATCGTCACCACGTTTCCGTCAATACCGGCAAGCTTGTGGCTCTTGAAGGCAGCATGCCTGTGACCACCGGCACTCATGTACTTAAAAACATTTTCAACGGTGATCGGGAATGTTGTGATGCCGTCCTTCCTATAATGTACTGTTTTGGTTGCAACGCCCGGCTGATTCACGATGCGCAGATATGGCTTCAAGGTTTTCCAGCCCTCAGGAAATTTTTCTTTTGCTTCAGCATCGGATACAGCGGGAACAATAATCACATCCTCACCATCCTGCCAGTTTACCGGCGTCGCCACTTTGTACGCAGCGGTCAGTTGCATTGACTCCAGCACACGCAGCACTTCATTGAAATTGCGACCCGTCGTCATTGGGTAGCTGATCATGAGTTTTACTTTCTTGTCCGGGCCAATGATGAACACCGAGCGAACGGTCTGATTCATCACAGCGGTTCTGCCTTCAAAAGTACCGGGCTCTTCTGCCGGAAGCATGTTGTAAAGTTTCGCCACCGCCATGTCAGTATCGCTGATGATCGGATAGTTGACAGCGTAACCCTGTGTTTCTTCAATGTCCTTCTCCCATTTAATGTGACTTTCGATGGGATCAATGCTCATTGCAAGGACCTTGCAATTGCGTTTCTCAAATTCTGATTTGAGTTTTCCCATGTAACCTAATTCAGTGGTACATACCGGCGTGAAATCTTTGGGATGTGAAAACAAAATTCCCCAACTGTTGCCGAGCCATTCATGAAAACGGATGGTGCCTTGTGTGCTTTGTGCTGTGAAGTCAGGAGCTTCATCATTGATTCTGATTGTCATGTTGCTTTATTTTTTTAGGTGAACAAATTTTGATGAAGCAAAGATGCATTCAGCGAGAGGGCGATGTCAGTCACAAAAGTTACATATCTCTGTAACAAAAGTTACATAATGGAAGAGCTGAGAGGATTACTATTTTTTGAAAAAATCAATTAAGATCTTTATTCTTTGACTTTACTACGTCATTTATCATCCAGTTAATCTCAACGGTGTTGACTTCAACTCTATTTCTTATCACGCTACTTCTTGCAGACCAAAAGTATAATGCTATGAATGGAAGTGGGATTAGTTTCTTAGCAATATTGTCACAAGAGTCAAAAACAATGCATTGTATCACCGGACATATATGAAATCAATGTGGTCAAAATAGAAATGAATAAACCCAACGCAATTGAAGCGGCCATATTAAAATGTGTCCACACAACAGTAAATCTTCTGACGCAATAATCAATAAGCTCCTGGCTTATGAAACTTCTTAGAATAACTTGATGCCTTAGGCTTAATTTATTCAACTTCTTTTTGATTCAAATCTGCCGCACAAGACAGCCATCTTGCGAGGGAAGTGCGATACCTGAGTTGTTGCCTGACAATCTTGAGCAAGTTGAGGGTTGTTTGAATTCTCCTTATCAAACCTTCAATGGATTTGTACCAGGGATTCATTAGTAAGGCGGCAATCTTGTTTTATCTGATTATTAAAAATCTTCCGTTGCAGAACGGGAGCAAAAGGATGGCAATTCTGACACTGGCATTTTTTTATCATAAGAACGAACGACTACTAACCCTCTCGTCGGAGTCTTTATGAGAGACAGCAATTTTTGTGGCTAAGAGTCAGGATAAAAATGAAGCTCTGAATTTTATCATTAGGAAGCTGACATAGCTTCACAACTCTTTCATCAACTTAATCTGATTCCGATAGAGAAGAACTTTGTTATCATTCTCCAATTTCTTCAACAGCCGCGAAACAACCACGCGATTGGTTCCGAGTTCGTCAGCTATTTGCTGGTGACTGAGGTTGATGAGTGAAGAGCCGGTGGCTTTTGATTTTTCTTTCAGATAGTTGGCGAGCCGGTCATCCAGCTTTTTGAACGCGACTTCGTCAATGCTTTTGATCACTTCGGTAAAACGAGTGAGTATGGTCGTCATCACGAATCTCTTCCAGGTGGGATATTTATTCATCCATTCATCCATCAAATTCACCGGAACACAGAGCAACACGCTGTCATCTTCAGCGGCACCTTTTATCACACTGGCTTGCGCCATCATGCAACAGGTGAACGTCATTGCACAGCTCTCACCTTCGCGCACGTAATACAACAGCAACTCCTGACCTTCATCGTTCACGCGGCTCACTTTAAATGTGCCGCTCAAAACAAGAGGAACAGCGCGAATGGTTTGACCCGGGTTGAGCATGGTTTCACCGGCATGCACTTCCATCAGCATGGATTTCGCTTCCAGCTCGGCGAGTAAATCAGGTTCAAAAACGGAAGAGAAAATTTTTACAGTGGGAGAGGATGTGTCAGGCATGGTTGAATGTTGATCAAAAATAAATTAATTCACACTACCCTTTGTATCTTAAAAGCAGGTTGGGATGAATCGAAATTTGGTTTTGTATTTTTCGAAGTGAATTACGCAACTGAAAAGTGAAATGAGCAATAAGCCAAATGAAATCAGCAACTACAAGCTCGACCATTCTTTTCATAAGGTTCACAAGGAAAAAGTTGGTGTCAGCGATTTCGGTTTAGATAATACCGATCGCCTGATCGGTGATGGATTCGGGCTTTATTCCTCCGCCGGATTGAAACCGAAAATTGGTCCAATCAAGTCGGAATTTTTCAGAATTGGTTTTGGCGTGCGGGGCAGCGTTCACATCCATTGCGGACTGGAATCATTCCGTTTCTCTCCCGGAAGCATTGCCTTCACTTTTCCGGGACAAATTTTTTCAATGCAGGATAAGAGCATAGATTTCTTTGCATACTACACCCTCTTCACTGAAAATTTTGTTGATGATTCCGTATCGCTGAAAAAAGTCAGAAACCAATTTCCATTTCTCAATTACTCAGGAACACAATGCTTCGCGCTGGGAAAAACGCAGGCGCAGGAAATTCAAAATCTTATTCTGAAGATCAATGAAGAGATAAAAAATTCAGCGCCCGATTTGAAACAAATCATTCAGCCCTATATTCATCTTATCCTTCTTCAGGCAAACCGGAGCTATGAACAACAAAACCTTCAAACGCCACTCGCCGAAAAATCAAATCATACATTGTTAAACGCATACAGGAAGCTCGTGAGCCAGCATTTCATTTCTAAAAGAAAGGTGAGTGACTATGCTGACCTTATGCACATCACTTCAAATCATTTGAACAAAGTAATCAAGCATGAGACCGGGAAAACGGCTCATGATCTCATTGAAGAGATGTTGCTGCTTGAAGCAAAAGCGCTTGTGAAGCACACAGAAAAATCGATTGCGGAAATTGCCTATCAACTGGATTTCAGTGACCCTTCTCACTTCAATAAGTTTTTCAAAAAGCTGAACGGCACCACTCCACTTAAATATCGCGCGTTCTGATTGTACCATGCAAGGCATAGTATGTACCATGTAGTGCTGCCTTCGTGAATTCATTTTTGCTTCAGAAAAAATAAATTCAAAATGACGCAGAATTTTTTTGACAAAGCTGTTTACGAAAAGCTAAAGCAACGTTTTAACAGCATCGGGCCAGATGCTAAACCTCAATGGGGAATCATGAATCCCGCACAAATGTTCAGGCACCTGCAACTGGAAAACGATCTTGCGCTGGGAAGGTATAAAGGTAAAGACCACTCGAATTTTTTCACCTCATGGTCATTCAAGATGGTGATCAGGGGAAAAATGCCTTTACCAACATTGGTCAGTAAGCTCAGAATGGTTCCTGCAATTCCTGAATTGAATGTAGTGAAATCGGGAATGCCTGTGGCGGATTTTCAAACCGAGAAAAATAATCTGTTCACCAGTTTCACCGAACTAACCCAGGCAGAGCACTTTTCCAACTTACATCCCGCCATCGGCAAGATGACTCCTGAAGAGTGGGGATTGTTTTATTACTGGCATACTGATTATCATTTCAGGCAGTTTGGAGTGTGAGGGAGCATTGATAAAAGCAAGGTTCTGCAATGAACCTTTCGCATCAGCATTTTCGGAGAAAATTGCACGCACCCCGGTTGTTGATCAGGAGACTAACAACTGCGAAAAACTGCAAAAACAATCACTTAGCTTGCACCTGAATTCACCTCCATGAAAGGAATTCAGGTCATCCGGTTTCGTCAATGGCTCACCATCACCCTAAGCTATGTGGTGGCTGGTGTGTTCTTCACTCTTTACGACTATTCCACTTTCCATACTCCTCTCATTGAAAAAATTTCTCCCAACTTTTCATTGCTGAATTACCTGCTGCTGAATGTGATCGGCTCACTTGTGGGCGGCATGTTCATCAGCGCCCTCATGGTTTATTTCCTGCAGGACCGCTTCAGGGAAAAGTCTTATGGCTATTCGATACTGATGCTTCTTATCATTGTGATCGCCATGATGTTCTTGTTCGGCATACCGTACTATATGACGATGTCGGCGCAATTAAGCGACAAGTCCATCACAAGCAGGGAAACGCTGGCGCTCATCAGAAAGCAAATGTTCAGACAAATAGATCCTGGCTGGTATATCGTACTTCTGTTGGTGACATTGCAGCAGCTCGGGCTTCAAGTGTCGAACAAGTTTGGTCCGGGTGTGCTTTGGAAAATGGTGAAGGGCACCTACAACAAGCCGAAGATTGAAAACAGGATTTTCATGTTCGCCGACCTGAACGATTCAACGACCATTGCAGAAACGCTGAGTGATGAGCGTTATCACCAATTCCTGAGAAATTTTTTTGGCAACATCACCTATTCCATCCTTGACTATGGCGGCGAGATCTACCAATATCTCGGAGACGGAATTATCATCGTCTGGAAATATTACGGAGATGAGAGAGACCTGCAGTGCATTGATTGCTTTTTCGACATGAAATAGGAAATTGAAAAAAAGCGGGAAAACTATCAGACAAAATATGGTGTGGTACCCGCTTTCAAAGCGGGTATTCATTGCGGAAAAGTGGTGGTTGGTGAAATAGGAATCATCAAGCGCGACATCAGTTACTCCGGAGATGTGGTGAACACCGCATCCCGCATTCAGAGCATGTGCAAAGAACTTAAGAGCGAATTGCTGATTTCAAATGAACTGCTCAGAAGTTTTCCGCCTGTCTCTGTCTATGAAACCAAGTCAGTGGGTTCTATTCACCTGAAAGGAAAAGTGAAAGAAGTGGAACTGAGTTCGGTTCGGATGAAGTGAGTGAAGAATATTTTTTGAGTTGGCGAAATTTGAATTGGTAATTTTCGGAATAGAAATTTGCTTGCGCTTTAAAAAATTGGGGATATAATTATCCAATCCAAATTGAAAATAGAGATCACATGGCAAAAACACACCCCTCAGTGAAGTCAGAATCATTGAGCAAAGAGCAAGTAATAAGTAATGCAACTGAGTGGTATGGAAGAGAACGTCCTCTTTACCGAAAACTCTGCGAAAAAATTTTATCCATTTTAAATGAAATCTTAGATCAAGAGAAAATTAATTTTCACACAGCAACTTGTAGAGCAAAAGATGTAAATAGTTATTCAGAGAAAATTAAAGATTCAAAATATGACGATCCAATAAATCAAATTCATGATCTTGCCGGAATAAGAATTATTGCTTACGTAGACGATGATGTTGTAAGGGTTTGTCGAATAATCAAACGGGTTTTTGAAATTGATCCGCTGAATAGCATTGATAAGTCAGATGAACTAGGGATTGATAAGGTTGGATACCGATCAGTTCATTTCGTTGCCCAACTGAAGGCAGACAGATTAAAATTGCCCGAGTACAAAAAATTTTCAGGAAAGAAATTTGAAATTCAAGTAAGAACAATTTTGCAGCATGCTTGGGCGGAAATTGAGCACGATAGAAACTATAAGTTTGCTGGAGAATTGCCTCCGGAGATTGAAAGGAAGTTTAAATTGTTAGCAGGTAATCTTGAGTTAGCAGATCAGGAATTTAATTCTTTAGCAAAGGATATTGATAAGATTTCAAGAAGCGTTGATAAAGCAACTAAAGAAGGACGTTTAGACATTCCAATTAATTCGACTACCTTAAGACAATATCTGTCAACAAAATTTGCTTCTTCACTTGGAGAATTTATTGATCCCACCTTTCATGGTAAAGATAATATGATTGTAAATGAGCTAAAGGATTTTGGAGTTACCACATTAGAAGAACTGCAGAAATTAATTCCTCGTGATTTTGAAGAGAAGGTAATAAATGTTCCGAGCGAAAAACTTCTAAGCTTCCTTGGCATACTCAGGATAATAATGATGGTTTCTGATTACAAGAAATATTTTGAAGAGTCGTGGAAAAAGCATTGGAATAGTATTAGCCAACGTCTTCGTTCCATTTTGACAGAGTATAATCTCCCTATAGAAAAAATCGAAAAAACTTATAATCTTGTCAGCTAACTAAGCGAAATCACAATCTGAGGCCAGCGTCCGCTGATGCCCAAATATTCCACGATAGGGAAGTAAAAATTTTTCAGTGAACAGGCACAAGAATATTCATCGCCTCAGCATTTTGATTTGGAATGCCCTGCTTTGATTCCTTCATTCCTTCGAGATGAAATTCAATTGCAGATTCAATGTTGTTCTGCACTTGCTCTTTTGTTTTTCCTGTAGCAATACATCCAGGAAGATCAGGAACGTAAGCTGAATAATCGGTTTTGGGTTTCTCAACTACCATAGTTTCTCATTTCAGTTCGGCTTGTTTCATTATACTGTTCAATGCTTCTCCTGCAATTTCATCCGACATTTTGTGAACTGCAATCGTCACGAGTTCTTTTTTCTTTGGATGACAGCCTGTATAGAGAGTTTGATCAAGATTTTGTAATTAGCAATCCATTAATAAACCTAAACAAGATAATCTCATGAAAGCAAACCTCCGTTTGATAATCGGCGTCACGGCGACTTTACTGATGGTGAGCTGCGTCAGCACCAAAAAGTATCAGTCGTTACAGTCGGAAAACAAAACATTGCAGGGGAGATATGACGCTATTGCCCTTGACAACATAAATTGCCAAAGCAGTCTCGCTTCCGCCAATGCCCGAATCACCGGTTTGCAGGAACAAATAACTGCAGAGCGCAACAATCTGGCGTCATTACAATCGGCATTGGACAAATGCCTTAATTCCACCAATCAGGGCAATGTAAATATCTCCAAGCTGGTAGACGAAATCAATGCTTCCAATAAATATATCCAGGCATTGATTGCCTCAAAGAATAAAAGCGATTCCCTGAATATGGTGCTGACTAATAATCTTACAAGATCATTAAGTAAGGAGGAAATGCAGGATGTGAACGTGCAGGTACTAAAGGGAGTGGTGTACATCTCTCTTTCAGATAACATGCTTTACAAATCGGGCAGCTATGAAATATCTGACAGCGCAAGTAAGACGCTGTCGAAGATTGCGAAGATCATTCAGGACTATAGCGATTATGAAGTATTGATTGAAGGCAATACTGACAATGTTCCTATTTCACAAACCAATATTCGCAATAACTGGGATCTGAGCGTGCTCCGCGGGTCTTCTGTAGTTCAGGAATTACAGAATAAGTATGGGATAGATGCAAAACGCCTTACCGCCGGCGGACGCGGAGAATATAACCCGGTTGCCAACAATGATACAGAATCAGGAAAAAACCTCAACAGGCGAACACAAATTATCATCACTCCAAAACTTGATCAGTTTATGGAGTTGATCAACAAGGCACCACAGACGGATTCGATCGGTGTGAAGCATTAATAGAGCAATCTCGGTTGAGGAGTCCCCATCGCATGGATTTCTTCAGTTGATCCATCACTTCTGTTACTTCTTAAACTCCATTGCTCCTGTGATTTCGTAATTGTACAATACCTGATAAGTTATACAGTTTTCATAGTCAGTTTCCCAAAGAGATGTCACACCTATTATTGACTGTTCACCAGGCAGAAGAGTTTTGCTGTAAGTATTGGAAGTAATTTTTCCTCTATCATTCTTTGTCTGTCTAATGACGAAAATAATTTTCTTACTTTCAGATTGATTTGCCAAGACCGCATCCCTACAACTATCAATTTGCTTCTCCTGTTTAAAACTATCACATAAGGTAGGATGATAAAAAGCCGAGATTGAATCAGCAGTTTCATGATATTGAAAACGAATCGAGCCAGAGTGTTTGAGGTTACACGAGGAAAGGAAGCCCACAGAAAAAATGAAAATCAAATAGTAACGCACGTTTTAATTTTTCAACGAAAATAATAAGTGGACTGAGACAGCTTATTTTATTTCGACTCCAAGAATTTTCCTGAATTCATTTTCTAATTCTTGTTCAAGTGGAAATATTTTTTCATTAAGGAGTTTGTTGCTTCGATTTTTTAACTCAAGATACTTTGGGTTTGAAGACCTTATTGCCTCAATCTGTTCGATTGCCAATTGAAATGTTCCAAAGTAATCCTTCGTGTCATTATTAATCTTGTCCATTTCATTATTTATCGAGTCAATTAGCGAACATAGCTTTTCAGAAAAGAATATTCGATTAACGTGAAACAGCGGGCTGAAATTCAAAACAGCATTTGTCCATGCCTGAATCTTTAATTCAAAGTGCTTGACCGGCTGATCTTTGTTCAAATCACCTTCAAAGAAATCAAGGACTGCAATCTTGTAAGCGTAAAGAGCTTGATATAATCTTTTGATTACTTCTGCTCTCTCCTTATGCAAGGAAGCAAATTGAATTTGAAAACCGATGTTGGTTCGCTCTAAATCACTCTTGTATTTTTCAATTCCTCGCTGCAAATAATTTTCAAAGATTCGCTTTGAAAAGAAGACAATGACTGTATAAGCTAAGCCAGTTGAAAGGCTTACTACACCTAAGTACTGTAGAAATTCTTGCATTGACTTTTATTTTTTTAAAAAAATTTACGGCTCCGCCTTCTCCTTCTTCGGATTTCAAAAAACAATCTCTCCATCCATCGAGTCAATCACAATCTTCTGATCGCTTTCGATTCGCCACACCGCGTCATTGCGAGGAGTGAAGGGCTGCATTGTGAGAGCGCCGACGAAGCAATCTACATCACTAAGCGGACCGCCTGATTCGAGGGGATTGCTTCGTCGTTCCTCCTCGCAATGACGTGTACGGATGCGGGATTGACTTCATGCATTCGCAACACGGAGTTTTTTCTCAGCATAAGCTTTCAAATGATTAAGTCCATCGTCCTCCATTGGCTTGATGACAGACAGCAGTTCGATGGGCAACTCATGACCCTCTTCAGGCTTGATGTGCATAGTGAGCAACGTGCGGTTGTTACCGAGGTCCGTAATGGTGCTGGAATAGATTGCGAAGTAATTCATCGAGAGTATTCGTTGTCGTTCAATCAGTGTTAGTTCTTTTTCTGTTTGGGTGAAACCAATGTTCTCAACTTCGAGGCTGAAGTCATCAGCAACACAAATATGCTTTGACCCGATATGAGGAATTGGAGATCCAAGTATTGTGTCTTTCATTCCTCCTCCTCCGGCTAATTGTCGCTGCTCGGGATTCACGAGGATCTGAAATACCTCTTTGTAATTCGCATCAATTTCTATCTGGCTGGTTTGCATTCCAAGGTCTGAAATAGTTTCATTGTGTTTCTGAAGTTCCGGCAGCGACTTCTTCACCCTATCGAGTTTTGCGAAATTGAATTCTACGTCTCCGATCGAATCGTATGCTTCTTTCGATGATATCCATGAAAGCTCAAGCGTGTCATCAGCGTCCGGAATGTTATTGAGATAATTTTTTGTCACAAGGATGTACTCATGACTGTCAATGTTATTTTTCAGGAGACGGTGAGCAATCACCATGTCGAGTCCCGATGCTTTCACGAAGCGTGACACGCTGATCTCTGTGATGGCTCCGAAGTGTACAACAAATTTCAAAGTCATATCGCCGATTCCGCGACAGGAACCACATTGGCAAATGGAAACTATATTCATTTCCTGCAACTCCCTGTGAAAGGCTGTAAAGATTTTCACACACTGATTAATGATCTCCTTCTTGGAAGGCGGGGTTCCTTTCCTATACATCAGCACGGCATCACCTTCCACTTCGGAGATCACATAATCTTCGCCCGCAGCGGCTACAATTGTTTCAAGCAGGCGATTCAGTATATGTGAGCTGTGATCAATTTCCGTCTTACTCACAAAGTTTGTGTAGCCGCTGATGTCAGGGATGAGAATGGTGGCTTGTTCTGCAGGCATAAGAATTTTTGTTTACGAATATAGTTGGTTTGCTTTTGGTATTTCTCCTCTGATTTAATTCATTACTTGACGAACGGTGAAGTGAAGGGAGTACAGATGCGACTTTTCAATCTTTATGTTTTGGTAAGTGAATGGAGGCCCTCGTTGCGTTGTCCGGGAGAGCAGAGGAAATTTTGGCGCATCAAGTTATTGCTTGCTTCGCCTTCCTTCTATTCAACACCACTCTCTTCAGCAAGTAATTTTGAATGGCAATGTCAATCGGTTTCAAGCTAAGAATGATGACAACCTTAGCGAAAATGGAATAGAAGTAGTTGTGCGGAATGTTGCTTAACACGATGTCGAAGACGGGATCCTGCGCCACGATGAGCGCAATACCAAGAATGAACGTGAGCACTTTCGCTTTGCGGCTTACACGCGTGATTGTGAGTTCATCAATTGTGTCCTGCAACTGGTGATTTTTGTTTTCAATCTCTGTTTTCTGTGCTTTGATGATGATGTTTTCTTTTTTTGTTTGCTCAGCTTCAAAAATCAGTTTTGCATCTGAAAGTTTTCTTTCATAGTCTTCTTTTTCTACCTCCTCCCGCAATTCATGAAATTGCTTGTAGTGAAACAAACTTTTCTCCATGTCCTTTTGCTTATGATAGATTTCTGAAAGCAGGAAATGGATTTGAAACATCTTGGGTTTCACTTTTATTTGCTCCGCCATCTTCAGCCCCTTGTTGAGCACATCGAGTGCCTCATCCCATTTTGATTGCCTGATAAAAATTTCTCCAAGATGAATGTAGTTGGTCACAGCCGCCCCTGTGTATTGGTGCTGCTCGCGCGTTAGCAACGCTTGCCGGTTAAGCTTCTCCGCTTCGTCGTAGTCATCCGATCTGAAATAGAAGTTGGCCAACTCAGTGAGTGAGTTGCCAATAGCCAGGGCATTGTCATGTTTCTTCGCAAGCACCAACGCCTCTTCGAGGAATACCCTCGCTTCCGCTAAGTTATTTTTTCTGATGTTCACCTTTCCCAATCCATGCAAAGCGTATATCTTGAAATAGTAATCGTCAATCTTGCTGCTCGTTTCATACGTGATGTTAAAAAAGGAGAGTGCCTCATCATAATTGTGAAGCTCAAGATAAATGTTGGCCATGCTGTTGGTGCAGGCGCTCAAGGTGGTAAAGTATCTTTCTGTTTGCTTGAGCATGCTATAACCTTCCCAAAGCGCTTTCAGTGCGAGGTCAAAGTTTCCGAGCGTGCGATAGACGCTTCCAAGTAATACGGCACAAAGTCCCACTCCATCATTGTCATTATGATCTGTAAAATTTTTTCGTGCTTCAGTGAACAATCTCAGTGCTGACTCGTGCTCATCACTAAGATGATGACTCAGCCCCAGTAAAAATTGAGCATAGAAGAACTTCAGCGGTTCGCTGCCTGTATTTTCCTGAGCCCATTCATAAAATGAAAGAGCACACCCGGCTTTCTCCGCTTTGTTTATATATGGGAACATCCGCATGACCGTAGAAAAATATTCGCTGATGCCTGAAGACGGGCAGGTGTTGAGCTGTTCCAAAGATTGATTGACTTGTTCCAGGTGCGTCATTGGGAAATTGAAAATGGTTATGGTTACTTTTCCGGACTCCGAAAACACAATCGTGTCACCCAACTTTTATTCATCGTTCCGGCTGTTTTATCATTACAGGAGATTTCTGTTCTCTTCTTCAGCACAATTCTACTCAGCAAATAATTTTGAATAGCAATGTAAACAGGCGCAGAAGCAACAAAGAAACTGAGAATGAACAGGAGCGTGGGGAGTGCATTTTTCATGCTTCCAATGTAAGATGATTCGCTTATTTTTCTTCATGCGTTATTAAAATTCTGCTGAACAGGAATTTCAACTTCGTGATTGCAAAGAAATATTTTTTGAGTTGGCGGAAATTAATGCTTTCCCCTGCCTGAGTATTATATTGATGTGGCATTTCACCCTCTGAAGCAGAACCGGAGACAGTATAATGAATAGGTT
>DASRAJ010000101.1:0-14903 GCA_035638255.1 Chitinophagales bacterium
ACATGGAAAGACTTAACAGACTCGGTGAATCAAATGGCCGGCAACCTCACAGCGCAAGTGCGAAACATTGCCGAGGTAACAACCGCTGTTGCCAATGGTGACCTCTCCAGAAAAATTGGTGTGGACGTGAAGGGAGAAATTCTCGAGTTGAAAAATACGATCAACACGATGGTGGATCAGCTTCGTGGATTTGCATCAGAAGTAACACGCGTTGCGCGGGAGGTAGGTTCTGAAGGAAAGCTCGGAGGACAAGCAACGGTGGAAGGTGTGGGGGGTGTTTGGAAAGATCTAACGGATTCTGTAAACCAGATGGGAAGTAACCTCACCGCACAGGTTCGAAACATCGCAGAGGTAACAACTGCCGTGGCGAAAGGTGACCTGTCGCGAAAGATCACGGTGGACGTGAAAGGAGAAATCCTCGAATTGAAAAATACCATCAACACGATGGTGGACCAGTTGAATTCATTTGGTTCAGAAGTAACCCGTGTTGCGCGTGAGGTAGGTTCTGAAGGACAACTCGGAGGGCAGGCAGATGTGCCCGGTGTTGACGGAACATGGAAAGATTTGACAGATAGTGTAAATAAGATGGCAAGTAACCTCACGTCACAAGTACGAAACATTGCCGAGGTGACCACAGCTGTTGCTAATGGTGACTTGTCAAGAAAAATCGGCGTGGACGTGAAGGGAGAAATTCTCGAGTTGAAAAACACGATCAACACGATGGTGGATCAGCTCAGGGGTTTTGCGTCTGAAGTAACACGTGTTGCGCGTGAGGTGGGTACAGAAGGGAAACTTGGCGGTCAGGCGAATGTGCCGGGAGTGGCGGGAACCTGGAAAGATCTGACCGACTCTGTAAACCAAATGGCCGGTAACCTCACAGCGCAGGTGCGAAACATTGCAGAGGTAGCGATTGCCGTTGCGAACGGAGACATGTCAAAGAAAATTACCGTAGACGTCCGCGGGGAAATTTTGCAGTTAAAAGAAACACTCAACACGATGGTGGATCAGTTGCGCGCATTTGCATCTGAAGTAACGCGTGTTGCGCGTGAAGTAGGTACCGATGGAAAACTTGGAGGACAAGCATTCGTGCCCGGTGTGGCAGGAACATGGAAAGACCTGACCGACTCTGTAAACCAGATGACCGGTAATCTCACAGCCCAGGTGCGAAACATTGCGCAGGTAACAAAAGCTGTTGCGAGTGGTGACTTGTCGAAGACCGTTGCCATTGACGTGAAGGGAGAAATTCTTGATTTGAAAAATACCATCAACACCATGGTGGAACAATTAAATTCCTTCGCCTTCGAGGTAACGCGTGTTGCGCGTGAAGTAGGTACTGAAGGAAAGCTTGGAGGACAAGCAGAAGTAAAAGGTGTTGCCGGAACATGGAAAGATTTGACGGACTCGGTGAACATGATGGGTTCCAACCTCACATCACAAGTGCGCGGTATTGCCAAAGTGGTGACATCAGTGGCTACGGGAAATCTTCGCCAGAAACTTTCCATCAATGCAAAAGGTGAAGTTGCTCAATTGACTGACACCATCAACGAGATGATTGAAACTCTGGCCGTGTTCGCTGACCAGGTGACAACAGTTGCACGTGAAGTAGGTGTTGAAGGAAAACTTGGAGGCCAGGCAAACGTACCGGGTGCATCAGGTATCTGGAAGAACCTTACGGAGAACGTAAACCAGCTTGCACAAAATCTCACCACGCAGGTACGCTCCATCTCCGAGGTATCTACAGCCGTAGCAAAAGGTGACTTGACCAGAACAATCCGGGTGGAAGCAAAGGGAGAAGTGGAAGCGCTGAAGGATACCATCAACCAGATGATCACGAACCTGAAAGAAACAACATTGAGAAACCAGGAGCAGGATTGGTTGAAATCAAACCTCGCGAAGTTCACGCAGATGTTGCAGGGACAAAAGGATTTGAATACGGTAACGCAGCGCATTCTCTCAGAGTTGGCTCAAGTGGTAACAGCGCATTATGGTGCCTTCTACATTTTGAAACAGGAGGAAGAAAATCAAAACGTCAAACTCAAACTCTTCGCTGCCTATGCTTACAACAACGAGAAAAATATTCCGAAAGAATTTGCCATCGGTGAAGGTTTAGTTGGTCAGTGCGCATTTGAGAAGGAAAGAATTTTGCTCTCCAATGTGCCGCAGGGCTACATCCGCATCAGTTCAGGGTTGGGCAGGTCGAAGCCCGCGAATCTTATTATTCTCCCCGTGCTCTTTGAAAATAATGTGAAGGCGGTAATCGAGCTCGCATCACTTGATGCATTCAGCATCACCCACCTTGACTTCCTCAGTCAGCTTACGGAGAGTATTGGTATCGTGTTGAACACG
Source organism: Chitinophagales bacterium (assembly GCA_035638255.1). GTDB lineage: Bacteria > Bacteroidota > Bacteroidia > Chitinophagales > UBA10324 > DASRAJ01. The sequence goes on from DASRAJ010000101.1 coordinate 2,347, forward strand.
ATTGAAACCAATTCGCGCACAGAAGAACTCCTCGCTCAATCACAATCGCTCGCTGAAGAGTTGAAGATTCAGCAGGAAGAATTGCGCAGAACAAATGATGAGTTGCAGGACAAAGCGCTTCTGCTCGTTAAACAAAAAGATGAAGTGGAAGCAAAGAACAAGGAGGTGGAAGAAGCAAGAAGGTCACTTGAAGAAAAGGCGGAACAGCTTACGCTTACTTCCAAATACAAATCAGAATTTCTTGCAAACATGTCGCACGAGTTGCGCACTCCCCTCAACAGCTTGCTCATTCTCGCGCAGCAGTTGTATGAAAATGCCGAAGGCAATCTCAACGACAAACAAATACGCTACGCAAAAACAATTCACTCCTGTGGTGATGACCTGATCCAGCTGATCAACGACATTCTCGATCTTTCAAAAATCGAATCAGGGTTTATCACGGCGAATATTTCTCCGGTTCGCTTCTCCGAGATCGCTTCGTTTGTTGAAACTACCTTCAAACCGATTTCAGAAGCACGGCATCTGCGCTTCACGATTGAAACAGATACCGCACTTCCGCAATCCATGGAGACAGACTTGCAGCGCTTGAATCAGATTCTGAAAAACCTTCTCTCGAATTCATTCAAGTTCACTGAGAAGGGTGACGTGAAACTGAGAATCTACGAAGCAAATAAAAACTGGAAGCAGGGCAACAACCTGAATCTTGATAATGCAAAGAAGGTTGTTGCATTTGCGATCACCGATTCAGGAATCGGGATCCCGCAGGAAAAGCAGAATATCATCTTCGAGGCATTTCAGCAGGCAGAAGGCTCAACAAGCCGAAAGTATGGCGGAACAGGATTAGGGCTCTCGATCAGTCGCGGTCTCGCAGAGTTGCTCGGCGGAACTATTGAATTGGAAAGTGAACCCGGGCGAGGAAGCACGTTTACATTATTCCTGCCGGTGGAAAGTACGAGTGGCGTGCTCTCGAAACAAACAGAAAATCTCAGGGAGTATGAGCAACTGCAGGCAGATGGCGGAGATATTGATAATCTTCTCAGCTCCATTCGCATCACCAGCGAAGGAATTGTCCGTCAGGATTCCCTCGGAGAATCCAACATGAGCATCATAAATGAAATGATCAACGATGCCGGTGATGACCGAAGCAGTATTCTCCCCACGGATAACGTCGTGCTTATTGTTGAAGATGATCTTCGCTTCGGGAAAATTCTCATCGAGAAAGCGCACCAGGAAGGATTGAAAGCAATCGTCGCTGTCAGTTATATTGAGGTGTTTGATTTCATCAATCGCTTCTCGCCCATTGCCATCACGCTCGATGTAAAGCTCCCTGATACATCGGGATGGAAGGTGCTTGACCTGTTGAGAAATGATTTGAACTATCGTCACATTCCTATTCATCTCATCTCAGGTGAAGAAAATAAAACTCTTGCATTGAAACGTGGCGCAAGAAGCTTCCTGTTGAAGCCGCTCGAGACAGATTCTCTGAATGATCTTTTTGTTGACATCATTCAGTTCAACGAGAAACAAGTGAAGAATGTACTGGTGGTGGAAGACAATGAACTCGACTCATCGCAGATCGTAAAAATTCTCCAGGACGATCATATCAACGTCACTATTGCAAACACGGGCAAGAAGGCATTGAAGCTAATTTCTTCGAAGGATTATGATTGTATCATTCTCGATTACACCTTGCCTGATATTTCAGGGCTTGATCTGGTGAGCAGGGTGAGTGAGGTCAAGAAAAAACTCACACCTGTAATCGTTTATTCCGCAAAAGATTTTTCGAAGAGTGAACTGAACCAGCTGAACCGGATTTCCAGCACCATCATTTTGAAAGGGGTGAATTCATTAGAGCATCTCTTTGAGGAAACGGTGTTGCAGTTGCACATCAATCACAAAGACCTGGCCCCGGAAAAGAAAAAAGTGATTGAGAACATTCGCAGGAAGGAAGATATTCTTACTTCGAAAAATGTCCTGGTAGTAGATGATGATGTAAGAAATTTATTCGCACTAACAACAGTCTTCGAGCGCTACAACATCAACGTGATCACTGCGGAGAGCGGCAAGGAAGCCATCAGCATTCTCAATGAAAATCCCAAAGTGGATATGGTGCTGATGGACATCATGATGCCCGAAATGGATGGTTACGAAACCACACAGAAGATCAGGCGTGAACATAAGAACAGCTCGCTTCCGATCATTGCTGTTACGGCAAAAGCCATGAAAGGTGATCGCCAGAAATGCATTGAAGCAGGTGCTTCGGATTACATTACCAAGCCGTTGAAGATTGATCAGTTATTGTCGTTGATGAGGGTGTGGTTCTATAAATAATTCAAATACCAAATCTCAAATAATCCAGAAGAGAAAACAATCAAGTTTAAAATGAAGAAAAAAGATTTGACCAATCATTTTCGGTTTCTCTAAGAAGCTGTTTAAAATTGGACAGAAGACTTGCTAACCCAATGTTTCCTGAAAAATAGGGACAGGTCGACGGCTCAACATGTTCTTCGACAGGCTCAGAATGACGGTGCGCGTCGGTAATCCTGAGCTTGTCGAGGCAGTCATCCTGATCTTGTTGAAGGATTGCGTTGGAGGCAGGATTTCTGAATCATTCTTAAACAGCTTCTAAGGGGAGTTTGAGATTTAGCAGTTGAAAATTTATTTGTGATTTGGAATTTGGCGCTTGAAATTTCTAAACGATATGCAACCAAAAATTCTACTGGTAGACGACAGGGAGGATAACTTACTCTCCATCGAGGCCATTTTAGGCTCTGATGGCTACCGGTTTATGCGCGCAAATTCAGGACGGCAAGCGTTGAAAATACTATTGCAGGAATTTGACTTCGCATTGATCCTGATGGATGTTCAAATGCCAAACCTCAATGGCTTCGAGACGGCATCATTGATTTATGAGCGCGAAAAGCTGAAACACATTCCTATCATATTCATCACCGCTCATAATTATGGTGATGAAAATATTTATAAGGGCTATCGAGCGGGTGCCGTGGATTACATCTACAAGCCCATTAATCCTGAATTGCTGAGGGCCAAAGTCGCCATCTTCGTCGAACTCTATCAGAAAACACATCGCCTGATTGCACAGGAGCAAAAGCTTATCGCCATCAATAGAAACCTCGAGGCTGAAATCAGTGAGCGAAAGTCCTCCGAAGAAAAAGTGAATGCATTAAACCTGCAATTGCTACAGAACATTGATAAGCTGGAAGATGCCAATAAGGACCTTGATCGCTTTGCTTTCATGGCGTCGCACGATCTTCAGGAGCCACTGAGAAAGATTCGCACCTTCACGGACCTCCTCTTTAACAAATACCATGATGCCATTCATGAAGACGGAAAGAAATACCTCGATAAAATTCAGCAGGCAGCGCAACGCATGCAAACGCTCATTCAGGACATCCTGACATTCTCAAAAGTCTCTGTTGAGAACAAAGAATTTATCGAGAGCAATATGAGCGAATTGTTAAATCATGTGCTGGAGGAAATGAAGCCAATGCTGCAGGCAAAGAATGCGCACATATCTGTTGATCCGCTGCCGCTGCTGAAGGTGAATCCTGTTCTCATTCACCCCTTGTTTTTTAATTTGATCAGCAATGCCATCAAGTACAGTAAAAAAGATGTGCCGCCCGAAATAAAGATCTACTCTGACAGGGATTCACAACCTGAAAATAAATATTGCAGGATATTTTTTGAAGACAACGGTATCGGCTTCGATCAGAAGTACGCAGAGCAAATCTTCCTCATGTTCAAGCGCCTTCATCACAATAGTGAATATGAAGGCACCGGCATTGGCCTGGCCTTGTGCAAAAAAATTGTGGAGGAACACAAGGGTTTTATTTCCGCCCGGAGTAAAGAAAATGAGGGGTCTGTATTTATTGTTTCCTTACCCATGAATGGAAATCAATCTCAGACACAAAAAGAATCTGTGAGGAATAATCCGGAGAATGGAAATTAGACCCGTCTCTGTCATTCCGAGGTACGAGGAATCTGGTCGCTGATTCAAATAGATTCCTCGTACCTCGGAATGACAAACTCGCCGAGGGGGTTACACAAAGCGGAAATGGTTCATCAGCTTCGCTTCCCACAGCCCGAAAATTATTTTACTGCCATTTGCTCCTTAACCCAGGCTTCAAGCGCGCCGCTCTTATCTTTCTCTATCAGTTCTTCCAATTTCTTGTCCTTCTTAATATCTCCGCCAAGCTGATAAAGACTTATTGCAGCGCGAACGCCTGAGAGATTATTTTCTGCATCAGAAGCTTTGGGATTGTTCAAAACATTCAGAGCATAGCCACACATCCATGCAAACAGCAGATCAGGATTCTTCTTTGAAAGGTCGGTTACATAGCCGAACACCGTGACGCTTACATCATTGGTGCCTGTCATCCACATCAGCACGTAAGCGCTCACTTCCTTTCTTTCAGCATCGTCAGTTTTCACAGGAGTTTTGAGCAGCCAGTTCATGCACTTGGTCACATCACCAACATTGTCTTTGTAATCCTGGTCGGTCTTAAATGAATAATTTTTTGGCAGCGGCGCATTCTGCGCATGAGAATTAACAGAGATAAGGATTAAAGCCGCGAGTGCAGGGATGATTATTTTTTTCATAGGGTTTGTTTTAAGATTTGTCGTTCGGAATTATTTTCAGTTTTGAATTTCACGCTTCCAACATCGGAGGGATGAGGATATGAAGGTAACAATCTTAATTCAGCAGAGAAGAAATAACAGGAAAGCGCGATTCCCGGTTCTCTCCGGTGTGCCGGGATGGGTAACTGATAAAAAAAACGCTGCGGATTGCCTAAGTAGTTTATGTTTGCGACCCTGCTGAATACTTTTGCAAACGCTCACTTGTAAATTGATTGACATCCGTGCGGGTGGGTTCTCAAATGTTTGGTAAAATAATTTTCATGAAAAAAATTATTCTCTGTCTATTATGTATTGTTCTGCTGAATTCTTCCTGCAAGAAGTGCCTTCATTGTGTTTACACCTATACCGACAGCGCTGGCGTCAAACAAACCGTTGACCTGGGCGAAATGTGCGGAAAGGAACAGGATATCAAAAGACTTGAAGACAGTTGCAGTGCCATCGTGCAGAGTGTGGGAGGCACTTGTACCTGCACCGGAAAATAAATCTCGTATCCCGGTTCGCGCATCGCGATTCTCGATTCGCAATTTGCGATGAGATTCAGATGTAGCAGAGTAATTAGAAAGATACTCCAAAGTCTAAGCCCGCAATTCTTACATCGGGTCTCTTATATTCACCAACATGAAATAAATATTCAGGTGAAAGGAAGCAATCAAAATTGAGAGGAGAATGAAACACACTCTGGAATTTGAGATTGAGAACTAATCCAGCACTCATGTAATGTAAATCGAATGATCCTACTGACGTTTGGTAGCTGACAGAAGGTCCAATTTTAAACCTGATATTTTGAGACGATGATATAACACGGAGGATACCTATTGAATATTTGAATCTCAAAGTACTAACATGGAGATCGGTTTTATCGATTGCTCTATTTGCATAACAAAAATTAATTGAAAGCAGGAGATTAACCTTATGTGCAGAATCATTGGAGATGAAAAATATCCCAGCTCCATAAGGCGCCGTGAGTGTTTTATCGTCAGACAACGCAGTGCAATATTTCAACCCTAACTCCTGACCATAACAGAGTTTGAAAAAAAGAAGAAAGCCAGGAATGAAAATACTTTTCAGCATCAAACGAAGCAGTTTTTTTCAGCACAATTACAACACGGTGAATCGGGAATGCCGATTAAATTGGAAGCTCCGGTAATGCGCATCGCGCATCGCGATACGCGAATCGCGAATCGGATTACTTCATTTCCCCCACCACCAACGCAGCTTCATTCAAATAAATATCTTTCTTGAGCCGCTTGGTGAATTGATCATTCCTTGCAATAGCAGTAGAATCGGAATTGATCTTCGACAAATCAACAGGAAGATTTGAAACATTCACGAGCGAGGAGTCTGCAGTGATCGCTTCATATTTTTTTTGCCTGTCATCAAGTTCCTTTTGCCAGGCGCTGAATTTTTTATAGTTCAGTGAATAGGAAGTATTCTCATTTCGCTGCCGGAAGTCATCGGCTTCCTGCTGTATTAATTGAAAGGCAGGGTTGGAAATCACACGTTTATCACTGTGTGATTTCAAATCGAAAATATTATTGGTCAAACTCCATTGCTCATATTTAGCGGGAGCAATTTCATCCCAGCCAAGGGCATAGTCATCTTCTTTTTCTCCATAAGGTATTTGAGCATAAGGATCAGGAAGAATAATATCAGGTGTTACGCCTCTCAATTGTGTGGAACCGCCGCTGACTCTGTAATATTTCTGAATGGTGACCTTCAAAGATCCCAGTGAAGGAGTATTCTGCGCATGCGATACAAAATCGTCAAGGTTGAAAAAATTCTGAACTGTTCCTTTCCCGTACGTACTGTTGCTGCCAATGATCACTCCGCGGTTATAATCCTGGAGGGCTGCCGCCACAATCTCAGAAGCAGAAGCGCTGTTTTCATTTACCATCACCGTGAGTGGACCGCTGTAAACCACATCGGGATCATTATCATTCATCACATTGGATGACCCGCTTCGTGAGCGCACCTGCACAAGCGGGCCGCTCTTGATGAACAATCCGCCCAGTTTCACTGCTTCCTGCAACAATCCACCGCCATTGTCGCGCAAATCGAGAATGATTCCTGAAACATTTTCTGCTTCCAGCTTGAGCAGTTCTTTTCTCATATCATCAGCGCAGCTTCTCCCGCCTCTCTGGTTAGCAGAGGGACCATAGAACTCAGGCAAGCGAATATATCCGATCTTCTTTCCGTTGCTGTTGATGATGAGGGATTGTGCGAACGTGGCTTCAAGAATTACCACATCGCGAATGATGGGAATTACGAGCAGGGAACCGTCGGGCTTTCTTACAGTCAGCCGGACTTCCGTTCCCTTCTTTCCGCGAATGAGCTGAATCGCCTTATCCAATCTCATCCCTTCAATACTCACCGGCTCCTTATCTCCTTGTGCAACTTTTAATATCACATCACCGGCTTTGAGTTGTCCTTGTTTCCATGATGCGCTGCCGGCAACAATGCTTGAAACTTTTATTTCTCCGTCTTTCTGCTGCAGTTGCGCGCCAATACCCTCCAACTGCCCGGAAGTCTGGATGTCGAAGTTTTGCTTTTCTACCGGAGCAAAGTATTCGGTGTGCGGATCCTCAATATTTGAAATGCAATTCAAATAGGCTGCTACCCAATCATTCATTTCCAAATCATGAACGCGATCCCAGAAGTCTTCATTGTTCTTTTTCACTTTGGTTCGTGCAAGCTCTTCCATCTGCGTGAATGATTTCAATTTCACCGTGTCAGATTTTGCCTTTGCTTTTTCCTGTGCATTGGAAGAGGTGTACAATTCCTGGAGCACCTGGAGCTTCATGTATTTTCTCCATTCATTTTTTAACGCAATAGTATCGGGAGCGAAAGAAAGTTTATCGCTGTTGGTTTCAATACTTTCATCGGCGCTGAAGTCAAAAGGCTTGTCAAGTGCCAGCTTGCTGTAGCGGTATGCCTGCTCATTCCGCTGCGAATAAATTTTCATCACGGCATCGAAGAATTCGTAAGAGCTATCCGTAAGCTCGTTGTCAATCGAGTTTTTGTATTGGCTCAATTGATCAATATCTTTTTGTGTGAAAATTTTTTTGTTGAAATCAACGCGCTTGATAAACTCGGTAAAGATTTTTTGCGAGAACGAATCATCTACCGGCCGGGGAGAATAGTGAACTGCGCTGAGTCCGCCCATGATCAAACTCAACAGTTGCCTGTTATCAGAAGCGGGCAGTCTGAAAGCAAAAGAAAAGTAGAGCGCGCTGAATATGGCTATCGCGACAACGAATGCTGCCACCCTTTTCACAGGGATTGAATTTTTTTTCATGAAGAAAAAGTTGAGGAAGTAAAGATACGATTCCCGATTCGCGTATCGCATATCGCGCTACCTGTCTTCAGGATTCAGCATCCGAAAAACAATTCCTGCTAATGCGCCGCCGATAAGAGGACCAACAATATAGATCCACCAATTGGCGGTAGACTTTCCTGTTGCAACAATGGTATCAGCGATTGTTCTTCCCAATCCAACAGCGGGATTGAAAGCGCCTCCTGAAATTCCACCGAGAGAAACTGCCATTGCGAATACAGTAAAACCGATTGCCAATCCATAAAAAGAATTTCCTGCTGTTCCTTTTGAAGTTGCAACATTCAGCACTACGTACGCCAGCGCAAATGTGCCGAGCGCTTCCGCAAGCACTGCAATCATCGGAGTAACATCTGCACCAGGTGCCATCTCAACAGCACCATCCTTTGCCGTGATCACGTGACTCATAATTGCGCCGAGTAATCCACCAACGAGTTGCACGATCCAGTATTGGATCAATTCGCCACTGCCAATTTTCCCGCGAATAAAAACTGCTAATGAAACCGCTGGGTTGTAATGAGCGCCGCTAATGTGTCCGCCGGCAAATACCATGACCATCAGCACAGCGCCTATTGCCAATTCCGCATTTGGATTTTTTGAAACTACGGCGCATCCAATGGTAAACACGAGAAGGAAGGTCCCGATAAATTCAACGATGAGTTTTTTCATGGAGTAATTTTTTGTTGATCGCAAAATAGAAACAGATTTTGAATTCGGAATGAAAATCAGCAAATCAAAATACACAAGGCGACTTACGGGCGGAGTGTCCGAAGGACACCATGAGGATTTTAATTCGGGGAACTAATTTTTATGTGTATGGCACAATAAACCCAAAAGGTTTTTAAGAAATAACGGACAATGCCTTTTCGTTTACAGGAAATTTTTTTTATGAGAGGAAAATTTCTTTTTCTTTTTATTGTCATTGTTACAGCATCGTGCGCTGAAGTTGCCAAAGCACAATGGCAGTTCTGCTTTGGCATGAGCCCGGGAATCAGTAAAACATTTCCTGTTCATCCTGCAGATGGAATAAGGTTACCCTGGACCACAAGTGTTACCCTGCATTCAGGAATTAATTACTCATTCAGCAGGAAAATGAGTGCCATGTTCCTGCTTTCATTTTCCGACTATAATATTTCATGGGAGGGTGAAGTTGAAGGCGCTTACAACTATCCTCTCACAAAGAGGGTGCGAATAAAATCTTCTGCAGGAATCGGTGCAGCCTTTCTGCACAACACCAGGGATCCCATACCGGAATACGTTATCAACTTACCCTCGGTGTTTCGTTACAACAAGGATAATTTCTTTGTGGTGCTAAAATCAGGAGTGCAGTGGAAGGCGCCGGGAAAATACCATTCGGTGTGTTTTAGTGTTGATTATCATTGGGGAATTTTGAACGCCCATCGTGCTATCATTTACAATACTGAGCATTATTCACCTTCAATGATTTTGAAAGGAAGAGGAAGTTACCTGGCGCTGAACATGATTATTTTTATCGGGAAAGAAAAATACTCCTGGAAGAAATCACTAACGGCCAAAGATAAAATCCCGAAGAGTAAATCTTTTGTGATGTAGATACGCGTATCGCGATGCGCGATGAAACCATTATTATTGCGTAAGAAAGTCTTCAGTCATGTCACTGCAGTTGAATCATCCTGCTCCTGATTTTACACTATTTGATACTCACAAAAAGAAAATTTCATTGCGTGATTTTCAGGGAAAGAATGTGGTACTTCTTTTCTTTCCGTTTGCGTTTTCAGGAACGTGTACAAAGGAATTGTGTGAGATGCGGGATAACTATTCTTTCTACACCAACCTGAATGCTGAAATCATCGGCATCAGCGTGGATTCGCTTTACACGAATGGAAAATTTAAAGAGGCGAACCAACTCAACTTCCCGCTGCTTTCTGATTTTAACAAAGAGGTTTCGGAACAGTATGATGCCCTTAACGAAAATTTCAACTTCGATTATCACGGTGTTTCAAAGCGGGCTACGTTTGTGATTGATAAGAATGGAAATCTCGTCTATTCAGAAATTCTTGCCATGCCTGGTGATTATCCGAACATGGAAAAACTAATGGATGTAGTTGCATCCCTGAAATAGTCTTTACTTTAGAGGAAATTTTTGTTCAATAAAAACTTAAAACACTCACTATGAAAAACAAGATTACTCTTCTTGCTGTCCTTTTTATTTCGGCATGCATTATCGCAAAAGCGCAAACATTAGTTCCGAATGCCAACATGGAACTATGGACTGATCATGGAGCTTATGATGATCCGAACTCCTGGGCAACCCCGAACAGCGCTACAGCTATTTTCAGCACCTATGAAGTTTTCCAGGACAGCGTTACCGTTAACAGCGGCCAATATGCTGCGCGGTTAGAAAACAAAAACATTGTACTATTCGGAACGGTGCCGGGGGCTATGGGCACAGGCATCATCGATGTCATTAATCAAACATTTGGCGGCGGCTTCCCATTATCTGATTCTTTGGTGTCGGCATTTACCGGGTACTATAAATATTCACCGGTAGGAAGCGATACTGCTTTTATGTATGCATTGCTTTTTCACTGGAATTCTGCGATGAACAAGCGCGATACTGTTGGAGTGGCCACGTATCTTGGAGGAGCAGCAGCAAATTACACATTCTTCGGAGTTCCCTTTGTTATTCTTATTCCCGGAGAGGCACCGGATTCGGCGATGGTTATTGTTTCTGCAGCGTACAATGTTGGAGCAGCTCAACCGGGCTCAACATTATGGATTGATGACATTGACTTCACAAATAACGTTGGTATTTCCCACGTGGAGAATGCTGTTCTTAATCTCTATCCCAATCCTGCAAACGAATCACTGAAGATTACATTACCGCAAGAGCTTCATGCGCAGACCATCATTGTTTCAAATGTAGCCGGATCAATGGTGAAAGAAATTCGGGTGCTGTCTTCTGAAATTAATATCAACACAGTACCTTTTGCTCAAGGCACCTATGTGATGTTTGTGAAAAACACAGAAGGAAATATTGTGGCTTCCGGAAAATTTGAGGTGAAGCATTAACAGTCGAATAAAATTTTGAAAGTCCGTTCAGAGGTTGAACGGATTTTCTTTTTTGAACCGCATATCCGGATGCAAGAGGATTCTCGCAGAATCAGTAAATCCTTCTGATGAACCCTGTTGATTCAGGACATTAACGTTGAAACGTCTTCAATACAGGTAAAATGATTCTAATTCAGGTCGCAATAATTTTTCTCCCTAAATAGTTTTATGAGCGTAGTTTTTTTGTGGCTAAGAAAAAGTTTATTCCAACCATGATGAAAAAATTACTGTGCGGTTTCATTTTCTCCGGGTCTTTATCAGCGTATTCGCAAAATCCTGTTCCTAATCCCGGTCTCGAAGCGTGGGTTGACTTTGGTCCTTATGAAGATCCGCAATGGTGGGGATCATTGAATGAATTCACATGGCCTTTTGGCGGAGTATCTGTAAAAAAAGATTCCGGCACACACTCGGGAGTTCTTGCAGTCAAATTGATTTCGATAGGTCACAACAATACCACGTTACCCGGAGTGATGTGCACCGGAACGCTTACATTTTCAAATGCTTCGTGCAAGGGAGGATTTCCTGCCACTCTTCCCTTCGCCAACTTTGCGGGATTTTATAAATACCTTCCCGAACCTGGTGATTCATGCCTGCTGTATGCGATGCTTACCAAATGGAATACGGTGAACAGCAAGCGCGATACCGTAGCAGTCGCGGTCTTTTCAGCACAGCCTGTTGCCAATTATACTTTCTTTTCCATACCCTTTCATTATTACTCTGCTCAAGTGCCTGATTCCGGCCAGATCATTCTTTCCTCAACAATATATTTACTTGCCGCAATTGACGGAAGTGTTTTAATAATTGACGACCTCGCCTTCACAGGCATCGTTGGAATTGACGAGATCACATCTGTCCCAGTAAAAATTTACCCTGATCCTGCAAATGAATTTTTGCATTGCCAAATTCCTCCCCCGCTTCACGCGCATGATGTGGATGTCTTTGACTGTTTGGGAAGAAAGGTCCAAAGTGTGTCCCTATCCGCTTCACTGGAGTTAATTTCTACAAAACAATTTCCCGAAGGAATTTTCTTTTACAAAATTCTTAACGGGGAAAAAAGGGAAGTGGCTTCCGGAAAATTTATGGTGTCACACTAAGAAAAAAAATTTAACCCGGATTTTGCAGTCGTCTACCCAAAAAAATTTGCGATGGTGAGCAACGAAGAAAATATTTTAGGAATTTCATGAAGGAAATCTTACCAATTGCAAAATCCAGGTGTAAAATCCGGGGCTTAGGATTTTTTTAGGATTCTGCGAGAAGATTTCACCTCTCATCTCTGACCTCTCACTTTTCACCTTGAGATTCTTCGCTATAGCCTGACTGAGTAAGGTTTCATATAAAATTGTATGATTAAAGAATTTGATTTGAGTGATAAAGTCATTTCCTTGTGCAAATTAATAAGCTGTTAAATTTCACACGTACTAATTGTGAAAGACTCTTTGTTTAAAATTGACAGGAAGGTTTTTCATTCTTCAGTGAG
>DASRAJ010000102.1:0-34164 GCA_035638255.1 Chitinophagales bacterium
GTGTCACGATTCATCTCCATGATCTTGTCAAGAACTTCCAGCCCATCCATCTTCGGCATTTTGATGTCGAGAAGAATAGCATCGAAAGCTTTTTCTTTCACCATGTTCAACCCTTCGGCGCCATCACCGGCTTCTTCCACCTTATATCCCTCGTACTCTAAAATTTCACGTAAGGTCCTGCGTATGCTTTTCTCATCGTCAATTACTAAGATCGTCGCCATGAAAATATTTTAAGTGGTTTTGAATGAACAAAAGTAAGCACGATTCGGGTAACACGATTCGCGATTCGCGTAACGCGATTCGTGATTCGTCATTCATTATTTAATATTCACCCTATTAGTGATTCACGATGAAAGAAGAAGAAAATAATGTGCCGTTTTGGGAAGTGCGAATGAAATATATTCCGTTAGGCCAATTAGAGAGGTCAATGGTGAATAGTGAATGGTGCTCGTAGAGTCCAGTGGAAGGGGTGGATTTTTTCAGGTTACCCATCGCATCGTAAATAAATACAGAGGCCGGTTGATTTTGTGAACAGAAAACCTGAATGAAATCATTGGCAGGATTCGGAAAAATTTTCACGCTCGTATTTTCGGCGACTTCATTGATACCCGTATGAAAAGTGGTATCCTGATATTGTATTGAAGAAAGCACGGGCACGCCAAATACGTCCTGTGCGCCAAGTTGAAAAACAGGAGTGCTTCCGTTTTGCGCAAGCCATTTGTACTCATAAGATTTGAGGGTCAGTCCGGTTCCAAAACCCAGCGTATCAACATAGAATGAATCAACATCAGTGATTGTGGATTTTACCCGCAGCGCATTGAATGTTCCGGCGGGAGTTTGAATAGTTCCCCAGCCATCAACCTGGTTGACGCGATGGCGCTGCTGTGCGAAATAGAAAAGCCCGGGAAAGGAATAAGTAACAGAAGCATCAGAAGAATCTTCATTGCCAAAGTTGAGCGGAAACCGGTAAACGACATCCTTCGAGCCATAAGCTAAAGGAATTTCGAGTCCATTAAGTGTACCTCCATAGCCGGTAATTTCAAAGTAATCTGAGGTCTTTTTGTACATCGTATAAACATCCTGCAGAGCAAACCCGCCCGCCGAAAAATTTATTCCACCCTTGTCGGCAAGATTTGAAGTAAGGATAAAAACGACAAAGTACGTGAAGGGCAAACTTGATAAGCTGAGGAAAGTATCACCCAGCGAACTTACCGGAACAACACCGGAATAATCCCATGAATGATTTGCGCCGGTTTCATTCAAGTCAATGGTAAAATCAAGAACACAGTTGGTGCTAATGAAATCATTTCCGGCAGATGGCATGTCATTTTCCGTAATGGTTATTTGTGCGTTTAAAATGAAGGGAAGCAAGAGGAGGGAAGCGGATAAAAATTTTTTCATAAAAATATTTTTGAGTAGCAGGGATTGTAACTCCGCCGGAGTTTTTTTCAACTCCGGTGGAGTTAGCGGATAAGTAAATTATTTATTTCGATTTCTGTTTAGGATTCGACATCGGCGTCTCCTTCAACAAATTTCCATTAGCATCATACTCCATCGTTTTATCCGGAGTGCCATCTGAATGGTAAGTTTTCCAAACACCGGTTTTCTTCCCGGCTTTATAGCTTCCCTGTGCTGTCACTTTTTTGGTGGAATCGGAATATTCTTTCCATCCGCCCTCTTCAAATCCTTCAATATAATTTCCTTCGGCCTTCACATTACCGCTTTCATAATACAGCTTCGCCGGCCCGTTGATGTTTCCATTCTTGTACGTATACTCTACATAAATTTTCCCGTTGGGGTACGCCCAGCGATTCATGCTGTCCCGCGCGCCGTTTCTCCAGAAACCCTCTTCCTGCATTTTACCATCCGCTCCGAACACACGGCGCCACCCGTTGAGCACTCCGTTCGAATAATTCTCCTCGAGCTTGATCGTTCCATTGCGATTGTATTGATGCGACACACCATCTTTCTTGCCATTCACAATATTGTCTTCTTCTGATACTGCGCCGTTCACTTCAACCGCCACTACCAGGCCATTGATGATGTCCTGATGGTATTCTTCGATACGGCTGAGCATTCCGTTCTCGTAATACGATCGCCAAATGCCTTCCTTCTTTCCATTCAAAACCCTGCCCGTTTTCACTAAGCGTCCGGTGCTGCTGTAAATTTTCATCCCCACATCATTCAAATGCTGCGGGTCGCGAATGATTACAGTGTCATACCGAAAGACATTGACTTGCGGCGGCTCCGGATTTTGTTGTGCTACCGGGACCTGCTTTTTTGTTTGAGGATCCTGTACCTGCTGTGGCTGGTGCTGCTGCTGCGCAAACAGCGGGTATGAAAAAGCAACAAGTGCGAGTGCTAAAAAGTATTTCATTGTTGTGAGGTTTTAGATTGAGTTAAAATTGAAATGCAGCTTGCAAAAATAGAGAAGCGGAAGTTGTTTGTTTGGGAATGAGTAATCCGAGAAAGTTATCAGAGCCCAAAAATATTTTGAATTGTTTTTTGATGGTCGCTGAAGCCACAGCGCCAAGAGCATAAGAAGTATTTCCTCCGCCTGATAGAATAGCTGCAACCCGGAACGAATTAAAATTCCATTGGGGTTTCACGAATAGAAGCGGCAGCATGTCAATAGAGGGGCGATAGCTGATTCCTGCTGCGAGGATCATTCGCGGGGAAAATGAATGCAGATACTCGATGGAAACATTGAAAGGAATAATTGTAGTTCGCTTTCCTGCTTGCACCGTAGTTCCTGTTATTTTCAATATTGAATCTGAATTGAAGTGAAGTAATGATGAACTGTCGGAAGAAAAAAGGTTGAGCACTTCAATTCCTTCGAAGCGAATCATACTGTCAGCAGTATGGGTTCGCGTGTTTCGGTTCCAGTTGGCGAAACCAAGATCATTCACATAAAAATTCCATTTCGTTTTTTGAGAAGTGGAAAGAAATGAAATTTGAAAATCAAGGGCAGCACCAAAACCGTCGAATGAGGATGCCGGTGACAATGTAAAATCCGGATTAAAGAAATTAAGAAAGCCGCCATGGTTGGAAGAATCAGAAGCGATGAATTCGTAGTCGTAATCTGCATCGAGGTATTCCCCGGTTTCCGCAGTGAAAAGTGTTCCGTGAGCAATATCAATTTTCGTTAAGTTACGAACTCCCAGCAAAGAGATCCCTGTTCCGATTTCCCATGCAGAATTTGCAGAAGCAATTTTTTTCTGAACTGAAAAACTGAGTTTATCATAAGAGAAAGTATAGCTCCCCGTCTTGCTGAAGTCAGCAGTTTGTCCGGCAAAATGTGCATTGCCATAGAATATGGTGCTGAACAAATCATCAGTGAAATGTGTAAAAGAAAAAGTCCCTGTAGAAAAATTTAAATTGTAAAGAGCAGGGCTTCGATAAATAAAACTATCGGCGATCCAGCGATAGTTTAAATTGAATCCGGCGCTGAATTCGAGAACATTCATCTTGTTCAGCCTCGATGAAACATCATTCTTCTTTTCAACATCAAGAAACTTATTTCTGATCAGCCCGAGAGAGAAGGGAAGATTGACGTCAGATGAGCGGGCAACGCCTTCACCGCTAACGCTCAATTCCTTACTGAATACTTTCCCAAAGTCATCTTCATACAAATTGCTCAGGGAGAAAGCCATCTCATTCCAGTTATCCGGAGAGACAGCAGAAGAAGTATCCTGCGCCGAAGCGATGAAGGAGAGTAATTGCGTTATGATAAGAAAACTACAGGAGCGGTTCATCTATCAATAGCCGGTGTAAAAAGTAAAGAGTCCCGTAAGCTGAACATCCATAGAATAGTCGGCGTAAATTTTCAGGAACGTGCAATTGGGATGCGAAGCGGTATTGAACGTTGAAACCAAAACAGCTTTTGTCGCTGAGCGGATCCGCGCCATCTTCGCTTCATCAATAGAAGTAGTAAGGACAGATTTTGTTTTCCCGCTCACAACACACTGATCATTTAAGGGTGCCGCAGCGACTGTTTGCACCGATGTGAATAATACATCAAGAAGGTTGAAATTATCATCGTAAAAGTACAACTGCGGTGAAGCGCTGATCGGGAAGCCGTTGTACACGATCAGGTTGAAGGTGCCGTCTTTGATGGTGGCATCACCCTCTTCGGTTGCTCCTATGGTGAAATCCAATGTATCCACCAGCACAAGTTCGGAAGCTATGAGTGAGAGGGGAACGGTGACATCGAGATCAGCTTCAAGCCCGCTCGAGTCATAAGCAAAATCATGATAGTTGGAAATGTTGCCAAAGGGATTGATGAAAACGTCAAGCGAATATTTTAGCTGGGTAGGAAGATTTGAAACGAGAGCAGCGATGTTTGAATTGGAATTGTTCAGCAGAAAAGTAGTATACGATGGTGTGAACGGATTGTCTGTTGCGGGTGGAATGCTGAGCGGCTTGTTTAAAAGGGTCCATGTAAGCGGAATCTGGTTTCCGGTAGATGAATTGATCGAAGTCAGATTGTAGAGGTTGAGTCTTCCCTCCACGCCGATTCCATTTTTGATGGAGAGGTTTACATCTACGTTCTCCAGCGAAAGTGTTCCGCTCTTGATATTCTTGAATGCGGTGAACGGTGTTTCATCAGGACCCACATTCACAATCTGCTGACCGACGTAGCCGGAAATGTATTCGGGCTCGAGGTCTTTTAATGTGTAGTTGATGAAGAAGCTGTCGTTCTTTGAAATGGTCACCACCAATCCTGATGAATCAATGCTCGCGATCAGGTGACTGTAAAAGGTATTGTGATCAGTTCCGTACACGCCTGTGAGGTCAAGCGAGTAACCGGCCAGATCGAACGTCTGCGAAAAAGAACTCGTGCTTCCGCTCGGAGCGGCAGGAAGATTATGAATCAATGAAATAGAATTTCCTGAACCATCCGTGGCTGATGGCAGTGTATATTCAAAGTGTGATGGCTGCGGCAGCGTGCTCTGAATTTTAATCGTGAGCTGCCCTGATTTTATTTTGAAGTTATTCAGCTCTGCACCGCCGCTCAGGTGGTACGTAGTGAGGTTGTTATCGTCAATTAAATTCTGCGACGGGAATACGGCTGTTGCCGAATCTACTTTGATATCATGCGCCACCATCGTGATCGCGATGGCATCTGAGGTATCAATCAGTACATATCCTCCGGGACTTGACATATCAAGAATCTTCGCAACCAAAGTACCTTCTACATGCTTGCCGCTGAGGTCAATGGATTTGGTTTGGGTTTGGTTGGGAAGAAGGTTCAGGAACGTATCCTGCGTGAGCACTTGCTGATCAATTTTATTTCTCACCTGGAAAACGATGCTCGACATCGTCAACGGTAACCCGTTGTCGAGGGTGAGATCAATGTAACCCGATTCCACATCAGCCGACTGAAAAAATTGCGTGGCATCGAGGTCATTGTCGGGTGTGGATATGCCGCTGATAGCAGGTACCAGCAGGTTCGAGCCGTTGAAGAGGATGATGATCGCACCGGTATCACCCAATTGCTGGCACATGGCACCGAGTGTATAATTGAATGTGATGGTTTTGTTTGAAAGGTTAATGGTCTCTAAAGAGAAACCCACTTTGATGGTAGTATCCGGAATTTTTATGGCGAGATCGGTGAGTGATGCACCGTACAGTTTATTTCTTAACACAATCGAGACGGAGTTATCAGCATTGGTTTGGAGCACGGAGTCTGCGAGCAGGTCATCGAGAGTAAGCGAAGATTTCAGCAGCGGGGTGAGCAGTTGAGCATCCCAGCTCGGGTGTGTTGCAATTTGTTTTCTGCACGAAGAAAAAATAAGCGCACCGGCAACAAATGTTGCAAATGAAACCAGGAAAAAAATCTTTCGTGTAGCGCTCATGAATTGAAAGTGATTTGGGTGAAATTACGAGGAATGATTTTAATTGTTCAAAAGACGATTAGGGAGATAAAGTTCAAGTCCCATTACATTAAGAAATAAGAGTCAGCCGATTCATTTCACAAACCGGTCGAAACAATCTTTCCGGATTTAATCAAGCCACTGGCATTTCTTATATGATATAAATATACTCCGGCAGGAGATTGAATTGGAATCGTTACACAGGGCGCATCGTCAGGATTGCTTCTATACACCTGCTGCCCGATTGAATTTATTAGTATAAATGTGAACGACGCGCCGATGCTTGCGGTGTGACATACTTCTATTTGATCAGTGAACAGACTCGGCTTCACTTCAAATGCATTCTGCAAGTTTCCGGTTTCATTTGAGGTGTAGCAAGAAGTATAAGCGCCAAACTTTAATACGAGGTAATAATTGTATCCCGGTTCTACCTCATAGGCAACATACACGTTGTTGCAATCATCCATCGCCATCAGGTGTTTCTGCAACTGGTGACTGTCATTCACCAAGTGACTTTGGGTGCCAAGCACATTCCCGGAAGTATCGAGAAAGCAAATAAGGATGTTGTTAAAATCCCATCCGCTATTGGGGAAAATAGTTTCTGCCATAGACGCGCACAGGATTCCATCTGTGCCCATCATGAGATGACTGCCTTCGGCGGTAGATATAAAGTCATGAGTCCAGCCCCAGATTCCCGAGGCAGATAATTTTGTGATGGAGGCTTGCGGGTTATTGCTGTCCCGCTGAAAATAAAAGCTGCCTGAGTGATCACGAATGAGATCATGATAGTAATAGCCGGTTTCAGAATAGGACCATACGATAGTGCCGGATGGATCATACTGCTCAATAAATCCTGTAACAATTCCGGTGTTGCGCGCAACAAAAATATTATTGAGGGAATCGAGCAGGAGGGACTGAATGTTTGTGTTTAATAAATTTTTTGTCCAGAGCACATTGCCGTCCGGATCCAGTTTTTGCAAAGCAGAATTGTAATAAAGATATTCATAGCTGAGAACGAGGTTCTGGTCATGATCAAACAGGAGGTGAATGTTATGAATACCAACAGAATTGTTGATGACTGTTTGCCAGACCTCATTGTATGAAGGATCAAATTTGTGCAGCACAAATTCCTGTGACGTGTAGCCGGCATTCCATTTCCCGGTGATAAAATAAAGATTGCCATCGTGATCAAATTGCACTTCGCCCGCAATTGACTTATGATCTGTAGCGTAATCGGTATAGAAAGAGGATACAGAATCGCCCAAGGGGGTTATCCTGATAAACCTGCAACTGTCAATGCTGTATTCAACGGAGAATAGGTAGCCTTGTAAATCAAAACTGATTCCGACACCGAAAGTGCCAAGGCTGCTGGCATAATCTTCTATCAGTTCCCATTCTATAGTTCCATCCAGGTTGATCTTTGAGATGCGTGAGCCAATCGCCTGGTCATTACCCATTACATAAACAGAACCTCTATGATCAAACTTCATGTCAACGAGATGAGCTTCATAACCATTGGAGTTAAACTGATGAAGCCAAAGTTCAGAGCCCTGGGCAAGAAGCGTGAGGCGGATGAGAAGAACAGCCGGTAGTAATAAAATCACCTTCATAATGCTGCGGTTAACATGATTGAAAAGTAAGAATAAAAAGTTTATATCAAAGTTTCATTCATGCTCACTTCTCGACTCCGTTGTTGGTCTTTGCGCGGGAATCAGCATGGGCAGACCAACAACTGAAGCGCTGGATTATTATCTTTCGACTCAATAATTCGTAAATCACATTAAATGGAATCCGGCAAGGCGTACTTTTTCACAGCAACTAATCTCGAATGGAAAAAAGTCCTGGCAAATGATCGCTATAAAATGATCATCACTAACAGTCTGAAATTCCAGGCAGAACAAAAACGCATCGAGGTGTTTTCATTTGTCATCATGCCAAATCATATTCATCTGATCTGGAGAATAAATGAAACTCTGGTAGCTGAAAAAGTGCAGCAAAGTTTTATGAAGTACACAGCCCAATCAATAATTGAAGACATGAAGCGAAACCATAACCCTATGCTGAATGAATTATTGGTGAATGCTAAAGACCGGAGGTATCAATTGTGGGAACGGAATCCATGAGCAATAGAACTCTACTCTGAAGAAGTGATTTGGCAGAAGCTGGAATACATTCACAATAACCCTTGTAGTCCTAAGTGGAACTTAGCAGCACGACCGGAAGATTATAAATGGTCATCGGCAGCATACTATATTTTGAATCGTGATCATTGGGGGTTTATTTCAAACATTATGGGAGATGAGCGAAGCCGATAACAGCTCTGCTTCGGTTGTTGGTCTACCTCCGCTTATTCCCGCGCAAAGACCAACAACCGCTCGCGCGCGACTATCAACGAGAGTAGGAAAACCACCTTCATAGTGCTGCGGTTAACATGATTGAAAAGTAAGAATAAAAAGTTTAGATCAAAGTTTCATTCATGATCACATCCTTGTCCGTGGTCGGCGTCCGTCCCTGGTCGGCGTCCTCGCCGACCACTGTTTAATCACTTCTTCTACATTTACAAAAAACTTGCTCCATGAATTTAGGTGATTCGCTCATCCCTTTCCATCTCAAAGGCACTGATTCAAAGATGCACAGCAGCGATGAGTTGGAATCTATAAATGCATCCGTGATCATCTTCTCCTGCAACCATTGCCCTTATGTGCGTGCTTACATCACACGCCTGCGCGACATCATTCAGCAATATCAAAATCGCAGTGTGGGTTTCTTTCTTATAAATTCCAATGATGCAAAACATTATCCTGCTGATTCTTATCAGAACATGATTCCAATGGCAGAACACATTGGCATTGGCGGAAATTATTTGCACGATGAAACGCAGGAGATTGCCACCGCCTATGGCGCACAGCGAACACCAGAAGTTTTTCTCTTCGGCAAAAACAAAAGATTGGTTTACCACGGCGCCATTGATGATAATTGGGAGAAGCCTGATGAAGTTTCAATTAATTACCTCGCTGCAGCGCTCGATGCCGTGTTGAACAATCAGGAAGTGCTGGTGAACGAAACTCAGGCGCGGGGGTGTACGATCAAGTGGAAGAAATCAGTCAGCAGGCAGTAGGCTGTAGGCAGTAGGCAATAGGCAAAAGTGTCGTTGTCTTATTTCTTAAGTCTTGCATCTTACATCAGGAATCACTCATTTCACTAAAACAATTTTGTCGTGTGTAATTTCATTTCCCTGCTTTAGCAAAAGGGTATAAATTCCCGCATCAAAATTTTCAAGATTGAGATTCTGAGTTTGCTGGCCGGGATAAAAAATAGCTTCATAAACTTTTCTTCCCATCACATTAAAAATGAAGATGCTTCCTTCAGTTCCTTTTTTATCCGCAATCCATTTTATATCAACATTACCTGCATTTGGGTTGGGAAAGATGCTGATCAGATTTTGCGATGAAGGGATATCTGCACCTGACGTCACACTCAAATCAGCACACTCTGCTACGGCATAAGTATCATAATTGTAAACGGAGTTGCAGGAGTCACACATAATGCGTTTGAGGAAGCAACTGGCGCGGTTTGCTAAGTTCCATTGAGGATAACCACAGTGATTAAAACTCAGCGGCACTACATTCAACTCAGCACAAATGCCTGCCTGTGTTAGCTTGCTGTAGATCACGGATGATCCGGCAGTCCAATAAAACGACGTGCAAAAGCAACTGATTACTTGTCCATAAGCTATAGGCACTACGCAATCAAACTCGTCGTGAAAACTGATCACGGGAATAGTTCCATTATTTAATACAACACTATCCTTATTTACAGCGCCGCAATCATCTACCACTCCTTTAATGCTATAGGTATTCGTTAAGGTGTTGACGGCATTATCCAATGATCCAAGTGTGTCAGCGCACGAGGGACAAAATGCATCGGCTTCATCCTGGCTCCAGAATGTCGTGTGCAATGCTGTGATGGAACCGGCGCTGATTCCACCGGTAAATAAGTAGGAGGTATCAATTTCATAGGTGGTGGCATTGGCAGCCACATACCTCATGGCAGCCCTTGCATCCTGAACTGCACGATAAGTCGCAGTGATGAGTTTATTATTCAGTCCTGAACATTGAAGACAAATACTGAACCCATCCGTTGCCGGGCAATCCCAGCCCAGGCGGTAACTGATGGTGGCAGTTACAAAAGCCCCGGCGTGTCATTTCCATGCACAGGTAGTCCATATCGTGCCTGTCACCGGCGAGAAAAGAACCGCCGTGAATGAATAGAATGAAGGGCCGCTTATTGAGAGGATCAATACTTTCATCGGGATAAAACAAATCCATCTTCAGCGTGTCAACAATAGTGCTTGGCCAGCGCTCGGCCCAACCATACACGATGTTGCTATCAATTTTTATTTGACTGCTGTCAAAATAGTAAGCGGGAGCAAAACGGTTTTGAATGCAGTAATTGTTTTGAGAAAACAACAGATTCGATACCAGTATAAATAGGATAAAGAAGATTGTTCTTAGTTTCATCGAAGTACAAAATCAGGCAAAGATCATCTAATCGAACATACGCGTTGAGATAAACACTCACTATTAGTCATTCAGAGTTCGAACCATTTTTGAAATGGAAACAATAGAGATGACGTTTCTAAAGCGAGGCTGTCATTCCGACAGAGGAAGAATCTGTATCGAGGCTAAACAACAGATTCCTCCTACGTCAGAATGACACGAAGTGTGTTAACGTCATAGTAAGAAAACTTCTTGCTCACAGAGTCGGGCAGACAATTCAAGTAGAAATCCGGCAACGTGTAAAGCAGTTTCCTGAAAGACATTTTGAAGGGTGGATGCTCAATACAGAACGTTTCATATTCCCCTAACCTTTACATTTGACAACCCTGAATGGAAAGCTCATTAAAAAATAAGGTCGTCATCATTACCGGTGCTTCATCGGGAATAGGAAAAGCCTGTGCGATAGCTTTTGCAAATGCGGGATGCAAAGTGATGCTTGCCGCGCGTGATGAAGTAAAACTCACTACAGTGATGAACGAGATCACACAGAGAGATGGCATCGCAGCAGTGTGCAAAACCGATGTAAGCAAAGAAGAAGATTGCCAGCAATTAATCAATGCAACCATTAAGCAATTCGGCACCATCCACATCCTCATCAACAATGCGGGCAATTCCATGCGCGCACTTTTTTCAGAGGTAGATTTGAAAGTGCTGAAAGAATTGATGAATATTAATTTTTGGGGAGCGGTTTATTGTACGAAGCACGCGATGAATGAGATCCTGAAAAACAAAGGAAGCATCGCCGGCATCTCTTCAATAGCAGGATACAAGGGATTGCCCGGCCGGACCGGGTATTCTGCGTCGAAGTTTGCGTTGCAGGGTTTTCTCGAATCGCTGCGGATAGAGAATCTAAAAACCGGGATTCATGTGATGATTGTTTGTCCCGGCTACACGACTTCAAACATTCGAAACGCGGCATTGAACAAAGAAGGGATAGCACAGGGTGAAACACCTTTTGACGAAAGCAAATTGATGAGCGCAGAAAAAGTGGCGGATGAAATTGTTAAAGGTGTGGTGAAGAGAAAGCGAACAATCATTTTATCAATGCAGGGAAAAATGACGGTACTGTTCAACAAATTTTTCCCGCGCATGATGGATAGGATGGTGTACAATGTTGTGTCGAAGGAAAAGGATTCACCATTCAAATAAGAAGGATGGGGGCGCAGAACAAATTTTTGTATTACCGGAAGTCTCATCCCGATTGATCGGGACAAAATTCAAAATCCAAAATGATCTCGATCAATCAGGAGAGTTTGAAGTTGTCTTCTTTTTCCAGAGCATCAATTTCAATACTTACATTTGAATCCCCTTTCAAAAAAATTCTAACCAAAAAAATTTCAATATGAAAAACATTTTCACCCTGAGTTTTTTTGCCTCACTGATCTTTATGCAAAATGCATCTGCTCAATTTCAATTTATTTCTCCAATGCCCGGTTCAACGAACCTGACTATTGAGCACAACATCATCATTCGTGAAGGAAGCCTGCTGGATCAATCTTCACTCAATAAAAATCTTTTCGTCATTCGCGGATCAAAGAGCGGCGTGCATGATTTTAAAATGATATTGTGTAATGATGGAAAAACACTCAACCTCAATCCCACCTATCCCTTTACTTATGATGAAGATGTTGCTGTCACCATTGGGAAGGGACTTGTTACCGCAGAGGGAAAAACGGTAGATGGCTATTCTTTCAGTTTCAAAACACATCGTGAGTGGACAAAGGAAGAGCAGGAAAACATGAAGAATTTACCAGCCATTTTACTCAATGAGGACTTGAAAAAATGGGGTGATTTGCCTGCTGACAATTCGGGCGACAACGATTCGCGCGAGATCACCGGCATGTTCACCATCACCAACAACACCAATCCAACAGATGGCGATCTCTTCTTCGATACATGGAGCGGGTATTTTCTTGCTTCCACTTTTGACGGCATCAATGTCGTCACCAATCTTGGTGATTCTGTCTTTGAAAAAAGTCTCGCTGCCGGTTCTACCGATCTTCAGATGGGCAAGACGGGATACTTCTCTACTTTTCGCAGTGATCTCACCCGGTACGATGTAATGGATTCAAACTTCATTGTGGTAAAAAATTATTATGCCGCCAATGGCTACTCCGCTGATGTGCACGAGTTTCAAATGATAGCCAACGGCAACGCGTTCATGATTGCTGATGAAACGCAGATCGTGGACATGACGGTGTACAATCCGAATTATTCTCCTAACGCTACGGTGCAGGGAACGGTGATCCAGGAATTTGATCCTGATAAAAACGTGATCTTCGAATGGCGCAGCTTCGATCATGTGGCCATCATAGAATCAGAACATGTAAATCTTGGTTTCTCATACATTGACTATCTGCATACGAACTCCATTGACCTCGACACTGATGGAAATATTATTGTCTCGCATCGCCATCTCGATCAGATCACGAAGATTGACGTGAACACAGGAGATTTCATCTGGCGACTTGGTGGAATCAACAATCAATTTACTTTCATCAACGATGACGCTCATTTTTCATATCAGCATGATTGCCGGCGTATTGCGAATGGTCACATCACCCTGTTTGACGATGGTAACTATCACATTCCTGCTAAGTCATTCGCCAAAGAATACCAGCTTGACGAAGTGAATATGACTGCAACACTTGTGTGGAGTTATGACCATCCGGATGTGAACAATCATGTCGTGTATGATTTTGCAATGGGAAGTGTACAGCGGCTCAGCAACGGCAACACATTGATTGGCTGGGGATGGAGATCGAACACCGACCTGCCGAGTATTACGGAAGTAGATTCCAGCGGGAATATTCTCTGGGAATTGAAACTGGCAAGCAGCAAAAACATTATTTCTTACCGGGCACACCGGTATGAATGGCAACCCTGTGCGCGGCCAACACCCAAAACGATGAAGATAAAAGACCTTACTGACCATTCTGTAAGGCTCAAGTGGTCGCCTGTTGCAAATCCCACCGAGCAATATGAAGTAGAGTTTAAGAAACACACCGACAGCACCTGGAAGCATAAGAGAACAATTCCAACAAAGCAATACGTGAAGCTTAATGGTTTAACCCCTGACACGAAGTATGACTGGCGTGTACAATCCTGGTGTGATACAGTTGCCGGAACAGTTTCAAACTACACCGCAATAAAGAAGTTTGTTACGCTTGCACTAAAGCCTGCAGCACTCAATAGAACATCGCCGGTCGAAATTCAGCTCTATCCGAATCCCGCTCATGATGCGATCACCATAGAGAGCACCGGAAACATTTCACAGGTGCGTGTGATGAATTTGCTGGGGCAGCAGGTGAAGAAAATAATTTTGGGAAATGAAGATTCCAATCAGTCAGTTCAACTTTCGCTCGCCAATCTTCCCCGGGGAAATTATTTTGTGGAAATAACTACTGATCAGAATAAGGAAGTAAGAAAGCTGGTGGTGGAGTAGCTTAGCTTATCGCCTTTTCTTCGCCGCAGACAGTGGACGTAACTGCTGCACTCTCTCAGACCAATAGAGCAGTAAAGGGGATTTGACAATGTCCAGAGACAAACGACAGAAACGCGACCTGCATGCACTCAATGAGGATGGCATGGTCCTGTGCAACCCGCGCGACAAGGAAGCTGCGCATCGGGCCGAAACAGAAGGCATTGCCACCCAAGATGATTCCGCCGTGACGTGCCGAAATTGCCTGGAGTTATTATATAAGCGCAATAAGGAGCGACAGGAGGAATGAAAACCAGCCAACTCAAGTTCAACTTTTACGCAACAATCTTCGATCACAAAGCAGTATCTTCTCTTATATCAATGGAAGGGGACGGAATGAAGTGTGAGCGTGCATGGTCACCCCTACGGCCGGTAACAATTTGTGATTAGTTAGGGATTTGTAATTCAGGTCAAATTTTTGCAAGGGTATTTTTGAAAACCTGATATTTCTATAAACCGAAATCAAAGTATGAAAAAAACTTACTCTATCATTATAGCTATTCTACTTGCTCCATTTGCTCATGCGCAGTTTCAATTTGTTTCTCCGCGTCCGGGCTCTCAAAATCTACCTGTAGAGCACAACATTATTATTCGCCCCGGCGGAACCAAGCTTGAGCCCTCATCCGTGAAGTCTTCTCTCTTTATCATTCAGGGTTCGAAGAGTGGTCTTCATGCTTTCAGGTTGGTGCTGTGTGACGACGGCAAAACGATCAACCTCAATCCGAAGATCCCTTTTGCATTTGACGAGACTATCTCTGTTTCTGTTTCAGAAGGTCTGAGGACTATGGACGAGCATGTAATTGATGCATACTCATTCAGCTTCACTACACACCGCGAATGGACTGCTACCGAAGAGAGCCAGATGAAGCATGATGATAGCCTGGTACGGCAAGAAGAATCTAATTATCCACAGAATGATGATGATGGTGAAGGTGATGAGCGCAAGATCATTGGCATGTTCAACATTACTAACAACACAAACCCATCACCCGGCAATATTTTTTTCGATTGCCGGCCTGCGGTATGGGGGATTTCACCATACAATTCTATTTCCATGATTAACAACGATGGCGATTCTCTTTTTCAGAGGACGTTCAGTCCTGTCCCTTATGATTTTGAGTTGGGTAAGAATGGATACTTCAAAACCTACCAGGGAAATATCCAGACGGCTTTAGTCATGGATTCCAATTTTGCGGTAATTGATTCCTATGCTGCGGTCAATGGCTATACCGGCAATCCTCACGACCTGGAAATGGCTGCAAATGGTTATGCCTTTCTAATAGTCAGTGATGTAGTGTCGATGATGGTTCAAATGGATGATTCAACTTTTGAAGAAAAAGATGTTAGCGGAACGGTGATCCAGGAATTCGATCCCGATCACAATGTAGTATTTGAGTGGCGCAGTCTTGATCACGTTGGACTTGATGAATCGGTGCATGTCAATTTCGATGTCAGCCTGATAGATTACATCCATACCAATTCTGTTGATGTGGATACCGATGGAAACATTATCGTTTCCCATCGCCACATTGACCAGATCACCAAGATTGACGTGAACACGGGTGAATTCATCTGGCGCCTCGGCGGCCTTTACAATGAATTCACTTTCACCAACGACTCTGACAGGTTCTCTTATCAGCATGACTGTCGCCGGATTGCAAATGGAAATATTACTCTGTTTGACGATGGAAATTATCATGTGCCGTCAAAATCTTACGCCAAAGAGTACCAGCTTGACGAGGTGAACATGACGGCAACACTAACATGGAGTTATTCTCACCCCGATGTGAACGGGCACGTCGCATACTATTGGGCCATGGGAAATGTTCAGCGGTTGCCAAATGGAAACACTTTCATCGGCTGGGGTGACAGAACACATACAGCACTGCCCAATATTACGGAGGTGGATTCTGCCGGCAATATCGTTTGGGAATTGAAGATGGCGAGCAACCAAAATTTGATTGACTACCGCGCACATAAATATGATTGGAATCCGTGTGCGCGTCCAACATTCATTTTATTGAACACGATTGATATCACGAATCAATCCGCAAAACTCACGTGGGTTGCCGTAAAGAATCCATCGCAGCAATACGAAGTCCAGTACAAGAAGCATGTTGACTCAGTTTGGTTTGATGAGAAAGTAGATGCCTCGCAGCACTTCCTCGACATTTACAATTTAGAGGCGAACACAGAATATGATTGGCGTATTCAATCCTGGTGCGATACGGTTTCAGGGATCGCTTCTCACTTTACCGACACCGTTAACTTCACTACGCTCTTACCGACCGGGATAAATGACGCGGGTATGAATGATGTAGAGATTTATCCCAATCCGGTCAACAACATGGTGACCATCACGTGCACGTTCAAGGTCTCAAAAATCCGGGTGGTGAACTTGTTAGGGCAAGAAGTGAAAAATATTTTTGTGAATGAAGAAACAATGGATCAACCGATTCAGATTTCTGTTTCAAATCTTCCATCGGCAAATTATTTTTTAGAGGTGACAGGTGAGAAAACCAGAGAAGTGAGAAAGTTTGTAGTGGAGTAGCCCGTAAACTTTTTTTTAATGAATGAAGCCGGTGAAAAACTCTCAACTAATTTCAAATTTCAACTCAAACCACAACTCACTTCACCTCTTCCTTCCTCACCAATTTCCCCTCCTCATCATAATGCATTACAGTGCCCGCGGGTTTTCCATCCACATAATTTGTCTCCGTCATCAGGTTACCGTTCTCGTAAAAAGTTTTCCAGTTGCTTGCCGGCAATGCATTTTCATACGCACCCACATCTTTGATCTTGCCGCTCTTATAGTATGACTTGTAAGGACCGTTTTCTTTGTTGTCTTTGAAGTACACTTCTTCCTTCAGCTCACCGCCATCATAATAATAATACCATAAGCCATCCATTGTGTTCTTCACATATTGTCCCTCTTCTTTCATCTTTCCATTTTCAAAAAAAGAATTATAGGGACCTTCGAACTCGCCGTTCCTGTAGTGCTCGATAATCATCACTTGTCCGCTGTCGAAAAAAATCCTGCGCTCACCATTTTGAATTCCATCGGAGAAGACAGCCATCTCACTCAGTTTTCCCGAAGGATAATACTTGTAAAGTGTATCGGTGATTTTATTCTCCCTGTATTTTCTGCGCTCGATGAGTTTGCCGTCTTCCCCGAAAAGCTGATACGGTCCGTCTTTTACATCCGGGCTATCGGTCTTCACCGAATAAATTTCATGAATCTTTTGTCCGGCACTGTCATAGTATGTCATTACCTGCTTGCTTTCTTTTTTGCAGGAGAAAAGAAGGGTGAGCGTGAAAGGGAGAATGAGAGTGAAAGGGAGAGGGCAAAATTTCTGCATTGATTTCATCATGAACATTTCTTTGAAACAAAAATAAGCATCACAAAGGTTGATCGAGTGATTGAATTTTATTGCCTTCTCTCTCCAGTCATTCAGAAGGAAACTTCTTTACACATTGACAGATCTCTGCCTAAATTGTCAGAAGTTTCCTTCTGAATGACCCGAAAGAAAACGAAAGCATTTTACATTGCTTCTAAAAATTCCTTTCCTTTATCCGAAGAAACTTGCACTCACTTCGAACTCCAAATTTCAAATCTCAAACCTCAAACCTCTACCTTCTCCCGAATGGAAATCCTTCACCAATGGATCGAAGATGCCTGGAACGATCGCACGCTGTTGCAGGATGAAAAAGTGAAAGAGTTTGTGCGCAGTGTGATCGAATTACTCGATACCGGAAAAATTCGCGTGGCAGAAAAGATCAGCGGCGAATGGCAGACGCATGAGTGGATCAAGAAAGCCATCCTGCTCTACTTTGCCATAATGCCCATGGAAGAAATGCAAGCGGGGCCACTTTTTTTCTATGACAGAATTCCACTAAAGAAAAATTATAAAGAGCTGGGCGTGCGCGTGGTGCCGCATGGTGTCGCTCGCTATGGAGCGCACATCGCGCGCAATGTGATCTTGCTGCCTTCTTATGTAAATATAGGAGCGTATGTAGATGAAGGCACGCTCGTAGACACCTGGGCGACGGTAGGCTCATGCGCGCAGATCGGGAAGAATGTTCACCTCAGTGGCGGCGTAGGAATTGGTGGGGTGATCGAGCCGGTGCAGGCCAGTCCCGTGATCATCGAAGACAATTGCTTCATCGGCTCACGCTGCATTGTTGTGGAAGGCGTGATTGTGGAGCACGAAGCAGTGCTCGGTGCAAACGTCGTTCTCACTGCCTCCACGAAAATTATTGATGTGACGGGAAGTGTGCCGAAAGAGCTTCGTGGTAAAGTTCCAGCGAGATCGGTAGTAATTCCCGGAACCATTCCGAAAAAATTTCCTGCCGGAGAATTCCAGGTTCCCTGTGCGCTCATCATTGGCGAGCGTAAGGAATCTACCGATAAAAAAATTTCTCTCAACCAGGCGCTTCGTGATTTTAATATCCCGGTTTAATACAAGACTGCAATTGGGCTCTGCTAACCGACCGCGGTCGCTCAGACCGCGTCGGTTTGCTAATCGGTGCAATCATTTTTAATCTGCTCAATCATCTTCTATATTTGTCGCGTTGAATGGTTTCCTGATCCCGATACATCGGGACGGGATGAAAAGGGAATGAGGTGAGAATCCTCGACAGTTCCCGCTGCTGTGAGCTTCATTTGTTTTTCAGTTTCTCTCTGAGTCACTGCCCCGATATATCGGGGTGGGAAGACCAACTGAAAAGAAGCAAGTCAGAAGACCTGCCACTCATCATCACATTGATTTCTGCTTTCGGGATAAAAGCGAATGAGTTTGTTACCTCTCATTCTCCTGATCGCTTTCTTTTAACGCTGCTGCGGGTGACGGCAGAAAAAAAACTTAACACATGAACCTCTCAGTAGGCAGTAGGCAGTATGCAGTAGGCAAAAAAATTTTGCTCTTCGCTTATTCACTATTCACGATTCACCATTCACTCTTAGCGCAGGATACATTGCGGAAGGAAATTCCCGAAGTGATTGTTACCGCCACACGCACTTCAGAGAACCCCAACAATGTTGGACGAAGTGTTACAGTAATTCAGAAAGATGAAATTCAAAAGCTGCAGTCAAATGATCTCGCACAGTTGCTTTCGATGCAGCAGGGAATTTCGGTTACCGGTGCGGGAGAAAATCCCGGAATGACAGAGACAATTTTTATGCGCGGCACCAACAGCAATCATTCGCTCATGATGATTGATGGCGTACGCATCACCGATCCATCTACTGTGAATGATGCGCTCGATCTTGCAGAAATTCCTGTTTCAGGATTTGAGCAGATTGAAATCGTTCGCGGATCGCACAGCACGTTGTATGGCTCCTCTTGTATTGGGGGAGTGATCAATTTAATTTCTGCGGGAAAACAATCGCCGGGATTTCATACCGATGTTTCTGTTCGCAGCGGAACTTTTGGTGCCGAAACATTTTCGCTCGAAGAAAATCTTCATCTCAACTATTCATGGAAGAGCGGTCTTTATGCGAACCTTGATTTCTACAACATCAACGTACAGGGATTGGATGCAACAGTGGATACAGTTACAAATCCAAATGCCTTCAAGAGTTTTGATCAGGATAATTTGAATCTGTTAAAAGGATCAGCTAAGGTTGGTTTTGTCCGCAGGAGTCCTGATGGAGAGCATGAAAAGTGGAACGTGTTTGCGACTTACGGTTACACGGATGAGAGAAATGACTTTGACAAGACGGGATGGAAATACAATAGCTCATTTGGTCCCAATCCGCTTGCATACTATGATGGTGACAGTACAAAAATTTTCACAACGCGACATCTCATTACGTACAATGCTTCTCACCAATTCTCAAAAATCTTTTCTCTTTCACTCAATGGTGGCTATACTTCATTGTCACGTGACGTCATTGATGACTCCTCCATTGTTGATCAAATGGGAACCTCCGATCAAACATTTCTACATGAACATCATTCAGGCAGCAACACCAATCATGACCTGCAATCAACGATTTCCCTGGAGCATGTAAAATTCATTGCCGGTGCTGGATGGATGCGAGAGTCCATGACCGATACCATATCCTTCTATTCGAACAGTTTCTATGGCGCATTTATTTCGGGATCGAACTTAGATTCGCTCCACCTTCATGATGATCTGTTGCATGCTTATGCGCAGGTGGAAATTAAAGGCTCGATCATTTCAAAAAGCCTTGCTGCACTGAGTTTGATTGCCGGCACCCGGTATAACCATCACAATTTATTCGGGAATGCAATCAACTATGAAATCAATCCCTCTTACCAGCTTGCAAAAGATGCATTAATCTATGCCTCCTTCTCTTCTGGATTTAATGCCCCCTCTTTGTATGAGCTTTATTCGCCTGAATCATATTATGCCTCTGGTATTACGCGCGGGAATCCGAGACTGCAACCGGAGATTTCTCATTCGTTCGAATTTGGATTCAAGCAGCAAATTGAGGATTGGTTTCAATTTGCAATTGCTCTTTATCAAAATGAAGTGAGGCATGAAATTGAATATGTGTATTTGTGGGATAAGAATATTGGAATCGATACTCTCGGAAATGACCTCTATCGTGACGATTACCGCGGTGACTCTTATTTGAATGTCGGGACACTTCAAAGCAGGGGCATTGAAATTTCTTTTTCTTCTAAACTTAACAACCGCTTTTCTCTCAGCGGAAATTTGAATATCGTGAGTGGAAAACTTTCTTATGATCCTTCCGATGTTGACACTTCCCATACGGCAGGTAATCACGTTCAGCTCTTCAACAACGGAATCTTTCTTACTCAGGAAATTGAGAGCATCGGATTAACAAGACGACCAAGCACCGCCAATTTCTTTGTCTCATACACGCCAACTGCGAAAGCAAGTTTTGAAATAGCATCACAATGGAATGGTCCGCACACTGACATTTATTATGATTCGAATCTTGGTCCCTTTGGTGCATTGAACACCGTTGCGATTGAAGATTATGTATTGTTTGATTTTCTCGCCAGCTATCAATTCAACAAAAAATTTTCCGTAGCGCTGAAAGCCGAAAATATATTGGACACGAAGTTTACTGATTTGCGGGGATTTACCTCCCGAGGAAGAGGTTTTTATCTTACACTTCATGCCTCCTTCTGAAAACAAAATGGCGGAGTATCGATGCTCCGCCATTTCAATTTCTTTTCGAAAGAATTTCTAAACAGCTTTCACCGGTGTCAAAACTTTTTTGAAGATCAGTTCATAACTCCCAAACAAAATTCCACTGTAGATCAAATCGCCATATAATGCGCTAAAATTATTGTCCCGGTAAAACTTAAGTGCTTGCGCATAACTCTCAATGACTCCCTGCAAATTATGCGGATACATTACTGTAGGATAAACCAGGGCAAAGTTGGTGACGAGAAAGAAAATCACCGATGATCCAAGTGAGCCAAGGATCACAGTCACCACATTTACTCTGTTCTGTAACAAAAAACCCAGGCAGGTAATCAGCATCAAAGCCCCATACACCACAGCGATGCCCGGATAAAAACCAAGAAATACATCGGTGATGAGCATGGCAATTAGCGGAATTACAAATGCAAGTCTCTTGTCGCGAATTTCAGCACCACTGAAAAGCGCCATCGCGATGATTGGAGTGAAGTTCCAGATTTCAAATTTGTTTGTCAGTAAGCGGCTGAAGGCTGCCAGCAAAATCATGATAGTAACAATGAGAAACTGCGGTGAGAAATTCTTTTTCATGCGCTTTAATTTGCGGATGTAAAATTAGACAGAAAAAAATTACAGACAACAGTTCTTCACGCCCGGTTAATCAGAAGTTCCGTTTCTCGAAGAAATAGAATTTCTTAGCACAAGGTTTTCTTCACACTAAATTCTTTTTTCATGATTCCACAAACGCCATGGATTGAACGCACATTCAATTTCGATTTTCCTGCCGGACTTTATCCTTGTATTCTGGAGCGACTGCGCGGTACTCCAGCGCGCGTAAAAGAAATGGTTGCAGGTTTGAGTGAGGAAGTGCTGATAAGAAAACCAAACAATAAATGGTCAATCAAAGAGCACATCGGTCACCTGGTTGATATAGAAGAGTTACATGAAACCCGTTTGCAGGAATTTATCGAGTCAAGAGCAACGCTCAGCCCTGCAGACATAACGAATCAAAAAACGAATGAGGCGCATCACAACGATAAAACCATGGAACAACTCCTGACGGAATTAATAATATCCCGCCAGCATTTCATTCACCAACTTGAACAGGCAAGCGATGACTTAGTGAAACGAAAATCTTTGCACCGGCGATTGAAAGTTCCTATGCGATTAGTGGATATGGTCTATTTCATTGGTGAGCATGATGATCATCATTTGGCGAGGGCGAGGGCATTGAGTCGTTGAAATCTTGTGAGTAACTATAGGAATAACGGAAGGCCTGCTGCGCCGCTTTTGAAAGGCCATGTTAACAACAGTTAAAACCCGTTAAGTAAATAGTTTTTAATGATTTCATAGGAGTCAGAATATCTCCTTTCATTAAATAGCTGCTTCAAAGTGCCTTCGCTATAAAAAGTGCAAGTATAGCAGAGAATAAATTTCCTTTTGGAATGGGCTATGGCGTCAATTTTATCGACTTCTCCGGGAGAAAGTTTGAGGAGTCCGTTGAAACTGTAATGACTTAAAAGAATAGCGCTTAAGACCTGTTCATAATCGGAGCCTTCAAGAAGTAACTTTCTAACTGTAACGGAATCTTTTAATCCAGAAACGGCTTGCAAAGTTTGAATCTCTTGAGAAGTCTCAGTGTCATACCCACAAAATACTTGAAAGAAAATTTGATCATCCTTTTGTTTTTGAGCATAGCCATCACTTGTAACACATATAACTAACATGAAGAGTATGAATTTCATGAAGTTCTATATAGCTGCTAATACCAAACTCATTTCAAAACTACTGTGGGTCAAACTATTTTGAAAGCCATTGAGAATATTTTTTCATTACCTCCTGATGACTGATTAATTCCCCTTGATCTGCCTGCTCAATTGATTCTTTGTTGTTGAATTGATTGCGGAAGTTCATCTCAAAAATCGTTGTCAGAAGATTCTAAGGCTGCTTTAAGTTTTTCAGCTTTGATGTTCATACCCGACTCTTTTCTTCAACTGCAAATCAAAATGAAATTTCGCTTGCAGAAACTCTGAAATCATTTTTCCTTCTTCTTAAAATCCAGCGACAGAGAATTCACACAGTAGCGCAATCCCGTTGGATTCGGCCCATCATCAAACACATGCCCAAGATGTCCTCCGCATTTCGCACACATTATCTCAGTTCGACTCATTCCGTGACTGCGATCAGTTTTTGTTTCAATCACTCCTTTGTCAATAGCATCGAAGTAGCTCGGCCACCCGCATCCCGAATCGAATTTATTCTCCGAAGAAAACAGTGGAGTGCCGCATGCCTTGCACACGTAAACTCCTTCTTCATGATGATCATTATACTTTCCGGTGAAAGGCCGTTCAGTTCCTTTTTCGCGAAGCACATAATATGACTCAGGATCGAGTTCAATCCGCCATTGTTCTTCACTCTTAGAAATTTTTTCGTTCATGATTGGCTTTATTTTGATTTCGTTATTAAGTAACCCATGCGGGTTCTGCTAAGTTCCAAACCTGCCCGGTAAAAAACATTTTCATCTTTGACACTGCAAATGTAGTTTTAACCAAACCCCGTGAGTGTTGTTTACCTTGCACCATGTATGGCAAAGAGAAAATCATCAGGCTATATTGTTTCCATAGGTACGGCTGTGCCTTCGTATAGCTATCCTCAGGACTCGATTGCTGATTTCATGATTCAATATTTTGGGTTGAATGAGGAAACTTCGAGAAAAGTTTCAGTCATCTATAACAAGACCGGCATTGATGTCCGGCATTCGGTCTTACCTGATTTTCATCGGAACGGCGATTCTCGCCTTTTTAAATCTTCAGAAAAAAATCCGACACTGAGTGAGCGAATGAACATCTACAAGCAGGAAGCAGCCACGCTGGCAACAAAGGCCGTGAAGGATTGCCTTGAGCACCTTCCTGAAAAATCAGGCAGAAAAATATTGCCGATCACACACCTGATCACCGTGAGCTGCACTGGCATGTCGGCTCCCGGTCTTGATATTGAGTTGCTCCAGCAACTCGATCTTCCCGCCGATGTACATCGGACGAGCGTGAACTTCATGGGTTGCTATGCAGGGTTTCATGCATTTAAAATGGCGAACAACATTTGCAAGGCCGATGAAGATGCAACGGCTCTCGTGGTGCTTACTGAATTATGCTCGCTGCATTTCCAGCCGGATACAAATGCAGAGATGATGGTGGTGAACTCACTGTTTGCCGATGGCGCCGCTGCTGTTTTATTTTCCTCGGAGAAAAAAGCAAAGAAGCTGAAAGGCCAGAAGCTCGAAGTGCTGGGATTAGGCGGAGAAGTAATTCATCATGGTGCCTCATACATGACCTGGAATCCAAGCGAGGAAGGATTTCTCATGGGACTTGATGCCCTGGTGCCGCAGGTGATTGAAGAGAATGCAAATCGGATGGTGAGTGATGCCCTGAACAAATTCGGGCTGGATAAAGAAGATGTGACTCATTGGGCTTTTCATCCGGGAGGAAAAAAAATTCTTGAGGCCACAGAACGCTCGGTCGGCCTAACACAAAATGATCTCAGACATTCTTATCGCGTCCTTCGCGACTTTGGAAACATGTCGAGCCCTACTATCTGCTTCGTGCTTCAATCGCTGCTGGAAAGTGATGTGAAAGGAAAAAAGCGTGAGTACATTTTTGCTGCGGGTTTTGGCCCCGGCATT
Source organism: Chitinophagales bacterium (assembly GCA_035638255.1). GTDB lineage: Bacteria > Bacteroidota > Bacteroidia > Chitinophagales > UBA10324 > DASRAJ01. The sequence goes on from DASRAJ010000102.1 coordinate 24,736, forward strand.
ACCATAGAAACTGCTTTGCTCAAACCGGTTTTGAATGATTGATTTCTCTCAGCGTCATCCTGGCCCTGAATTGATGGATGGCAATGATATCCCTTCAAAAGATCTTTTTCAGAATTATCGCGAGCTTCATTCAGTAAACAAATGGCTGGGTGGCTATCGAATTACTTTGAAGGGATTGTCAGGACTTCTTCATGAGACGAATCGAAATTATTCTGTGCTCGATGTGGGTTGCGGCGGGGGAGATATGTTGAAAGAAGTTTTGAAATGGAGGAGAAGAAAAAAACTACAATTGCAATTGACAGGAATTGATTTGAGTGCGGCGGCTATTCAGTATTCGAAAAATAATTCAGTGGACATCAACTGGATTCAGCAAGATGTTTTCGATCACCTGAAATCCGGAGTGAAGTACGATGTAATTATGAGCACGCTGTTCATGCATCATTTTTCAGAGGAGAAAATTGCAGCGTTGCTGAAGTTGATGTGGCAGTCCTGTTCAGCAGGAATTATCATCAACGATTTGCAACGCCATCCGTTAGCATATCACAGCATCAGGTGGATCACAAAATTTTTTTCAAAATCTTATTTGGTGAAGCATGATGCTCCCTTGTCAGTGTTGCGCAGTTTTAAGAAAGAAGATTGGAAAAGTATTTTTGAAAGAACAGGGATTTCAACTGCTGAGATTCAATGGCAGTGGGCCTTTCGGTATTTGATTGTGATTAAAAAATAGTTGCCACGAATTGTCGCGAAGAAAGACCAGTATTAATTCGTGTAATTCGTGGCGAAGAATAGTATGCAACAGTTTGACGTGATCATCATTGGAGGCGGACTTGCAGGGCTTTCCTTTGCAATTCAATTGGCAGAGTTAAAGCGGAAAGTTTTATTGCTGGAAAAAAATAAATATCCGTTTCATCGTGTGTGCGGTGAATACATTTCCATGGAGTCGTGGAATTTTTTAGAGCGGTTGGGAATTCCGCTGGAACAAATGAACCTTCCGATTATCACCAACCTGAGAGTAACTTCATTGAAGGGAACAGCAATTGATCATTCTCTCGATTTGGGAGGATTTGGTATCAGCCGTTACACGTTGGATAATGCACTTGCTTCCATCGCCAAAGGAAAAGGAACCGAAGTAAAAGAAGAATGTCGCGCCGAAGAAATCATCCGGGAGGGAGAAGATTTCATTGTAAAAACAAAAGATGATGAATACACAAGTCCCGTTGTCATTGGCGCTTTTGGCAAGCGTTCAAACCTGGATAAGAAGCTCAATCGCAGATTCGAATTAAATCCACAGCCGCCTTCGAAGAATTGGGTAGGAGTGAAGTATCACATCTCCGCTGACCTTCCTGAAAACAGAATCGAACTGCACAACTTTGAAAATGGCTACTGTGGTATTTCAAAAGTGGATGGGGGAAAATATTGTTTGTGTTATCTCACAAAAGCAGAAAACCTTCGTCATAGCGATGGCAACATCGTGATGATGGAAGAAAAAATTCTTTTGAAGAATTCATTTCTGAAAAAATATTTTTCCGATCGAAGTAAATTTTTGTTCCGGGAACCGGTTACAATTTCGCAGATCACTTTTGAAAATAAATTTCCGGTGGAAAAAAATGTTTTAATGCCCGGAGATTCAGCGGGAATGATTGCGCCACTCTGCGGAAACGGGATGAGCATGGCCCTTCATGCCTCTTCAATTGCACTTCCCATTGTGGAAATGTTTTTGAGAAAAGAAATTTCCAGGGCAGAAATGGAAAAAACTTATTCGCAACAATGGAAATATTTTTTTGCCGGAAGATTGAGACGCGGAAGAATGTTGCAACCGCTGCTTGTAAAATCTTCCCTCTCGAATGCAACCGTTTCTTTTCTGAAAACTTTTCCTTTTCTCATGAAACCAATTGTGCGATCTACTCATGGCCGATCTTTTTGAAACCCGCTCACAGAGTCCCGCGGAAAATCCGAAACTCAAAACCCGGAACTGGCTTAATGCGCTTCAGCTTATGCGCATTCCATTTTCAATTTTTCTGATGCCTGTGTTTTGGTTTGCACTGATCAATATTCAGGTTGATGTTTCAAAAGCCATCCTTGCCTTCATCGCCATTCATCTCTTTCTCTATCCTGCCAGCAACGGTTACAATTCTTATTTCGATCGTGATGAGCAAAGCATTGGCGGATTGAAAAACCCACCGAAGGTGACAAAGGAACTTTGGTATTTGATTTTGCTTTTTGATTTCCTGTCCATCTTGTTCGCAACATTTGTGAGCGTGGCATTTGCCTTTATGGCGTTTATCTATCTCATCATTTCGAAAGCATACAGCTATGATAAAATCCGGCTGAAGAAATTCCCAATCATTGGTGCATTAACTGTTGTTTTCTTCCAGGGATTCTGGACCTACATGATGGTGCAGGTAGGAGTTTCTGCTTCTTCTGAAATTTTTTACCGGGAAAATTTTCTGCTTGCTGTGGTGAGTTCTCTTTTTCTTCTCGGCTCGTATCCTATCACGCAGATTTATCAGCATGATGAAGACAGCAAACATGGTGATCGTTCGCTAAGTTTATTTCTCGGTGTAAATGGCACGTTTCTTTTTTCATCTCTTGCGTTTCTTCTTGCGAGTGTGTTATTGATTTATGTCTTTCTCGAAGCGCTGTATTTCAATTTTGTCATCATCTACCTTATTGCTATGCTGCCGGTAAATATTTATTTCTTCAATTGGTACAATGATTATCGAAAAGGAAAACCGGTAATCACTTTTGAGCGAATGATGAAGTTGAATGTGATGAGTTCACTACTGCTTTCATCGGCATTTATTGTTATGCTTATCTTAAAATAAAAGGCAGGTAAAATTTATTTGATCGTTTGAGTGAGAGTTGGCGGGGTCGAGCTGCTGAATTTGAGGCAAGGTGATAAGAACTCCTTATGCCGGAAAGCTTTTACTATCCGCTCTTCATTGCTTCGTTAAATTAAACTCTATGGTTTTAACTTCGTTTCCGTCCTTGGTTACAAAGATTTCTATCTTTTGGTGAGTTTCATCTACAAAGGTTAGCACTTGTCGCATGAGAATATCTTTTCCCGTTACAGCATCCGTGGCGGTTCCATGAAACTCGATGCTCTTTCCATCACTGCTTGCCGTTCCCTCCATGTAGCTGATGCCTGAATTCATATTATCTATCCAGCTACTCACATATTTTTTCTTTTCCATGCTGTAGCCAATCGTGCTGATCCCTTCGTAATTCATTCCCATGCTGTAACCCGTATAGCGGGAAGAAAGAAAGAGACCGTTCATGATCATTTCGCGCTGAACCGTAAGCTGATCTTTCATCGGCGGCTGCACGGGATCCATCCACATCATAAATTCCGCTTTCCAGCTACCCGTATACTTACTCATTGCTTTCATGGGTGATTGTGCCTGCAATTTTATTGAAGCAATAAGGATGATGATAATGGTATTAAAGAGTTTTCGTGTTTTCATTGGCTCAGGAGTTAGAAATCAGGTTGGGGAGAAAAATACAACAAAACGATTCTCATCTCGCTTTCTTTTTGCTGAATGGTAGCGAATGGAAATTCAAGTAAGATATTTTTCTGAAAAAAATTTTGTTCAGTCATATAGAGACTGTTTTGAAATGACTAAGAATATCTACTTGTGCGACGATCCTCTTGAGCGGAGCCGAAAGATGTTCGGGAAGGCTTTCGTAATATAGTTCGACCACGCTTGTAATGACACGCGCACCCGCAGCCCCCGACCCCTAAAGGGGAGTTCCTCCGCGCCCACGAGTGCGAGGGCGGTTCTCCTTTAGGAGTTAGAGGCGCAGCGAGGGTGAATCTTATTCTCAATGAATTCGATTGAAATAGTTTGCGCTCACTATGACAGACCAATTGAAGCAATTCAAAACAGTCTCTTAGTATTCTCCTGATGGAATTCTTTGTGCAGGAAATAATTTGTTGCAAAGAAGCTATTCTGTGAGAGCCTTTTCAATGTTCTTATCAGGTATAATCCACAAGATGGCGACGAACAAAAAGATGACTCCTGAAATGTGAGGATCTAAAAAAGCGAAGGCTATGGAAGCGCTGTATGATATCACTGAAGTGTATTCCTTTGCCCGTAGCTTTTGAAGAGCCTTGGAAATTTCTGACTCTTTGTTGTGATGTTTTTCTATTGCCTTTCTTAAAATTGAATAGGCAACGCCGCACATTAAAAGCAGTACAGCATAAACAATTACCGGATTCTGTGCAAAATGATTTTCACCCATCCATCCTGTAGCAAACGGAATCAATGAAAGCCAGAAGAGAAGATTCAAATTAGACCAGATGATTGCTGATGATACTTTAGTGGCCGTGTGTAGTAAATGATGATGATTGCCCCAATATATCCCAACGAACATAAAGCTCAAAGCATAGCTGAAGAAAACAGGCAATAAATCTTTAAGCGCCAACCAATCGCTGGTGTGAGGAACTCTGAATTCCAATACCATGATCGTGATGATGATGGCAAACACACCATCACTAAATGCTTCTATACGATTTCTGCTCATAGGTTTTTTCTTTTCTTAAGTTATCAGTGCTGCGATAGCTGTGCAGGCTAAAAGGTGTAATGAATTGAAAATATTTGTTCAAATAAACCCGGACCAGACATCTTCCTCCTTCTTTCAGGCGAGCAAAATTAATTTTACTTTCAAGGTCTTAAATTCTTCGATGATGAAATTGATTCTCATCCCTTGCATTTGCATAGTTGCGTGCGTTGCTCAGGCGCAAAATATTTCATACACTATTGACTCATCCTGCTTCGATGCACTCACCCTTGAAGGTGGGATGACGGAAGCAGAATTTGCCGACATCAATCAGGATGGACAAGTAGATATTGTTTCTGTTGGGGATCATGGAAGTCCAAACATTCTTTCCAATGAGCATGGTATCACTGTATTTCTCGGCGATGGCACCGGAATAAACTGGGCACTCTATCAGAATGGAGATTTCGGTTACGGGGGGGTGGCAGTAGGCGATTTGAATAATGACGGCTATCAGGATGTGGCGTACGGAATACATCACAATGGGTTTTCTCTCACTGACTTTGGCGATCAGCTTATTGAAGCAGCAATAGGTGATGGCACGGGACAGAACTGGACACCGTGGGACGATTCATTGGCAACCAACGGTGAATACTACGGCATGTTTGGAACAGATGTGGGTGACGTGGACAATGATGGCTTGCTCGACATCGGCAGCAATTCATTCGGCTGCTGCGCAGGTGCGCACATCTACAGGAACGAAGGAACGGGAGTATGGCATCAGACTTTTGGCTTTGTCTATGGGTATACAGCCCACTACATTCAGTTCGGAGATATCAACCATGATGGCAACCTTGATTTCGTGATCTGCAATCAGTATGGTTCTCCTTACTTCGGCGATGGCACCGGAAATTTCACACTTCAGCAAACCAATTTACCACCACCTGTTGACGGATACGAGGATGTTTCTCTTGGTGATATTGACAATGATGGAGATGATGATCTTGCTTTTTCCGGGCCTGACTATGCTCCTTATGTTTACAAATGGAACAATGGTACTCAGCAGTGGGATGATTGCTCAACAGGGCTCTCCGGCACCAATACTTTTTGTGCACGCCTCGCTGACCTCGATATGGACGGTTATGATGATTTAGTAACTATGGATCCGGGGGAATTGAAAATATGGTTTGGAAACGGCGGCACATCCTGGAGCAACACGCTTACTTATACTTTGCCTTCTATGAATGGCTTTAGTGATGTTGCTATTGCTGATGTTGATCACAGCGGCTATCCTGATATTCTCACATGGTGTAGCTACACACTTAGCTGGTTCACCTACATCAACAAACTAAAACTCTTCAGAGAAAATTCTGAGTTGTCGGCTTTAAAAATTACTCCGCTTTATCCGAAGGGATATGAATGTTTCCCAAACAATGCCGTGCGATTTTTAAAATGGATTTCCGCTGTGCCGAATGGTGATTCTTCCAGTGTGCGCATCGAGTATTCCAGCACAGGCACAGCAGGGCCCTGGACATTGATTAATGATGCAGCGCCCAACAACGGCAAATATCAATGGACCGTTCCTGCCGCCATCACTTCTTCCGACTGCTACATCCGGTACACTGCAAAAGATCTCACCACGTTGATCACCGACACGGTGATGAATGCAAATCCTTTTCAGATAGGAGTGTGCGATCTCTCGTTGCCTTCGCCGCAAACAACAGTCGCAGTAAACGTACTCACAGTATTTCCCAATCCTTTCAGCACCACAGCCACATTGTTTTCCTCCATGAAAAAAGGCGAAATCACCATTGTGAATATGATGGGAAAAACTGTACAGCATATTGAAGGTGTAAATCATTTTCCGGTTATCATTGATCGGGGGAAACTTTCGGCCGGAATTTACGTGCTGGAAGTTCGTGGTTCAGATGAAAGTATTTCGCGGATGAAAATTGTGGTTGAATGAAATACGATCTTAAAAAGGTTGCTTCATCTTCCTCCTTACCCGCAAGAATTAGTAGTTGACCAGCTTTGAGATTCCTGTTATGTTTATGCCGTAAAAAAAAATTACCATCATGAAACACTCAATCATCACTCGCTCTCCAAAGCAATTCTTTCTGTTATTCATTTTCGCACTGATCGTGGCAGCGCTTAGTTCCTGTTCTCATTCTGCGAACAAATCAAGCGAAGAAAAAACAGCCGGCAATGGTTTACCTGCTGTACTTCGTTTCAAGAAGCAAACGCTCATTGACAAAGAGGGCACAGGAAAAGAATGTGCAACCTTTCTCGCGCCCGAAGGATGGAAGGTAGATGCATCAGTTCGCTGGAACATCAACGACGTGCAATTGCCTGCCACTACTTCGGTAATCATTGCCGATGAGAAGAGCGGAAGAATGCTTCAGGGTTTCCCCAATAGTGTATATCTCGTCAGCACTGATCCGGATATGGCGGAAGAATTTCCTGCCGGAAGTAAATTGTATGCAGCGAAAATCCTCAATGTAAAACCAACGGTAGCCGATCTCATTAAGAGTGAAATCATTCCCGCTTATCGCAACATGAATGATGTGAAGGTGACGAGCGAAAAAGATTTATCGGTGTCAGAAGCAAATCACAACCAATCTTCCTACTACAAAAACACCGACAGCAAGAGCGGCATGGTAAGTATTGAATACGAAGAGAACGGAAAAGAAATGGAAGAAAACATTTTCGGAACCATCACGACCATGGCTGTAGATCAATATACACAATACGTTTACCTGAGTATGTGCTACGGATGCAAAGCCCCGAAAGGAGAATTGAAAAATGTGATGGGCATTTATGAAACGGTATTGAACAGCGTGAAGACGAATCCGCAGTGGAGCGCCACCTTCAACCAGGTTGCGATGATGGTGATGAAGAAAGCATTTAATGGCGGAGGTAATTACAATGGCGGCGGACAGAATGGATACAATGATCAGTATGGATACAACGGCGGAGGAAATAACTATAACGGTAATGGTGGTGGTTCCGGCGGTGGTGGTTACGCTTCAGGAAATTTTGGTTCGCTCAACGACTACATTGGTGCAGCAAGCAATTATTCAAGCGATGCCAGCATGAGCGCCTATGAGAATCAGCAACGCAGTGAAGACCGCGTGTTCGAAAGCTACAGCGATCAGATGCTCGGCTATCAGAACTATACTGACCCTAATTCGGGTGATGTTTCAAAACTCCCTTCAGGGTATGAGAATGCGTGGACAGATAACTCAGGCAATTATGTTTTGAGCAACGGAGGTTATGATCCGAACACAAGCGGCAGCACCTCTTCATGGACTCCCTTAGAAACAGGTGGAAGCACTTCTGATGCAGGATCGGGCGGAGATCAGTAACCCTTTGAAAATTATTTGGGTGAATTGGTAATTGATCATTAACAAGGATGTTCAAATATTTATCAATTACCATCCCGACGAATCGGGACCATGATCAATTAAACTCAATCCCTAATCATAGAGACAAAATGACACCGCTTCGATTCATTTCTTCATTCCGATTGATCGGGATTATTTGGTGAATTGGTAATTGGTAATTGATCATTAACCAGGGTGGTGCACAAAAAAATTCCAAAGTCAAATTAACTGAAGTACTAACATGAATGAGGTTTTCGTTTAACAGAAAAAAATCTCACCATGTCAACTATCCCAAAAGAACCGCGCCAGGTGATGATCAACCTGATGTATCTCGTGCTCACAGCACTCCTCGCTCTCAATGTATCAGCAGAAATTCTTCATGCCTTTCATGTGGTAAATCGTGGCATCACCAATTCCAATTCGGCTGTTGAAAATAAGAACAGCCAGGTGATGTCTGACTTCAACACTCAGTTGAACATTCAACGGGAAAAAACACAGCCGTTTTATGACAAAGCAATTGTAACACGTACCATCGTGGCTGATTTTGTAAAACAGCTTGACAACTACAAAACACAAATTATTGAGCAGTGTGGCGGATGGGTTGATAAGGATGGGAAGCGACATTCAAAACCCGATGATCCCGAGATCGCAAACTGGACGCCGGAAAACGGAGACCTGTGGGACGATCGCAATATTGAGGTAACCCAACGAATAATGGTAGAGCAGGGCGGAGGAATTGCGATGGAGAAATTGATAAATGATACCCGCAACAAGCTGCTCGCACTTTTTGATAAAGACACAGCTAAGAATGTTTTTGCGTCACAGCTTCCATTGCGCATTGATGGTCCCATGAAGAATGAAGAAGGCGAGCAAAAGGACTGGGTGGAATCAAACTTTGAAATGGTGCCCACCATAGCTGCACTCACCTTGTTGAACAAGTATGAGAACGATGCCAACAATTCTGAGATGCAGATTCTCGATCACCTTTACAAATCAATCAATGCACTGGATATTAAAGTGGATAAGATGCAGGCAAGAGTGATTGCTCCCGCTACATACATCATGGCCGGAACAACATACAAAGCCGACATTCTTGTCGCAGCATTCAATTCTACCAACCACCCGACGGTGTACATTGGTCCGCTCAATGCGAATGCGAGAAAAGATACTACCGGTACTTACTATGTGAAGACCAATCTCAATCCTGTTGACAATGGAAAAATTATTGATGTTGAAGGAGGCATTGGAAAATATGAGGCGATGGTATCGCAATCAGGATTGCAGCATTACACAGGCGCAGTGCTCATCAAAGGTCCGCGAGGTGAGCCGGATTACTATCCGTTTGAAGGAGACTACATGGGTGTAAGCGCTACGGCAGTTGTTTCATCTGATAATCTGAATGTGATTTACGCAGGTATCGCAAATCCGTTCTCCGTTTCTGTTCCCGGCTTTTCTTCTGATAAAGTTTCCGCAACAATTTCTGAAGGATCATTTGCGAAAACAGCACCCGGAAAATTTGTTGCCATCCTGCAAAAGACTTCCATAGGTA
>DASRAJ010000103.1:0-8835 GCA_035638255.1 Chitinophagales bacterium
AAGAATGATGAACCACTGGAAAAAAGCAGCTCATTTTTTTGCCGAATATTTTTCACGCCTCATCATGATCATTCGCAGCACGTTGTCTCCCTTTTTGTTTTTATTAAATTTGAAAATCACTTTTTAAGGGACGACTATTTATTTCTACTCTCAAAGATACGAAACCGAGAGCGTTATTCATAGAGAAAGACCGAATTCAATCAGATAATGCGCAGAATTTTGGATACATTATTTCGGGAATCCAATAATCCCCATCAGGTTTTGGTACTGCTTATTATTCCTCAGAGATTGCGGAACAAAAGGCATGCGATAATTAACAATTAAGAGCGGATCAAGATCTTCATTAGCTTGTTCAAGATGATCGAGCGCGAAATTTAAATTGCCGAGATACGCGTGCGATACCGCAAGAAACGCTTGAGAAATGTATTCTGTCTTTGATCTCTCCAGCAATTCGTTCATGAGTGTTCTTGCCTCGTCAAACTTTCCGTTTGCACAGAGCGCCCATATCAGTGCATTAATTGAATGTTGATGGCGATCTGAAATTTTGATGAGATGTTTTAACGAGCTGATACTTTCCTCATAACGTCCCAAGCCAAGCAATGCAATTCCGGCCAGCCAGTGTGACAAGAATGAATTTGCATCGAGCTCGATGCCGGTTCTTGCTTCAGCAAGTGCATCTTCAAATTTCGACCCTGCAACTCGAGACCACGCAAGATCAGCGTGATCAATAGCGCTGAGGGGTTCGAGCTTAATTCCGATCTGACCTTCCCGTTCTGCCTCTTCAAAATTCCCTTCTCCAAATGCTTTATACAACATGCCATACCACGAGTGTGCCTGCGCATACCCTGGATTCAATTCAATCGATCGCAGAAAATTTTTCTTCGCTTCCTCCCAATTTCTCTCATAGTATTCATAATAGGTGCCCAGTGAGCAATAGGCCTCACAGAGAGTGCTATTCAGCGCGATGGCTTTCTCGGCAGATTGTTTCATCCTGCTCTTCACATCTTTTCCACGGACAAACCCATAGACTGCTGCAACGCCACACGCATCAGCATAACCGGCATGAGCGAGTGCGAAGTTTGGATCAATGCCAATTGCCTGCTCGAAATACTGCATGCCGGCGAGTATAAATCTCCCGCGCCGGCTGAGGTAAAACCTTCCCTTCAAATACAACTCGTATGCTTCTGTATTTTGTGTTGGAGCCTTGTGGAAGATCTCACGGTCTTTTTCCAGCAGCGTGATTTTTAATTTCTCTGTTATCGCCAGCGCAATCTGATCCTGAATCGCGAAGATGTCATCCATGTCGCGGTCATATCTTTCTGACCACAAGTGGAATCCATCATGAACGTTTACTAACTGCGCTGTAACACGGAGACGATTTCCTTGTTTTCGTATGCTTCCTTCCAGCACGGTCTTTACTCCGAGTTGTTCACCAACCTGTCGCAGGTCAATATTTTTCCCCTTGAACTGAAACGAAGACGTTCGCCCCGCCACTTTCAATTTTTCCAGATGGGCCAGCGAATTGATAATTTCTTCCGCCATTCCATCACTGAAATATTCCTGCTCGGGATCGTTGCTCATGTTTACAAAAGGCAAAACGGCAATGCTCACTTCTGATGAAAAGTTGCCGGCGAGAGGCTCCTGTTCCGATGGAACTTTCAATCCTTCGTTTGCGAGTGCAAAAACTTCCACCGGCTTCTTCACATTCTTCAATTCGAAACTGCCCATGGGAATCGTGATGATCTCAGGATGATTTTTTATATCATCATACACTTTTTCAGAGATCAAAACTCCGCCGGGCACCGATAGCGATTGAATGCGCGATGATACATTTACTCCATCGCCATAGATGTCATTCTCTTCATACACGATATCTCCTGTGTGAATTCCAATTCGAATGGGAATGGATGGAGCGACCTGCAATTGTTTTTGAATGGCGATTGAACATTGAACCGCATCGAGAGCGCTGTCAAAAACCGAAAGTGTGCCATCGCCATAATACTGAAGAATTTTTCCGCGATGCTCCGGTATTTCTTTTTGCAACACCAGCCGGTGGCGGTCACGAAGCTCTTTTGCCAGTTGCTCATCTTGCTGCATGAGAGCGGTATATCCGACGATGTCGGTGAACATGATAGCAGCAAGTTGACGCGTCATTATACTTCAAAGCTATTCAAACCTTTCTGTTCGGAAATGCTTTCGCAATCGCTTCCGTGGCGGAGTGTACCTGCAGTTTTTCATAGATGCGTTTGATGTATGTCTGCACAGTTTGGTGCGTGATGTTCATTTCAGAAGCAATCATCTTGTAGCTGTTTCCGTTCACGAGCAACTGCAACACTTCCTGTTCCCGCAAGGAGAGCTTGTTCACTTCATCATTGTTTCCCGTAGCTGCTTTCGGAAATAGTTGCAATACCTTTCTTGCAATGCTCGAAGTCATCGGCGCTCCACCATTCACAACATCAATAACCGATTCAACAATTTTTTCAGGAGGAGTTTTTTTCAGAAGATAGCCTGACGCACCGTTGCAGATGGCTTCGAACACACGCTCGTTGTCATCAAATACGGTAAGCATGATCACATGAATTTTTTGAGAATGCTTCCTGATTTTCTTTAAGCCTTCAAGGCCATCGGTTCCTGCCATTTCAATATCCATCAACACGACATCAGGTTGCAGTGTTTTCATTTCTTCTTCAACGTGATCGCAATTTTCAAATGAGCCGAGCAGGCCAAGCTGATTCGAGGAAAGAATAAGATCTCCGATGCTCTTACGCAGGAAAACATTGTCTTCATAAATCACGACGTGAATCAGCATGTGAATTTTTTTATACTGTACCTCACCCTCTCCAAACCGACCGCGGTTGAAAAAAAAAACCACGTCGGTTATCTGTCACGGGCGTCAAAATTATTTTGATATCAACCTGCTGCAATCCCATCATCATGGGATATGAAATGAAATCAAAATTGTTGTTCCTCCATTCTGTTTGGATGTAACAGAAAACTTCCCCTTCATTGCAGCAGCTCTGGACTTCATGTTCTTCAGACCATTTCCTGAAAATTTTTTTTCTGAATCAAAACCAATTCCATTGTCAGAAACTTCAAGATGCAATTCATTTTCCCTGAAGAAAATTCGAATAGTCGCTTTGGTCGCAATGGAATATTTGGCAAGATTATTCACAGCTTCTTTGTAAATGAGAAAAAAATCTTTTCGCTTATCCATTGAAAGCTGAAGACGCTGCACTGAAGGATCTGTTTCAATTTTGAAATCAACGCGTGCAGCATCGAGGATTTCAGATGCATACTCACGCATGCGAACGATGATGTTTTCCATCTTGTCATTCTCAGGATTCACGCTCCATACAATATCGCTCATCAAATCCATCGCTTGTCGTGAAGCTTTGCTGATGGTGCTGAATAATTCCTTTGGTTTCTCATTTTCATTCGACGTGCTTGTTCCCATTTGACTCATCATCGAGATGCTGCTGAGAGTCGAACCGATGTCATCATGCAAGTCGCGCGCGATGCGCTGGCGAATATTCTGGAGTCTCAATATCTGTGCGATGCGAATCCGGTATGCGGCATATAGTATTGACGCAACTGCCAGTATCACTAATAGATAAAACCACCACGTTTGCCAGTAAGGTGGTGTGATATGAATAGAAACGCTTGTACCCTCTTCATTCCACACATCATCATTGTTTGCTCCCTTTACCCTGAACACATAATCACCGCCATCGAGATTGGTGTAGGTGGCAGAAGTTTTATTTCCGCAATCAATCCAATCGTCATCGAAGCCTTCAAGTTTGTAGGCATAATGATTATGTTCTGCATTCGTGAAATTCAGCGCGGCAAAATTGAAACTCACCATGTTTTGTTTGTAGCTGAGATGAATGGGTTCAACTATTTCTCCACTTCGGACAATTGCAGCCGGCTTATCAAAAACCTTAAATGAAGTGATCACGACCGGTGGAATCCGGAGGTTGATTCGTAATGCTTCAGGATTGAAAAAAGTAACTCCCCCCTTGCTGCCGATGTATATTGTTCCATCATTATTAATGCAGAAGGCGCCGCCAAGATGATTCGTCATCAGCCCATCGGCTGTTGAATAATTCTTAAAAGTCTTTCTCCGGCAATCAAAGTCGGAGAGTCCATTGTTGGTGGCAAGCCACAAATGATCCCGGTTATCGGGATGCAAACCGAAAATATCATTGCTGCACAATCCATCCGCAGTAAAATAATTTTCAAATGACTCATCGGAAGAGTTCATCATTGCCAATCCATTTTCAGTAGCCACCCACAAGTGTTTTTGGTTATCCTCCGTTACGGCATACACATTATTGGACGGTAATGATTTCAAATCACCACTCACATTTTGAAAACATTTCCAGTTTCCTTTCGCTTCATCAAGACGGCACAATCCTAAACTTTGCGTGCCTGCCCAAATTTTTTCAAGATGATCTTCAAAAACACAAAAGACATGGTTTTCGGGAAGCGATTGCGGATTAGCTTCTTCATGCGAGTAACATATTAATTCATTGGTGGCGGGATTGTAACAAAAGACACCGAATGAAGAGGTTGTAATCCAAATTCTGTTCAGGTGGTCTTCTATCATGCTTTCAACCTGTTGCGGAAATCTTCCACCAACCGTTTGGCAGTGAATTGTCGTAAATTGGTTTTGCTCATTATTATAAGTGCAAATTCCATCTCTTGTTCCGATCCAGAGTTTACCAAGGTGATCGTTGATGAGTGAATACACATAATCGCTAAGCAAGGAATTCTTATTTCTTTCTTCATGCACAAAGTGCCTGAATTGATTGCTGTTTTTGTTGTAGTGAAATAACCCCGCGCCTGAAACAGCAATCCAAATTGATTGATGGGAAGAATCAGCAGCATCCTCCACAACATCGTTCGGTAACTGCCGAAGCGAATTGCTCATAAGTTCATCAGGAATTTTTAAAAATGAAAATTGATGCATCATCGGATCATACTTATCAAGTCCGTTATTGGTGCCGACCCAAAGTGTTCCGAAAGCATCTTTGAAAATTTTATTTACGAGATCAGTGCTGAGGCTTTTTGAATCTGACGGATCATGATGAAAGTGTTGTGTAAAAACACCACTCTTTGTATCAAACAAACTAAGTCCATCTCCATACGATGCCGTCCAAAGCTGATGTCGTGATGCAGGCGTTGCATCAATGATGAGCCATTTGCCTGCATGTTCATCCTGTTCATCAGTAAAAGAACGTGCTGCATATCCATGTAATGAATAAGTAAGCAACTGCAAACCTCCCTGCCATGTTGCTACCCAAACTGAATCGGCGTTGACGGCCAGAAATCCTACTGCGGTAATGTCAGAAAAACCACTTTTGTTATCCGTGTTGTATGGCAGTTTAATTTTTGTTATGTTGTGAGTGTTAAGATCAAATTGAATTACTTCATTTTGATTTGAGCCTAAGAGAATATTTCCTCTTTTATCGAATGAGAGACTAATCACAGCTTCATTTTCTGTAAGCGGCAATGAATAAGATTCTATTGTATGATCAGTTCGCAACACATGCAAATGCCTTCGCGTGAGAAACCAAATATTATTTTCCTGTGAGCATGCAATATCATAAACACGCAAAGGATCGGTGGGCTCTGCAGCATATTTCCGAATCGAAATGTTGTGAAAGTGATCATCAGAAAAATCATAGTAGCACAATCCACCGTTGGTAGCAGCCCAAACTCTTCCTGATGAATCTGCACAAAGAGAGTTGATTACGTCATCGGGAATGGAAAAGCTGTCTCTTACATCGTGATGATAAACTGTAAATGATCGCCCATCGAAACGATTCAAACCATCAGTAGTAGCAATCCAGAGAAATCCAAATTTATCCTGTGTGATGTCTTCAACCCTGTCAGACGAAATCCCATTCTCACTGGTGAAATGCTCGAACAAAATCTGTAGCTGTTGCGCCAGGCAAGTTTTACTGCATGCAGCTAAAATGACGAGAAAAGTTGTCTTCAAAACAAAAGAATAAGACATCAATTTTCTTTGTTGAGCAGTACGCATTTTTTTCTTTCTCAAACAAAATTAGAAACTTCGCAGGTGGAGGGAACATGATCATGCCAATCAAAACTTTTGGACTCACTCACATCTCACTCAAAGTAAACGACATTGAACGCTCATTAAAGTTTTATGAGAAAGTTTTTGGTGTAAAAGTGATGTATCATGAAAAAGGCCTTTTACAAGTACAAACCCCGGGAAGCAATGACATCATTGTATTTGAAGAAGGAGATTCGCAGAATGGAAAGAGCGGCGGTATTAATCACTTTGGCTTTCGTCTTCAAAATGCAAAGGACATTGAAGCTGCGGCTGAAGCAATCATTAGTGCAGGAGGAATTATTATTGACAAAGGGGAGTTCGTTCGCGATGAGCCCTACCTTTTTTTCAAAGACCCTGATGGTTACGAAGTGGAAATATGGTATGAATTGCTGCCGCAATAATGATGAGAACTCAGGAGTGAAAAGAAATTTCATTGTCAAAGAAATTCTTTGCCAATAGCGACAATAAAAACTTTACTTACCTTTCACTGTTAATTTTATGCTTATTCCCCTCACATGAAAAACATTTTACACCGGGCAATTCTTCTTGGCTCCCTTCTTATCTGCACTTCTGCATTCTCATCATACGCGCAAAACGTAAGCACAAAAGGAAAAGACTTTTGGATTGGCTTTATCCGGAATGCGCATGAGGATGTTGTGACATTACATGTTTATATAAGTTCTGATTTCGCAACTGCGGGAACCATTTCAATTCCGTTAGTTGCATGGTCACAAAATTTTACTGTATCAGCAAATTCAACTACCGACATCATCATTCCCACTGCGTTAGCGGAGCCGGATCAAAATCAAAATCAAATTAACTTACCCATGGGAATACACGTGGTTACTGATACCATCGTTTCAGTCTACGCTCTCAACTATGAACAATATACGGCAGATGCCACTGTAATTATTCCTACACCTTCTCTGGGCTATGATTACTATGTGGTGTCGAACATCGCATTAAATGGTTACGGGTTTCCTTCTGAATTTAGTATTGTTTCTCTCACTGACAGCACCATCATTGAGATCACACCCACTGCAGTTACTACTGCGGGAAACCTTCCCGGTGTGCCGTTTACCATCGTGCTGGATGCAGGCGAGCTTTACCAGGTGCAGGAAGGTTACAATATTGATTATAATGGTGAACTGACCGGCACGCGCGTGAGGGCTACTGATTCCATCAACTGCCACAGATTTGCACTCTTTGCCGGAACACAATGCTCAGATCTTCCTTCAGGTTATTTTGCCTGCGATCAATTGTATGATGAAATGGTACCGATTAATAAGTGGGGGAAAAATTATTACTCGGTTCCGCTTGCGTCGCGAACTTCGGACTTCATTAGAATTCTTGCTTCTGTTGACAATACAAATTTCACCATCAATGGCGGAAGCCCGATCACGCTCAACGCCGGAGCATGGTATGATTATACGGAGTCTGCTGCAACTATCTTTTCCGCGGACCAGCCAATAGCGGTAGCACAATACAGTCCCAGTTACAGTTGGGATTTTGCCAACGGAGATCCATTCATGATCATGATCAACCCGATTGAACAACATCTGAATCTTATCACGTTCAACGCATTCGCTTCAAACGTGATCACGAACTATTACCTGAACGTGGTATCGCCGACTACTGCAACTGGAATAATTACTCTTGATGGATCGCTCATTGGTGCTGCAAACTTTTTTCCGTTTGCAAATGATCCCACGTATTCTTATGCCCAACTCGACATCACGCAAGGCAATCATACCCTGCAATCTGACAGCGGATTCACAGCAGAGGTCTATGGCTTTGGCTTAACGGAATCGTTTGGCTACGGCGTAGGTTCTAATCTCAACATTCTTCCTCTTTCATTTGACATCGTTTACAATGGAGACACCATCAACTATCTTGCTTTTCATGACACCATCGGTTGCCCCGGTTATTTTTCAGTGATTGCACATGGTGATATTTCCTATACTTCTTATCAATGGGATTTCGGCGATGGAACTTTTGGATCAGGAACAACTGCAGATCACAACTACACCTCTAACGGATCATTCACTCTTACTTTATCAGGATTCGCAGCCGATCAATGCGCGCCTGACCAGGTGAGTACCGTTATTGTCGAGGGAAGCGTTCATAATTTATTTCCTTCCTTCAACATTGCTTACAACGGAAACACTGCCCTCTATTCAAATTTCTTTGACACACTCATTTGTAATTACACAGTCAATTTCTCTGCGCTCGCAGATTCACTTGCATTCAACTACTATTGGAATTTCGGAAACGGCGACACCGCATCAGGGCAAAACGTTACCTACACTTTCGATTCTGCAGGTGTGTATCTTATCACGCTTACTGAAACAGGTGACTCGTGTCACCAGGGGGTTGTTCATTGGACCATTGTTGTTGCCGGCGGAAATAATTTGAATCCTCTCTTCTACATCGTTTACAATGGTGACACCACGTTGTTTTCTGATTTCAATACTACCATTGGCTGTCACCGGGATTTTGAGTTCATTGCTTACTATGATTCAGCTATCATCTCATGGAACTGGAATTTTGGAGACGGCACAACAGGGATTGGGCAAGATGTAACTCACACCTATTCTTCTGCAGGCGATTATGTAGTTACCCTGAGCACACAAGTTACCGATGCATGCTTAGACAGTACCATTTCCCGAACCCTTCACATTGTAGATTCCATCACTGTTGACATTCCCGACATGCCTTTGTGTTATAACGGAACGATCACCATGCAGGCCACCACC
>DASRAJ010000104.1:0-63329 GCA_035638255.1 Chitinophagales bacterium
ATCGCGGAGCTGTCTCTTACGTATCCGAGGAAGGTACTTGATGTGAGTTGTGATGAAGTGGTTAAGGGTGTTGCGGAACGATATACGTTATATTGAAAGTTACTGCCGGTGGGATTTTGCCATGTAAGAAAAACTTGACCATTTTGATACAAACCAGCCAACTGCGTCACTGTGTAGCCAAAAGACTCAAATGAATATGATATCAAAAAGAAAAAAAAGAATATTAAGGCATGTTTGTGAAGGTTCTTCATGAGGGTAAAGGGTTGAGTGGCTAAAGTTTTTATTTTAAGGCAGTTTTTTCCTTACTAACTCACAAACGTAGGTAGCTTTAAATGGTTACGCTATTTATAAAAAAATAAATTTGAGTAATCTTGAGTTCTGGTAATGAGTAGTTTAATTTCCAAGGTGTAATAACCGCCAAGCATTATTCGCTGAAAATTTGAAGGCTATTTTAACCCGGAGATCTGTGAAAAGGCAATCTGAAGGAAGAAGGATACTTAATGGACCTGTAAGGAGGGAAGACTTGAATCTATTTGAGAATCTTGAACCCGATGAGCCGCAGGCCTATTGCATTGCGAGTAAAGATTACACGCCATATTCAATCTGAGTCGAAGCCAAAGGCAATCAGAAATCGGGGAAGAATAATTTGATTGCACGGGAACTCAACCGAAAAAAAATCTACTGAGCTTGCAATGCTGCCGCACCACTCACGATCTCAGTCAGCTCTGTAGTAATTGCTGCCTGACGTGCACGATTGTATTTGATATTAAGATCTCGAATAAGCTCGCTCGCGTTTTCAGTGGCTTTGTCCATGGCAGTCATTCGTGCGCCGTGTTCACTCGCATTACTATCAAGGAGGACTTTGAAGAATTGTGTCTTGAGAATTTTGGGAATCAGTTCATTTACCAATTCATCCTGCTCAGGCTCAAAGATGAAATCAATCGTTGCTTTTTTATTTCCTGAATCATTTTTCAGAACAGGAAGAAATCTTTCAACCTTAAAGATCTGGGTTCCTGCATTCTTGAATTGAGAATACACGATCTCAATCATATCGAACTCTTCCTTCGTGTATTGTTGCATCAGCCATTCAGCCGCCAGGGATGAATGGGCGAAGTCGAGTGTTTGAAACAAGTGCGCATACTCTGTATTCACCGGATATGGCAATCGCCTGAATGCATCTAAGGCTTTCTTGCCAACAGGCAAAATCGTGAGCTTACCTGATTTTGCCTGTGCGGAGAATTTTTCGGCAATCGCCTGTTTCGCAAGTTTGATAATGTTAGAATTAAACCCACCCGCAAGTCCGCGATCAGAGGTAACCACCACCAGCAAAACTTTTTTCACTTCACGGTCTTTCGCCAGCGCCATGCTAACACCCGAAGCAATGTTGCTCATCATCTCATTGAGCTTATTCGCATAAGGGCGCATCTGCACAATGCGCTCAGTAGCCCTGCGCAACTTTGCAGCACTCACCATCTTCATTGCCTTGGTGATCTGCTGCGTGTTTTTCACGCTCTGAATTCTGTTGCGTACTTCTTTAAGCTGTCCCGGCATTTTTTTAAGACTGAGAGATTTAAGACTTAAGATTTAAGAGATAAGATTTAAGACCGTCTTATGTCTCACATCTTACGTCCTTCATCTGTTTATTTTTTTTTGCGCTATTCCCCAATTCCCACATCGCAATACTCATTGCACACCGCTCATAGCTCATAGCCCATGACTATTTCTTAACTCCGAATTTTCCTTCTGCATCTTTCGCTACGCTGCGAATGGTTGCAAGCGCGCTGTCATTCAAATTTCCTTTGCGTAAATCTTCGAGTATGTCTTTATGTTTTGCTTCCATAATGGTGAGAAAATCTTCTTCGAACTCTTTCACTCTGTTCACAGGAATATTTTGAAGAAGACCTTGTGTTCCGAGGTAGATGATGGCAATTTGTTTTTCTACCGGCATCGGTGCAAATTGTTTTTGCTTCAGCACTTCTACGTTGCGCGCACCCTTATCGAGCACTGCTTTGGTGGCAGCATCAAGGTCGCTTCCGAATTTTGAGAACGCTTCCAGTTCACGATACTGTGCCTGATCCAGTTTCAATGTGCCTGCAATTTTCTTCATGGATTTGATCTGCGCATTTCCTCCGACACGACTCACAGAGATGCCCACGTTGATAGCGGGCTTCACACCGGCATTGAACAGGTTTGATTCAAGGAAGATCTGTCCATCGGTAATCGAGATCACATTCGTCGGGATGTATGCAGAAACGTCACCCGCCTGTGTTTCGATGATTGGGAGGGCCGTAAGCGAACCACCGCCTTTCACCATCGAGCGAATTGATTCAGGGAGATCATTCATGTTCTTAGCCACATCATCAGCTTCAATCACTTTTGCTGCGCGCTCGAGCAACCGCGAATGCAAATAGAAAATGTCACCGGGATAAGCTTCTCGTCCGGGAGGTCTTCTCAGCAACAATGACACCTCGCGATATGCTACAGCTTGCTTACTCAAATCATCATAGATAATCAAAGCCGGTCTTCCTGTGTCACGAAAAAATTCTCCGATAGCACAGCCGGCGAAGGGGGCATAGAATTGCAGCGGTGCAGCATCGGATGCTGAAGCAGCGACAATCACCGTGTATGCCATTGCTCCTTTTTCTTCCAGTGTTTTTGCAACGTTTGCGATGGTGGAATTTTTTTGTCCGCAGCCAACGTAGATGCAATACACGGGTTCACCGCGATCATAAAATTCTTTTTGGTTGATGATGGTGTCGAGTGCAATGGCGGTCTTCCCGGTTTGCCGGTCACCAATGATGAGCTCACGCTGCCCGCGACCAATGGGGATCATCGCATCAATCGGTTTCAATCCTGTTTGCAACGGCTCCTTTACCGGCTGACGATAAATTACACCGGGTGCTTTGCGTTCCAGGGGCATCTCATACAATTCTCCCTCGAGCGGTCCTTTGCCATCAATCGGTTCGCCGAGCGTATTCACCACGCGACCCACCATTCCTTCTCCCACATTTATAGAAGCAATTTTTCCTGTGCGGCGAACGGTGTCACCTTCTTTGATCTGATCAGAACTTCCCATCAACACCACACCCACGTTGTCTTCTTCAAGATTCAGCACGATTGCTTTCACGCCTTCTTCAAATTCCACGAGTTCACCTGCGCGGGCATTTGTCAATCCATATACACGTGCAATGCCATCACCTACCTGCAGCACCGTACCAACTTCTTCAAGCTGTGCCGCGGATTTATAACTGGTAAGTTGTTGTCTCAGGATTGCGGAAACTTCATCGGGTCTTACTTCTGCCATGGTATTATAAGTTGTTCGTTATTGGTTAATAGTCACTTGACACTCATCACTTTCGATTCAATCAGAATTTCTTTTGGTAAATATTTTCTTCGAAATTATCATCTATCACTTCTAAGCTGCGCAACACGCTTGCATCATAGAGCTTGTCTTCGTACTGAAGAATGAAACCGCCAATGATGTCAGGATCTATCCTGGTGCTCATCTCAATATTTTCAATACCTGTTTTTTCTTTTACGATTTGAGTCACCCGATTCACTAACGCTGAATCCACCGGAACTGCTGTAGTCACTTTAACCCTGAGAATTCGCTTCAGCTTATTGTATTGTTCAATGAAACCTTCAGCAATGCCGGGCAGATGCGCTTCTCTTCCTTTGCGAATTACAAGAGTAAAAAATGAAAGTGTGATCGGGTTTAATTTGTCTTTGAAAATCTCCTCAATGATTTTAATTTTTTTATCTGCATGAATGATCGGGTTACGAAGCATCAGCAAAAAGTCACGTGATGATTTTATTACACCGTCGAATAAGCGCATATCACTGTTGATCGCTTCGAGCTGGTCTTTCTCTTTGGCAAGATCAATCAATGACTTGGCGTATCGCCCCGATAATTTTTGATCACTCATTCGATCAGCTCAGTTTCGTTTCGTTGATCAGTTGATTGATGTAGTCTTCCTGCTTCGGCTTGTCACTCAACTCGCGGCGGAGAATTTTTTCTGAAATCTGGAGCACCATGTCACCCACCTGGTTCTTCAAGTCGGTGATCGCTTCCATCTTGCGGTTGTCAATCTCGCGCAGGTTTTCATTCATGATGCGCGAGGCTTCTTCCTTCGCCTTGTCGCGGGCGTCCGTTACAATCTGCTCTTTGATTTGATTGGCTTCGCGTATGATGTTCATGCGTTCCTGCTTAGCCTGGGCGAGAAGCGCCTCGTGCTCACTCTTGAGGTTCGCCATTTCCTGCTTCGTGCGCTCGGCAGTTTTCAGAGCATCATCAATTGTATGCTCACGAACGTCCAACGCTTTTAAAATGGGACCCCATGCGTACTTTTTCAGAATGAAAAGCACGATCAGAAAAATCAGGGCTGTCCAGAAGATGAGGCCAAGTGCCGGCGTCAATAGCTGCATGTAATTCTGTTTTTCTTTTTTGAAATAACTAATGAGTATCGAATAATGAAATCATTCGTAATTCTTCCGAACCTATCGGAATCGTTGCTCAATGCCCGGGATTCACTTATTTCAGCACGAGTGCCAACACGCATACTACGATTCCGAAGAGCGCAACACCTTCCACCAATGCGGCAGTAATAAACATGTTGGTTCGAATGTCGGCCATAGCTTCAGGCTGGCGAGCAATGGATTGCAGCGCGCCATTACCAATAAGACCTACACCAATGCCGGCACCGATAGCTGCGAGACCTGCGCCAATGCCTGCACCCATTTGTGCGTTGCCATCAATGGCCAGAAAAAGAATACTTAGTAAATGCATCATAATTGTTGAGTTTAGAGTTTGAAAGTTTAGAGTTTAGTGATCAAGTCGATTATTTGTCTTATTTCTTATGTCTTATTTCTTACGTCTTATTTGTTAAGTCTATTATCAATGATGTTCATCTGAATGACTATGTTCAATTCCTGTTTCTCCGATAAACAGCGCTGTAAGAATGGTGAAGATATAAGCTTGCAATGCTGCCACCAATAATTCAAGGAGGTAAACGAAAATGGAAAATGCAATTGAAAAAATGGAAGCGCCGAGTCCTCCCGCCACATTCATAGCGGCGAAAATGAAAATGATGGTGATGAATGAAAGAATGATCAGGTGTCCGGCGAGCATATTCGCAAAGAGTCGAATCATGAGTGCAAATGGTTTCACGATGATGTTGCTGATGAACTCAATCGGAACAAGGATGGGTAATACCATCCACGGGACGCCCGGCGGCGCAACCATGTGCTTCCAATACGTTCGCTTCGATCCCACCATCATTAAGATGAAGGTCATCGCAGCGAGGGTAGCCGTCACTGCAATGTTGCCGGTCACATTTGCCGAGCCGGGAATCAATCCTAAAAGATTATTGATCCAGATAAAAAAGAAGAGTGTGAGAAGGTATGGAAGAAACTTATCTGCGCGCTTCCCAAGCATCGGCTTGGCAACTTCATCACGAATGAACATTACAATTACCTCCAGTGCCGATTGAAGGCCCCGCGGCGCCTTCACTCCGTATTTTTTGTAGTTGCGCGCCATGGTGGTGAAGAGCAAGAGCATAATGATCATCGAAAGCAGCAACTGAACTACATTCTTAGTAAGTGAGAAGTCATAAAAATTTTTTCCGTCAGTTCGGGAAATATGGTCTTCTCCATCAACCGAAATTGATTTGTAGGGACCGTGCTCCAGCCGTTTAAAAGAAAAAATCTCCAATCCTTCACCAGGGGTATAAATTATCACAGGCAGAAAAATAGTGGCGTGCCAATCCGTGCCATCAGATTTTTTTACCGAGAAGAAGTGCCATTCATGACTGTCAGCAATGTGCCCGAGAATAACTTCACCCGGGTCAAATGCAGAACCCTTCTTTTCATCTTCATTGTTCCCGGTAGTTTCCGCCGCAGGCTGATTTTCAGAAAACACATTGAGAGAAAGCCCCAAGAGAAACACTAAGGACAGGAGCCATCTTTGAGTTAATCGGCGAAACATGCGGGAGTTTAAAAGGTAATTCTTAAAAGAGGCGGCAAAGATAGGTTACGGACATTGAAAAAATGAAAGACCAGGAAAAAATCTTACACGGGTGGGAGAAAGGAGGAGTAATTATTCCTTAATAAGCCGGCTTGTTTCAACTCCTGTTTCTGTGCAGCATCTCAAGAAATAAATTCCTTGCTGAAGATCGCTGATATCAATTTCTGCTTCTGTACCATTAAGTTCTAAAGACTTAACCATAATGCCCAGAACATTGAAAATTTTCAGGCCTGTTTTTTCAGTTGTTGCGGATTGAACTGTAATGTGCAACTTATCGAAGGCAGGATTGGGAAAGACTTCTAAGAATTTCCCTGAAGAGTGAACAGGTGATAAAATACCAGTAGGTTGTGAGTATTTTAGGGTGAGTATGTCACTATTAGTTATGGAATCATAGCTCTTTGCAGTGATGTAAATATCCTCGACTTGATCCAAATCGATTTGAATTGGAATATCAAACCCATTTGCAGGAGAGTTGTATCGTATTTCCCATAATTCATCTCCTGCAGAGTTATACTTTGATAAAACTATATCGGAGGTACTCGGCCCTATAGCTTCTAATGCACCTGTAAAATAGATGCCACCAATTTTATCTGCTATTAATGCAGCAGATGGCCCAGGCCAACATGTAGTGTCAATATATTTCGTCCATACTTCCTGACCACTTGCCGAGTATTTTGTTACAAAGTATGTAAGAAAGGAATTCCCTGATTCTAAGAATCCGCAAATTACCGGAGCGTTATCTGAATCCAGAACTAATCCATAAGGGTCGGATGGAAATGAAATAACTTGTTTATCCCAAAGAAAATTTCCCGATGAATCGTATTTAACCAATGCAACACCCATTGACGCAGTACCTCCTTCAATGTCGCCCAAGATATAGATATCGGAACTATCATCAATCATTAAATAATGAACATAATCCTCAAGAACGGATGGATTATACCGGACATCCCATAGAAACTCTCCATTTTGTTTGAACTTCTTGAGAAAGTATTCACCGTCATTGTCATTAGAGGCCTTGCCGGCGACATAAATATTATGATTCTTGTCAAGAGCTATTGATTGAGGACTGATGATATTATCAATGGTAAAGGTATCATTATGCACCTGCAATATTCGTTGACCCTGACTATCATATTTAATAACTAATATTCCATTGCTTTCATACAGAGCATAAATATAGTTGGAATCACCTAACGAAATAGCAGAGCCATTGCCATTCACCGTATCAGACCATTCAATAAATCCTGAAGAGTTTGTTTTCTGCATAAATCCGTTTTCAGAAAGATATAAATTGCCAAGACGCCCGGTTATAAAAATATTATCATTACTGTCCCGTATCATATCGCCCAGTACGTCATGCTCATCATTTGAAATAGAATTATTCCAAACTGTGTTACCAGCGCCATCAATTTTCATAATAACAATATTGTCATGAGTAGAATCATCAGTCGAAATACCACCGATAAAGCAATCGCCAGTGCTGTTCACCGCTAATTTAACTGGACGTTCACTATTACTACCGAAATCAAAATGATTAACCCATTCAAGAACTGGTTGGGCCATCAACTCGATATTCAAGAGTCCTGATAAAATGAATGTTATCATTAAAATTTTTGGGGACATAGTTTGCTTATTTATACACATCAATTTGGTAGTTGATAATGCCGTTATCATAATTCCGAATATCACCATAATCTCACAAGTCACCAAATAAGAAATCAACGATATCATATTCCTAAATCTCAACACGCACTGTCGCAAAGAGAATGGTAAGCCCCATAAATGAGTAGTGAGATACAGCGAACTATAGATAATCTATGGCTCTATCACCACCATTTTGTCGTGAAAAACTAATTTGAAAGTTTGTTCTGCGTTGCCAAACTTGCATGTGCGCATCACCTTAAGTTCAGCAGAACTGCCGGGTTTCTTTATTTTGGGAGGAGAATAACGAATACGGTCAGAGAAAATGAGTTTGTCTCCGCTTACGGAGAGTTCTTCCTCCTTACCGTCAAGAGTAACCTTCCACTCCTGTGGTGTTGATCCAGTGGCAGGGAGCGCAAATGTTACATGCTTATATCTGAACCATCCAAACCATTCATTATGCCATTGGCTCATCGTAAGTTCAGGATTAATCTTACAACATCCCTCATTAATTTGCCCATTGCAATTATCATCAATTTCGTTGTTGCAATCTTCATCTTCCCGTGCGCATTTCACTTTAAAATCTTTTTCAGCAGAGCTGCAGCCATCCCCGGTAGAGGCTTGTATAAAATAATCCCCAACTGCTAAATCACTGATGGGTTCTGATGGTTTTGCCTCGCGTATGGTCCCTGAACGGACCAGACTTGCATCAGACCGCCGCTTTATTTGCCATGAAAAAACCGGAGTACTATCGCAAACATCACCAGTTATTGTAAATGTAAACGGCAACCCTTGCTTTATTTCCTGGGGTGCACTTAATTCAACCCTGCAAGGTGCATGATAAACAAAGTCAAAGTCTCCTCCCGCTATTACCTTGTTGGAGTCAGCGACCCGCACATGATAGAGTTCTCCATCAATAAACTCCTGATTGCACGGTAGTCCTTTCCCGGCTTTAAGCTCCATTAGGTAGTCTGCACCATGCCACTGAGAGCGATTGGCAGGATTCCAGTTACTGTGACAAACAACCACTCCGTTATGCGTGATCTCAACGAAGAAATTACATACGTGCTGACCCGGAGGATTATTATTTTCATTTCCGGGAGGTCCTGTTAGAATCAGCGTAACAGGTAAATGGCAATTGCCTGTCACATTTATTAATCGCGCCTTGCATTGTTCGGTTTGCGCAAAAGCATGCGGAACTGTACACGCGATCACGATGAGCATGATTAGGAGATTCTTTATCGGAAAAACGGGAAGGCAGCGCTCATTAAGTTTATCTCTGTTTTGCTTTTCATGGTTCACCATAGAATTAATTTTTTTTAGACAATTAAAAATGTTCTGCGGGGAATTCACTCATCCCTGCTAAGCAGGAGAAGCCAGGCACGGTCTGCCCGTAGAGATTTAATCCTCCCTCGCCGATGATCATCATCTACAATTACCTTGCTAACTCATTTTTGAGGGCACCCGCAAGGGGTGCCCCTACAGTTTAAATCGCAATACCCCAACACTCGCCGCCACCGTAGGCTTTTTCGAAACAATATAAGTAAGCACATCACCGGTTGCAAGTCCAATCTGCCACGTTTGTGTTTTGCCAAGACTGATTCCGAGACCGAGTGGCATATTGAAGCCATTGTCTCCGCCAAAGAGTAAGCCGCTTGAAATCCTGAGGAGAGGAATGGGAGTGTAATCACCTCCTACTCCCAAAAATGTCCCGTTGATGTTTCCGGGTTCACTGTTTAAAGGCGCCACTACATCAATGCCCACAGTGAATTTATCAAAGATGTTCACGCTGCCTCCAAAGCGAAACTTAGCCGGGAGTTTTACTTTCTGTTCAACTGCTCCTTCCCAGTTCAGGACGCCGTCAAGACCCATGAACTTGTCAACGTTTGTAAAGATGTCGTAATCGTCAAACCCCTCAAAGGTGAGGCTGTCGAAAGGAGTATCTCTGGCATGCAGCACGTTACCATTCCATGTTATCTGCCCCAAATCGGTGACTGCAAAAGCAGCTTTGATTCTTTTCATAATCATGAAGGTGAGTCCGAGATCAACACCCATACCATGCCCCACCGATTTCAATCCCGTGCCGTCAACCGCCGACAGAGCGGTGACCGTCCCGTAATCAATATTGAAAATAGGTGATGAGGCGGAATAACCGGAAAGAGTTCCGTTTTCAATTTTTGCATTCAGTAAACCGTAACCCTGCAATAATTTCACCCCGATGCCACCATAGAGTTCGATGTTATCATTCCTGAAAATATTCCTGCCAAAGCTTAAGTTGAATTCGCGGTACCAGTTAAGGTTTGCTTCTGTTCCCTCCCCAATCTCCGAATAAAGTTTTGCTGAGTCGTGGGGAGTTACTACACCATACGCATCACCCCCGATAAAAACGATCTCATCAAAGTAATCGAAGTTGTAGCCGAGAAACGCAGCATTGGAAACAAACTCATTGAACTTGTAAGCGATGCGCACATGCTCCTTCCATGCAAAAGCAAATCCCCCGACTTTCGGAACCTGTATGGCAAAAGCAACCGGGGTAATTTCAACATTCATGGTGGTCCACTCATTGGCAAAAATTTTTGCGGCCTCCTGCTTCTCTTCGAGTGTAAATGAAGGACTGTTAAAATAAGTCTTGATGAAATGATCTGCAGGTAATGCTTCTGAATGAATGGCGACACTCGCTTCCCCTAATCCGAAGGTGAGAATGCTGCTCTTCCCGGTATCATTGAATAGGCCGAGATTGGCAGGGTTGATTCCTACCGACTGATAATCGCGTGAGAAGGACGTCTGCAGGCCGATGCGCGCCATTCCATTCGTGATGATTTCATTGTTCTTCTGTGCAAAAGTTTTTGTCGCAAAAAGAATTACGGCTGCAAGAATGACTGAGCGAAGTTTCATTGTTGAAGATTGATTGTGAATGGTGAGAAAAATTTTTCTGAAAAGGAATTACCTTGTGATAGAAATTATTTCTACAAACATCATGATAAAAAAAATTCCGACCGTGATATTTTTCTTCCTTCTTTCAACATCATTTTATTCTCCGGTGGAAAAATCAGCGAAAAAAATTTTAGAGGCATCAGTGAAAACGGTGACGAATGCGTCAAGTGGCAGTTATGTTATAAATCAAAAGTTCAAATATTTTTTTAAGACTGACACCACGAACCACTCTGCAAAGGTATTATACGAACGGACGAATTCAGCTTTGGAAAAATGGTCTTTCAAGTTCAATGAGCAAAATGATTCCTTTAAGAATTATGCTGTGTATGATGGAAAGAACCTTTTGATCGTTTCATCTTATGACAGTACTGCAAAATATTATAACGGCGCGAAGTACGATTTTTCAACAGCAAATTGGTCTTTCGAAAATTTGTTTTTCAACACATTGATGGATCCAAAAAAACTTCAAGGGTTATTAGAGCCCGATAAAATAGACTCGATCACCCGCTTTCCCGATGAAGAAGTAAATAATGAATTATGCTTCGTACTTCAGTTTCACGATAAAGATTATCCCCAACAGCAGATGAAAAACGGCTTCCTGAAGTATTTCATCCGTCAAAAAGATTTCCTGCCGGTAAAACGAATTTATCGGGTGGAGTATCAGGATCAGTTTCAATGGTCTGATGAAACGATTTCTGATTTTCGTCTTGGAAATGTAACGCCATCTACTTTTGATATTGAGCATGCAATCTTTCCTTCTTACTACCAGGCCAGAAATATTGATTCGACCACAGCGAAAAAAAAGCGGGAGCCATTGTTAGCAGCTGGTGCAATGGCTCCCGAATGGAAACTTCCTTCTCCTTGGGGAGATTCGATTTCACTAACACAGTTCAAAGGCAAGACCGTGATCCTCGACTTCTGGTATATTGGATGCTTTCCGTGTTTGAAAACGTATCCGGTCATGGATTCACTCTATAAAAAATATGAGAATCAAAATATTGTTATATTGGGAATGGATGCTTACGACACCTCTGCTGCGAAGATTAAAGAGTTTTTATCGAAGCGAAATATCAGATATCCGCAAACAATGAATGCAAAAATTGTGGCATCGCAATATCACGTTCATGGATACCCAACAATGTATGTGATTGACGGGAAAGGAATCATTCGCCATTCAAACGCTGGTTATTACGAGGGGTTGCGGGCCGAATTGGATTCAGTTATTAATGCTCTGAAATAGTTTGGGACACGAGGCCGGCGAAAAAAAATTTCAAATAGTTATGGAAAACATATCCACCCACGCATCTATCAGCAGTTACAGAAAATTATTTAACTGCTATGCAATCCATTTCATTCGCGAAAGAAAAACCTCTTTCTGACTTTCTTCATCAATTCGTTGATTGGTTCAATAGTGATCCGCGCCACTATCAAATCATCTTTCTCTCCGTTTTTCTTTTCTATGGAATTGCAGGTTTGAATTGGGAAGTGAATACTCCTAACCTTCTTCTCACCTTCTTCACATGTTTCATCACACAATCAATTTTCACTGCTGTCACCACTCAGGATTATCGCTCACTAAAAAGTGCAGCAATCTCTGCGCTGAGCTTGTGCCTGATGCTGAAAACAAATTCTCCGTTTGTAATCGTGCTTGCATCTGTTCTGACTATTTCGAGCAAATTCATTTTTCGTTTTCCATTCTTCCCTTTGGGGAGATCAAAAGGGGCTAAACATTTTTTTAATCCTACCAACTTCGGAATTATCGTCACCATTCTGCTAACACACAATGCGTGGATTTCACCGGGGCAGTGGGGAAGCAATGGCTTACTCGTTTTCTCCATCGGACTTTTGGGATTGGTCGTGCTGCTTCGCGTTAAGAGATTGGATACGGCAATTGCTTTCCTTTTCACCTTCTGTTCGCTGAGCTTTATTCGAAGTGTGGTAGTGCTTGGCTGGCAGCCGGATTTTTTTCTTCATCAGTTCACGAGCGGAACGCTGCTGCTGTTTTCATTCTTCATGATCACCGACCCGGTTTCAACGCCATCGCATCCCTATGCGCGCATTGCATGGGCGACTCTCGTGGGCTTGCTCGCATTCTTTCTCGGCACTTATGAATTTGTGAATGGCGCTCCGCTGTGGGCCTTGTTCTTCCTTTCTCCGCTTACTATTCTTCTTGATAAAATTTTTGTTCACTCTAAATTTCAATGGGTATGAAAAAGTCAATGGTCAATGGTCAATCGTCAATAGTCAATCGAAATTGGAAACTTGAAATTGGAAAATGGTTGGGAACATCTGTGTTCCTCTACTACTCTCTATTTTCCATTTTCCAATCTCAAAATGCAAATGCTTTCTGTGGCTTCTATGTCGCGAAGGCGGATGCTACGCTCTTCAATAAAACATCGCAGGTGATTCTTGTGCGGGATGGTGATAAAACTACCATCACAATGTCGAGTGACTTTGAGGGAAGCGTGAAAGATTTTGCGATGGTGGTTCCTGTGCCGGTGGTGCTGAAGCGGGATGATATTCGCACGGTGGCTTCTTCGATCTTTAAAACGCTGGATGATTATTCCGCGCCGCGGTTGAGCGAATACTATGATGACAATCCCTGCGCGCCAAAAATTGAATACGATGTGATGGCGACTGGTAATGCAGTTATGTATAGTGCAACAATGGAAGACAAGATGGTGATGAAAGATGAAAATTATCACGTCACCATTGAAGCGCAGTACACCGTTGATGAATATGACATCCTGATTCTTTCGGCAAAGGAATCTTCAGGACTTGAAAGATGGCTCACTGATAACGGGTATAAAATTCCTGCAGGCGCGCGGGAGGTGCTGACACCCTACATCAACAGCAACCTGAAATTTTTTGTGGTGAAGGTGAACACTGAAGAGCTGAGAAAGAAGGGAACAGATTTTCTCAGCCCCCTCCAGATTTCATTTCACTCTCCCAAATTCATGCTGCCGATCCGATTGGGAATGGCGAATGCAAAAGGTTCGCAGGACATGATCGTGTATGCATTCACGCAAAAAGGAAGAATAGAAACTACCAATTACAGCACGGTGGAAGTGCCTTCAGGAAATACAGTTCCTGAATTCGTGCAGGATTATTTCGGAAAATTTTATGTGGATGTATATCGCAAGCACCGCAAAGAATCGGGTGAGAACAATGTGTATGTTGAATATGCATGGAACATCAGCGGCAACGTTTCGCAGTTCTGTGATCCATGCAATGGCCCGCCCCCGATGCTGCAGGATTTGATGACGGTGGGTGTTGATTGGGTGCAGAATTATCACACCGGCTACCAGGGAGATGTCTTCTTTACCCGGCTGCACGTTACGTATGATCGAAAAAATTTTCCGCAGGATCTCATGTTTGAAGAAACACCGAACCGTGAAAATTTCCAGGCGCGATACTCGATACGTCATCCTGCCTACGGAGATTTTCAGTGTGCAGAGGGAAAAACGTATGTGCGCGATGTGATGAAGCGCAGAAAAGAAGAGCTGACTGAATTGGCAATTCTTACCGGTTGGGATCTTTCAGAGTATTATGATTACGCTGTAAAGTTTGCACAATTCATTCCCAATACGGAGCCACGTTACCGGGTTCCGCAGCACGATACGCCAAAACAAATTGAAGTACCCGAGCAGAACCCCCTGCTCAATCATGATACTTCCCGCATCAAGCAGGAATCTTTCGGCGCCCCTTTTTATACTGATGACAATGGCAATGCATCCTCCGGCAACCTTATGATTGTTACCATTAGCACAATGATTCTTCTTATTGTCATGATGATGATTACAAGACTGAGAAAAGAAAATGGAGAAAGTGCTGTGAAAAAAATTTTGTGATAAGGGCATTAAACATTTGAATTGTTGAGGTAGTTTGAAATTGTTCGAAGAGGTTTCGTGGTTGCTCACTATCTCTCCAGAGGGGTCCTTCGGACAAACTCTTTAAACCCGGAATTTGCAATTCGAATTTTGCCGCAAAGAACGTGGAGCAAAGCGCAAAGAATAGCGCAAAGAAAAAGTTACAAATTATCTGGTGTTAACCTTTTGCGTTTTTTCTCTGCGAAATTCTTTGCGCACTCCCGAAGAATCGGGACAAGTCTGCGGTTTATTTTATTGAACTGCTAAATGTGGGTTAAACCAATTGTTTAAGAACAATTGATGGCATGTGAATAGTTGTTGTTGCTTACACGTTCAGCTACTTTCGGCGAATGATTCTGTAACCATGAACAACTCTCAGAGTTCGCATTTGGCGGACAAACCCCGCTTGATTATTGTCGGAGGCGGCTTTGCCGGATTGAATCTCGCTCGCCGCCTTAAGGACACAGCGTTTGAAATTTTACTCATTGACAAAGTCAATCACCATCAGTTTCAGCCGCTCTTTTACCAGGTAGCAGCAGCTGAATTGGAGCCTTCGAATATTTCTTTCCCATTGCGGGGAATTTTTCATGGCTCAAAAAATGTGAGGATACGACTGGGCGAAGTGCAGAAAATTTTTCCTTCTCCGATCCGTGAGGATTCCTTCGGAAAGGAGTCCATTCGGACAGAAAATAAAATCACCACCACAGCAGGTGAATACCATTATGATTTCCTCGTGATTGCTACGGGCGCCACCACCAATTTTTTCGGAAACAAAAATCTCGAGCAGTTTACCCTGCCGATGAAATCTACTTCGGAAGCGATTGCAATTCGCCAATACATCCTGCAGAATTTTGAAGCCGCACTCACCGCGCCGGTTGGTGAGCAGGAGGGTTTAATGAACTTTGTCATCGCAGGTGGGGGACCTACCGGAGTTGAACTCGCGGGAGCATTGGCAGAAATGAAAACAAACTCGCTGCAAAGAGATTATCCTGAAATTGATTTCTCGCACATGCGCATCATGCTGGTGGAAGGATCGCCAAAAACATTGGGCACCATGAGTGAAGCAGCATCAGCGAAATCAAAAGAGTACCTCGAAAAAATGGGAGTAACAGTTTGGACGAATACAACAGTAAAAGATTATGACGGGAAGAATGTGATTCTCTCTAATGAAAAAACCATTCGCAGCGACACCGTGATTTGGGCTGCCGGTGTCCGGGGTAATATGATTGAAGGATTAAACCCTGAGTTAATCATGCGCGGCAATCGAATGAAGGTTGATCGCTTCAATCGTGTTGAAGGATATGAAAACATTTTTGCCATCGGTGACATTGCCTATATGACGACAGAAAAATATCCTAACGCGCATCCTCAAGTGGCGAATGTCGCCGTGAGCCAGGCAAAAGTTCTTGCAAAGAATTTGAAAAATATTTTACACAACAAGTCGCTAATTCAATATGAATACAAAGACAAAGGATCATTAGCCACCGTAGGCAAGCACAAGGCCGTGGTTGATCTTCCCTACATAAAATTCCAGGGATTTTTTGCATGGTTTGTTTGGATGGGATTACACCTGGTATTGCTGATGGGAATGAAGAACCGTCTCTTCGTTTTTATTGATTGGGTGATTTCTTATTTCTCTAATAACTCAACCTTGAGGTTGATCTTTCGACCGTTTAACAGGAGGAATTAAGGAACAGTAATTTTTTCATTTATTTATTGCAAGAAAAGTTCTGAAGTAACCGCACTCCCTGATCACATCCTGATAATAATTTGTTTTCGAAAATTTTTCTTTCATCATCTTCATGTGATCACCGGCCTGAAAATCTTCTCCCTCAAAAGTCTCATTCAACTCACATTTCGCAATCATCCAGCAGCACTGAGCTGAAAATTCTTTTGACTTCGAATGCTGCAATGCAAGCTGATAATATTTCTTTGCCTGTGTACAGTCTTCAGTGTTTTCAATGTTCCTCAAGTAGTCCATATTCTCATCACCACTCGTTTGAATACCCCAGGAATAATATAAGTCGCTGCTGATTGTGCACTCATACAAATGTCTTGCATTTCCAAACCATGTCATGTTGTAAATACCATTGGCGAACTTGAAATAATTATTGGGATCAGAAGGTTTGGTTTGAGTCAACTGCTGTAATCGCCGCATCTCTTTTGCAAAATCGAAGATTGAAATATTTTTATAGCTCGATGCCCTGTGATCGCAATCGTGGCAGTCTTGAATGTGAATGATAAACGGATCACCGTATAATGGTTGATCCCCGGTACCGGGAACTTCACTGAGTTTTTTAACTGCTGCATCGAAATTATAATGGGACATGAAGTTGATCGCCTGCCACTCAGTGATATCACGCTCTTTAGCGAAATAATATTGCAGTGAGTATTGATCCCATGCACTTTTATTTGTGCTCCGAAAAAAATTGAGCATCCATTGTGTGTTCACTGAGTCTTTAAAGTAACCATCGTTGTGGTTGCACAGCTCGGCGCGAATAAAATCATGCTGCTGAGAATATTTTTCTGAGAGTTCAATATGAACATAATCCCATGCGCTTGCTGACGGTGTATAGTCAGAGTAGCCTCCGTGTCCTTTCGGAAAATCGAGGTCCTTCAGGATCTTAACCATGGGAAGAATTTCCTCTTCCGTTTCTGCATCAAGGTGATCAATTTCACGAATGCGAAATAATAATTCCGTCAGTTGAATTTGTTTAAGAGAAAGAGAATCAACTGAAGGGTCTTTCCTTGCCGCTGAAAAAAAAGGTGCTGCCGATTTCGAATCGCCACCGGTGAGATACAGCAGGTAGCCGGAAGAAATATTCCACAACGCCGGATGTAATGTGTTCGATTTTTCAGCACATGCTTTTACAAATGCAAGAAGATGATTCCCGCTCGTGTCGGGGTCAAAATCAAGTGCAGCCCAATAGCCAAAACTATATTCACCCGGGACCGATTTGTTTTCAGAAATCACATATTGCTCCTCAATAGCGATGGCCCGCATGAGTAATAAGTCAAGCAAGTCTGATACAGGATCAATAGAATAAATTTCCTTCATCGCACGCAGAGGGTCTTTATAGATTCCCAGCAAATGCCACAATACCATTTTTTCCCGCGGAGTCTTTGCCAGCGCCAAACTTCGCTGCCAGTCACTTTCATCCTGCGGATGAAAACCCCAGTACGCTGAATTTTTATTCGATGGGTACTGATCGTAAGTAAGCGAGTATATGTAGTTGGCATGCGCGTAATCGTGCAACTTATAGTATGCCCCCGCTTCATATCCGAGTGCCCGCACCCTGATCGAGCTGTTGGTTTTTACCGGTTCAATTTTTTTTCTGAAATAGTCAATTGCATTTTGGTAACTGCCGTTAAAAAAATAAAGGCGTTCTATCTGGAAATCATACCGCAGTTTCAGGAAATTGTTTTTCTCTGCTGAACGCAGTTTCATTCCCGTTTTTATTGCCACTCTGCAAGCGACTGTGTCATGCTCTACCGGTTCCCAATATTCATTATTTTGAGATATAACAATAGGCTCGCATTGCTTTGCAAATTTCAGATACTGTAATGCAAGAAAAATTTTTTTTGACTGCGATTTACTTTCAACAGGCAGCTTGAAAAAATATTTCAATGCCCCCTGACTAAGTTGCGAGAGCGCCGTTTCAATAACAGTTACACTATCACGATACACAAGCTCTTCAATGTTATCAGCAGAATACAGGTTGTCAAAAAAACTTTTCCATTCCGCAATGTTCTGTCCTTTATAGTCATCCGGAGTAATATCCGGATAGTGAGGATCAAGAAAGAACGGGGAATAATCCTGCTTCGAATATGCGTTCATGATATTCGGGTCGAAGAAGGTGTAGAACATCGCATACTCATCGAGGTATCCACCACAAGCCGAAGACTTTTTTGTTTGCAGCGGCAACAGCAGGAAGCTAATGAAAAGCATTGCAGATGCGATTAAAATCCTGCGAGGAGTAGCGTGAAAGATTGGATTCATCAAAGTGAAAGAATGCAAGTGAAAGGTAATCGTTTTGAATTCGCGGTGCAACCATCTTTGCTGCCTCCTCACAAATAGCCGGAGAAATTTCTTCCATCCGCAAGAGATCTCCCTCTATGAAATAATCTCCGTGAAAGAAAAAGGATTGGCTCGTTGCGTACGTATTTTCATGAAGGTGCATGAATAATCTGCTCGTATTAACTTCCGACATTTTTAAATTATCATCGAGATTGATTACCCGGCCTTTGCGCAAGTGAACTCCCCACGTAAAGACTGCAAGCGCCACATCAAGTGGCAGCGGGTAGTCTTTTATCCGACTCACATATTTTGCTGCAACACTACTGTCGAAGATGGAGTTGACAGTACTCGGATCAATGAGATCACCCATGTTGTAAAACATCAGCATGCCGCGATCAACAGGCGGGATGCCTGTTTGTTCAGCATATTTTATTTGATGAAGACGAATGGTGGCGGAGAATAAAATTTTTTTTTCACTGAATTTTTTCTTCAGCGATTCAATGAGTTGGAAATATTTGCTTTTGGTTGTAGCAGTCCAATCGCAGTCGGTTTGAAATTCACTGAATGAAATGCCTGAGTGATCGGACAGTTTGCTTATAAGCTCAGAAATATTTTCTGCCAGCGAAGGAAT
Organism: Chitinophagales bacterium; assembly: GCA_035638255.1. GTDB lineage: Bacteria > Bacteroidota > Bacteroidia > Chitinophagales > UBA10324 > DASRAJ01. The sequence continues at coordinate 19,119 of DASRAJ010000104.1, forward strand.
ATTTTCCACAGCGGTTTTCTTCAGCGACTCATCGGTGATATAAACGGCAGGAACCATTTCAATTTGCCTCGGCAGCAAATCGTTGAAGCGAATCATCGCAATGGGAGTTGCCTGATTGGCGCTTGCATTCCATACCACGTCAAAAAATTTGACATACAATTTTTCAATGTTCTGCTGCTCCAGGAATAGTCTTTCCGAATCAGAAATTTCAAGAGAGGATTTCCAATAATAAAAAGAGCGATGAATGGTTCGTTGTTTAGAACATGAGGGAACCAGGATGGAGATAAGAAATAAGAAACAGTAAGTGCCACGAAACATCAAATGCTGCTAAAGTCTAAGAAGCTGTTTAAAAATAAATTCGAGGTATCCTTAAGTCTCGCGCAACACTTCGACAAGCTCAGTGTGACCTCTCGGCGCCTGTCATGCTGAGCCTGTCGAAGCATTGGGTCAGCAAATCTTTTATGTAAATTCCAGACAGCTACTAAAGTCCAAAAACTTAGGGTTTTTTATTTCACTCAACTTTGTCATCCCGGAAATCCTTCTTCTTTAATCACGTTCATTGCCTGGTTGAGATGCCGCTTGGTATGAATGTTATTCAACTCAATCGCATTACCCAGGCGATATTTGATGAGATTAAAAAACGGCGAATGAACCCGGTTCTTGACAATATCATATTCCTGAATCCTGTCCATCATATTTTCCCATTCTTTTTGAAAGTTTATGAAATCATTCATCACCTTTTTACTGTCAAGTAACGAGGGCGGGTCAAAACTTTTGACGGTTTTAAATTTCCTCGGCTTCGGAGTTAAAAGACTTCTGATCATAAACGCGCCAAATCCCGTGCGATGATATTCCCCGACATTGTCAGATTTTTTTCCGCTCCTGTCCAGTACCCTCGTAATCTCCAATGTCCAATGATGGTTTGTGATATTGATATGCTCGAGACATTGATTGATGCTCCATCGCTTAAGTTCCGGTTTCCAGTTTAGCTGAGCATCATTGAGGTCGGAAAAATTTTTGGCGGCAAAAGTGGTATTGGTAGCAGCTTCAGTCCTGAAGCTGCTCATCACTGTTTTCTTATCCACTTGCAATCGGTTTAATGATGCTTTGATAAACTCGGCATGACATTCACGCTCCTGTCATCCTGAGTTTATCAAAGGGCTGGTGAAGAAAATTTCTCCTCCCAAAATTACATCGTCACGCGCTTGATCGGCTTCCCTGCAAGATAACTTTTCATCGGCCCCCAGTAATGGTGATTCCATCCCTTAGTAAGTCCTTCAACTTCGCTGTCGGGAACATTGGCATGTATCATCTCGAGCACTACATCTTTTCCTTTTTGCTCAAGGTGGATAATGAACGTCGAATCCATGTCAATGTCTTTCCATGCCGAGGCCCGCCATGTTTGCACAATGAGCTTGTCCTTGATAAGACGAAGATTTTTTCCTTTGATGTATTCATTATGCGCAGAATAATCAGTGCCCTCTTTGTTACTGATTTTCGCAGGAGCACCGGTAACATGTGAATGCTTCTTTGCATTCATGTAAGCGTCATAGACGTCTTTTGCTTTCGCATTTTTGAAAACAACTTTTTGCTTAATTGTTTTTGCCATGATGATTTATTTTTTAGTGTGAAGAGTGAATGAAGATGTAATTGGAAAGGTCACATCGCTCTCGCCTTCATGAGTTTCCCTGCAAGATAATTCTTCCACGGCTCCCAGTACCAGGTGTACCAGCCCTTGTCAATACTCTCAGCATGTTTATCAGGAAGGTTTGCGTGCGTGACGAACACGATTGCATCATTTCCTTTTTGTTCAAAGAGCAGAATGAAGGTGGAATCAATATCACCTGCATCCCAATCGCTGCCATGCCATGATTGCACAATCAGTTTGTTTTTGATGAGCTGAAGATTTTTGCCGGTGATGTATCCGTCGTACACATCGAACTGTGTTCCTTCCTTGTCAGAAATTTTTACGGCACCGCCCGTGACCATCGAATGCTTCTTCGCATTCATGTAGAGATCGTAGCAATCTTTTACCGTGGTGTTTTTGAAAGTGACTTTCTGTGTGATTGTTTTAGCCATGTTGAAAATGTTTTGGGAATGACGAGTGATGAATTGATATCAGGACAAAAGCGGAAGAAATTTTATAGTTCGATATTTCTAATCTCTGATCAACTCCGCTACTAAGCATTCAGATTCTTAACGCTTCCATTTCTTAATGTCGCGGTTATGGTGATAAACAGCTTCAATAATGATGGTGCTTTTGTTCACTGAAAAAATAATCTTGAAAGGAAATCGCTTAGTGTTGACCTTACGGTAATCATCAACAAAGATGGCAACTGATGTTGCGTTATTGAGAATAAAATAAATCTGCTCTTCCACTGCATCAAGAAAATCATCACCTAACCCGGAAAGTTTTTGCTGGTACCAATCATAGCTTTCCAGAAGATCTGCTTTTGCGGCCGCAGTGAATTCAAGCAGGTAATTCATCCGCGTTTTTTCTGAATGCTATTCTTTACTTCTTCCCACGAATACACGGGCATGTTACCTTCATCGTAAGCTGCTCTTCTCCTTCGAAGTTCAGTGAGCTGGTCTTGCGTGAGAGGAAAATCTTCTGACTCGTCATCAATGCTATCCCAAATAGTTTTTACAAGCTCAATCCGGTCTGCTTTTGGAAGTTTTAGAATTTCCTCGATGACGCTCACGATAAATTGTTTTGTTCAAAGTTACACGAAATAAAAAATATTCGTAGTTGCCCTACTGCTGACCGTTTTCTTCTATTCCTTAACAAATCGCGCAGCAAGTTTTTCTTTTTCATTCTCTACCTCCACAAGATAAATTCCTGAAGGAAGATTTTTTAAATTGAGAATTGCCTGGTCTTTCCATTTTACTACGTGCTGTTGCACTATTTCTCCAAGTACGTTGATGATGGAAATAGTTGTCGCTTCATTCGTTTGAATTGATGATGCATGGATGATAATTTCATCAACGGCAGGATTTGGAAAGATGAAAATGTTTCCATCGCTTACTACATCATCAATGCCGCTGATCGTAACCTTTATCGAAGCTGAGTTTACACATCCATTGGAATCTGTAACAACTACAGTGTAATAACCTGATTGTGTTATCGTGTACGACTGATTGGTTGCTCCGGGAATATTGGCTGCATTGAGTTGCCACTGATAAGAACCCGCAGGACTCGATGTGAGAGTGTAACCAACTTGCGTAATCGTTGGAAAGGGCGGAGTAGCATATACGGTGATATAATTCGACAGCGTAAGCGTATCGTTTCCGTCTGGCCCGGTGGTGATGAGGGTTACATCATAAACTCCCGGCAGATCATAACAGATAAAAGCTGGATTTTGATCCGTGGAGGAAGAGGGGTTACCGCCCGGAAAACTCCACTGCCATGAAGTTGGATTGTTGGTAGAGGAATCAAAAAAATCAATACAGAATTTTTCACAAAGGTCTGTGTCGCTGGCAGAGAACATGCTCCCTCCCTGATTCGTGATGCCGCCGTTACAAAATATATCCCTGCAAACCGACAAGTCCATGGAGGCGATAAATCCATTCCCCGCCACGAGCAACTCTCCGTTCATTCCCGGAGACAAACAATAAACAGCCCCTGAAGTTGCAGTGCTGGAGATCACATTGAAAGAAGAATCATACTTGATGACAGCATTCGATGAACCGACATAAATGTAATCGCACGAGTCCACCAGAATGCCTGAGTTATTCTCGATGTTTCCACCGGGTATGGAAATGGATGAAATCAGCGTTCCGTTATTCTTATTACGCTTGTAGAGTGTAGCGCCATCACTAGTGCATAAAAAATTATTTCCGGCTGAAATCCCGTTCTGCCCTGATGTGGTGTTTGATCCATTTGCATAGAGGGGACCATTGTATAAAAGATTGTATCCGCTCGACACTGAAAAAATTGTTGTGAAGGAGGGCGTTATCGCCACCACCTCATTAGCGCCGGCACCGCCGCCGCATGAAATAGTATAAATGTTTCCATCCAGCCCTACTGCAAGTGAACGCGGCTCTGCACTCTGTCCAAACAAAGAAGTTGAATTGCTGAAGACGCCGGTTGCCGTATCGAGTAAAGAAATGGATTCATACTGCAAACCGGGAGAAGAAGCATAACCTGTGGCAAGATAAAGAGCACTGAAGTCACAGTTGTAAGCAAGCCGCCAGTATTCATCTACGCTGTTCGTTAAACTCCAGGCAACGTTCCCTGCTGAATCAAGTTTCATCATCTCACCACCGCAGCATCCTTCGGTAATGATGGAGTTTCCGGAAGGATCAACTGCAAGTGCGCCGTACCATTCAAGGAAGGGAGTATTGAAAGTCCAGACAAGATTTCCCGCCGGATTAAATTTTTTCACCTGCCACGGTAAATGTCCACCAAATACATACGCATTCCCGTCCGCATCACCGGCAATGTCAAATGCTTTGTTTTGGTTAACAAAATTCGGATTCGTTACCCATGGGTCAATTACAATGGTTTGACTGTGATTGTAGTCATCAATGAGAAAGGAAAAAGAATTTTTTTCGAGTAAATAGGAAGATTGAATGCTAACATCATCTCGACTTATGCCCATGCCGCACTCTACCTTGTACAATATTTCCGGCGCAAGATCAAGAACTTCTGTACCCGGAATCCCTGCATGAATATTTCCTGCTGTATCCAGTGAAATACTTCCAACGCCGGAATAAGTAAGATGAATTAAGGAAGCATCAGCATCGGGATGAACAAGGAAGAGATATTTGAGCCCGTTTTTTTCATGAGCGTAAAAAACGAGATCAATGCCCTCATATAAATTCGAATAGAGCACCTCAGAAAAAGCAGAAGCCGTAATTGCTTCCTTTTTTCCTTCGGTATCAGGTAAATAGTATTTATGTAATGCACCACGCTTCTCTAATCCGATAATAGCGCATGCGTGCAATGCCTTATGTCGTTTTTGTTCCGTCGGACGCTCAACTACAGGATTGGTATTGTCAAAAGAAAATTTTAGATAAGAGTATGCTGGAGCAGGAAAATGTTCTGTTGCAGGATCATCCTTTTCTATTTCTTCAGCATGACTATTCGCTTCAACATCTCTCACCTCGCGAACTATGAATTGATCTTTACACAAAAAGAATGTTGTGTTCCCCTGTTCAAAGCTGAAGAGAATTTTACAGCTAAGCTCTGATTCAAGAGAAGCGAATTGCCCTTTGTTCTCAATAAAAACTTTTTCATCATAAGGATTGATCATCCATTTGGGTTTTGCCAATTGCCCTACAGCAATTGAAACGTTAATGCAAAAGAAGAACGACAGGAAAAGTTTGATAAGATGAATAAGGTTTTTCATGACAAATAATTTAATTATTCATTATACCCCCACAGCAGACTCATGAATATCATGAAAAGAAAAGTAGAAAATTCTAAGTGAGATGTTAACCAATTATTGCTTGACAAATTTAGTTGCTAATTCTTGCTTTTCATTCTGCAGATATATCATGTACATGCCTGCCATGAAAGTTTTTACATCAAGAGCTATATGATCGCTCCATATTACTTTTTGTTGGTACACTATTTTTCCGAAAATGTTAATGATGGCAATCGTTATAATTTCTGCGTTGTGCAATGATGGTGCTTGAATGATAACTTGATCGCTCGTTGGATTAGGAAATACATTTAAACCGTGGATTTGAATTGCTTCATCACTGCCCATTAAGTAATACGGATTATCAATTCTAATTACTTGATTCAATGTGTCACGGCACCCAAGTGAATCACTTATATCAAGCCAAACTTGGTATAACCATCTTTTATCCCAATTTGAATATGGATATAGAAAAGAGAAATTTTTAGTATAGTAGAAGATGGAATTGCCAAAACCAATAATTGCCCACGTATATTCCTCGGCGTTTCGGCTCATAGCTGCGAAACGAACTAAAGCTCCAGAGTCCGTATATTCTGTTAGGAATTCAAAATTTGCGGAACAGGATTGATAATTTTTTTGATATGAAAAATTGTGAGGAATTGTTCGAAAATATTCTCGCCTTAAAGCAGACTGATGGTACGCTTTCAACCTACCAATAAAATGTAGAGGAATCATATGACCACCCGGTCCCATGGAAAATGGATTCCAATTAAGAGGAATATTTGCACTTGCTCCATCGTCAAATGTTATGTATTCATTGTTGCATCCGCTCGTGCTTATGTCGTAAAGCTTTAGAAAAACCCAATTGGTAGAATCAGTGTAGATCGTGTCTCTAAAATAAAGCTGGCAATCATCATCGCTTAATGAGCTTTCAATCGCAAGCCACTCATTAAATGCATTTGAGCAATTGTTAATTGTGTCAAGAGCATACAATGTAACTAAATAATCTCCCGACTCTGGAAATTTATGAATCGGATTTTCTTCAATTGATCCTGATCCATCACCAAAATTCCAGAAGTAATGAGCGTTCTGCACCGTTGATAAATTTATGAATGTTACATTCTCATTCGTTCCACTATAAGAGTAATCAACAATGCATGATTGCGAATAGGAAAATGAAAAATGAAAAGTGAATAAGCAGTAGAAAAATAGAATGAAGAGATTTTTCATTGCCGATAGTTGAGTTCCTAAGAGAACTAAAGATATGAATTCTGTTTGGCAAGAGGTATTCTCCTTTTCTTTGTGAGAGAGAGAGAAATCATTATGGGTAAAGCCGTTATGATTATCTACACTAACCCGACTTGACCCTAAGATAATAGGGTCAAGTGTTTGAATGCTCCTTACTTTTGAACCCTTATTTCAAACTATGAATTCACTCAACATCACACACACGGTCACTGAACGCTTTCTTCGTTACGTAAAAATTGACACGCAATCCGATCCTGAATCGTCAGCAGTTCCTTCCACGGAAAAACAAAAAGACCTTTCACGGATTCTGGTTGAAGAATTAAAAGCAATGGGAATCACAGATGCCCATCTCGATGAATTCGGAATCGTGTACGCCACCATTCCTTCCAACACCTACAAAAATGTTCCGGCAATTTGTTTCTGCTCACACGTAGATACATCGCCCGATTGCAGCGGCGCCAATGTAAACCCTGTCCTACATGAAAAATATGACGGTAAGGATTTGGTACTGCCGAATGATGCTTCGGTAATGATCAGGATGAGTGAGCATGAAGATTTGAAAGATCAAATCGGAAACGACATCATCACTTCTGATGGAACAACATTACTTGGCGCCGACAACAAATCCGGCGTCGCTGCGATCATGGATGCCGCGAATCATTTGATGACTCATCCGGAAATTATGCACGGGACTATCAAAATTCTTTTCACCCCCGATGAGGAAGTGGGTCATGGCGTTGATCACGTTGATATGAAAAAACTCGATGCACAGTTCGGTTACACCATAGATGGCGAAACTGCAGGCACGCTTGAAGACGAAACCTGGTCCGCCGATCTCGTAGTAATTACCATCACCGGCGTGAGTGTGCATCCGGGTTTTGCAAAAGGGAAAATGGAGAATGCGATAAAAATTGCCGCCGGAATTATTGATGAATTACCTGCGGATGAACTCTCTCCTGAAACTACTGAAGGCCGCGATGGATTTATTCACCCTGTGAGTTTAAATGCATCCCTTGAGCAAGCCACAATCAAATTGATCATTCGTGATTTCACAGTGGGAGGATTGCATGATAAAGAAAAATTTCTGCAGGCCATTGTCACCAAAGAAATGAACAAGTATGCGCATTCCACTTTTAAGTTTGAAGTAATCGAGCAGTATCGAAACATGAAGGAAGTGCTTGACAAATTTCCTCACGTATCCGCATACGCTATGGAAGCCATGCATCGCGCAGGATTACAACCCAAAACGATGAGCATTCGCGGCGGCACCGATGGCTCGCGTCTTTCCTTCATGGGTATGCCGTGCCCGAACATCTTTGCAGGAGAGCATGCATTTCACTCCAAACAAGAGTGGGTAAGTGTGCAGGACATGCAGAAAGCAGTGGAGACGATTGTGCACTTGTGTATGATTTGGGAGGAGAAGAGTTGAGGTGAGCACTCGTGAAACCATTCAATTAACTTCTTCTAATTTTGATAAAAATATTTTCTTTATGTCAATCACAATTGATGATGAATTGCTGCGGGATACCGCCCTTACAGAAGATGATTTGAAGCGTGAAATTGCTGTGGCTCTTTTTGAAAGACACGTCTTCACCTTTGCACAGGCACGAAGATTTTCCGGAATGGATCGCCTGGCATTTGAAAAATTTCTTGCGGAAAAAAAGATCGGCATTTATTCCTATGAGAATTATCTCGAAGATGCTTCTACTGTGAAAAAGCTTTCGACATGATTGTGGTGAGTGACAAACTCCTCAAAAATTCGGACACCTTAGAAGGCACCAAAAAAAAATTTGCTCATGAGAATCCACCTATCTCTTCTATTACTGATAATTATGCTGTCACAAGTAAGTTGTAACACCGACTCTTCCACCAAAACTCTCCCGCAATATTTAGCAAATGGTAAATGGATTGATCTCAGTTATTCTTTTTCCGATTCAACATTGTATTGGCCGAACAATACAATCACATTTCATCTCGACACATTCTTTCACGGGATGACCGACAGTGGCTTCTTCTATTCTGCATATACTTTTTGCGCGCCCGAGCACGGTGGCACACACCTCGACGCACCCATTCATTTTGCTGAACATGGATGGACGAGCGATGAAATTCCGGTTGACAACATGAATGGCAATGCTGTAGTGATTGATGTTTCAGAAAAAGCATTGAAAGATCGCGACTACTTAGTGAGTGTTGAAGACTTTGAAGCATGGGAAAAAGTGAATGGAGAAATTCCCGAGGGAAGCATTGTGTTGTTACGAACCGGCTATGGAAAATTTTATCCGGATGCAGAAAAATATTTCGGGACTGCTTTGCGCGGGGTGGCGGCCATTCCTTTACTTCATTTTCCCGGATTAGATCCTGCTGCTGCAGCGTGGCTGGTGAAGAACAGAAAGATAAAAGCCATTGGTCTTGATACACCGAGCATTGATTATGGTCAGTCAAAAAAATTTCAAAGCCATCTGATTCTTCTTGGAGAAAATATTCTCGTCTTTGAAAATGTTGCTCACCTCGATCTTCTTCCCGCAACAGGAGCATTCGTAGTAGCACTGCCGATGAAGATCAAAGGAGGAAGCGGCGGGCCCTTGAGAATTGTTGCCTGGTTGCCAAATGAAAAAAATTAGAATCATAGGCGCGCAGGTCATACTGAGTTTATCGAAGTATTGCGCAGCTTTAAGCAACTCTCAATATCATTGAGATTTGCGATAAGTGTACATCTTGCCTGGTTCGAGTAATGGATGTATTCCTTCTAAATATCCATCATGAATGATGAGCACCAGGTTATCACAATACATATTCATAATCCATTGCTCAATGCCGAACTCAAAGTAATTGTCATCACTTTTAGAAATATCGAAGTAGCATAGACGATCAGAAAACATTTCATGAACCAAACCAATAGAATCCACGCCGCTTCGGTCGAAGCGAATCATCCCGTTTTCATCGGCTTCACTGGTATCCGAAAATCCTTTTCCGAAGACAATGCAACCCATGTACCGCAGAATATTGGTGTTGGGATCAGAAACTTTGATGGTGATTCCCTTAGCTCCCACCTTCTTGCTTGAAATCAATTTGAAATCATTCGCCGGTCTTGCACCGCTGTTAAGGATCACCGTGCTGTCTTTCACCGTCCATGTGCCGGTGCCGGCTTTATCGAGTGAGCCATAGGAGAAAAATATCTGGAACGTGTGATCAGGCTTCAGTAAAAATCCCGAACCAACTTCCATCACACCTTCTAAGTAATACTCACCTGCAATGGCGGTATCAGAAATTTGAGCGTCTGTTTTCAAAATTGAAATGATGATGGTGAAAAGAAAAAGTGTTTGGAGCTTCATTGAATTTGCTTTCTGGTAGTGCAAGAAAAGCATTTTCACAACAACCCGAAAGCGCCGCTCTCTTAATTCTTCACTGCACCTTCATAAAATCATACGTCATAAAATCAATAAAGTCATTGCACGTAAGCGTCATCTGCTTCACCTTTCCTTCTTCAAGAAGAAACGGCACTTCTTTGATAGCAAATTCCGGATCGCTGTACGTGCAGAGGAAATTGGTGTCATCCATGTATTCGAGTATCGCCGTCATGTTGTGATGCTGAAAATGAATCACTAGTTGCTTCTTCTCTAATTTCACTTCCACATCGCCGTAAGCAGCGTTGTGATATTTCCCGCAGAAATATTTCAAATCCATCGGGGGCGGATTTTTCTTCGCCACCGTTTTTTTCCACTCATCAATTTCCTTTTGCTGCTGATCATTTCCCTTTTTGGAAAAGTTGTAGAAGATGCTGCTGTAATTTTTGTATGGAAGATTCATGAATGCATCGAGGAACTGATATTGCAGTGAGACGTAGAGATTATTAACATCGGTATTTGTGAGAATAACCCAACCAATATTTTCTTCCGGAATCAGCGTGACGTTTGTCACGAAGCCATACACACCGCCATCATGACTCACCACTTTCTTCCCGGCATAATCCATCGCTTCCCAGCCGAGGCAATAGTTGCTGAAATGCTGCGCGGGAAATAACTGTGAGTAGCGGTCCGAAATCACATCCTGCGATGTGTGTGTTTCATCGAGTACTTCTTTGGGAATTACCTGCGTTCCGTTGAACATCCCGTTTCCAAGTTGCATCATTAACCAGTTTGCCATGTCATGTGCGCAAGAGTTAATGGAAGCAGCAGGAGTCATGTTATCGGTGTTATCGTAATCAATTTTACTGATAGCGTTGTTCACGAGCGTGTAAGCTGATGCAGCGTTGTTATCCGTTTTAATTGCGTTGTATGAAGTAGAGCTTCTCGTCATCTGCAGCGGATCAAGAATATTGTCTTTCACAAATTCCTCATAAGTTTTTCCCGTTACGTTTTGAATGATTTGTCCGGCGGTTACAAAACCCGCATTGCAATAACCCCATGTTGTTCTGAATGGATAAACCGGTTTCAGGTTTCGGAGGTTGTGAATGATCTCCATTCGCGTCATGGTAGAATTCCAATTCACAAAATCTCCCTCAAAAGTTTCAAGTCCGAGGCGATGGCACAGGATATCACGAATGCGCACATCAGTCGTGGTGCACGTATCATACATGCGGAAGTCCGGAATCCACTTCGTCACATGATCTTCAAGCGAGAGTTTTTTCTGGTAGTCAAGAAGTGTGACGCATGTTGCCGTGAAGGCTTTCGTGCACGAGCCGATTCTGAAAAGCGTGTTCTCATCTACTCCCTGTTTTGAATCCAGATCGCGAACACCGTACTCTTTCATCGCAATCACCTTTCCATCTTTCACGATGGCAATTGCAACGCCGGGAATATTCCATCGCTGCATTTCTCGCGTGATGTAGGTGTCGAGTGAATCGGTGATGAAGGCGGGCTGCGCTCTTACCCTTATAGCAATGAGACAAGTTACAATCACGCACATGGTTGTAATGAGCTTCATAAATTTTTTTTTCTGATTCCAAGATAAACATTCGCCCATGATTGATGTTCCTGAATGACTTTACTCCTTACAATATTCTGACCGACAAATAAAATGTTTCTCCTGCATCCGTCGTTTTTCATCCCTAAACTTCCAATCATGAAAACACTTCTTCCGTTGCTGCTCCTCGCAGCGATCGCCGGTTGTACCAGCGTGCAATCGCGTAATCACACTTCTGATTATGTCGTTCCATCCGATGCACCTTTCACATTATTGGTTGATACATCAGGTAAATACAACTTCAAATCACTTTGGATTTTTCCTGTAATTGCTAAAGAAGAATTCATTGAAGCAAACTCGCATGTGGGTCCGTTTATCACTTTGAAAGAAGCAATGGATCGCAAAGCGATAGTGATCACAGAAATGTATGATTCAGTAAGAACAAATGGCGGTCGGCAAAATGAATCAGAGGTCGTGATGAGCGACAATGCTGAAGTAAATACACTCTATATTCAGAATGTTGGAGAAGATACCGTCCTCATTCTGGCGGGTGAAATCATCAAAGGCGGAAAGCAGGATCGCCTGATTGCGAAAGATTTTCTGCTTCCACCCCACAGCGGAAAAACGGATGTGAGTGTGTTTTGTGTTGAGCCACACCGCTGGAATGTTTCCGCTGACCATTCATCACAGGGAGCAGTAACGGATAATTATGAAGGTGCGAATTTCAGTGAATACAAAAAAGTGGCATCGAACAAGGTGCGTCAGAAAGCAGTGAAGGACCAGGACCAGGGAAAGGTGTGGGATGAAGTTAAAATTGTTACTAATAAAAACAGTGCAAGCTCTTCTACAGGTTCCTACAATGCTCTCGAAAAATCTCCTTCATTCAAAAATGAACATGATGAGTATGAAAAATTCTTCGGGCACAAGTTCGATGAAACAGAGAATGTGATCGGAGTGATCGTAGTAAGCGGTGATTCAGTGATCGGCTGCGACATCTTCTGCACTCCTGATTTGTTCCGCCGGGAATTCATAAACCTTCTCGACGCCTACGTCACTGATGCAATTACCGATCAGGGCAAATCAAAAAACACATCAGCAAAAGCTGAAAGATATTTTGCAACCGTTGCCGCTGATTACTCTGATGCATCCGAGAAACCGAACAGCAGCAAATTCTTTCACGCCGGAAGGCTGATTCATTATTCCTCTTTCTGAAAATGAATTGCCGTAAAAGAAGCAGAGCACCCTACTCTACTCCTTCACAAGCTTCACCACGCGCAATTCATCGGACGACTTCGCGGTGACAGTATAGATTCCACTGGCCAATTTTTTCAAATCAAGATTCACATCTATTGATGAACCTGTAACAGAAATTGTTTTCTGCATCATCAGCACACCCACTTCATTTAACACCTCTAAGGAAAGTTGTGATGAAGTGATGTTGTCTAAGTGAATCGTGGTTCTGGTTGAGGCCGGATTAGGAAACAGGGTGGCCGTGAAATGATGATCATCTGTATTCATAGTTCCTTCACTCACTGCCACAAAGGTGCTGGCAGTGTTGGTGATAACGGGTTCATTGAAGTCGAAATAAATTCCGGCTGTATTTTCAATTTCATCACCGATAAGTAAACCCGGCCTCGTTCCGATTCTGAATTTCACAAAGCCCTGGCTGCCGCTAAAATCAACGGATGAATCAGGAAGCTGAATGTTGTTAAACAACCATTTTATAAATACAGGATGATTTTCTTTTGTTAAATCATTTGCAAGAGTGACATCATAGTGGTGGCTTGCTGAAATCATTTGAAAAGTAGTGGCATTGAGTTTATCGCTGAGCGTATCAACTACCGTGATGAACGTTGCTGGCGCGGTTCCCGTGTTCTGAAACCTGATCGTGTATTCGAGATATTTTCCATTCGCAAGTTCGTCCGGAGTAAGGGTGGCATCATTCACTTGTTTGTCGTTTGGATCAAATGAGCCAACCACCATTGTGGAATCATTGATCGAGTTGTTCTCTATCTCGATGTCTGTGGCGCCGCTCAATGTTCCTGTAGCATCATTGAAAAGAACAGTACCAATAGATACACTTGATGGACAGTTGACTGTTGCAACTAAATTTTTTGATTGGAAGGGATTGAGCGGATTAAAATTCCAGGTGATTGTGTTCGATGAAGATATCCCACCCTGGTCTGCTGAAATAAAAGTAAGTGATGGATCAAAGGTTATCACCACTGTTCCATTGATGATTGTTGTTCCCACATTCTTAAGCGTAATACAGAGGTTGCTGTTAAATCCGGGAACAAAATGAGGAGCCAGCATGCTTACATCAAGGTTGGCTCCGCTATTCACTGCCAACAGTCCGAAATTATTGTAAAAGCTCACCTGGCCCGAAGTAGAATCAAAAGTGGCTGTGTAAAATGTTGATGACGAGTTGTAGTAAACTGAATATTCCGTAGCACGCGCGGTATCGGAAGTGGCCAAAGGAACAGAAATTTTGTAGTTGCCGGCTCTGTCGGCTATGCCAATGTAATCCCCCGGCGTTGCCTTCACCACAGCATGCTCCGCAGGAAAATCTCCGGTATCATAAACTCCATTGTTGTTGAAGTCACCGTAAACATTTCCTTTGATCATGGGGTATGCAATGCAACCATTGATGTTTCCTGCATCACAGAGAGGAAGCCAGTTAATATAATAATTAGGATAATTTGGAAAGCAATTAATATTTGTTCCGCTTATGCCCATAGACCAAATACTGGCGGGTAAAAATGGCAGACATACAATCGGATTATTGTTCAGATATAATTCCCCAAGCCCCGATGGTAGATTGGGCAATGAAGTCAATGAATTATCAGCAAGATAAAGACGGTACAGATCATCTGGTAATGGCGCAATATTAACCAAGCCACAATTTGAAGCATACAATTCATTTAAATGAACCGGAAGGGATGGCAAAGAAGTGAGTTGATTATAACCAACGTCTAAATAAATCAACGAATTGGGAAGAGAAGGCAAAGAAGTCAGTTGACTATGATTAACGTCTAACTGAATCAGCGAGTTGGGGAGAGTGGGCAAAGATGTAATATCATTATCATAGCACTCAAGGAAGGCAAGAGATGAAGGCAAGGAGGGCAGCGCACTTAGTGAATTTTGTGAAACATCAATGTAAGTAAGGAAATTAGGCAGCGTTGGTAATGAAGTAATACTATTTGCATGACAATCAAGATAATCTAATAAACCGGGGAGTACCGGCAATAAGCTAAGATTATTATGGCTGCAATCAAACGTTTCAAGTGATGCTGGCAAAGTGGGAAGACTCGTGAGTTGGTCAGAAGCTGCGTACAATTGTTTCATGCTTGATGGAAGTGCTGGCAATGATGTTAACGGATTTTCGAAACAAAACAGAGTATCGCATGAAGAAGGTAAGTTGGGCAAAGAAGTCAATCCATTTGTCGAGCAAACAAGAAATCTAAGAGAGGAAGGTAGTGTGGGTAATGAGGTAAGGAAATTATCGTCACAGTTAAGATGCTGAAGTGTTGACGGAAATGTAGGAAGTGAGGTAAGCTCATTGTAATCACACGTCAGGCTTATTAAAGACGTTGGCAGTGCAGGAAAGTTGGTAATGTATTGGCCTCGGCAAATCAAAGTCTGCAGATTAATAAAGCCATCGAGTCCTGTGAGATCGGTGATTCCCCAACCACCTTCTATGTGTAAGGATGTCAGCGTTTGTGCATCCGCAGTAAGATTATGACCTGCATCAATACAGGTGGGGCATGCGTAAGCAATTCCTGCCGCAAACCCATTGTCAGGGATATATTGTGCATTTATCTGCGCAAATTTGAAAAGGATAGAGATGGTAATTAAGATGGATAATTTTTTCATTGGATAGAATTTAAGTGTGTGAAGTTTAGAGAATAAATATTGAACAGTAAGTATAACCTAATTATTTGAAGTTTACATTGCTTTACTTCGCTTTTTGATTTTCCCCAATGAATACTATTGATCTGAGTAAATACAAATTCAAGTTACCAATCGAAATCCGATTTGCTGATTTTGATTTACTAGCCCACGTCAATAACGCCGCGTATCTCACCTACCTCGAAGAAGCACGCATAAAATACTTTGGCGAAGTAATTACGAGGAGTGAAATGGATTGGCGGCAGGAGGGAATGATTCTCGCGCGAATGGAAATTGATTTCAGAAAACCGATTACCGGTTACAAAAATTACTTCGTGTACATCCGCTGCTCGCGGCTCGGCAACAAGAGTTTTGATTTCAATTATGTGATGACAAAAGAAGAAAACAATTCTATCGAGTCTGTTGCTGAAGCCAAAAGCGTGATGGTCTGTTATGACTATGAAAAAAATCAGACCGTTGAAATGCGTGAGGATTGGAAAGAGAAAGTGAGAGCATTTGAAGGGGTAGAACTTTAGAGATACGACCACCTTTTCCAAAGTCAAAAAAAACTTTGGAAAAGGTTAAACCACCCTCGCCATCTTCACCAGCAACTCATCCGGATTGAATGGCTTCCCGACTATTTCATTTGCTCCTGCAGCATGACATCGTGCTATTTCTTCTTTTGTAATTCCTGCAGTCATGGCAATGATTGGAATGGAATTTTTTGCTTCGCGAATTTTCATAGTGGCTTCAATGCCATCCATCTCCGGCATTTGAATGTCCATGAGAATGAGATCATACTTCTCTTGTGAAAGTTTTTCAAGCGCCTGAATCCCATTAAAGACACAATCAATTTGAATTCCCGGTGCCAGCGTTTCCAGCAATCCTGTGGCGACAATTTGATTGAAGTCATTGTCTTCAGCCAGCAAAACTTTCATGGCACTCACTTTTGCAATTGTTGTCTCATCGGGTTTAAATTCCTTCTCTGCCTGCTGTGATTCTTCTGCAATCTCATAGGGAATAAAGAACCAGAAGGTGGTTCCCTTTCCCGGTTCACTTTCCACTGTAATCTGTCCTCCCTGGAGCTCGACTAATTGTTTTGAAATGGTAAGTCCTAAACCGGTACCGCCGTATTTGCGGGTGACTTCAGCAGAGGCCTGCGTAAAGCTTTGAAAAACTTTATCGAGTTGTTCCCTTGTCATTCCTATGCCTGTATCAATAACAGAAAATTTTACCTCACAAATTTTCCGGCCTTCCTTGTCAGTTATCATCCGCTGGACTTCAGCTTCAAGAGTTACACTGCCCTTTTCCGTAAACTTAATGGCGTTACCGGTGAGGTTGATGAGAATTTGAGTCAATCGCGTTGGATCACCAAGCAAAATTTCAGGCACATCGGGATGAACATTTGTTTTCAGCAGCAATACTTTTTCATCTGCTTTGAAAAGAAGAGTGTTGTAAACGTATTGTACCGTCTCGGCGGGCTTGAATGGAATTTTTTCAAACTCCATTTTTCCTTCCTGAATTTTCGAGAGATCAAGAACATCGTTGATGATCACGCTAAGGTTGTCGGATGATTGCTGAATGCCTTTGAGATAGGTGATATTTTCAGGTGGCTGCTCACGAAGCAGGAGCAACCGCGTCATGCCGTTGATGGCATTGAGGGGGGTGCGTATTTCATGGCTCATGTTGGCGAGAAACTGCTGCTCCATTTTTTCATGCAGCACCGCTTTCTCCCGCTCTAATTTTTCATTTCCCAATTGCTTCGTCGTTTCCAGGGATGCGATCATGAACTTCAGCTCATCAAGTGTTTTGTAAATGGTGATTTCAAAATCATTGAAGTCAACGGGCTTCGTCACAAAATCAAATGCGCCACGGTTCATGGCGGTGCGGATGTTTTGCATATCTCCATAAGCAGAAACCACCACTGCCTTGATCGGGCGGTTAAATGGTTTTATTTTTTCGAGCAGCGTCAGTCCATCCATCTCCGGCATGTTGATGTCAGTCATTACCAAACCGATATCCGGATGTTGCTCTAATTTTTCGAGCGCTTCTCTTCCATTCGATGCAAAGACGAATTCAAAAATTTTTTCTTTGATCTGTTTACGAAACCGCTGATTGATCAGCAACTCCAGGTCGGGTTCATCATCAACAATTAAAATTTTTTCAGGCATCAGCGATTGGAATTCTAATTGTCCGCAGGATTCTGTGAATCTGCAGGACTCTGTGAGAAAATTTTCTGACGAAGTAATTTAAAATCCACCGGCTTGGTAAAGAAATCATCGGCACCAAGCGTTTTCGCCTTGCCAGCGTTCGATTCATCTCCGTAAGCAGAAACCATAAAGATGGTGATGTATGGATATTTTTCCTTCGCAACCTTCAGCAGATCAAATCCCGTCATGCCGGGCATGTTGATGTCAGAAAGCAAGAGTACCACGTCCATCGGATGCAAGTGGCTCATCAGTTCGAGAGCTTCGCTTCCCGAGAAGGCAAACAAAATGGTGATTTCGCCGGAGCGAATTTCTTTTCGGAACCGCTGTATGTAAAGTTGTTCAATGTCACGCTCATCATCAACTACTAAAATTTTCATGGATTGTATTTTTTAAAGTTAGAATGGTTTTGAAGGTGCGAATTTCTTTCTTCAATTGTGCAAGTTGCCACAGATTTCACAGATTTCCGCACCTGTGTGCCGGGATACTTGAGTGTGTACTCACAGACGAATCTTAAAATGTACTTGCTCTCGATGAGTAAAAGAATTTTCATCAATAATTTTTCTGAGTAATCAGTACAATCTGTGACATCTCTTTTTTGAACTTGTCCGCAGCACTCTGCGAGCGGAATTAAAGTCTTTACGAGTCTAAAAAGCTTCAGATGGTGAAAGATAAGAATATGCTGGATGGTTTAATTGATAAATGGCTTTATGAATGAGTCTGCTTGAGTCGCGTGCCTCAATCTATGGCATCACGGGCAACGATGCAGGCACCTCGGTGAGCGAACTGATGACGGAGGATATATTATTGCCGGAAAAACGACAATCTTCGGCACCGGTTTCTATCTTATAAAAACAGATAGCATGGGAAACAGCGGGTGATCAACAGCATCCTCCGATTAT
Organism: Chitinophagales bacterium; assembly: GCA_035638255.1. Classification (GTDB taxonomy): domain Bacteria; phylum Bacteroidota; class Bacteroidia; order Chitinophagales; family UBA10324; genus DASRAJ01. The sequence goes on from DASRAJ010000104.1 coordinate 37,635, forward strand.
TATAAACGACTCAGCAGTATCGGAACTAAGTGTTGGGCGTGCAGTTTATTCAGGCGGTACGGCAACTCCCTTCACTGCATTTGCAACAAGCGGTACTGTCGTTACTCCTGAATGTTTTACGAGTATAACTGGATTGATACATGCTAATTCATTGCTAATTTTTCCGAATCCCTCACCGGGAAATTTTAAACTTACATCAGGCTATAAAATTAAGAAGGGGGTTGTTCAGGTATTCAATGCGCTGGGAGCAACTGTTTTTGAAGAAGAAATTTTTAATACTTCATCAATGGAAATCCATCTTGAAAATATTTCTTCCGGAATTTATTTTGTGAAAGTAATGGATGAAGAAAAACAATATATACAGAAGCTTATTAAAGACCAAAACTAAGATGATGCAGTAGTGTCCGCATGATGTGGTTCATAATTTATCGGGTAGCGATTTCCGTAGAAAAAATTATTATGCAGAAACCGGCTACGATCCGCATTTGCATGTTCTGCAACCGGGATCGGGTAGCACAACAGGTGCCGGTGCGCCAAGTTCCGTTGGCAGAGGCTCTGAATAACAAGTAATGCTCACGTTGCTGCAATCTCCACTCCCGACGTCAGTGATGATTAAAGAAACCGTTTTCATGTGTTTGAGTTTTTGATTGTGAAATGAATTTCTTATTCGCTGAGTAAAGGTGCACTTCAGCAACCCCTTTCGTCAATCGCCAACAGCGGTGATCGAAAAAATTTTATTTGGAAAGGAAAAAATGATTGTGATTGCCGGACGGGTAATAATCCTTGATTTCAATCACCGAAAGTGGTGGACAAGAAAATTTCGAAAAGAAAAATTCTCCGCAGGATGCTGCACACAAAACACAAACCCGGAGCTTTGGACATTGAATTTTTCCCGCCGTATTGCGGGGATTGAATTTTGATTCCTGACACCTGAAGAATTCACTTTGGGTTCTGACTTCTCCAGGTTAGACTGTTAGAGGGTTAGCGCGGATATTTGTCAAATTAAATTCCCGAATTAAACCATAGTCCTGTTGCAGTAGGTTGCCTTCTCAAACTCCCGGATGTTGATTGAAATCACCGGAACATCTTCAAACATGGATTTTAGTTTTCGGATAATTTCTTTTGAGAGTTCCGCTTTCTGCCCGGAGGTTCTGCCTTCCATGATGTTTCCAAACACATGAATGAAATCGGCTTTGGTATTTCCAACCGTATAGTCTTTAAAGGCTCTTATCCTTACCTTGATATCACCTTTTTTAAAAAGTCCGGTTTTGTCTGCAGTATCATGGACCTCTTTTAAAATTTCTTCCACAGGTTTTAGCGATAAAACGTGTTCGGAGCAATCAATAATAAAGTGTGGCATGGTGGAGATGGTTAAGCTTTGTTAAAATTTCTGCATCCGAATTTAACAATGTATTGAAAAAGCAAAAATGCCCTGTGTTTTGGATAAGCGCAATAAAAAGAAACGAGACTTACGCTAAACAATTTCTAAAGCCTCAGAGATAGAAATTTTTAATTTTACTTATTCTCCCGGCATTCAAGAAAGAGTTAACAAAATAATCTTATGGCAAAAAATAAAACAACAGAAACAAAGGCAAGTGTTGCCGCCTACTTAATGAAAATAAAAGATGAAGAAAGGCGCACAGACTTTTCAGCAGTAATTGACTTAATAACCAAACATACAGGGCTTGAACCAAAAATGTGGGGAACTGCTATTGTAGGTTTTGGAAGTTATCATTACAAATATGAAAGCGGTCGTGAAGGTGATGCACCCCTTGCTGGAATTGCATCAAGGGCAAATGCGATCACTTTATATCTTGGGTCTGGGTTCGACAAGAGAGAAGCATTGCTATCGAAATTTGGAAAGCATAAAATAAGTGGCGGCTGCATTCATATTCAAAAATTAGAGGACATTGACACTGGCATTTTAATCAAAATGGTTAAAAATTCTATCACACATAGAAAGAAAGAATATCCTGGTTCGTAATAAAAAAATAATTTAAACCATGCATATACAAACGACGAACTAACATAAAAGATTAAACCAAAAGCCGCAGAACTTCTCCCGCGAATTTGGTTGTTACCCACAGCGGCAGACAAACTCTGCTCTTAAGATACTTTACTTACGACTAAAATTGTATCGCACCCCCATGCCTATCACGCGATGTAAGGTGACAAGAAAGTTACCGGAGCTGCTAAGTGCAAAGTTGAAGTTAAACAAGTCAAGCCGAAGCGAAAAATGGTTAGTAAAAAAATACTCAAACGCCGTTGTGGGGCCAACTGCGAGGGCCCAGTTATCGGTGTCATAATAAAAGTCCTCGATGTAGAGATTAAGAGATGGAGTAAAATACATTCTCTTGCCCATATAAAGCTTGAGTGAATAGCCGCCATAGATGGCAAAGCGTGACTGGAAGTAAATTGGCTTGGAAATGGTGTCGCCTTTAATGTTGAGAAATGTATCAGTCTGAGTGGTCTCATCGGTTAGCGGAACATAGATGACCCCCACCTGCCAGTACCTGTGTTTGGCAATCCATTGGGAGATTTCGATATTGTCAGGAAGGTAATCATGCTGCGTGAATATGACCGGAGTGTTGCTGTGCTCGATGCCGATGGACCATTTATATTTTGGATTGAAAAGATAATATTGGGCCGATACCGCCTCGGCGGTACACAGACCACAGAGAAGTACAAAAAAATTTTTTCTGAAATTTTCTGGTAACATATATTTCATTTCAAATTTCAGAATCTTATCAAAAACCCTTAAGAAATAGCGGGCGGAGAATTTTGTAAGTGTGAAGAAAGAATAAATTTTTCATAGGAGGGCGGAAATGAGGTGCCCATTCGCTATAGCGCGAATAAACTGAACTGCAAACGAGCGCTGATCGTCATTAAGTTAAGAATTCATTATTCAGGATTTGACAACTTTTTCAGAAAAAAAACAATATTAAACAATGGGAACCCATTGACAGCTTTTTCACCCGGATGGGAGGGGCACAACTAAATGAAACGAACAACAATAAACTCAACGGGCAGAACAGAACTAATTTACCGGCAAAATAATTTTGAGAATTCAAAAGAGCTCGATGATAACAAACAACCTAATGAAGGAGTATTTAAACTATTGGATGGATTAATTCGAAAACATTACTAACGGATGAAAACGAGCATATGAAGCGATCTGACGCGTAAATGAGGACATTTTTGAATTTATCACCTGCATATTAGACCGTTCCAGGCGGTCAGTCAGGTAAATGAAGGAGGGCTTGAATTAATGTGATGTAAATGCTAATTTTTGTAACAACGCTGCTCTTTATCAGTAAAAGGAGGCTCAACTCTGCTACATGAGTAACTCCATCTTTGAAAAAAAATCATTAAACGGTTTGTTGCCACCGCCCGCTGCCGGCACGGAACGACATTACATTACGAAGATTTTTATGCTTGAAGACAATTCTGCGTATGCCACACAGATCAAGTATATCCTCGAAAAAGAAAATAATTATGACATCACCGTTTTCGAAACCGCTACTGAATTTTTCAAACACCTTCGCGAAAATCCGGATATCGTTATCATTGATTATTTCCTGCCCGATCGCAATGGTATTGATGTGCTGAAAGAAATTCAGAATTACAATCGTGATATTGCCTGCATCATTTTATCAGGGCAGGATGAGGTGGAAGTGGTGGTAGATTGCTACAAGAACGGGGCAAAGGACTACATCATTAAAGATAACAACGCTCATATTGAGCTGAAAAAAAGCATTCAAAACTGGACACTCAATGCCAACTTGCGCAAGGAAGTGGCGGTACTCAATGACCAGATCATTGATCGCAACAAATACACCCACATTATTGGCGAGAGCAAAGCGCTGCTGAAAGTGCTGCGCCTGATGCAGAAAGTGGAAAAAACAAACATGCAGGTCCTCATTTCAGGACAAAGCGGTACAGGTAAAGAATTAGTAAGCGCTGCCATCCATTACAATTCGCCCCGCGCGCGAAAGCCTTATGTGACGGTGAACGTGGCAGCCATTCCTGATGATCTTATGGAAAGTGAACTGTTTGGTCATGAAAAAGGAGCCTTCACAGGCGCCGATTCTAAACGAATTGGAAAGTTTGAAGAAGCAAATGAGGGAACTATTTTTCTCGATGAAATCGGGGAGATGGATTTCAACCTTCAAACAAAACTACTGCGTGTCCTTCAGGAAAATAAAGTGACACGCCTGGGCAGCAATAAAGAAATTCCACTTAACGTGCGTGTGATTGCCGCATCCAATAAGAATCTTGCGCAACGGGTGAAGGATGGTAAAATGAGGGAAGATCTTTATTACCGCCTGCAGGGCTTTCTGATTCATCTGCCTACGCTGCGTGAACGGGATAATGATGTTTTGTTACTGGCGAAGCATTTCCTCAGTGATTTTTGTGAGAAGAATCACATGGGGCATAAGTCCTTCTCACCTGAAGCCCTCAGGCAAATGATGACGCATCGCTGGACGGGCAATGTGCGCGAATTAAAATCAATGGTGGAACGCACCGCACTCATTAGCGACCACTATTACATAATGTGTGAAGACCTGATCTTCTCGCAGGATATTTTTTCCGAAGAATCCCTGGCAGTAGCCTAAAACATCATTGACGATTGGTGATGGGGAACAATTCAACCCGGATTTTACAATTGATCATGTTTTGTCTGGTGAAGTCTAAAAATATTTTCTTCAATCTTCACGGCCTCGAATTTTTTTGTAGCACAGAATATATACTCTGGGCGACAAAAAAAATTCCGTTGCCCAACTGCAAAATCCAGGTTCAAGGAGACAAACGATGCGCACTCCTGCCAGGTAATATCCGTGGATTGAAATCAATTGCAGGGCGCATCTGACCTATCAGCACCTATCTAAAATAACCTGTCACGATTTTATTTGTTGGCAGAATATTTTGCGTGAAAGCAATCGTTAGGAAGCCAATTGCAAGGGGAAATGTATTTATTGCTTTATAAATTTTTCCCTGCTGATATTATTACCCGCCGTTATTTGAAAAATGTGTACTCCGCGTGAAAGCGTTGATACATCAATATCTATAGTTTGAGCCATGGCACTTGATGAATATTCCAACTCTCCGAGGGTATTAAATATTTTAATCTCTGTCCCTAAAATATTTGCAGGTAATGTTACGGTCAAATTATTAGAAACGGGGTTTGGAAAAATGCTGAGTGAAATGACAGGCACAGCAGAAATTGTATTCGTTGCAATTCCATTCTGTAAATAACATTGCTCACTGTCGAGCGGCATAAAGTTTACAAGTCCTAAACTAATATTGTCGTAGCCGTCATAGATTTTCGCTGTCGTAGCCATTGAATCGAAAGTAGACCAATAATTATTCCCTGCATTCAAATTGCTTCCAAATACTACACTGTAATATAAATCGTAAGTGGTGTTATTGCTTATTTTATTGCAATAAACTTGATTGAAGGAAAAAAAAAGTTTAATACCAACATCATTATTCTCAATAATATTTTTTGAGATAATGTTGTCAAAAAAGAATACGTCCATGGAGTCAGTTAAGCCAATGGGATTATATCTGATTTTATTATTAATGATAGAGTCTCCGTCATTAATCGTGAGTCCGGCAATATAGTTTGAATCAATAATGCAATTTTTTACTACAGAATAGCTGCCTCCATAAGGGCCATCAGAAATTCCGTATTGGTTATGTTTAACGGTACAATTTTCTACAACACAGGTACATAAATCGCTTATCCCGGTTTCATTGTAGTAAAAATCACAGCTTGTAATATAGGCATAAGTTGTTAAGAAAACATATTTACTTAGTCCGATTCCGTTATTTATAAATTTGCAAAAATTGACGTGAAAATTTGTAAGCCCCCGAATTCCATAATCCAAATTATTGTTAAAAGTGCAGGAGTCAATTAAAGCGTCATTACACCAATTGCTTGTTATTGCAGTATTGTTGTAACTAAAAACCGAGTTTTTTATTACGAGAGAGTAATTGGAATTGTAGTTATTTCCATTCAGGGCAACATCAGCATATTTAAAATTACAATAATTAAATTTTAGAGTATCTGTCCCCGCTCCCGCATTTAAATATATGCTGCTCCAAATTCCCTGAATTGGGGAAAGCGAATTACTTGTAAATGTAATTGAATCTGCGACTGTCCCCAAGGCTGCAAGTTTTGCTTCCCGGATCTCAAGTCGTTTGTTATTTGCAAACTTGACAACTACTCCGGGTTGAATAGTTAGTGTAACTCCCGGAAAGACGACAACGGTATCGACAATTATGTATGGACTGTTGACTGAAGTCCAGGTTGTATTGGTGTAGATGCCCCCGCTCACATTTGTCTGTCCGGCAACTGCGAAACAAACAGAAGTCACAAGAATAAATGTTGCAAGGATCTTTTTTGTGAAGTTTAACATTGTCATAATGGTTTTAAACAGCCTCTGCTGGTGATCGTTTGTAATTAAGTTTTATTTGAATCGAACGAGCTTATTTTTTCTAAAATATTGAAGAGCTTAAAAACCCTCCTTTGACCGCCCGAAACAGAAGCGTGAGATTTTTACTGTTTCCCGGAGGGGAAGACGTGGTTTCATAATCATTTAATGTGAACCCTTTTTTACGCCTGCGAATGGCTAATAGTTACATTACCATATAATTAGGTTTGCTTATATAGCAAGATTTTGAAAGACAGTTTTTCCAAAGCCTATAATTCCTTCATGCAGGTAGGGTGAAAATGAATTCGGTGAACTCATTTTCTTTAGATTCTACCTTCATTACTCCACCATGTGCTTTGATGATATCATAGCTGATGCTTAGTCCTAAACCTGTGCCTTGCCCTGAAGGCTTGGTTGTGAAAAAGGGCTCGAAGATTCGTTCTTTTAACGCGTTGGGAATCCCATTGCCATTGTCGCGAACTGAAATAGTTATTGAGTTTCCCGATTGAGTCGGGAGTGATTGAGTTATTACCGAAACTGTGGGTTGATAATTTCCATCGTGAATCCCGATTAAATCGCGGGAATTCGTGTTATGTGAATCCCCGAGAGTTTGGGGCGTGCTGTGAGTTGTTTTTTGCCTCACTGCATAGAAAGCATTGTTGAATAAATTCAGCAGCACGCGACTTACATCCTGCACTACCACTTCTGCTTGCAATACACCCGGTGAAAAATTCTTTTCAAGCTTGCAATTGAAGTCAGGGTGATTGGCCTTCATGCCGTGATAGGCCAGAACAAAAAATTCGTCGCATAGTTCATTGATGTCTGTAAGTTGCTTTTCTCCCGAAGACGTCCGGCTGTGATTGAGCATGTTTGTAACAATGCTGTCAGCGCGCTTGCCGTGATGAGAAATTTTCTCCAGATTTTTTTTCAGTTCGCCAATCAATTGATTCCGCTCTTCTGCCGATGAAGCAACCCGGAGTTCGTCCAGAATTTCTTCAGATGATTCTGAAAAGTTGTTGACGAAGTTGAGCGGGTTTTTAATCTCATGTGCAATACCTGCTGTGAGTTGCCCGAGTGATGCCAGTTTTTCCTGCTGAACCAATTGCTCTTGAGTGTCCCGCAATTCGTGATAGGCCTGTTCTAATTTCCTGTTGCTTTGTTTTTTCACAACAAAGCGACTGTAGGTGATGCCCGAAAGAATCAGCAGCAGGGCAATGCCAAGGATCAGAAAGATGCGTTCAACATTTCCCTGGTGAACCTTCAGCTCTGCCAGTTGCGAATTTCTTTCTGCTTCACTTAGAGAATCTTTCACCTCGTCATACATCTGCCGGTATTTTAATGCCTCCTCGTAATTGCCGAGCAATTCATTCGCTTCAGAAAAGTTTTTTAAGTCCTGCGATTCATCGGACCCGTTTTCACCTTTATTATTTTTCCTTAATGATTGTAATAGTAATTGGAATATCTGGGGCTTTGACAAGGTCGTGTCCTTATTTTCGAGTGAATCAATGGTGCGCTGACCCTGCGCCGCAACTGATGAGACAGCAATCAGTAATAAGAGAAAAAGAAAACTCCGTTCAATGATCATAGCGGCAATATGATTTTGAACTCAGTAAATTTTCCTTTCTCACTTTCCGCTCTTAAATCTCCTCCATGCGCTTTAATAATATCATAGCTGAGTGATAATCCTAACCCTGTTCCCTGTCCTGTTGGTTTGGTAGTGAAGAAGGGCTGGAAGATTTTCTCTTTAATGTCATCAGGAATTCCCTCACCATTGTCGCGCACCGAAATAGTTACGGTCTCGTTGGACTTATCCTGAAGTGTTGTTACGGAAACAACAGGTTGATATATTTTATCATGAATTCCCGCAGTACTACGGGATGAATCGTGAATTCCGGTTAAATCGGGAGAACTCGTGTTACTGCCTGTCCTGAGCTTGTCGAAGGATGCATCATGCATCGTTTTTTCACGCACAGCATAGAATGCATTGTTAAACAAGTTCAGCAGCACACGGCTAATGTCCTGCGGAACTACATTCACCTTCGGCAACTTTATATCAAAATGTTTTTCCACTGTGCAATTAAAATCAGGATGGTTAACCCGGATTCCCTGATAAGCGAGACTGAAAAATTCTTCACACAAAACATTAATATCCGTGAGTTGCTTGTCTCCCGAAGAAGTGCGGCTGTGATCAAGGATGCTCTTCACGATGCCATCAGCGCGTTGGCCATGCTGATGTATCTTTTCAAGATTTTGTTTCAGATCCTTTAGAAACCCCTTTCGCTCCTCTTCACTTTTTGATTTCCTGATTTCATCAATCAACTCTTGTGACAGCTCTGAAAAATTATTCACAAAATTCAGCGGGTTTTGAATTTCGTGAGCAATGCCCGCTGCAAGTTGCCCGAGTGAAGCAAGCCGTGCCTGTTGCACCAACTGTGCCTGCGAGCGCTCTAAATCTTCAAGAGCCTGAGTCAACTCCAGGTTTTTATTTTCTAACTCTGCTGTTCGCTGAGCCACTAATTTCTTAAGCTCATCTTCGCGCGCCTCATATTCGCTAACGAGTAACCGGTTTTGACTTCGCAACCGTTTGGTTAAAACCTTGATGATGTCTACAATAATCTCAGGATGCTCATTAAGAATGCGAATGAAATCATCGCGTTGAATCACGCCAACGCTGCTCGGTTCTTTTGCACTTACCGACATGGACCTTGGCTCGGAATCAAAAAGAGAGAGCTCTCCGAAAAAATCATGATCTCCCATTTCGGCAATGGTGTGTTCCTGGTCGTGAACCTTCACTTTTCCCTTCAGAACGATGTACATGGAATCTCCCCGATCTCCTTTTTTAATGATGCGATCATTGGCCTCATAAGAAGAAATGATAATTTTCTCAGCAATCAATTGAATGATTTCAGGAGCCAGGTGGCGGAAAATTGCAGATTTGCTGAGTATGTCGCCTAAGGTGTTCTTGTCAAAGTCACTCATCGTCGTCAACAGGAAAAAAGTCAGGTAAATGTAACGAAATCACTACGGCATGCTGTAGCAGCTTATCTCGTTAGGTAACGCAAAATACTGCACGAAATACTTTTTGAAAATTATTATCAATCAATAGCTGCATCACAATTACAATTTTTGCTTTGCTTTGATGGCGAATTGGTTCCCCTGTCTCATAAAATTATTCTCTCTACATTAGTCAAACAGCAACAACACGAAAATGGATACCCCCGGTTCTCCGCAAGATTCAGGATTGATTGATCTCTCTTTTCTCCGTGTTTATTCCAGCGGTAATAATGAATTGATGAAGAAATTCATTAACTCATTTCTTGAAAGAACTCCGGTAGCAATCAAGGCGATGGATGAACAATTGGCTGCAAAAGATTTTCACGGACTCAGTCGCAGCGCACATTCCCTGAAGCCACAGTTTTCTTATGCGGGAATGAGTAAAGCATCAGAGTTGGTGAGGGCTATTGAAGAATCGGCAAAAGAGATGCATGATGTCGAAACGATACCTGCGCATCTTGATGAAGTGAAGAGCATGCTAAGCAGGGCCTACGAAGAACTCAAGTATCAACTCACGCTCCTTTAATTTACTTTGTAACTACTATGGCAAAAACAAAATACAATTCTATTATGCTGATTGATGATGATCAGCAGCACAATGAAATGCTCACTGATTATTTGAAGCAGCGGTACACAATGGAAATTCATTCTTTCACATCAGGGGAAGAAGCACTGCAAAAACTGGATGAACTGAAACCAACCTACATCATTCTTGATTACTATCTCGACCGGGTGAAAAAAGATGCGAAGGATGGAATAACAATTTTGAAAAACATCAGGGAGCGATTCCCTGACACGCACGTAGTAATGCTCTCCGGTCAGGATAAAATTGAAGTGGCAGTAGACAGTATGAAATTCGGAGCTTATGATTACGTGGTGAAGAATCCGAGCGGCTTTGTTCGCGTGGAAAATGTGATGAAAAACATTCGCGAAAATCTGCGTCTGAAATTTATGATGAGGGCATATCGGTTCGCTACCATTTTTTTGGTCTCTGCTATTGTGCTCATCCTTCTCATCGCCATCATTCTTAGGGCTTTGGGAATTTCCACCGATGACATTGGCTGGTGAAAAGATAGAGTTTCTGCCTTCCGTAAAAAATAATGAGTCCCTTTCAAAAGTGCTCCGTCATGCTGACCTGTACCGATTTATTGGGAACTCGTTTCAGATTCTGCAAGAATTCCTTCAGATTCCGATGCCGCAGTATTGTGTAACTGAATTGCTTTTTTGCCGGAGAAAAATTATTTCTGCTGAATAAATTCTGTGTTGATGATCACATCAACATCAGCGCTTACGACAGCTCCCGCTTCCATCGTCTTATTCCAGTTGAGATGATAGTCTAAGCGATTAATCCTTGCAGTTGCTTTAAACCCCGCCCGCGTGTTTCCATAACTGTCTTTGATTGTTCCGCCATAAGTAACGTCAAACGTCACACGCTTCGTCACATCACGAATGGTGAGATCACCTTCGAGTAAATATTTCTTGTCAGAAATTTTTTTGATGGAAGTGCTCCTGAATTTCATTTGCGGAAAAGAATCGGCGTTGAAAAAATCAGCAGACTTTAAGTGATTGTCGCGCATCTCGTTATCGGTGCTGATGCTCTTTACTTCCACTGTAAATTCAATTTGCGCATCGGTGAAGTCGGGCTTTGAAGAAGTCATGGTGCCATTGAACGAAGTGAATTTTCCTTCCACTTCATTGATCACCATGTGCGTGACGGCAAAGCGCACACTGGTATGAGCAGGATCAGTTTTCCAGATATTTGATTGTGCGAAAAGGTTTGTTGCAAACAGAACTGATAGCAGGACCCCGGTGATTTTTTTCATGATGGAATTTAATTTTGATTTAGCTTGACAAGCACACTAAAACCGTGTGAAATATAAAACAGTTCATTCGCCCTCCAAAAAAAACGAGACGCTTATCTTTCCCTATGATGCGTCAGGAATATTTTTTCCTCAATTCTCTTGTAAGAATGTCTTTGTGGTTTCCTTTTGAAAGTTTTGCTGCTCCCAACATCTTTTTTATACCCGGTGAAATCCTAATGCCCTCGTGATGGGTATTTGCAGAAGCCATCTTTAGATAATTCTCTACCATTTTAGAAATACTCATGCCTCTTTTGCCGGCATATTTTTTAGCTGCCCTTATCACATTTTCATCTATCGTTAGGTGAGTTTTGTTGTCATCGCCGGATGTTTTTCATTGTCAACATACGTGTAATTTTTCAGGCTGTTATTGCCCTTTAAAAATTGTAATCCCTTTAGGAATTCGCAGCATCATGTAACTTTGCCTCTGTGAACAAGCAAGACCTGCTGCAACTGTATGCGGCAGATGAGCGGTTGATCAGCATAGCTTCAAAGCTGAATCCTTCTTCCTCAGTCTCCGGAGTTTTAACGCAGGAGACCCCGTCTTATCAGGAAGGAAATGGGAACCCTCTGCACTTTCATTTCAAAAACTTAATCGGTTCCTCTCCTTCTATTGTTGCCGCAGCATTTCATTCACTTGTGAACCGAAGCATGTTGTTTGTGCTGACTGATAAAGAAGAAGCCGCTTATTTTCAAAATGATTTGCAGCACTTCCTTGAAAAAAAAGAAGTGCTCTTCCTCACCGATTCATTCAGGAAACCGGGGCAATTTGATGAATTGAACAATAGCAATGTGCAGCTGCGTACGGAAGTGATCAACCGCATCACCAACAGCGTGACGAAAAATGAATTGATCGTCACCTATCCTGAAGCACTGATGGAGAAAGTAGTAAACGCACAAGCGCTGAAGAAGTCAACGCTCTTCATCAGGATGAATGAAAAACTCGATGAAGAATTTCTTACAGAGATGCTGGTGACGTATGGATTCGAAAGAGTAGATTTTGTTTTTGAACCCGGGCAGTTCGCCATTCGCGGCGGCATCATGGACATTTTTTCTTATGGAAACGAATTGCCGTATCGTGTGGAACTGTCCGGAGAAGAAGTGGAATCAATTCGTGTTTTCGATCCGCTGTCACAATTATCGCAGAAGAAAATTTCCCAGGTCACTATTGTTCCAAACATTCAAACCCAGTTTTCGAGTGATGAAAAAGTTTCTCTCTTTGAAGTGCTTCCCGAAAATACCGTCTTGTGGTTTTATGATTTTGGTTTTGCAAAGGAGCGAATGACTTCTCTCTATGAAAAAGCAGTAGAAGCATTTAAGGCATCTCGGTCTTCTACAAAAGATGAAAATGAATTTGAGCTGAAACCGCAGGAGTTTTTCATCAGCCCGCTCGTCATTGCGAGGAACGATGGGGGAGGAATGAGCGCGAGCATGACGAAGCAATCCCCGGGTAAACGCGAAATCGAGAGGGTTGCTTCTTCCGCCAAATGGCGGGATCGCAATGACGACTCCGAATTCACCATTCACCATTCACCATTCACCACCATTCATTTCGGAAAAAAATCTTTCCCCAATGCTGAAGTGATCTTGTTCGACATGGAGCCGCAGCCCAGCATCAACAAGCATTTCCCTTTGCTCATCAGCTATTGGAGAAAACATCGCCAGGAAAATTTCACTAACGTGCTTTTCTCTGACAACACCAACCAGTTTAATCGCCTCAATACCATCTTCGATGATCTGAAAGCAGATGTTGTTTTTCATCCGTTGTCATTTGCGATTAAAGAAGGGTTCATTGATCGCGGGAAAAAAATTGCCTGCTACACCGATCATCAGATCTTCGAACGTTATCATCGCTACCATCTCAAGCAGGGATTTTCAAAAAGCAAATCGCTCACGATTCGATTGCTGCGTGAATTGAAGCCGGGAGATTTTGTCACACACATTGATCACGGTGTCGGCGTATTCAGCGGCCTGGAAAAAATTGAGGTGAATGGTCAGCAGCGTGAAGCTGTTCGTCTCGTGTACCGCGACCATGATTTGCTTTATGTAGACATTCAGTCTTTGCATAAGATCAGCAAGTTTGTGGGTAAGGATGGAACTCCCCCACGCATGAACAAGCTCGGTACCGAAGCATGGGAGCAACTGAAGCGCAGGGTAAAAGCGAAAGTCAAAGACATTTCTTCAGAGCTGATAAAACTCTACGCAAAGAGAAAAGCGGCGAAAGGCTTTGCATTCGCGCCGGATTCGTACATGCAGACAGAGCTTGAAGCAAGTTTCATTTATGAAGACACACCTGATCAAATCAAGTCAACGACCGATCTCAAGCGCGACATGGAAAAAAGTAGTCCGATGGATCGCCTGATCTGTGGTGATGTTGGTTTCGGAAAAACAGAAGTGGCGATTCGTGCAGCTTTCAAAGCAGTGACGGATGGAAAACAGGTTGCGGTGCTTGTACCCACAACCATTCTTGCCCTTCAGCACTATCAAACTTTCTCCGAGCGGCTGAAAGAATTTCCCTGCACAATAGATTTCATCAACCGTTTCAAATCCTCGAAGCAGCAAAAAGAAACGCTTGCAAGACTTGCCGAAGGCAAAATTGACATCATCATCGGCACTTCCTCCATAATTGGAGCAAAGGTGAAGTTCAAAGATCTCGGGTTGCTCATAATTGATGAAGAGCAAAAGTTTGGCGTAAGCTCGAAGGAAAAATTGCGGCAGCTTCGCGCAAATGTTGACACGCTCACACTCACCGCTACACCCATTCCGCGCACGCTGCAGTTCTCGTTAATGGGGGCGCGCGATCTTTCCATCATCAACACGCCACCGCCCAATCGCCAGCCTATTGAAACCGAGGTGATCGTTTTTGATCCTGATAAAATGAAAGAAGCTATAGAGTTTGAAGTGAACCGCGGCGGACAGGTTTTCTTCATCCACAATCGTGTAAAAGATATTGGCGAAATAGCAGGCATGATCAGAAAACTTTGTCCCGAAATTGATATCACCGTTGCTCACGGACAATTGGAAGGCCACATCCTCGAAGAAAAAATGATTGATTTCATCGAGCGGCGGTATGATGTGCTCGTGTGCACGAATATTGTTGAGAGCGGTCTCGATATTCCGAATGCAAATACCATTATCATCAACGATGCACAACATTTTGGATTGAGTGATCTGCATCAGTTGAGAGGACGAGTTGGTCGCTCGAACAAGAAGGCATTTTGCTATCTGGTGACGCCTCCCATGTCAACACTTACCACCGAAGCGCGCAAACGATTGAAGACGATTGAAGAATTCGCAGAACTCGGAAGCGGGTTTCAAATCGCCATGCGCGACATGGACATCCGCGGTGCGGGAAATGTTCTTGGAGGCGAGCAGAGCGGATTCATCACTGACATCGGTTATGATACGTATCACAAAATTCTTGACGAAGCAATCCGTGAATTAAAGCGAACGGAGTTCAAAGAAATTTTCAGAGAAGAAATTGAGCTCGATAAATCATTCACGCGCGAGTGCACCATTGACAGCGATGCAGACATGCTGATTCCCGATGATTATGTCACCAACATCAATGAGCGATTGGTTCTTTACACGGAGCTTGATAACATTGAAGACGATGACGGGTTGAAAGCATTCGAAGATAAACTCCGTGACCGTTTTGGTCCTGTGCCGCAGGAAGTGAAAGAATTATTCGATGGTGTTCGCATGAGAAAACTTGCGAAGCAACTGGGCTTCGAGAAATTGCAGCAGCGCAGAGGAATTTTGAAATGCTACACGATTGAAGATCCTGAATCGAGCTATTATGATTCAGAAGCATTTGCAAAAGTGATGGGTTTTGTTGCCGCGCATCCTGCACGCTGCTCGATGCGGCAATTGGAAAAAAGTATTTTGATCCAGATTAAGGATGTGCGTTCGATGCATGAGGCGACGGAGGTGATGAAGAAAATAGTCGAAGTTCAAAGAGCAACTTCATAAAAAAATATTTTAGCCATCGTAAGTATTTATTACCTGCGATCAGCTTTCTTGCTTCTTTCGTCCGAAATAGTATTCTACACCGAGGAGCCATTGTTGAGGATTCAAGCTGATGGTAAGTGATTTTGACTCCCGGTTTGTATAGTAGGTGGCAGAGATAACGGTTATGGAAAAAGCCAGATCCCGGTTCAGGAAACACACTATTGACGGATAGGTACCTCCTCCGAATGTGTTATGTCCATAGCTGTATTCAGTTAACGCGCCTAAATTGTAGGAAAGATTGGTGTATTTCTCGCGGGAGTAGAAAAGAAAAAACTCCGGCATAAAATAAATACGGTTGCTGAGCGGAAGATAGTAGCGCAGCAACGGTCCTGCTCCGTAAAAAGTTTTCCGGTATCCCCCTGAAGCAGATGTATCCTGCGGCACTTCGTAGCGATCACTAATATATTCGAACTGACCGACAATGCCGGCCATCCACCGGTCTCCAAGAGTATGGCCGATTTCAGGCTGGGTGAAGAAGCGGCGATAATTCCGGTCAAGACTACCGGATGATCCCGGGATAGTGACCCAACTGTAATGAAAGAGATCGCGGGTCCACCAGCCTTTATCATTCAGTTGCGCCCGCGACTGCAAACTCAGTACGAGCAAGAAACAGCAAAACAAGTTCCTCATACGAATCAATTTTTTCCGAAGGTAGCAGCTAACTCAGGAAAATGACCCTCTGCCCGGATAGCAACCACTACAACCAAAATCAAATATTGCAGCAATATCCGCGTCCATCACTCTTTCATAAAAATATTTTTCATCCACCACTTAAGCAGCGGATCAACAAATTCAATCTTCGGTTTTAGCAAGTCAATGAGTTCCCGCTCTTCCAACGCTGTCTAACTTTCAAACCTGTAACATACAAACCTGTAACATACAAACTTGTATCATACAAACTTGTATGATCATCAACATTACCTTTAAAATCAAAAAATGCTCTTCAAAAACTTCGGCTTCGCGCGATGGTGTGTTGCCTGCGCATACGCAAACGCAAACTTGATCAATGTCGCCTCACTCCACGCTCTTCCGTAAAATGAAATCCCGATTGGCAATTCGTAAATGAATCCTGCAGGCACAGTGATGTGAGGATAGCCCGCCATCGCCGCGGGAGAAGAGCTTCCTCCGAGATAATGATCGCCGTCAATCAGATCAATGCTCCATGCAGCACTGTCAGTAGGTGAGATGATGGCATCGAGTTGATTTTCGTTCATGGCTTTGTCAATTCCATCTTTTCCTGCTGCTTGTTTCATCCTTTCCAATGCTTTCAGATATTCATCGCTGTCGAGTCCGTCTTTAGCGTTTGCCTTCTCCAGGATTTCCTGTTTGAAGTAAGGCATGGCAGTCGCTGCGTTTTTGTTGTTGAATTCAATTACGTCACTCAGTGTTTTCACCGGAGCATTCGGAAGACCGGCGAGATATTTATTCACGCCGTATTTGAATTCATAAAGCAGAACAGTGAACTGATCGTCACTAATTTCTTTCGGCATCACAAAATCATTCAGCTCGATCAATATTGCGCCCTGCGAACGCAGCACACTCATTGCTTGCTCAATCACCTTGTCTACTTCTTCATGAAAGCCAAAAAATTTTCTTGCAACACCAATGCGCGCATTCTTCAACCCGTTTATGTCGAGAGCTTTTGTATAGTCAGTTGATGAAGGTCGCGCACTATTTATGGTGGCTTTGTCATTTTCATCTTCGCCTGCCAAAGCAGATAAAAGAATGACTGCATCAGAAACCGTTCTCGCCATGGGGCCGGCAGTGTCACATGTGAATGAGATGGGAATGATGCCGGAACGACTGATCAATCCAACAGTAGGTTTTATTCCAACCAATCCGTTGATGGAAGATGGACTTACAACAGAGCCATCCGTTTCTGTTCCCACGGCAACGGCACAAAGATTTGCTGACACTGCTGCTGCTGATCCTGAACTTGATCCGGATGGATTTCTATCGAGGTAATATGGATTGCGGGTTTGACCAATCATGCTGCTCCATCCGCTCGATGAGCGTGTTGATCTGAAGTTTGCCCATTCACTCAAATTTGTTTTGCCGAGAATCACTGCACCTGCTTCACGAAGTTTCTTCACCACAAAAGCATCACTTGAAGGAATTGAATTTGCAAGCGCCGTTGCACCTGCATTCGTATGCATCTTATCTGCCGTGTCAATATTGCCTTTAATGAAAACAGGAATGCCATGCAATTCTCCCCGCACGTTTCCTTTTTTTCTCTCATTATCAAGTTGCATCGCAATATTCGTTGCATCCGGATTCAACTCAAGAATTGAATTCAGATGCGGACCCTTCCTGTCAATCTCTTCAATCCTCGACAAAAACATTGTGACGAGTTGTTGAGAAGAATATATTTCCTCTTTCATCATTAACTGAAGATCACGTATGGAGACATCTTCCAGTGAAAATCCATCGGGTGAATAATCTTCGTTGTTAGTTTTTGCAGGAAGAAAATCCGGTATAACCAATCCTGTTCCGGCAATGGAAACTGTTTTCAGAAAATCTCTTCGTTCCATAATTTTTGATTTGTGGCGAGAAGTTGTTTCAATGAAATTCCTCCTTCACGTTTCCCGAAGTCATCCAGGAGGAAACTTCATAAAATTTAGACAGATGCCATGTACTAAGAAGTTTCCTCCTGAATGACAGGCTGATTCTTGTCGAAAGATAGTTAAGGAAACCAAAAAGTTTTTGCCAATCCTTTTTATGGACTTAGCTTCGCCGCTCCTTTGAATTCATCTATGGAACTTCCGAGTAGTACTCATGTCTGCTACCGAAACAAAAGAGCTTGCCATTCAACTGCTGAACGGGAATCTCTTCCAGTTGAAGCATCTGATTGATCGCCTTCAACCTGAAGAGTTGGCTGCTGTATTGAACACAGCAAAGGAAGCCGACCTCCACAAAATCTTCCAGCTTCTTCCCCCCGAAAAAGCAATCCGCACGTTTGAAAATCTTGAGTACGATACGCAGGAAGACTTGCTCAACAAATTCAGCTTCTCCCAGCTTTCCAATACCCTCAACCAGATTGCACCCGATGACCGCACCCAATTGTTCGAGCGGCTGAATCCTGAAACTGTTCAGCGATACGTCTCAGTGCTCAATGATGAAGAGCGAAGAGTGGCGCAATCGCTGCTGAAATATCCTGAAGAAAGTATCGGACGGTTGATGACCACCGATTTTATTTCGGTGAAAGAAGACTGGACAGTACAACAAGCGCTCGAATACATTCGCGCTTATGGAAAGCAGAGCGAAACACTGAACGAAATTTATGTCACTGACAACCGTGGTGTTTTGATTGATGATATCAACGTCGGAAAATTTTTGCTTGCACCACTCGATCAAAAAGTGAGTACGCTTATGGACCGGCAGTTTGTTTCTCTCAGCGCGAAAGATGATCAGGAGAAAGCGGTAAGAGTTTTTAAAGAAACCAATCGCGTTGCTGTTCCTGTCACTGATTTCAACGGGTTGCTGCTCGGAATCATTACGGTAGACGATGTGGTAGATGTGATGGAAGAAGAGGACACCGAGGACATTCAAAAGTTCGGAGGCAGCGAAGCGCTTGATGAACCTTACCTGAAAGTTTCTCTCAGGAAACTAATTCAGAAGCGTGCCGGCTGGCTGGTGGTTTTGTTTGTCGGGGAAATGTTTACGGCCAGTGCTATGGGCTACTTCACAAATGAAATTCAGAAAGCCGTTGTACTTATGCTGTTTGTTCCTCTTATCATCTCCAGTGGTGGCAACAGCGGATCACAGGCAGCGACACTCATCATTCGCGCCATGGCATTGGGTGAAGTAACATTAGTAAATTGGTGGAAGGTGATTCGAAGAGAATTTCTCTCAGGACTTGTGCTGGGTTTGATTCTCGGTTTCATTGGATTTCTGCGCATCACCTTGTGGACGATCTTCACAAACCTGTATGGGCCACATTGGTTTCTGCTTGCCATCACCGTTTCAATTTCACTTGTTGGTGTGGTGATGTGGGGAACATTATCGGGTTCGCTGCTGCCTCTTGTGTTAAAAAGATTGGGCGCCGACCCTGCTGCATCATCGGCACCCTTTATTGCAACCCTTGTTGATGTTACAGGATTGGTGATTTATTTCAGCGTGGCGTTCCTGATATTGAAAGGAACACTGCTGTAGACATTAGTCAAGTGTCGGAGTCCTTAATCGGAAGTCCTTAGATTCAATCTGCGAAGTTTCAATGTAGCAAATACTTACTAGAAATCATTCGTGAAATTCGTGGCGATCATTCCACGTAATAATAAATTTTTGTCTCCCACTTCGCTGTATCTTTCTCCGTCATCGGATCATTCACATATTCCTCGAGGGCCAATTTCATCTTCATGGATTTTTGATCGGCACGCATTCCAAGTTCTTTATAAACTTCAGGAGCTTTTTTGGAATCACCAAAATAGTCAACCACGAATGCCTTGCCCGCAGGAACCTCAATCACTTGCCATCCTGCCGGTGGTGATTTTACTTCCTTCACAGGATAGACTGCCGCCATTTCTGTATTCATTGCTACGGTGTCATACGTATAGAAAATTCCGCTCGGAGGACCTGTTACTTCCAATTTTGCTTTTTGAACATCGGTGCCGATCTTAGAAAGATTGTCTTTGAAAAATTTTCCCATGTCCTGAAAAGCCACCGTGGCTTTCTTCCCCACAAAAACTTTTGCAGGCATGTCCATCTCTTCGATTTGGTATGCGCTGCTTGAAGCAGTAGCGCCCGCTGCATCCTTTTCACTCAGCTCTTTAAGGTTGAGTAACCCTTGTTCAAAATCATTTCCAACCATAGCATCCATATTCATGAATAATAGCATGATGTTCATGGGGCGTGGTGAATTGCCCATGAATTCCCAGGTAACCTTTGTGCCGTCCGTTGTGTCTGCCAGGTAGAGGTTTGCATCGGCTTGCGAATTCCATGGCTTGATGAAATGAAGGTGAATATCCACTTCATTGTTTGGATCAATCTTCGTGAATGTTTGTTCTCCTTGTCCAACAGTATCATTGCCCTTCCACTTCCACATGGCGCCAACTGTTCCATCCGTTCCCTCAATGGAATATTTCATGTTGGGGTCTTTTCTATCCCAGGGATACCACTTGTGAAGATTGCTGAATGTGCTGATTTCTTTGAAGACCACCTCGCGGGGTGCGTTGATAACTGTTGATTTTTTCAGAGACGCTTTTGTGGGTGCAACCATGGTGAGAATACCGATGATCACGACGATAATTACGATGATGATGAGTAGTGCTCTTAGAAGTTTCATTGAGGAGAGTTTTTTGTTCATTGGAAAGATAAAAAGATTTCAATCACTAATGCGAATACAGGCAATAGAAGCAGGAAAAAAGTTTAAAAAAAATAAGAGAAGCTTAAGAAGCGACAAATATCTCAGCGATAATTCGGAATGTTCAAACCGAGCATGATATCGCGATGGCAATCCAGGATTCCGCTTACATCTTTCGTAAGTTTCACCACACCCTTACCACCACGCTTTTCCATTCTCAATTCTTGTTGTTCAGTGAGAAGTGAGTCACCCTCAAATTCATACTCGTCAATATAGTACTCGTTTTTGCCGGGCTCTTTTACAACCACATGAATGTGAGCAGGAATATTAGTGCCGGGATAATGGGCCGGCTTGTTCGTGTAAATTTTATATGCTCCCTGGGCATTGGTTTTTACCCATCCTCGTATATGTCCATTGCGGCGCGCAATAGTTTGACTGTCTGCCGGAGAATAATATCCTTTTGAATCAGTGTGATAAAAGTAGAGGATCACATTGGCTGCTGGAGTTTTTTCGTCAAGTTGATATACCGTTCCGCTTACTTCCATTTTTTCTCCTGCCTCATTCCAATCAGGAAGTGTATCAATCCAACCAATGTTGTCAGGCATGCCGGCATACATTAACTCGCAGCCATCACATCCACCTCCGATGAGCGGAAGAGTGTTCGTATATTTTTTGGTTTGGAAAGAAGATGATGATGATGAATGACAACCAATGAATAATAAAATGGGTCCAAGAAGAAAGCAGAAGAATTTCACTGATAAACTTATAAATCTGGAGATCCTGAATTAAGACTCAAAACATTTCAGAAGGCGGGCAAAGTTTTGAAAACTCAGCAGTACCGTGAAGTTGTCAAAACGGGGACAGCGCGAATTACATTGATTCCGCAATCACTTCCTGCACTTCAGGAACCATACGCTTCAGCAATCCTTCAATGCCTGCTTTTAGTGTGATCATGGAAGAAGGGCATCCGCTGCAGGAACCCTGAAGCATCAGTTCGACTTTTCCTTCATGATATGATTTGAATTGAATGGCGCCGCCATCCATTTCTACTGCGGGCTTCACGTAGTTATCGAGCATCTCTTTGATTTTTGAGATCACGGCAGTTTCATCCTGGGCAGAAGCAGGGTGTTGTTTGAAGTCAGGTGAGATAATCTCCTTTCCTTCTTCCAAATAATTTTTCACGAACTCACGAAGCGTAGGAGAGATTTCCATCCAATCGGCTTCCGGCGTTTTGGTGACAGTGACGAAGTTGTTCATGATGAACACCCCTTTCACGAAAGGAAATCCAAACAACTCTGTTGCAAGCGGAGAATCTTTTGCTGATTGCTCATCGGGAAAGTCTGCAGAGTTATTCGCAAAGAGCGACACATCGGAGACGAACTTAATCGTTTCAGGATTGGGCGTCATTTCAGTATAAACATCTACCGCCCGGCGATCAACTGTTGTTTCCATAATTGAATTATTGAGTTGCAAAGATAACCAAAACAGCAGCAGGATGGTTCCGGGATTGAGAAGGGAGAAGGTAGAAGGCAGAAGATGGAGGATAGAAGGTAGAAAGAGCAGAGATCGCGGGTAAATGCTTTCAAACGGAGAACGGTCTGAGCGAAGCAGTAAAAATTGGAAGATAGAATCTGTTTTATTTTGTTGCATGAAAAAGAAAAGAACAAATCTCTTTCGCAGGCGTCAGTCAAATAAGAAAACCGGAATGCCTCCCGGCAAATTGGTTTACATCGGTGATGACAAAAAAGCTCCTGTCAAGATCACGGTCTTTGACTATGATGCATCGCATGACGAGGAAAAAACTTTTTTGGAGGTGGAAGAATGTTTTCAATACAAGAATACCCTCACAAATACATGGATCAATCTTGACGGGATACACAATACCGAAATGATTGAAAAAATCGGGAAGCACTTTGGCATAAGTTCTCTGGTGCTGGAAGATATCGTGAACACGAACTCACGACCAAAGATTGATGACTTCAAAGAATATGTATTCATCATTCTCAAAATGCTGAACTATGAAAAAGAAAAGCATTGCCTCAATGTGGAGCAGGTGAGTTTGATCCTCGGTAAAAATTTTGTGATCTCCTTCCAGGAAAATGAAGGTGATCTCTTTGATGGTATTCGTGCACGCCTTCGTGATCCTGCTTCACGCATGAGAACATTCGGCTGTGACTATCTCACCTATTGTCTGATGGATCGCGTGGTGGATGAATACTTCCTGATCATCGAAAGCATGGGTGAAGAACTTGAAACTATGGAAGAAGAGGTGGCCACCAATCCTTCTCAGCAATTTCTGCACGGGTATAATGAATTGAAACGTGACAGCGTATTCCTTCGCAAGTCGGTGTGGCCCCTACGCGAAGTAGTGAATTATTTATTGAGGAATGAAGTAGGGTTGGTCAAGCCGGAAGTGCTGCCGTATTTCCGCGACCTGTATGATCACACCATCCAGGTGATTGACACCACAGAAACCTACCGTGATCTTTTTTCTGACATCATGGATTTATACCTCTCAACCCTGAGTCTGAAGATGAATGAAGTGATGAAAGTACTCACCGTGATTTCAACCATCTTTATCCCGCTCACATTTATTGTGGGTGTGTATGGAATGAATTTCAAGTTTATGCCGGAACTGAATTGGCACTATGGATATTTTATTGTGTGGGGATTTATGGCGGTAGTTGCGGGAGGAATGATTTTGTTTTTTAAGAGGAGGAAATGGTTTTAAAAATTTAAATTTTGAAACTGAATATTCATTAATCTTTACAATGGGTTAACTTGAGTGTTATGAGGCTAAGCTATGCACTCATATTATTGATGATTTCTTATGCTGTCGCAGGGCAAGTTACCTTGCCTGACTTCCAGTCAAACGCTACACAGATTGACACCCTGGACAAACAACAGCTCTTAAATTTGACATCACAATATGACTTTTCTATTTCATTAATATCTCACAGCCCTTATTATAACATCACATTTTATCAAGTACTTGGTTACAAAGAAGGAAGATGGAGTCAATTTATTTTTTATCCAATTGTATACAAGAATGGGGAACTAAAAAAGGGAAGGACAAAAATTGTAAAGGAAAAATCAAATCAACACTTATGTGACAGTGTTTTTACTAAGCTCGTTGAAAACAAACTTTTTTCCATGAGCCGGGATTCACTAAATATCTATGATAAGAGGGTTAGCGATGCTGTTCCTGAATTGAAAATCCTACATGGGGGAAACTACTATGACTTTGTAATAAGAACAAAGAATAAATTGAGAGTAGTCGGATCCCATGAGCCAGATCAGTATCATAGGGGAATATCCGAAATAGAAGAGAGAAAATATTTCCTTGCCTGCAGGGATTCGTTTTATCGCCTATGGAAATTCCCCAATCTCAAGTGAAATAATAAACCATTTAAATAGTTAGGTAGCTTGAATCTACGCATCCCTCCAGGTTCAACATTTCATGCTCCGAACAATTTTTAAATGGCTGAAGAATATTACCCGGTGCATTCTTCTCGCAACAATCTGCATTGCAATCCTGCTTTCGACGCTACAGATTTTTCACAAAAACAAAGGAGAAAGCAAATCACTCGGCAGCACAAGAAATGGAAAACTTGTTAACGGCTACCTGGTTCCATATTCAGGAACAAACTATTGTTACTTCAGTTTGCTGAGCTACTATGTATTGGGTGATGCTTACACCAATTCACAACTTGCTGCAACCATTGCAGACGCATACCAAGAATGTGAAACCACTTGTCCCGGCATCTGCTTCAGGTTGATGGAATGTTCTGCAAAGAATGGTGGTAAGATGCTCATGCACTATACGCATCAAAATGGATTGAGTATTGACTTTATGACTCCACTCATTAAAAATGGAAAGCCGATAAAAACTTATGATAGACTCGGACTTTTAAGATATCAACTATTCTTTGATGCGAATGGAAGACTAAATTCCCATAAGGATGCGGCGATAGATTTCGAAACAGTGGCAAAACACATTGTTGCCCTTGATAACGCAGCGAGAAAACATGGACTGGCAATTCAAAAAGTAATTTTAAAAATTGATTTAAAAGATGATCTCTTCAAAACAGCTTCGGGCAAAGAATTGCTAAAGAGAGGAATTTATTTTGCCCATGCCCTGCCTCCGGGGATTAATGCAGTACATGGTAATCATTATCATATTGACTTTAAGGTTTTATAAGTTTATTATTCAGCACAGTCGGTTTTGATGTTGTTCACCTTGGAGGCCAGTTTTGACAACTTCAAAAAAAGTTGTCAAAACTTCCTTCCCATCGACGCTTGCTCAGTCAAGGTCAAGACTATTCCTCAAAATACTTCTTCACTTCCTCCCAAACCAACTCCCGTTCATAACCTTTCCCGATTAAAAAATTCGAAAGCTTTTGCTTCTTCGTAAAAATATTTTTGTCATTAAGAGTGGCGACTTTCTTCCGCAGTAATTCCTGCAATGATTTTCTGTAATCACCATCATCTATTCCTTTCACCGCTTGCCTGATGGAATATTCAGAAACACCTTTCGCCTTAAGCTGCTGTTCAATTTTTTTCTTTCCCCAATTCTTCATGCGAAATTTTCCACCACCAAATGCAATGGCAAACCGTTCTTCATTCAGAAATCCTTCTTCAATCAATTTCACCATTACGTTCTCCAGATCATTTCCACGCATGCCGAGCTCAAGCAGCTTGGTCCTCACCTCGCTGTGACTTCGCTCCTGGTACGCACAATATTTTTTCATGCGTCCAAGCGCGTCAGCAGGAGAGTAAATTTTTTTGGAGGAAGAAAATGGCATTGGAACATTGGGGTATTTGGAAATCAGGATATCATTTATTGGGTTATTGAACTCCCGAATATCCTAATTTCCCCAATATCCCAAGGTCCTAATTAGTCGTCCCTTAACAATTCCTGAAACGTAGGCCAGTAAAGGTTTTCAAGACAATGGTGTGCAAAAAATGATGCAGGGATTTTGAAAGAATCTTTGAAAACCTTGCAACTTTGCACATGCTTTCAAAACCTATAGAC